>JBBQSD010000079.1:0-27523 GCA_038214135.1 Chloroflexales bacterium | reverse complement strand
GGCTTGGTGAGCATGGCGGCAAAATGCCCGCCTTCGCGATCACTCTCACGCCGCCCAAGCGAGGTGAGCAGGATGAGCGGAAGTTGAGCAGATGTACGATATTCTCGGATAGCACGCGCTAACTCGGTTCCATCCATTCTGGGCATTTGCATATCCAATAGCGCAATGTCAAACAACGCACCCTGTGCGATCCAGGCCAGTGCATCCGGTCCGGATGCAGCAGCGCGAACGTGCATACCCCAGGATTCTGCCTGTGTGGTGAGAATCCGCCGATTCGTAGCATTATCATCAACGATCAGCAGCTGCTTGCCGGTGAGTTGGGGCACAATGCCGCGCAGATAGACACGTGGCGGAGCGGTGGCGGCGCGCGCCTGGATGGTCACATGAAAGGTGGTGCCAATCCCAAGCTGGCTTTCGACCCAGATCCGCCCGCCCATGAGCGCAGACAAGCGCTGGCTGATCACCAGGCCCAGCCCAGTGCCACCATACTGGCGAGTCGTTGAGGTATCGACCTGACTAAAGGCCCGAAAGAGGCGATCCATGCGATCGGCAGGAATGCCAATGCCAGTATCACGAACCATCAGATGCAGCGTATAGAGATCGTCCTTCTGCACCTCTGCCTGCACCAACACCACCACTTCGCCGCTGTGGGTAAACTTGACCGCATTGGAAAGCAGATTGACCAGGATCTGCCGAATGCGCGTCACATCGCCAACAATTGTGTGTGGGACATTCGGCGCAATCTGATAGGCCAGATCGAGCTGTTTCTCGGCAGCACGCGGTGCCACCAGATCAAGCGCTGCTTCAAGGCAATCGCGTAGATCGAATGGCTGTTGTTCCAGATCGAGTTTGCCCGATTCAATCTTCGAGAAATCGAGAATATCATTGATGATTGTGAGCAGTGAATCGCCACTCATACGGATGGTTTCGGCATACTCGTGCTGTTCGGAATTGAGTGCCGTATCCAGCAATAAGCCAGTCATCCCGATCACCGCATTCATTGGTGTGCGGATCTCGTGGCTCATATTGGCCAGGAATTCTGATTTGGCTCTGGTTGCATCCTCGGCAGCTTCTTTTGCTCGAACAAGCTCGGCATAGAAGCGCTTCTGCGCGCTAATATCACGAAAATAGACGGCTATTCCATCGGGCGATGGATAATCGCGCACTTCTGTCCACAGCTCGAGTGGCGCATAGTAGGCTTCAAACTGTAGTGCCGTCCGCTCGGTCATCGCACGCCGATGGTTCTCCTCGAAGCTGGAACCAAGCGACTCTGGAAAGACATCCCAGATGACATGCCCAATCAAGGCATCATGTGGTTGGCCAAGCAAGCGCTCGGCCTCGGGATTCACATAGGTAAAGCGCCAGCTGGTATCCAGCGTAAAAAAGGCATCGGTAATACTCTCCAGAATACTAGCGACTCGTTCGTGGGTTGCGCGCAATACCAGTTCGGTACGGGTTCGTTCAGCCAGTTCATTCTGAACAACAGCATACAGTTCGACATTGGTTAGCGCCTGGCTTACCGCCGATGCCACACTCTGTGCCAGCGCAAGTTCGGCATCGCTAAAGCAGCGTGGGGTAAGCGAATCAATCCCAATCGTACCGATGATCGTATTACGGCTAAACAGTGGCATGATCAGAATCGCCGCTGTTCCGCGGCGCGCATACAAATCCGCAGTAATCGCCGTGCGTGGGTCGGTTGCGATATTCGGCACTTGTACCGGTGCTTGTGTCGCAATCACTTCCTGGGTCAACTCATTCCCAAGAACGGGAATAACAGCACCAAGCCCCGATGGGCGATCTGGTTCGCGATACTCAGCAATGATTCTCAACTGGGTATGCTCCGCATCAAATAATCCACAGGCAACCTGTGGAACATGAAATGCCGTAGCAAGTTCTGCACACACCACGCTGAGCACCTCTGTTGGCTCACGCATCGCTGCCGCCGCTGCAATCACCCGATTGAGTAACAGCGTCTCACTGACCGTCTGTTGCAGTTCACCATATAGTTCGGCACGCTCGATTGCAGCGGCCAACTGATCGCTGAGCGTTACCAAAATATCGCGATCATCGTGGGTTAATTCACCAGGGATCGTGCTTTCCACATTGAGCATGCCAACAACCGCCTGGCGCATGAGCAGTGGCACACACACCTCTGCAACGATCTCGGAACCAGTAGCAACAACATCGGGGTTCGTTGGCAGCAGCGCTGGATCACTCGCATGGATTCCTCGTTCAATAATATCTGATGTATTTGGGATCTCGGTCATTAAATCCGTATAGCCTACCTGATGTTGCAGCACCATCACATCATCCTGTAGGACATACAGGCTCACATGTGAATAGCCAAATGTTTCAGCAATCGCATCAACAATAATCCGCAGCACCCGTGGCAGATCCAATTCACGCGCCAATGCCGTCCGCACTTGATCAATCAGGTGCAGGGTTTGTGCCTGGCGGCTAGCGGCATGGGCCATTGATTGGGCTTGCTGCTCGCTGGCCTCATGAGCAGCGATTGCTGCCTTGAGCTGTGCAATATGCCGCCGCTGCTCAAGCTGCGTAACCACCTGCCGACCCAACACGCGCAGGGCATCAAGCAACTCGGGCGAAAGATCGCGGGGCATGCGATCAATGACACACAGCGTGCCAAGGGCATAGCCAGCGGATGTGACAAGCGCAGTTCCAGCATAGAAACGGATGTTCGGCTGACCGGTTACAAGTGGATTTTCGCGAAACCGGGAATCGAGTGCTGCGTCTGGAACAATAAAGATATCATCAGGCTCAGTGATCGCATAGCTACAGAATGCAATATCACGGGCTGTTTCGCTGAGATCAAGCCCGATCTGCGATTTAAACCACTGCCGATGAGTGTCGATCAGGCTGATCAGCGCAATTGGAACACCACAGATGGTAGCAGCCAGGCGAGTAAGATCATCAAAATCCTCCTCAGCCTCGGTATCGAGAACCTGATAGGATTGGAGCGCAGCTATTCGGTCTGCTTCATTTGCAGGAATGGGTGGCTTTGCACTTGTCATATCTATCGTACCTTATCGTGCAGTACGGCGTTGCTGGGCACGTTGGGCCAAGCGCTGCCAGGCTGGTGTGGGATTAGCCGGACGCTCACGCCGCTGTGCTTCGGTACTGAGCAGAAAGGCCCAATCCTCAAGTATGGCACCTAGCGGTTTGGTAGCATGCTCTGTCACCAAGGGAATCCCGCGATTGAGCGCACGAACAAACAGTTCCGAGGCGCATGGCAATGTCAATGGGATGGTTTGTTTGAGGGTTTGCTCAATATCCTTGAGCGCCAGCCCACCACGCTCAATTGTTGTATTCAGCACCAGGGTTACCTTATCGGGCGGATAATCCAGTTGATGAAATACATCAATGGCTCCTGCCGCAGCACATACAGAAGCGATCTCGGGTGCAACAACCAGTAGAATCTGATCTGCCGAATCCAATGCTGCCAGCGATGTCTCCTGAAAATCGTGCGGCAGATCCAGAACGACATATGGAAAGCGCTCACGAAGCTGCTGAACGACCTGCGTGACATGGGCACCAGTAATGAACTCATGATGCTCTGGGCGTGAGCCTGTTGCAAGTACCTGAACACCGCTCTCGTGGGCCAGCAGAACCCGATCCAGGATGCCGCTATCAATCTCTTCGATTGGCAGGTCAACAAGATCACTCCAGGTTTTGCGTAATGGCAGATTCAGCAAGAGTGCGCTCTGGCCGCTCGCAAAAGCGAGATCAACCAGAGCAGTTGATGAACCCCAGAGTTGCGAAAGCCCAACCGCCATGTTGGCGGCAAGTGTGGAGACGCCAATACCGCCACGCAGTGAGAACAGGGCGATGACCTTCCCCTGCGCTGCGAGTGGCGCAACTGGTGTGGGCATCGTACGGCGTAATAACGCCTTAATACGCGCCTGAAGTTCGGCTGGCTCGAACGGCTTACTCATGTAGTCATCCGCACCGGCCTCCAGCCCCTGAATGCGTTCCTGCAGGGTATCGTTGGCAGTCAGCATCATAATCGGGCGCTGTGCGAATGCCGGTGTCCGCCGGAGGCGTCGGCAGACTTCATAGCCATCGAGATCGGGCATCATGACATCGAGAATAACCAGATCTGGTTGTTGTGCCGCAGCGCGTTCTAACGCCTCGTGCCCATTATGCGCCAGCACAATCTCATAGCCAGCCGGCGCAAGTGAGGCTGCCACAATCTTAAGATTCATGGCGCTATCATCAACAACTAAAATGCGTGGAGCCATATATTACCTCATCCATATAGCAATCGAACAACACCTGGCTGCTCATTCATTCGCCAGGTACTGCTGTCTTCGAAACACGAACAATACCAATATCTGTGATACCGCCAGCGGTGACAACCACAGGATATTCCTGGCCCATGCCGTTATGGGCGACCACGACGATCTGTTGGCCAGTTGGAATACCACTGATCGCGAAACGGCCTGTGCTATCACTGCGACTCTCGATGGTGCTGCGCTCGATAAATACATCCGCATTGACTGGATTACCGCTCCCATCAACGATCATCCCAGAGATTGAGCCATTGCCGCTGAATACCGCAAATTGATTGCTCTGAACGAGATTGACCAGGCCCAACACAACCACAAGTACCGTCAGGCTGGCGATCAGCACCCAGATCAACCGGCGCTGCTTGGGATCTGGCGGGCGGCGCACAAGGCTTTGGGCATATTCTTCCATCGATGGCATCGGTGGCGTAGGTGGCGTAGCATCTGTTCCCATTATGAACTCCTATGGTGCTGTCCGATCAACCGTCAGGCCAGAAAACGAGGTACTGGTACTATCCCAGGTACGAAAGCCAACGCCGCCAGAAGAATAGGTACTATCGGTTGCTGCTAGCACCTGCTTACCATCGATTTTTACCGTGATCGAGCTGCCCTGGGCAACAATCTGAACCTGCCGATCCGGGCCATACCAGTTGTAGTTCGGGGCCGATGCATAGGCAATTGGTGGATTGATCTCGTTACCATTGACCCACTTGCGTATCAGCATGCCATTTGCGCCAGGATCGTATTGAAACGAATAGCCATTCACCCGTGTTGGATTGCTGGTGCGAAAGAAGACTCCATAGCCATTGCCTTGTTTGAGGTTAGCGGCATTCACAGTAACGACGTAGTCGCTCGCATTAAGATCTTTGAACACGCGCCCTTCGCCCGGCCCACCATTTAATCGGCCTCCGGTATTTGTCCAGGTACCACTGACCACCTGCCAGCCATTCAGGCTCGCCAGATCATCACTCAGCAGATGTTCACAGGAAGAGCTGCCAAGCGACGATGCTGCGCGACAATAGATACTCTGTAGATTAACACCAAGGCTGTTCAACATGAGCAAGGAGGCCATGACCACAAGCACCAGAATCAGGCTCAGTTCGACAACTGATTGACCTGTGGCTGTATTTCGACGACGCTGTAACATATCTCTCCCAGAGTTCGTGAGTGATCGTGTATCGCAACGGATTGCAACCTATCGATAGTATAAATTGTTGCGTTCCTATAAACGAAGCAAGGTTGCTTCAGAATGGCAACGATACACTGTCAGGCAGAATAGCCGCTCATCTCTGCGCGCATCGCTCGTAAGGCTTGCTCAGTTTGGGCATAGATCGCTTCTACTTGGCGTATCTGCGGCAGGCTTTCGGCGAGCCGTTGAACACCAGCGAGTTCTTCGATGGTACCACAGTGGGCTGCAAGGAGCCGAGCACCAAGCAGCGCACTTGTGGATTTGAGTGTATGGGCTGCACGCTGGAGTGAAATTGCGTTGTCATCAGTCAGTGCTTGAGCCATCGTTTTCAATGTTGCTGGCCCTTCCTCCAGAAACAGATCGATCAGTTCAATGATCAGTGTTGGGCTGCTATCGCCAAGTTCTGCCTGTAATCGCGTTGCCACATTCTGATCAAGCATGGGTAGTATTGATTCGGCCTCAGCAGGCAATGGAGGGCCGGGATGGATTGACAGATGCGGCACGAGATTCTCCAGGGCCTTGATCAATGCATCGACTCGTACCGGCTTGCTGATATAATCGTCCATTCCGGCGGCAAGGCATTCCTCGCGATCTCCCTGGATCGCGTTGGCAGTCATCGCAACGATCTGTGGCCGTTGCGCTGCTGGTATCTCGCGGTGGATGCGGCGGGTTGTTTCCAGCCCATCGAGTTTGGGCATCTGCACATCCATCAATATCAGATCATAGTTCTGGCGGGCCAGGGCCTCAAGCACTTCCAGGCCATTGGCGGCCACATCTGCCCGATAGCCAAGCCGTTCGAGTGTGCGCAGTGCGACCTTCTGGTTGATGGCGTTATCCTCGGCCAGTAGAATGCGCAATGGCAGGCGTTCGGCCATTTTTCCATCAAGGAGTGGAGCTGCGGATTTGATATGGTGGATCGGCGCGACATCAATGATCTGTAGCAATGCATCATACAGCTGGGAGGATTTGACTGGTTTGGACAGGCAGGCGTCAAATAGGTTGGAGGCCATATCCTCCAATCGGCGGCCAAGCGATGTCAGCAGGATCAGCGGCAGCTTCATGGTGGCTGGCTGTTGACGGATCGCATCGGCCAATTGCATCCCATCCATCACTGGCATTTGCATATCCAGGATTGCGATATCGCATGGAGAACCCTTGCTGAACCATTGTAGTGCCTCTGCGCCGCTTGATGCACTATGCGCGATCATGCCCCACGATTCGGCCTGTAATGTCAGGATGCGGCGATTGGTTGCGTTATCGTCCACAATCAGCAAACGCTTATTCTTGAGTTGCGGAATAGCGCCGCGCAGATAGAGCCGTGGCTGGCTTGCAGCAACATCCGCCAAAAAGGTGAAATGGAAGGTGGCACCCTGGCTAGGTGTACTCTCAACCCACATCGTGCCGCTCATCAATTCGCTCAGGCGCTTGCTGATCACCAGCCCTAAGCCTGTGCCACCATACTGGCGTGTTGTCGAGCTATCTGCCTGACTAAACGCACGAAACAGACGATCCATGCGGTCGGCAGGAATGCCAATGCCCGTATCACGAACAGCGATATGCAGCATACACGATTCGCCCTGTGCCGGTTCGGTCGCAACCGTGACCACAACTTCGCCATGCTCGGTGAACTTGATCGCATTACTGAGGAGATTCACCAGAATCTGCCGCAGGCGCGTCACATCACCGATCAGCGTGACTGGCACATGCTGATCGATTAAGTAGGCCAGATCGAGCTGTTTCTCAGCGGCACATGGTGCCAGCAGATCGAGTGCCGATTCAACACAATCGCGCAGATCAAATGGGTGCTGTTCCAGATCCAGCTTGCCCGATTCGATCTTGGAGAAATCCAGGATGTCGTTAATAATCGTGAGCAGCGCATCGCCACTATAGCGAATGGTCTCAACGAATTCCTGCTGTTCGGTGCTCAGTGGTGTATCCAGCAGCAGGCCCGTCATCCCAATCACGCCATTCATTGGTGTGCGAATCTCGTGGCTCATGTTCGCCAGGAATGCAGATTTGGCCTGGTTGGCTGCATCGGCAGCAATAGCCAGTTCGGTGGCTGTACGGGCGGAGTGTTCGATTTCTGCGGTTGCGGCGGCCAGTTCTGCTTGCGCCCGCTTGCGTTCGGTGATATCGCGGAACACGGTAATGCGTTGGGAGTGCTGATCCTGCTCCAGCACCTGTGATGCTATCTCAACCGGAACCCGATGCCCGAACTTATGCTGCACCCCAGTCTCACATCGCCCGCTGCTGCCACCCATGAGATCCTCAAGCGATCGATCTGCTGTGTGATCATCTGGTGCAACAAGTTCTTGCATTGGGAGCGCATGCAACTCCGCTTGGGAATAACCACTGATACGGCTGAATGCATCATTGGCAAAGGTGATCCGTTGATCTTCGACAACCAGAACCCCTTCCTCAAGATCACTAATGCCCGTTAACAGCCGTTCGTACAGATCGCGTTGTTGGCGCAGTGCATCTTCAGCCTGCCGACGGGCTGTTATATTGCGAATGATATTGTAAACACCAATGATCTGATCGCCAACAATAATTGGCACCATTGTGACATGGCCAAATACGAGCTGGCTATCGCGCTGCATAATGGTATATTCGCCCTGTTGGGGTGTGCCCTGTGCAGCAGTATCGAGCTGGCCAGCAAAAAGCTGGGCTTCCTCGGCCACAATCAGTTTCGTAAGTGGGTGTGTCCGCAGATCTTCCAGCCGATAACGAACCAACTGAGCTGCGGCAGGGTTTGCACGCAGAACCGTACCATGCAAATCGAGTGCCCAGATCGCATCGGTGCTATGAACAAACAGCGACTCAAATGTTGCCGTTTGCGTTGAGAAACGTTGGTCGACAAGCGCAGAGAGCAGCACAACACTCAGAATAAGCAGCGTGGCACTACTGAGACCAGCACCAAACAACACTGTTGTCGTCTCATCCATCGCCATCCCGAGATGGGTCGTGTCTGTGGTTGAGAATTGGGCGGCGGTCATGCCACTGTAGTGCATACCAGCAATTGCGGCCCCCATAACCAAGGCGCTGCCGATTTTCAGTGCCAGCCAGCGTCTGATCTTCGTTGGTGCAACGCGCAGATTAAATGCTAGCCATAGTGCTGCAATCGATGCACCAATCGCGATCACAATTGATGCTCCGAACCAAACGGGATCATATTGGATGGTGCCAGGGATCTCCATCGCAGCCATGCCAGTGTAGTGCATGGCCGCGATGCCACCGCCCATACACACTCCGCCGATCAGGAGTGAACCCCACGCGAGTGTTGGTCGGCTGGCAACGAACAGGGCGAACCCCGATACAGCAACTGCAATCAGCAGCGAAACAACCACTAACGGGATATTATAATTCATGGGCAGCGGCAGATGCAGCGCCAGCATACCGGTAAAATGCATGGTCCAGATTCCAAGCCCCATCGTGGCTGCTCCACCAACAAGCCAGATATAGCGCGCACGTCCCTGGCTTGCAGTCACGCGTGCAGCAAGATCAAGGGCTGCATATGCAGCCATTGAAGCGACAATGTAGGATAGGGCCACGAGCAGAGGATCATAGGTACCTTGTATACTTGTGCTGAATTGGTTCATGGGCCTACTTCCTTCCCAGGGTGTTGAGTTGAGCAGCGCGCTATGCAATGGAAGCGAGCTTATCTTCTCTCACCAAAAGCTCTGCACATACACATAGAAGCGGCGTATATCTGGTATATATAACAATGATGAAATATAGATCGATAATGTCCTAAAAGAATGGTGAAAATAATGCCTAAAGTGAACCAATGTTGCAATGTTTTATTTGTTCAGCATTGTGTGTAACATAGAACCGTGCGAAAAAAGGAGCAACAGCATTGCAACGAAAATCGAGCAGCCAGCGTGGAATGCCGCAGGCTCCGCAGTTCAAACAACCAGTTCCCTCCGAACCAACCATCCTGACAGAACTGGAAGCGGGTGGCCACTATACCCAGCAGCGTTGGGTAAACCTTGCGCTCGATGGTCAGGAGGCCGATGATGTTTCATTTGATCAACTCCAACTCAGCGGCGTGCGATTACAGCAAGCGCGCCTGCCGCTGTTGCAGGCCGTCGATACGCGCTGCGAAAACGTCGATTTTGCGGGATGTGTGCTGGAAAAGGCCTATGTTCGGCGCGTCGAATTTCAGGGATGCCGCCTGCTTGGCACCAGTTTGCTGAATGCCGATCTCGAAGATGTGCGTTTCAGCCGTTGTATGGCCAATATGCTACGCATATGGACATCGAGTTGTCGTTCGGTGCGGTTTGAGCACTGTTCGCTGTGCGATGCCTCATTTGATGGGGCCGATCTCTCGGGGGTGGTGTTCGATACATGTGATCTGACGGGGGCCGATTTTCGGAATGCCAACATGAAAGGCACCGATCTGCGCGGATCAACAATCACTCGCTTGCAGATCGGTACCCGCGAACTGGCTGGCGTGATTGTTGATCCAGCCCAAGCCGTGCAGTTGATCCAGTTGTTTGGAGTAGTTGTTCGTGGGGAATAGCTTGACCTCACCCCCGGCCCCTAAACCGGATCGGAGAGGATACCCGCAAGGCGGGTGAGGTAAATTATCCGCAGATGGCGCAGATGACGCAGATTTTGCGAATAAAGCACCGTTTCGCTTGTTCGCTCGTTCTTTTATTCACTACTCGCGATTGACGAGTGACCATAAAGTCACGTATACTATGATTATGGATGATGACGCGATATTCAAGGCTTTAGCGGATCCAAGCCGCCGTCTGTTGCTCGATCTGTTGTTTCAGCAGGATGGGCTCACGCTGCTTGAGTTGCAGGTGCATCTGCCGATGACACGTTTTGGCACGATGAAGCACCTGCAGATTCTTGAGGAAGCTGGCCTGCTCACGACGCGCAAAATCGGGCGTGAGAAGCGCCACTACCTGAATAGCGTGCCGATTCAGCTTGTCTATGATCGCTGGGTGAGTAAATATGCCCAACCATGGGCGCGTAATTTAACCGAACTGAAGTATCGTTTAGAGGATTCATCGATGAGCGAACGACCAAATCGTGTGTTTGAAATCTATATTCGCACAACACCCGAACGGCTATGGCAGGCATTGATTGATGGCACGCTGACACCAAACTATTATATTGGAACTCGGGTTGAATCAAGTTGGGAACCAGGTGCGCCATATCGCTATCTAACGCCAGATGGCGTGGCACTGCTTGAGGGTGTGGTGCTTGAGATCGATCCGCCACGGAGGCTAGTCACAACCTTTTCACCAACATGGGGAACGGCAGAAGATGCCCACCCATCGAAGGTGACATGGGCGATTGAGCCAACCGGTGCCACATGCCGCGTGACAGTAATCCACGAGAATCTCGACCCACTGAGCGAGCTGACACCTCAACTCGCCACGGGCTGGGCACAGATTCTTTCTGGCCTGAAGACATGGCTGGAAACAGGCGAGCCGCTGGTGATTGAGCGGTGAGAGGCAGCATTCAGCTCTCAGCCATCAGCAGCGCGCACGCTATATGTAGTGGATAGACCAGCGGCGTTTGCACCGCCAACGCCCGCGCCTACCCGTTGGGATGATACGCAACGAGGGCAACCATGCGGGGCGGTATGAAGGCGATGTAATTCGTAGAGGCAGACCTGCGTGTCTGCCCGCATTGGTGGCGATTGGCGATCGTTGGCGACATCCATGGGGACAATTGCCAGTGCCGCACAGGGCATAGGGCGGTTCGTGAACCGCCCGCGATGGTGGCAATAGGGATCGGCGCACCTCTAGCGCAGCATGTCCAGGATACCCAGCGCAGATGCCAGCCGTTCGCGGCGTACATAGTAATAGGCCCATAGCCCGCGCTTCTCGCAATCGACAAGCCCGGCATCACGGAGTACCCGCAGATGATGCGAGATCGTGGATTGCTTGGGCCGCTGTCCATTGGCATCCGGCAGCCCAACCACACCCTCCAGATCACACACACACACCGCGCCGGCATGTTGGCTGAGTACATCCAGAATCTGTAGCCGTGCGGGATCGGCCAGTGCCTTGAACAGATCCGCTGCCGCCGCCGCCTCGCTATCGGAAAGCCGTGGTGTGGCGCTGCTATCGCAGCAATCACCCGAACGGCGGGCTGTTTCAGGAATGATCAGATCTGTCGTCGCCATGGTACTATTCTCCTTGAACACGTACATCATATCTCGTACATTGATGATTGTCAATATATACATTGACAATCATCAATGTATCTGGTACAGTCTGCGGCATAGGTTATATTGACGGTTATCGATATATGTTAAGGGAGGCACATATGGCGACTCACGGAACTTCTACAAGCATAGGCAACCTGCCAATTGCCGTGATCGGTGCTGGGCCGGTGGGCATGGCAGCAGCGGCGCATCTTGTGCAGCGCGGTCTGCGGCCAATCGTTTTTGAGGCTGGCGCACAGATTGGTGCAGGTGTACATTCCTGGGGCCACGTCCAGCTCTTCTCACCCTGGCGGTATGTTGTTGACGCAGCGGCACGCGAGTTGCTGAGTGAGACGAACTGGCAGGAGCCAGATGCACAGGTATACCCAACTGGCACAGAACTGATCGAGCAGTACCTTGCGCCATTGGCAGAACATCGAGCACTTGCGCCGCATATTCATACGAATACCAGGGTTATGGCGATTGCGCGCCAGGGCCGCGATAAAATGAAAGATTCGGGGCGGGCGAATGCTGCATTTGTGCTGCATGTCGAGCATAGCGATGGTCGCGAGGAGCAGGTTCTGGCGCAGGCGGTGATCGATGCTTCTGGCACCTATACCCACCCAAATCCATTGGGTTCCAGCGGGCTACCGGCCTTGGGTGAGCGTGTACTGGCAGATCGGATTTACTATGGTATCCCGGATGTGCTTGAGCGCGAGCGATTGCGCTATGCCAACAAACGGGTTCTGGTTATTGGCAGTGGTCATTCAGCCTTTAATGCGCTGCTTGATCTGGCCTCCCTGGCCGAACAAGCGCCACTCACGCAGATCACCTGGGCGATTCGGCGGACAGATCTGAGCCAGTTGTATGGTGGCGGCGAGAATGATGGGTTAGTAGCTCGTGGTGCGTTGGGCACACGCATGCAGCAGCTCGTTCAGAGCGGTGCAATCCACATGATCACCGGGTTTGCGATTGAGCGGCTGGAACGAACCACCGATGGCGTTGTTGTGAGCAGTGCCACAATGTCGCTCCCAGCGGTTGATGAAATCATTGCGACCACCGGGTCCCGGCCTGATTTGAGCATCCTCGGCGAACTGCGCTTGGGCCTTGACCCAAGTGTCGAAGCGCCAATAACACTGGCCCCGTTGATCGATCCAAACCTGCATAGCTGTGGCAGTGTGCCGCCCCATGGTGTTGATCAGCTGAGCCACCCGGAGCCAGGATTGTATATTGTTGGTATGAAGAGCTATGGCCGTGCGCCAACCTTCCTGATGCTGACTGGTTATGAGCAGGTGCGCTCGGTTGTTGCAGCACTGGCTGGCGATTGGGTAGCGGCTCGTGATGTACAATTGATCCTACCGGAAACGGGTGTCTGCTCGACAGATCGCAATAGTGGCTGTGGAAGTGAGAATGGCGCTACAGCCTGCTGTAGCCCTGCTACGGCCAGTGTGGCAGCACACAACACCATCGATCTGCTGCCGATTGCGAGCTTTGATCGCGGCATTGGGCTGGTGGCGCTCCAGCCAATTGCTGTTGCCGAAGCCGCGAACGCCTGTTGTAGTTCGGTTGTGCAGGCATCGTGTTGCGCGCCAGAGGAAAAGGCCGATTGCTGTGGCAGCGATACATCCGGCGGGTGTGGCTGTCAGTAGCATTTCAGCTATCAGCCGTCAGCTGTCAGCTATAGCAGTCCTATTTGAAGTGTAAAGGCGCGTAGCGCAAAGCGGGGTTTGGGGCTGGGTATCCTCTGGGTGTCCCGAAAGAAATCTCCCATTCCCTTTTTACAAATCCGATAGGATTGCTATATGTCCTTATATGTGTATTGTTTGCACTCCTGGCTGTTGAATGCTGAGGCTGAACACATCTTGAGGAGACCATGGCGCAGATTGAACCGATGACCGAGGCCGATTGGCCAGATGTTGCAGTGATCTATCGTGATGGCATTGCGACCGGCAATGCCACATTTGCCACCGAACCACCGGCCTCGTGGCAGGCCTGGTGCGCTAGTAAGCTGAATGCATGTAGTATTGTTGCCCGCGATGGCGAGCGCCTCCAGGGTTGGGCAGCCATCAGTCCCACATCAAGCCGAGCCTGCTATGCTGGTGTGGTTGAGCATAGCGTCTATACCGCAGATGCGGCGCGTGGGCAGGGGCTAGGTTCGCTGCTTATGGCAGAACTCATTCGAATCACCGAGGCGCATGGCATCTGGATGATTCAATCGAGCATCTTTCCCGAAAATAGTGCCAGTGTCCGATTGCACGAACGCTGCGAATTTCGGGTGGTTGGGCGGCGCGAGCGAATCGCCAGGATGGAGATCGGGCCGTGGGCTGGCCAATGGCGCGATACGCTGCTGATCGAGCGGCGTAGCCCGCTGGTCGGAATCTGAGATGCTGATGCGCCTAACATCTGGGCGGTTCTATTATGGCTGGGTGATTGTGCTGACCCTCTCACTCACGCAATTGACATCGTGGGGCGTGGTCTATTATGGGTTCGGGGTGCTGATGCCAGCCATCAGCGCCGATCTTGGCTGGTCGCGGACGATCCTGACTGGTGGGTTCTCGCTTGCGCTGCTGGCCTCTGGCATTGTTGCCGTGCCGATTGGGCACTGGATCGATCAGCACGGCACCCGCAGGCTCATGACGATTGGCTCGATTGCGGCGACACTCCTGCTGCTGGCGTGGTCGCAGATCAGCAGTGTGGTTGGCTTCTATGTGGTGATGATCGGGCTGGGCCTGGCGATGGCCGCGATTCTGTATGAACCAGCCTTTGCCGCGATCACCATCTGGTTTCGGCGGGATCGCAGCCGCGCCCTGGCAGTGCTGACCTTCTTTGGCGGGCTGGCCAGCCTGATCTATATTCCACTGATTGAGCGGCTGGTGGCGCTATCTGGCTGGCGCATGGCCCTCGTTCAGCTCACCGTGATCGTCGGATGTATCACAATTCTGCCCCATGCTGTGCTGTTGCGCCGCCGCCCACAGGATCTGGGGTTGCTGCCAGATGGCGATTCATCCAGTGTGTTGCATGTGCCAATTGCGACAGAACTCCTGCCTGCACCGAATGTGTGGCGCAGTGGTTCATTCTGGTGGCTGGCAAGCGCCTTCTCGCTAACGACACTGGTGATCACGACGCTGAATGTGCATATTGTGGCCTATTTACTAGAGCAGGGCTACCCAAGCTCGTTTGCGGCATTGGCTGCTGGCATGCACGGCCTGATGTCGGTTAGCGGGCGGCTCACGCTGGCACCATTGGGTGGGCGGCTGACACTCAGGTGGCTGACGGTGCTGCTGTTTGTGATGCAGGCAATCGCCGTTGTTGTTCTGTTGCTGGTTCCATCACAGGCCGGGGTGCTGCTGTACGTGGCCATATTCGGGTTGGGCGCAGGGGCGGCCACACCAGTGCGGGCAGCATTGGTTGCCGAGCGCTATGGCAGCAGCGCATATGGGCGCATCAATGGCTCACTGACCATGCTCGCAACCTGGGCACGAGTGATTGCGCCGGTGGGTGCTGGTGCGCTCTCGGTGACAATCGGCTATCGGCCATTGTTATGGGGGCTGGCATGTGCAGCTACCCTAGCAGCCGGGTGCGTGTGGAAATCCGGGCCAGTGAGGAGTCAGGAGTCAGGAGTCAGGAGTCAGAATGCGGCATGATGAACCAAGAACTGCCCTCACCCCTGCCCCCTCTCCTTTCATGTGTAGTGTTTTTGGCCGAAGGCGTCCTGATGCGCCTTCTCCACCTCACCCCTGCCCCCTCTCCCACGCCGGGGAGAGGGGATTGACCTCTTGCAAACCCTGTGCGCCCCTCCCCACCAGTGGGAGGGGTTGGGGAGAGGGGCAATCAGCCACAATCACCGATTGATCGCAGCCGTGGCATGACCAACGGGCGCTGGCGGGCCACAGACATTCTTTCTAACAAGAACATAGTAGCCTTACCCGACTGATCATTCCATCGTGCTGCGTACCGCCGTTTCTTCCAGGCCAGATCGGCCATGCAGCTCGAGTGTTGTACCCTGCGTAAAGACAAACCGGAACAATGGCATGGCTTCAAAATAAAACGCTGTCTTGTCAATGGGGATCAAACTGATGCGCGGCCAATGTGTTCGCTGGCCGATCAACTGTCCATCTTCGAGCGTGATCGTCCACTCCTGATTATGTGGCAATTGATAGGTGCCAACGAATGCTGCAAGCTCGTGTGCAGCGAGGGTGATCGGAACTGGCTGCACATATGGGGCACCAATCACCAGCCCGGCGATCTTGAGTGCCAGGAATTCCACCAAACGGATGCTCTCGTTATTCGAGAGAACCGCAATAAACAGATCGTCCTCGGGCATACGCAACCCATAGGTGACGAACCCATGAATGCCGCCGCCATGCTCAATCGTTGGCCGGCCCTGCCATGTATCCATCGCCCAACCATAGCCATAGCCCGTCGATGATCCATCCGCAAGCTTATATGGTATCCATGCTTGTTTGAGTGTTTCGGCAGGCAGCAGCGTATTGTTGCTAAGCGCCGCATTCCAGATCGCCAGATCATCGACCGTCGAAAGCAGGCCGCCCGCCGCATATGGTTGGGTCATGCTCAGATATTCGGCATTGACGTACGCATCGCCATCTTTTGTGTAGCCAGCCACACGCAATGGAATAATCCGGCGTGTGCTATCGTTGCATGTATGCTGCATGCCGAGTGGCTCAAAGATCTGCTGCTGAAGGAATTGTTCATATGGTTGCCCTGCAACCTGTTCGATGATCGCTCCCAGCAAATGGTAGCCAGAATTACTATACGACCAGCGTGTGCCTGGGGCAAACTCCATCGGCTGATATTTGAAGAAATCGATCAGCTCGGCAACCGTAAAATCCTTGCGCCAGTTTGGTTGCCATTCAGCCATATCGGTATAGCTACGGATTCCCGATGTGTGGGCTAACAGATGCTCAATCGTGATCGTGTGTCCATGGGTTGGGTATTCGGGCAGGAATTTCGTGATCGGATCACTCAATGCCAAGCGGCCCTGTTGTGCTAACAGCAGAATCGCAACTCCAGTGAATTGCTTGGTGATCGACCCAAGCCGAAAGATCATCTCGGGTGTGATTGGCACCCCAAGCTCCATATTCGCCAACCCAATTGCACGACGGTACAGAACCTGGCCATCCTTAACCACGATGATCGCGGCTCCTGGTTCTGTTGGCTGGTACACTTCCTGCACCATACTATCGATTGCTGCCACCAGATTATTAGCAGGCGTCATTGCACTATCTCCTGTGTCGGACCGTAGAAGTCCGTCATCGCTGATCTGAACAATCGAATCGTACGGGCGCGATATATCGCGCCCCTGCGCGAAACTCAATCGTCACATCAGCGTTGACAGACTACTATAGACGCAAATATGCCGTAGAGGCGCAACATCTTGCGTCTTGGGCCATCTATGTTTCTATCACCGATAGAATACAGCGCTGCATGGGCCACATGGCAGTTTCTGTATTGCCAATCACGGTGGTTTGGATGCGCGTTTCTGGATAGAATGCAGAATAAAACCTTACTCCAGGGTCTCCACCAATCATTGCATAGCGTGAGACGCTATCGTTGCTCTTCTCTAACCATACTCCATAGCCATAGAAGGATTCTTCGGCTGCATAATGCGCTGTGAGCATGGTTGCGACGGTTTCCTTCGTTAACAGTTGATTGCCCAGTAATGCATCCCAGAACTTCACCAGATCCGGTGCTGTCGTGAACACGCCGCCATCCGGGCCGCCAATAATTGGAACAGAGTAGATATTCGTTCGCCAATCGCCCTGTTCATCATCAATATAGCCATAGGCCGTTCGTGGAGGCAAATGATCCATCGCATAATAGCCACTATCAGCCATCTGGCATGCTGCGAACAGATTGGTTTCGACATACTCTGTAAAGCGCATGCCGGTGAGATGCTCAATAATCAGGCCCAATACGATATAGCCAGCATTATTATAGGCAAAACGGGTGCCGGGAGCGAATTGCATGCTGCCTTGCTGAAACATGGGCAGGAAATCACGCGCTGTGCGAATACGGTACATTGGCTGTTCATTCCACAGCGCTGCGAAATCGGTCATCACTGCTTCATCGAAATAATCTGGAATACCAGAACTGTGTGTGAGTAGGTGATGCACGGTAATAGCTGGGTCAAATTCGGGGAACGTAATATCTATGCAATCCTTGAGCAGTGTATCGAATGTGAGCAGCCCTTTTTCAACTAACTGGCAGATAGCGACACCTGTGAAGGTTTTTGCGCCAGAAGCAATGGCAAATCTGGTATCAATTGTATTTGGTAATGAATCGGAGCGATTGGCCAGGCCATAGCTCTGTTCAAACACAATCGTGCCATGTTCACGAATAAGGATAACACCCGAGAATGGCAGGCTTTCGTGCTGCTTGGCGATGGCTTGCTCAAGCTGTGTGCGCTGGATTGGCATAGCAATCTCTTTCCTTTTCGCAGTGATAGCATGGCGATTCTCGCTCAAAACGTTCGCAATATCCTCCGCCTTGCGGCTGATTGAGCGCTAGCGCGGGCTGTGGTATGATGCGCGTGTTCTCGTACCGAAGGAAACGGCTGTTTTATGCGCTGGAATGCACTCACAACCTGCTGGAGTTGCTTTCGTGGTGCGATACATATCGTAGGACATAGGAGTAGTGTGCCCTGCGATAGCTAGATTATGTAAACTATTATAACGAACGTTGTTCGTCGTGGGCCACATACTGGCTCACGATTTTTTTGTGTCCCTCACCCCTGGCCCCTTTCCCAATCGGAGAGGGGGAAGCGCAGCAGGAGTGCGGGCTGAGAGGAAGTATCGATGATTCGAGATCTGGGGAAATACTGGAAGACATCCGCAATGGCGGCGACTGGCTATCTCGGTGATAGCCCGCTGTTCGTGATCGACTATCTGATGCGTCTGTTGCGGGTGACGGTGTTGCTGGCGATCTGGCGCATCATTCTGGCGGATAAAGGTCCAATCGATGGGCTAACGCTTCCGGCGGTGCTGACCTACACCCTGATTGCGGAGGTGTTTGGCCCGCAACTGTCACCGCGCACAAATCTGGAGGGCGCATTCTGGGAGGGTTCGATTGTTGGCCGGATGCTCCAGCCACTCAATTTGTTCGCGCAGTTCACTGCCGAGGCAGCCGGAACCTGGCTGTTCGAGTTGTGTGCGTTCTCGCTGCCGCTGCTGTTGCTGGCGCCATTGCTTGGTGTGCAGCCATTGCCGGCAAGCGCCACCGCAGGAGGTCTGTTTATCATCAGCCTGTTGCTGGGTATTTCGGTTGGGCTGGCGATTGAGTTTATTTTCGGAGCCTTGTTGGTGTTGCTGCAACTGCCACTCTGGTCAATCGCGCAGATCCGCACGGCGCTGACGACATTGCTCTCTGGTGCGCTGCTGCCGCTGGCCTTGTTGCCTCCGGCTGTTGGCGCGCTGTTTAGCTGGTTGCCATTCGCATCAATGGCCTCGGCACCACTGCAGATCTATATCGGCGCAGGCGATGCGCTGGCCTTGATAACCATTCAGATCTGCTGGTCGCTGGCACTGTGGCCACTGGCCCACTGGCTGTGGAAGATCGGGCGCGAAAGGATGGTCTCCTATGGCGGATAATCTCGCGGATACGACAATCATAGAGAGTGCAGCGCCTGCTCGCAGAACCGGGATGTTGTGGCGTATCCTGCGCTTGTGGCGGATGTATGCGGCACTCGATCTGGCCTTCATTGCTGCGGATCTGAAACTGGCCTGTATCTATGTGTTCTCCGATGCGATCACAAGTATCGCATTGGTCACGGGGATGCTGTTATTGGCCGAGCGCTTTGCCGGAATCGGCCCGTGGAGCCAGATTCAGATCATCTTTATGCTTGGTTATGCAACAACCGTGAGTGGGCTGTTGAACACCTTCTTCGGCTATAACGTCCTGATGATCAGCAGAAGAATCGGGCGCGGGCAGCTTGATCATACGCTGATCCAACCGCAGCCTATGCTCGTCTCACTGCTCACCGAAGGCTTCGTACCATTCTCTGGTTCGGCCAATCTGCTGTGTGGCATCGGGCTGCTGATCTGGGCGATGGCTGGATTGGCGCTGCCGATCACAACCGGCTGGATTGTGCTATTGCTGATCAATATCTTCGCATCGGTGGCTTCCGTGCTAGCCTTTTCGTTCCTATGGGGCAGCCTGGCCTTCTGGGCACCGCGCGCCGCCGAGGAGATCAGCAGTTCGGCAACACAGCTGCTCGATCAGCTCAAGTCGTTTCCACTGGATGGCCTGAGTCCAGTGTTGTTGGGTGGACTCATGACGGTCGTGCCAGTCGGCGTGGTGGCTTGGTCGCCATGCCGCGCATTGCTGGGCATTGATGCGGCACCATATGCAGGCTGGATCACCCCATTTGTCGCGCTGCTGCTGGCCTTGTTTACGATTCTAATCTTTCGAAAGGGAATGCATAATTATGAACGCACTGGATCACAACGCTACAGCAACCTCGGACATCGCGGTTGAACTTGTTGATGTCTACAAGACATTTCGCCAGAAACAGCGCTCCGAACGGCTTCTCGATACCCTGAGCAGTATGCTGCGCCCAAAGGTACGCGAAGTCCGCGCACTACGCGGCGTCAACCTGCAGATCCGCCGTGGCGAGGTTGTGGCCTATGCCGGGCCGAATGGTGCCGGCAAGAGCACCACCGTCAAGCTACTATCCGGGCTACTATCCCCCGACAGCGGCAGCGTTCGGTCGCTTGGAATGGATCCCGTTCGCGAACGGGCACGCTATGTCAGCCGGATCGGCGTGGTGTTTGGCCAGCGCACCGAGCTATGGATCGACCACCCGGTGGCGGCGAGTTTTGAATGGAAACGGGTGGTGTGGGATATTCCGCGCCAACGCTACGAACATATGAAGGGATTGATGCAGGAGGTGTTGGGGCTTGGCGATTTCTTCAACAGCCTAACCCGCGAACTGAGCCTTGGCCAGAAGATGCGCGCCGAGCTTGGGTTAGCGTTACTGCACGAGCCGGAGATATTGTTCCTTGATGAGCCAACCCTCGGGTTAGATGTTCTGGCCAAGCGCATGATCCTGGATTTCATCAAGCACCTCAACCAGACCCAACAGGTGACAATCATGGTCACAAGCCACGATATGGCCGAACTGGAGCAGCTTGCTGGACGGATTGTGATGATCGACCAGGGAGCGATTGCCTTTGATGGTTCGTTCGTACGGTTGCGCCAGGATGTAACGGATCAGCGTCAGTTGGTCTTGGAGACAGCCGAAACAGTGCCGCCAGTCCTACATGGTGCAACGCTCGTTAAAAGCGAGATCGGACGCCACGAATATGTGTTTGATGCAGCACAGACGCGCATCGCCACGCTGCTAGAACAGGCCGCCAGCCAGACACAGATATTGGATGTTGAGACACACCGAGCGCCAATCGATGAGGTGATCGCCGATATCTATCGTGCCTGGCGCAAGCCGTAGCGACGCAAGATATTGCGCCGGAGTTACCTTATTATCCGCAGATTGCGCAGATTGCGCAGATTGATTGGAGGCGTGACCCGCAAGGAGCATCATTATCCGCAGATGACGCAGATTATGGGCATGTTGTTGTGCATGCCCTCAACTAATCACACGCTGGAATCGCCACAGTGAACCGTTGGTTTGGCGGGCCGTAGAGACGCAAGATGTTGCGTCTCTACGGCCATTATGATGATTGGCTGATTGCAATGGGGTGAATAGCAATAATCGGGATGGTTTGATTGATGGCCGGAGTATAGGCAGAAAGCACCAGAATTTCGTTGACCGGCGGTTGCCGAAGGATGTCGATCACCAAGGCTCGTGTTTCCTCAGTGAGATCATCAAAACCGGTAAGCGGATAGCTCTTTTGCCCAACTTCTGTCGTTTGTGTCAGCAGGGAATAATCCAGAAGAGTGATACCAATCGCCCGTCGATCACGGGTATTCAGGCGTAGCAGAATGTGATCAGTGAGTTCAATACCGGTTGCATGCTCACCAATGGTAAAGGCAATCGAGAGCGTATCACTGAGCTCATCATAGCTGTAGAGAGGCTCACTCATCGGCTCATCCTACTTCTTTCATATAGGCCGTCACGATATAGTTGTTTGCAATCGGCTTTCCATCATCTCCTTCAGAAAATCGGAAGAGCACAATAGCAACAATATGTGTATTCTGCTCAGGCAGATGGCCAAAGGTTTTACTATAGCGATATTTCTGAAAACTCAAGCTGTCTTGTTTCCGTTGCCCTGTTTGGATTGTCTCCTGTAACTCCGCTTCAAACTGCTCTAATTCTGGATGATTGATTGGGTCGATAATATGCTGCCAACGCTCCTGCGTCAAGTACACCATATTGCCATAACGATCATGGACTGTCCATCGTTTACCATTCGACATATGGCGCTCGCAAAGAACGTTCGTTCATAGGTGTGGCTACGTATCTATTGTAGCATGTTGTGCAATGAGGAGGCTTCAAAACGGGTAGCATGTGATTGATGGCCTATACCTGTAGCGAAAGCATCCGAAAACCATGTTAGATATTGTGTAGGATAATGAACAAACACTTGTTCAGACAAGAAGTTGCCCCTATAATACGAACATCAGTTCTGTAATCTATGGAGGGAGAAATGGCTAGAGGCGAAACTGGAGCGACAAAGGATAGAATTCTTATCTTCATGAATAGTTGGCCAAAAGTGACGCCCATTCCGCTCAATCGAATTGTTGAAAATCTTGATGCAAGGGCCAACAATATTTCGCAGAGGCTGGCGGATCTTCAACAAGAGGGATATGTTGGTCGCAGAGATGATAATTTGGGTGGAGGATGGGAGTTAACTGAAAGGGGCAAACTACGAGCACAGCAACTTGAAGAGCGAAATGGGAAATGGCTACATCCCGTTATCACAGAGTCACGTCGGTTATCTCCACCTCGTACAACCAATTTGCGACACGTGGGAGGTGTACGTGCTGGCGATGCTGAGTTGTTTGAGAATGATCCAGATGTGAGGTTTGAGTGTGGCTTTGATGCAGACACGCACGTCGCAATGACAGTACTCAGCGATAGTATGGAGCATCGCCGAATTTACCAAGGCGATACTATTATAGTGGAGCTTGTTCGACCATCTCAGCAAATCCCACCTGGAGCTATTGCGGTCATGCGTGTGCCAGTAGGAACAAGTATTGTTGGCGAGGATGTGGATCAAAATATTAAAGATGCTGCTCTACGAGGCGCTAATCCAGATTTCCCTCCACTTGATGGGATATAGCATTCCTATTTGAGTTGTAAAGGCGCGTAGCGCAAAGCCGAAGGGGCAACCGAATCAATCAGCACCTTACGCCGATACTTTGGACAGAAGATCACATGATATTGGCAGCTATACATGATGCTATGATCGGTGTGATACGTTTTGTTAGGTTGGCGTAGTTCCATATCCACCTTTAGTAGATGACTGCGTGCAGTATAATACAGCACTGTTCAGTCACCGACTACAGCGGCTAAAGCGAGTGAAGCCCGTATATCCAGTGCCCTTTGGGCGTCTAAAGCTCCTGGGCTTTACGGGCTAGAATCGTAAAGAAAGCATCTGAAAATCACGAAAATTACCCTGATTCGCAGGCAGTTACTCATCAACCAGCATTTTGTAGTAGCGAACGATCGGCAATGGCGTGTACCCGGCTTTTTCATATGCCGCTCTGGCTGGGGCGTGGCCGGGATCGCCACCCGTTCCGACAACAGCCATATGCATGCCATGCTCTTTCAGTTGCTCAAGTGCAACATTATTCAACAGAGTTCCTATTCCAAGGCTCTGATGCGCTGGATGGACGGCAAGTAACTGAACTTCTCCCACCAGCGTTTGCGTGTCCAGCTCATAGAGGATGAACCCGACAACCATCTGGTCTCGCTCTGCAACCCAGCCGCGATACTTCATTGTATCGCGGCACATGGATTCAACAGTTTTAGCCTGGCTTGCGATCCAATCAGGATACAGGTTGGTATAGATAACAGACCCTAACACCTGTTGGAAAGAATCAAAAACAGGTGCCCATGCCAATAGCGAAAGCTGAACGATAGCATCAATATCCTGGTCATGTATTGGTCGAAGCGCAATGGGCATACATGCCTCCCTCCGGTGTAGATTGGAAGAACTGGCGCTGGCTACCGTGCCCAATCTAAATTTCTCCCAATAAGCAGTTCCGTCGTTTCGGCGTGATGCGTGCTCTTCATCGCCACATTAACAATTGCGATAGGTCGCGGATCATCAATAAATGATAATTGCTCCATGTGGTTCTCATTCATCCTGATGCACGAGGCATCGAATCCCACTACTCAGCAAACATGTCGGCCAATACCTGCAGGACTCGGCGTTGGGTGGTAGCATCAAGCAGGCCAAGCGGCTTGATCAGGCGGCGTTTATCGACCGTGCGAATCTGATCGAGGACGATATGGGCATCGCGATCCTCGAAGCGACAACCAACGCGACTTGGGTAATTACGGCTCTTGGTTGTCATCGGCGCAATGATCACAGTTTGAATCGCCGCATTGAGCTCATCAGGCGAAATAATGACACACGGACGGGTTTTTGGGATCTCGACTCCTTGCGTTGGATCGAGGTTGATCAGAAACACAGCAAAGCGTTGGATTACCATTCCCAATCGCTTTCGTCCCATGTGGTTGGCACGAGATCGGGATCGAGGAGTGTATCATCGCCAGCCGCCGCCATCTGCTGAAATTGAGCAGGCCAATTGGCACGCGGATGGGCGCTAGGGCGTAGAATAAGCTGCTCGCCATCGACAATCAACTCAATCGTATCCGCAAACGCCAGTTGATCGAGGATGAGCTTCGGGATACGCACGCCCTGCGAGTTGCCGATCTTAATCAGCCGTGTTCGAATGGTGGCTGCCATACCGTATCTCCAATGTTCATGTAGGTACAGTGTAGTCACATAGCGAGTGAATATCAAAAAACAGTGCGTTGTTGGATACGACATATGTTTTCGGAATGACACATTCCACGACCGACCATGACCGTAGGGGCGGTTCGCGAACCGCCCATCATCGCGGGCCATGCGGGCGAACACGAGGTTCGCCCCAGCGAAGCGACCGACCATGACCGTAGAGGCAGACCGATGTGTCTGCCCATATTGGGTAGCACAACGCGCCGCACCCGTTGCCCTACCGCCGCACCAGTGGCAACGACACCCGCGCATCGGCATGGCCAAGCGCATAGATCGCCCCATTTCCCTGCAATGCCAATGGCACCCCGCCGATCCAATCCAGATCCAGGCTGTGCCCGGTAGTTGGTACGATCTGCCAGACACCCTGCTGGTTGATTTGCAATAATACCAGGCTGCGCTCATCGATCCCCAGCCGATCCAGCAGATCCTGGTTGTAGCTCAGGCGCACGGCCAGTGGTGGATCGCTCACCAGGCTGCCCCATGGTTGCCCAACTGCCTGATCGGCCAGGACGGGCTGAATATCGACGGGATTGCCAACGATGCTACGAATACCAGCTGGCAATGCTGGTGCCTGGCAGACAAGCGCATTACTTGCTAGTACCCGCGAATCCCGGCCAAGTGGCAGATTATTGCCCTGTGGCACCTCGATGGCAACACTGCCATCCAGGAGCGGCGGATGGGCACCGA
The DNA here is from genome assembly GCA_038214135.1 of Chloroflexales bacterium. Classification (GTDB taxonomy): domain Bacteria; phylum Chloroflexota; class Chloroflexia; order Chloroflexales; family Roseiflexaceae; genus JANLSE01. Next base: position 2,230 of record JBBQSD010000079.1, on the reverse strand, counting down.
TATGGCCAGAACCAGCTCCGCCGCCGATCTGATAGGTGCTGATAATTTCCTCGTTAGTATCGACACTACGCAGATACAGGTAGCCATGCGCTGCGGATTGGCGGCTGGATACTTCATTCGGCAATGAGAGATCGGTTGCGAAGATGCCACCACTGCCGACTGATAGTGTGATCTGGTTGTTGCACAGGCCACCGGCTGGGCAGAGTACCACCCGGATCTGCTTGGTGCGGCGGGCACAATCCTCAATCCGTAATCGCAAGCCAATCAGCGCTGATGTGTCGCTGGTGAGTTGCTGCACCAATGGCACAATCCGCAGCGCTGGTTGCCAGGTGCTGGGTGTTAGGGTCAGTGCGGCTGGCGGTATTCCTGGAGTCGTATTGAGCGCTGCTACAGTATCCGGGTTGGCGGGGAAGACCGAACGCCCGCCGGTGTTCCAATCCTCAAACGCGATATGTGCGCGATCACCAAGGCTTGGCCGGGCACCCAGGATGACAGCAGGCTCACTCTGCAACACTTCGCCCTGGCCGATAATACGAAGCGGTTGACTGCTACCAACACCACGCACCAGATACGAACGGGCAACGCCACGCGGCGCGGAAAAGCCCTCGGCCTTGATTGGCGCGCTGGTGTATTCGGTTGGTGCGATACTCGGCAGAACAAAGGTTGGATCGGGCGCTGGGCTGGTTAGGGGCGCATCCGGCGAGCCAATGCTCGGATAGAAGCGCCGTATAGTCTCCCAATCCGATGTGCCATTGATTTGTGCCTGTGGCGTGCGCTCGCATCCTGTGGCGCTGCCGCTCTCCCATAGCCGATCGGTGGTGTAGTGATAGGCCATGAGCGAGTTGGCCGAACCAGCAATCGTTGCTGGAGCACGGGTTCCACGGCGTCGATCAAGTGGCGAGAAGCCAGTCGTTGTGCAATACTGTTCGCGCAGGGTAAACTGCTCATAGTATTCATCAAACAAGAATAGCGCATAATGGCCCCATTCATGGCCAAGGGTGCGCCAGGCTTCCGGTTGCGACCAACCGCCGCAGCGGGCACCGCGCCCATCCCACTGCCGCCCAAGCGTGATCGCACCGGGGTAGAACGTCACACTCACGCCGGTTGTCGCGCTGATATTACGGGTTGGTGTTGCCACAATCCCGCCAACCTCGGCTGTCGGACGATAGCTGCCATCGGCCAGAATGCGAATATCGGCGGTATTCCAGCTCGCACCCTCGGTATCAATCGTGATTGTGCCAAGCGCGAAACGCCCACGGCTATACGAATACAGATAGCGCGAGGCATCAGTCAGCCCGGATTTGAGATCATCGAGGTAGGTATCGCGGGCCTCTGCCGAACAACCAGACGCATTCAGAATTGCTGGCAACCTAGCCGCTGCAACATCCTGCTTGCCAGGGTTCCATTCGAGCGATACCGTTAGATTAAAGGTTTGCAGTACAGGCGCTGCAACGCTTCTGGCGCGGCTATCGCTTGGCCAAACCAGCGCTGGCAGGAGAATGAGGGCAAGTAGTAGTGAGATGGCACAGGCGCTTCGCAACATCGGGTGCTCCTTCTATGCTTGGATGAACCGTTTATAATTGAGTTGGTATGTATAGGACGTATGATACTTGGTGTTTCTTTCCTTTGCCACTGCGCGTGGTGGGCGCTTCTTGCCACTGTGCGTGGCTGGCACTTTTTTTGCAGGAGCCGTTCAGCCTTTTCCAGACGTGTGCCGCTACGCACGGCAGGCGGTCAGGGCGGTTCCGTCCGGCACGACCCACGGTCGGGGCCTTGCCCCGAACCCCGAATGGAACTTAGTGGCTTGTAAATACTCGTTGGTCATGCCTCGGCTGCGATCAATCTATAATGGTGGCTGATTCCCTCACCCCCTGGCCCCCGCTCCCACGCCGAGGCGAGGGGGAATTGCTCCATTATGAACCCTTTGCACCCCTCCACCACAGGTGGGGAGGGGTTGGGAGAGAGGGGCAGCGGCAACGGCCTGAGAAAACCCTCCACTTGAAAGCGGGTGTGGGCAGTGTCGGGTTCTCAGTTCTTGGCTCAGCATGCTGACTCCTGACTCCTGACTCCTGAATACTCGGTTCTTGGCTCAGCATGCTGACTCCTGACTCCTGACTCCTGAATACTCGTCTATCTCCGGAGCTTGCCTGTGAACACTCAATTATCCACACTTCCGGCTCCATTGCTGCCAGCACTCGAATGTGCGGCTGTGCTGGAATTGTTTGACCGC
>JBBQSD010000078.1:0-27718 GCA_038214135.1 Chloroflexales bacterium | reverse complement strand
CGGCAGGGGCCAGATCACGAACACTCAACAGCCACTGGTAGTCATCGGCGGCAAAGGCTCGCCCTGGCAAATCGCGGTATGTGTAAAGAGTTAATCCGCCAATCAGCAGCAGGGCGGCAATCGGCGCGAGGCGCAGAAGGTATTTCATCAGTGCTTAGCAATATTCCAGCGCAGTTCGCGGCCAGCATAGAATGGAACGACACTGCCATAGCGCTCGGGCACAATCCAGGGCCGCTCAACCAGCGTTACTGTTTTTTGTGGTGGCGTGATGCGATAGATTTTGCAGGCGTTATCGGAGATGAATGACTGGAGCTGATCGATTGCGTGATGCTGTTCAAACAATTCGGCCAACAATGGCAGAATCACTGGCGCAGTAAACACGCCAGCTGCACATCCGCCAGCTTCTTTGGCATGCTGGGGATGCGGTGCCGAATCGCTACCGAACATCAATTTCGGGTGGGCGCGTAGTGCCACCTGAAGCAGAGCATCACGATCCTCTGGCCGTTTGGCAATCGGTTTACAGAACAGATGCGGTTGCAGATGCCCACCGGCAAGATCATCAAGGGTGATCAGCAGATGGTGGAGTGTGACGGTTGCAAACACATTCGGATGCAGATCGAGAAATGCGACGGCCTGGCGGGTTGTGATATGCTCCATCACAATCGTGAGTTTGGGGAAGCGCCGCGCCAGATGATCATACACATCCAGAAATTCCAGCTCGCGATCCAGCACAAAGCCATGGCTCTCGCCATGAACGAGTAATGGCATGCCGAGTTGCTCCATCAACGCCAATGTTGGTTCTGCATCATCGATATGCTGAACACCGCCTGCGCTATTGGTGGTGATACCAGCAGGGTAGAGTTTAATGCCAAGCAGATGCGGGCGAGCGGCAATCAGTTCTGCTTCGCTATACTCGCGGAAGAATAATGTCATGAATGGCTCGAAGCCACTACCCGCTGTGGCATGCATAATTTCGGCCCGATAGGCCAACAGGCGCGACAGTGAATCAACTGGTGGAACAAGGTTGGGCATGATCACGCCACCAGCAAATGGCCCAGCACTCAATGGCGCAATAGTTGTGAGCATGGCCCCATCGCGGAAATGCAGATGCATATCGAGTGGTGAATGGAGCGTAATTGACATAACGGCCTTTATTTGGGCTTTCGGGAGCGGCGGCGCGTTGGCGTTGGTGTCGGTGGTTCAGGCGGGGAATCGGGGTTGCCTGCGCGGGCTAATACCTCGGCCAGGGCAGCTTCCTCGGCGGCGACGCCGATGGCATATTGTTCAATCGGCAGGCTACGGCGTTGGCGCAGCGCCATTGGGGCACAACGCCGCACATCCTCGATCGTTGCCATTGCGCGATAATCGGCGGCGGCGCGGGTGCGGGCGGCTTCCAGCAGGGCGATCTCGGCGCGATGGGATGGCACGTGCATCAGTTCAATACAGCGCAGTGCATAGCGTTCTGCTTCTGGTGCAACCGTAACGAATGGCAACACTTCGCGTGCTGCGGCGATCTCCTCACGAACTTTTTCGGTATCGGCAGCATAGCGCTTGCGGAACAGATCAGCATCGCTGCGAAAATCGCGCACCCGGCGATACAATTCCAGGCGTAGATCCGAATCGGCCAATGGTGCGACCCACACGCGCAGCCCGAAGCGATCCAGGATCTGTGGGCGCAGCGCGCCTTCTTCCGGGTTCATCGAACCGACCAAAATGAACTGTGAGGGGAACAGGCGTGTGACCGGCCCACGGCGGACGAGTGTGCGGCCCTGTGCGGCAGCATCCAGGATGACATCAATGATATGCGGATCGAGCAGGTTGACTTCATCGATATACAGCAGATTACGATGCGCCCGCGCCAGCACGCCTTCTTCCATGATAAAGCGCCGCTGCTCAAGTGCGACTCGCTCGTTGACGCCGCCGACAACATCTTCCATACGGGCATTGAGTGGCAGTTCGACGATGCGCATGCGTTCCTGGCGTGTGATTGGCTGGCCCTGCTCATCGAGATCATCGCGCTCGGTTTGTGGCATCAGATCAAGCAACCCACGCACTGCTGTCGTCTTGCCGACGCCATATGGCCCGATCAGCAGCACACCGCCGACCTGGGGGTTAACCAACGCCAAAATCAGCGCCGTCTTCAGTTCCTCCTGGCCGACGATCGCAAGAAACGGATATGGAATGATGTCATCGGTCATGATGGCTCAAAGCAGCTCGATCTCATAATCAACAACTGGCACATCAGGGCGTTCTTCTTCGATCCAGCGGATCACCGCCTCTAGTTGGCCACGGGCATAATCGGATGATGCGGAGACGCAGGCCACACCGATCACCGCGCTTGTGTGCGAATCCTGGGCCTCAACTTCGGCAGCCGCGACATTAAAGCTATTGCGCATGCGCGCCAACAGCGATTTGATGATACTACGCTTCTCTTTGAGCGAGTGTACACCATGCAGTTGCAGGGTAATTGTGCAAGCACCAATGATCATATTAGTTGAGTGACCAAGGGCTGCTGCCATCGGAGCGCTGCCCTGGTAATAGAGCCAATTCGGATCGAATGGCCTCGGTGAGTTCACGCAGCCGTGTGCGGGTATCGGCTTCCAGCCAGCGTTGCTTCAGACGTGGATCAACATTCAGCAGATGTGCGAGCGTATACGAAAGCTCGGTTGGTTCTTCTGGCAATGCTTCGATCACCTGACGCTGGCCAGTGGCGACTTCAGCCACCTTCCAGAAGCGCCGATAGAGATCATGCAGATCGGAGGCAAGTGATCGCAGCGCTGGTTCAGCCTGATCGGCAAGAATCTGCACAGTTGCAATCAGGTATGGCCGCTGCTGGGTGATCGTCTGCACCCGAAAGCGCTGGAGGCCGATAGCGTTGAGATAATAACGACCATCATCGAAGCGATGGCAATCCACAATCCGGGCGCTGCTGCCAATAGCCACCGAGGTCGTTTCGGTATTACCAGGCGGCGTAATTCCGCTGCGCTCACGCAATTGGCGAACAGAGGCATCATTGGGATCGACTTCGCTGCCATTACGGATGAGGACAACGCCAAATGGCGCGCTCTGATCGAGGCACCAGCCAATCATCTGGCGATAGCGCTCTTCAAAGATATGCAGGGCAATTGGCGTTCCGGGATAGAGAACAGTATGCAGCGGAAAGAGCGGTAGATTCTGGGTCATGGCATCTCTCCCATTGGTGTGCAGGTCCAGACCATTGCGGTGCTGCTGCCCATGTGCAGATCGATCACCAGATCGACCTCGGGGCCAGAGAGTGCCTGCACGACTGCTGCGCTATCGTAGCGTGTTGCGGTGCTGTCGATCATTGTAATGATCGAACCAACCCGAATTTCCAGCGCATCGGCGCGGATCTCGGCACCGCTCCCGCCAACTGCCACCATGATGCTGCCCCAATTTGGGTTACTGCGGGTACAGGCCCAACGCACCGCCGAGGAACGGGCAACCGCTATTGCAACCTGGCGTGCCTGCTCATCACTTGCTCCACCGCGTACCTGGATCTGGATAAGCTTGGCATTCACGGCGGTATCACGAACAATCTGCTGGGCCAGATCGCTACAGATTGCATCGAGTGCTTCCTGCCAGGCTCCATATTCCCATGAGTTGATGTCGACAATCGGTGGCCCGCCAGCAGCGCCATTTGCCAGCAGCAGCACGCCATCGTTGGGGCTAATATCGCTATCGAGCGATAACCGCCCCAGTGAACGGGCAATACTCTGCTCAAGTGAACGTGCGAGCAAGCGCTGCTCAATCAGCGCATCGGTTGTGAGAATGGCCAGTATTGATGCCTGACGTGGATGGGCCAGACGACTGCCCTTGGCCATGCCAGCCAGGTGAACGGTGCGCCCTTCACGCAATGTCACACGCAGCGCACGATCTTTTGGGCGAGCATCGGTGGTGAGAATAGCCATTGCCGCCCTTCGGCCTGCACCGCTATCTAGTTCGGAAGCCGCACGCCGAATGCCATCACGCAGCCTATCCATTGGCAGATGTGTGCCAACCTGACCAACTGACATTAGCAGCACACTATCGCGTGGTACCTCAAGCTCATCGGCAGCCTGTTTTGCACACTCAACCGCATTGGCAAGCCCTGGTTGCCCGGTGCCAGCATTGGCATGGCCTGAATTCACCAGGATAGCCCGAATACCCTCGCGGTTGCGTGCGAGAATAGCTTGGTTAAAATAGATCGGTGCCGCCGGGATTGCATTCGTCGTGAAGATGACTGCCGTACGGCAGGGGTTTTGCGAATAAATCAGCGCGAGATCGCGAGCGCGGACTTCTTTTAACCCAGCGGAAACGCCGGTTGCCCGAAAGCCAGCTGGGCTCGATATATGGCCATCGTCAATGATGTTATAGCTCATAGTCCATTCCAATGGGCGAATGAGCAATGCTGTATGGCTGTTCTTGCCGTACAGATCGCATCATTTTCCCATGGCCCTGTTCACCAGACCCGACAAATCAACCCTTTGAGATAATCGCCCTCAGGAAACGTCAGCAGTAATGGATGATCCGGCGATTGGGATAAGCGCTCAATGACCTGAACATCGCGATGGGCATCTAATGCCGCACCGAACACAACCTTCTGAAACAGATCCGCCGAGATTAACCCCGAACAGGAGAAGGTTGCCAGGACACCACCGGGCCGCAATAATTGCAGCGCGATCAGATTAATATCCTTATAGCCACGGGTGGCCCGCTCAATCTGGCCGTGGGAATGGGCGAATTTTGGTGGATCGAGGATGATGACATCGAACTGGCGTTCCTCATGGCGATACTGGCGCAACAGCCGAAACACATCACTCGCAACAGTTTCGACTGCCTGATCATGCAGGCCGTTCGCGCCCAGATTGCTATGCAACAGTTCAAGCGCACTCTCGCTACTATCGACTGCGGTGATCTGTGTTGCACCGGCTTTGGCAGCAGCAATACTAAATCCGCCCGAATAGCAGAAACAATCCAATACCTCGCGGCCATTGCAATAGCTGGCAACCCGCAGCCGATTCCCAGCCTGATCAAGATAGGCTCCGGTCTTCTGCCCGGATTGCAGATCGACCAGGTTGATCAGCCCGCCGGGCTGGCGAATTTCGAGCTGTGCTGGTGGCTCGCTGCCCCACAATAGCCCTTCACCAGGCGGCAAACCCTCTTTCTCACGCATTTCGGGATCGCTGCGCTCGATGATCCCGCGTGGTGCCAATAGATCAACCAGTGCTTCAAGAATTGTGGCTTGACGAGTCGCCATGCCCTGAGTCAAAATCTGGACAGACAGATACTCATCATACCGATCAACGATCAGGCCAGGTAGGCCATCCGATTCGGAATAGACCAAGCGGCAGGCGCTGCCTGGTTCGAGCAACCCCAGCAGGCGACGTGCATCGATTGCCCGCGCCAATCGGCTGCGGATCATGTCACTATCGATCAGTTCATCTGGTTGCCATGTGAAAACGCGCGCACGGATCTGTGAACCAGCGCTCCATGTGCCGCGTGCCAGCCATTCGCCAGCCGAATCACAGATATCGATCACGCCACCATTGGCAATATAGCCCTGAACACGACCAACCGCACCAGAGAAGACCCACGGGTGGCGTTGGCGCAGTGGCCGTTCCTTACCGGGTTGGAGGATGAGGCTTGCCACACATGCACCTTTACAATAACAGCTACAATACTAATGAGGAGCGTCATGGCGCGCTAGAATGCGCTCTATCCATACTACTGCGTTCTACTTTAGCATACCGTTCCGTACTGGTCAAGAATGTGACCCTCATCCCCCAACCCCTTCTCCCATTACCAGGGAGAAGGGGAGCAATGGAAGCGTTGAGCACCGTTTGCGCCCTCTCGCCGTGTGGGAGAGGGTTGGGGTGAGGGGAATCTGCGGCATGATGCGGCGGATAGCACGCTGATAGCCCAGGCGGGCGAACCTCGTGTTCGCCGCTACCTGCTATCATAGCGGAGATGTATGAATAGGAGCACATGTGCATGAACACATATCTGGTGACTGGTGGCGCTGGCTTTATTGGTTCACATCTGGTTGAGGCATTGCTCAAACGCGGCGAGCATGTTCGTGTTCTGGATAATCTCACAACTGGGCGTATTGGCAACCTTGATCCGTTTATGGCCGATATTGCGTTCCACCAGGCCGATATTCGCGATCTGGATGCGGTACGGATGGCCACCCACGGTGCCGATGTCATTCTGCACCAGGGAGCCTTGCCATCTGTTCTGCGCTCTGTTCAGGATCCCCTCGCCTGTAATGAGGTCAATGTCACTGGCACCCTGAATGTGCTGCAGGCCGCTCGCGAACACAATGTGCGCCGCGTTGTGTTTGCATCATCATCATCGGTGTATGGCGATACGCCAACCCTGCCAAAGATCGAGACCATGCCAACGGCACCGCTCTCGCCATATGCCGTTTCGAAACTGGCTGGCGAATGCTATTGCCTGGTGTGGAGTGCCATCTATAACGTACCAGCAATTGCCCTGCGCTATTTTAATGTCTTTGGGCCGCGCCAGGACCCAGCCTCCGATTATGCTGCTGTCATTCCTCGCTTCGCGACGGCAATGCTGGCGGGTAAACGCCCAACGATCTATGGCGATGGCTTACAATCGCGCGATTTCACCTTCATCGAAAATGTTGTTTCGGCCAATCTGACGGCGGCAGCGGCCTCACCAAATATCAGTGGCGCGTTTAATGTTGCCGCTGGCCAGCGCTATTCGCTGCTGGATCTTGTCGCACAGATCAATCGGCTGATTGGCAGTGAGATTGTTCCGATTCATGCCGAGGCGCGTACTGGTGATGTGCGGCATTCACAGGCATCGATTGAGGCGATTGGCGCAGCGCTTGGCTGGGAACCGGTGGTCGATTTCAATGAAGGATTACGGCAGACTGTTGAGTACTTCCGCAATGTTTAGGAAAATCCTGATTGCCAATCGTGGCGAAATTGCGGTGCGGATCATTCGTGCCTGCCGCGAACTCGGCATCGCGACCGTTGCCGTCTATAGTGAGGCCGATCAGCATGCACTGCATGTGCGGTTGGCTGATCAGGCTGTATTGATTGGATCGTCTGCGGCATCCGAGAGCTATTTGCATATTGATCGGATATTGGCTGCAGCGCGCCGCACCGGTGCCGATGCGATCCACCCTGGCTATGGGTTTCTTTCCGAACAGGCGCATTTTGCCCTGGCATGCCAGGCGGCTGGGGTTGTTTTTATTGGGCCGCCCCCCGCAGCCATGCAACTGATGGGTGGCAAGATCGCAGCCAAGCAATTGGCCGAACAGATTGGGATTCCGACCATTCCTGGCTACCATGGCGATGATCAGATGCCAGAGCGGTTGTCTGCCGAAGCACAGCGGATCGGGTTTCCGCTGCTGATCAAGGCCGCAGCCGGTGGTGGTGGCAAAGGGATGCGCGAAGTATATGCGCTTGATGCGTTTCAATCAGCCTTGGCAGGTGCACAGCGGGAAGCGCAGGCGGCGTTTGGTGATCCAACCGTATTGCTTGAGCGCCTGATTGATCGCCCGCGCCATATCGAGATCCAGATCCTGGCGGATCAGCACGGGAATATGGTGCATCTGTTTGAGCGCGAATGCTCAATACAGCGCCGCCACCAGAAGATTATCGAGGAATCGCCCAGTTGTGTGCTCACGCCAGAACAACGCGCTACAATCGGAGCATCGGCTGTACGCCTGGCCCAAGCGGCGGGCTATACCAATGCCGGAACCATCGAATTCCTGCTTGATCAAACGGGAAGCTTCTTCTTTCTGGAGATGAACACGCGCCTGCAGGTTGAGCATCCCGTTACTGAATGTGTGACCGAGCTGGATCTTGTGCAGTTGCAGATTGCGATTGCAGCAGGGCAGGTATTGCCATTCACCCAGGGCGATATTCGCCAGCATGGGCATGCGATTGAGGCGCGGATCTGTGCCGAGCACCCGGCAACATTCCTGCCTGCTACCGGAACGATTGCATTGTTTGCACCTCCGCAGGGTGCTGGAATCCGCAATGATGTTGGCGTCGATGCTGGCGATGAAGTATCGATTCAGTATGATTCGCTCTTAGCCAAACTGATTGTTCATGGCCGAGATCGGCCAGCGGCGGTGCTGCGCTTGCAACAGGCACTCGCTGGCTACGACATCCTGGGTGTGACGACAAACCTACCAGTTTTGCAGGCGATTGCGGCGCATCCGGCATTTCTGGCTGGCGACACGCACACCGATTTCATTGAACGCCAGCATGTTGCCCAGGTCGAACCGAGCATCCCGGCGCTGGTTCTGGCGTGTGCAGCGATTTTGGATTCCCAGCAAGTGGCGAAGCATGCACCAGGCGATCTTGATCCATGGGCGCTTGGTGCATGGCGATTGCTTGGCGGCAGAGTTCGGCATTGGTATCGAATCGCAGGGCAGGAACATAATGTGCTGCTTGATCGAACAACAAATGGTTATCGTGCGACAATTGGTACAGAAATGCACGAACTGATGATCATCGAACAACATATAGATGAACTGGTATTGGAGGTTGCTTCAGAACGGGTACGGCTGCGATTTGTACAATCTAATGGCGTGTTACAGATCGGATTGCATGGTTGGAGTTACAAGATCGAGCGCGCCTCGGGATTATCCGTTGATACACATACGGCTCATGGTCGGGATGTTGGCCGGAATGCCAGCCTGGAAGCTCCAATGCCTGGAATTGTCGTCCGCATACTGGTGCAGGAAGGCCAGCCCGTCGAAGCACACCAGCCCCTTGTCGTTCTGGAGGCGATGAAAATGGAGCATATTATTGCGGCACCCTATGCCGGAATCGTGCGGCATCTGTATGCCAGCTTGGGTGAGTTGGTTGCCAAGGGTGCCATCGTGGCCGAGGTTGAAGCCTGAAAGTGATTTTGACAGCGCTATCGTTAACGATAGCACGCTTGACAAATCGCCGCCCTCGTTTTACAATGCCACAATCGCACTGGTATAGACCACTATAACTGTTTTCTTGAGGCCATTCAAACCTTCTGGATCAGCATGTTCATGCTACTCAATAAAACCAGCCCAATCCCGATCTACTATCAACTAGCCGAGATCATTCGTGAGCAGATCCGGCTTGGTGAGTTGCATGCTGGCAATCAGGTACCATCGGAGCGGTTGCTTGCAGAGCAATACACAATCAGCCGCATGACAGTCCGCCAGGCGATTGCGTTTCTTGTTCGGGATGGCACGCTGGTTGTGCATCATGGGCTTGGCACATTCGTTGCTGAGCCGAAGCTGACACATGAGGTATCGCATCTGCTTGGATTCAGCCAGGAGATGCTGCAGCAGGGCGGTATCGCTGTTTCACAGGTCATCGAACATCGCCAGGTGGTGCCAAGTGTGCGAGTTGCTGCGGCCCTTCAGTTGCCAACGGAAACAGATGTTACCAAGATTATGCGACTGCGCTTTGTTGATCAGATCCCGCTCTTGTTGGAAACCAGCTATCTGCCGACGACACTCTTTCCAGATTTGGTGCATGAGGATCTTGCAACACAATCGCTCTATAGTCTGCTTGAGCAGCGTTATGGCATACGCTTACATTCAGCACGCCAATCGCTAGAAGCAACGATTGCCAACGAGTATGAGGCCGAGCTATTTGGGATCGCACCAGGCATGGCAATGGTGTTGCTTGAGGGGCTTGCGTTTGATGATCGGGAGCGCCCAGTCGAATATTTCAAGGCAATCTATCGTGGTGATCGGTTTAAGTTTACGTTTACGAGTGAGCGCAACACGCTGGTATCTGATTCAGAAGCGAACCAGATTCGTGTTGTGCTTGCCTGAGTAGCGAGGCGCTTGATGACCTATACACCATCGCCACGGCCAAGTTTCGATGGCCCAACCCACATCCCCTACAGCGATGTCAGCCGCCATTTGTGGGGCGATGAAATTGCTGGTGTAGTGATTGATTGGATCTATGTCTCGGGCGAGAAGATTCACCAGATTATGTTTGAATTGAAGCCTGGCGAGATGTTTCGCCATTCTGAGGCGCATCGAACGATTTTCGCCGCCGATGAGATCTATTATGTGCTGAGCGGCGTTCTGATGATTTCTAACCCAGAGACAGGGGAAGTCCATCGGGTGCTACCTGGCGAAGCAGCCTTCTTTCGGCGCGATACATGGCACCATGCGCTGAGTGCTGGCGATCAGCCAGTGCGGGTGTTGGAATATTTCGCGCCGCCACCATCACAGGGCACATCTGGTGCGTATGCGCGAACGCAGCCATACCTCTCCAGTTCATTGTATATGCAGGATGAATGGCTGACGCGCTGGCCGATGGCGCGTGAGGAGGCTCAGCAAAGTTTCAGCATACGTGTGATCCGTGAAACTGATGCATTATGGCGGCTGGAAGGGCGGGAGCGGCCAATTCCAGTTGGCCTACTCTGTTCGACAGAACATCTGACGGTTGGTACAATACGCCTGTTACCAGGGCAGCAAAGTGAACCGCATCGGCATGGCGGTGATGAGGGATTGTATGTGGCTGAGGGCACCATCCATCTACGCCTGACGGACCAGCGCTATCGTAGTTGGTTCGAGCTTACGCCAAATGATGGTTTCTTTATTCCGCAAGGAGTAGCTCATCAATACTATAACCCTGGTATAGCCCCAGCGCGGCTCCTATTTGGCATAGCACCACAATACTTGCCTAGCAACGAGCAATGAGATCATATGCAATTGGGATTGATGTTGGCGGGACAAAGATCGCCGGTGGGATTGTTGATCTCGATACGGGGCTGATTCTGACACGAAAGGTGTTGCCAACAGCTGCGGAACGCGGTGGGCAGGCGGTATTAGACGATGTGCTTGCGCTTGACGCATCCCTCCGCGCCGAGGCACAGCGTCTGGATCTGCCTATTCTTGGTACAGGGCTGGGGGTCTGTGAGTTAGTGGATCCACAGGGGCAGATCACGAGTGATCAGACGATTGCCTGGATTGGTATGCCTATTCGTGAGCGTTTGGGTGAGCATGGGCCGGCGATAGTCGATGCGGATGTTCGTGCGCATGCGCTGGCAGAAACTCGCTATGGCGCTGGGCGAAACTTCAGATTATGTATCTTTGTGACGATTGGGACGGGCATTAGTTCGTGTCTGGTGCAGGATGGGCATCCATTTGCTGGGGCACATGGCAATGCACTCATTCTGGCCAGCAGCCCGCTAACGTTTACATGTGCTGCATGTGGCGCGCTCCAGCAGCCCATCTTAGAGGAGTTTGCCTCTGGCCTTGCCCTTGGTGAACGCTATCAACGAGCAACTGGTATTGCCAATGCACGTGGTGAGGATGTTCTGACGGCTGCCCAAGCAGGTGATCAAATAGCCTGCGAGATTGTTCGCAGCGCTGGTGCTGCACTTGGTGTCAGTATTGGCTGGTTAGTGAATGTTATGGATCCAGAAGCGGTGATCGTTGGTGGTGGCCTGGGCACTGCTGGCGGATTGTATTGGCAAGCAATGGTTGATTCACTTCGTGAGCATATCTGGGCTGCTGCTTGCCGTAATCTGCCAGTACTCATGGCGGCGCTTGGCCCAGACGCAGGATTAATTGGGGCTGCCAGTCTGATGATGTAAGGGCATGCTGTTGTAACACAAGGAATCGCTTGGATCACAGAAGGAGGTACCTATGGATGCCGAGTACGATGGGGTGCGTCGGAAGATCGTTGATCGCCGTGCGTTTTTACGCACCCTTGCTCTCGCTGGTGGATCTGCCATTCTGGCCGCTTGTGGTGGTTCGACAGCAGTACCAACCGCTGTGCCTGCCGCAGCCCCAACCGCTGTGCCTGCAGAAGCCCCAACCGCCGCCGCCCCGACAGCAGCGCCTGCAGAAGCCCCAACTACTGCACCAGCGGTTGTCGAGCCTTCGAATGGGCAGGTCACAATCGAATGGTTCAATCGTTATACCACGAACACAACCCAGCAGATTATCCCACTCATGGTTGCCGAGTTCGAGAAGCAGAATCCGAATATCAAGGTCAACTACCAGAATCCCGGTAATGGCGAGGGCTATATCGAATCCCTGCTCGCACGGGTGGCGGGCAACAACCCGCCCGATATTGCGACGCTCTACGAGCCGCCTGTTGAGTTTGCCGCCCGCGACGCACTCACGCCAATCGATGACTTCATGGCCTCGGCGAAAACCGCCAAGGCAGATGCGTTCTTCCCAGCACCACTCAAGTCGTGTCAATGGCAGGGCAAAACCTATGGCCTGCCTTCTTCTGCCGGTGCTGGTGCAATGTATCTCAATACCGCAGCCTTCAAGCAGAAGGGTATTAGCATTGATCGAGCCACATTCCCAAAAACATGGGACGAACTCAAGGCGCTTTCGAAGGAGTTCGTGACGACCAAGAATGGTGGGATCGAGCAAGCTGGCTTTGTGCCCTTCGTTGGCAATAGCTGGCTGTACCCGGCCTGGAGCGCTTTGAATGGTGGCAAACTCTTCGATACACAATCGAATAAGTACATGCTCACAAGCGACCAGAATGTGCAATGGCTCGAATCATGGGTTCAATGGCTTGATGATCAGTATGGTGGCGATTATGAGAAGCTGACGACTGCTGGCAGTTGGGCTGGAACCTACCCCGACTCGGCCTTCAATCTGGGCCGTGCATCAATGGCAGCTGAAGGCAGCTGGTCCTCCACCGATGCCGATATTCCGTTTGATTGGGAGGTCGCGCGCTTCCCGGTTGGCCCGGGTGGCAGCAAGTCGGTCACGGCCTTCTACCCGAACTGGTGGGCCATTCCAAAAGGCACGAAACATCCCGCCGAGGCCTTCCTGTTCATCGAATTTGTTGCAACGACAGGCTGGGAAACCTGGTATACCGCGATCATGGATACACCATCCTGGAAGGCATTCCCGCCTACAGTTCTGACAACCAAGCTGGTCGATAAAGTTGGGTTGGATCGAGCCAAGGATGTCAATACATTCTTTGCCGATTATCTCAATGATGCTGTTGAAATGTGGACATCGCCAGTCGAAACCTTTGCTGGCGATACATTTGGCGCGGCTGTTGACAAGATCCTCAATAAGAAGATGAAAGTCAAGGATGCGCTCGCCGAAGCCCAGGATCTGTGCCAGAACAAGCTCAATACCGTCCTGAAGGGCTGATGCCCTGACGCGCTGAACCTGACCAGGTGACATCTGACACGATGACTTGGTGATCCATGCTCGATTGAAGGTGTACATCAGCAATCAAACATGGTCACCTGGTCAAGAAAGTCATCTGGTCACGTCGCCACCTGTACAATGGTAAAGGAAATGGGTAATGGCGAGTATTACGCCTGAAGCAAACCGACCGCCAATTGCGCGAGCGCCACGCAGAGGCATGAGCCGCCGACTGCGTGATGATCTGCGGGCGTACCTGTTTATATCGCCCTGGATCTTCTCATTGTTGGTGTTCACCGGCTACCCAATGCTTGCATCCTTTTACTTCTCCATGACGAAGTACAACATTGTGAGTCCGCCAGTCTGGATCGGCCTTGAGAATTTCCGGGTGATGTTTACCGAAGATTCATTGTACTGGCTGGCGGTCTGGAATACGGTCTACTACACAGCTATTTCGGTGCCGCTGAGCCTGGCGGTCGCACTTGGCCTGGCACTACTCCTCAGTCAGCGGGCACGCGGAATTGGGATCTATCGAACGATCTTCTATCTGCCGAGCCTCGTTCCAACTGTGGCAAGCACGCTATTATGGATTGTTCTGCTCAACCCACGGCTCGGGCTGATCAATGTTGCCCTAGAGACGGTAGGGCTGCCGCGTTTGGGCTGGCTGCAGAGTGAGGACTGGTCGAAACCGGCGATTATTCTGATGACCCTCTGGACCGGCACTGGCGGTGCCATGCTGATTTTTCTGGCCGGAATCAAGGATGTACCACAATCGCTGATCGATGCCGCAATGATTGATGGTGCAAATGGCTGGCAGCGCTTTCGTTATGTGACACTGCCGCTGCTGACGCCAACGATCTATTTCAATCTGATCCTTGGCATCATTGGCTCATTCCAGGTTTTTGGTCAGGTGTTGGTGGCCTCTGGCGGTGGTGCTGGGCAGGCAGGGCCACTCAATTCGCTGCTGATGTACATGGTCTTGCTCTATCGGAATGCCTTTCGCTCATTCAATATGGGCTATGCCTCCGCCCTAGCATTGGTGATGTTTATCGTCCTGGTACTGCTCACGCTCCTGGTGGTGCGAACATCGAATGCCTGGGTGCATTATGAAGCTGCGCCACGGCGCTAGGGGGCATGGCAATGAACCGAACAATTCCCCAGACAACCGATCAACAGACCAAGCGCCGCAGTGGTATGTGGACACGCCGACTGAGTGGGGAACTGCTGGCACATACATTACTGATCATTGTTGCGGTGCTGTTTCTGGTGCCGTTTCTGTGGCTGGTAATTACGTCACTCAAGCAGAAGAGCCAGGTTTTTACCGATCCACTGGTCTGGATACCAGATCCGATAATGTGGAGTAATTACCCAAAGGCGCTCACATCACCCTCATTTCCGTTCGTACGTCTTCTGAGCAATACCATTTTCTACACGGTTACCTCAACCCTTGGTGTGGTCATTTCCTCAACGGTTGTGGCCTATGCCTTCGCTCGGATGGACTTTCGTGGCCGCGATACGCTGTTCGGCATCACCCTGGCGACGCTGATGCTCCCTGGCATCGTGACACTCATCCCAACATATGTCCTCTTCTCGACGCTTGGACTGGTTGGTAGTTATGCCCCGCTCATCCTGCCTGTCTGGTTTGGCACAGCCTTTAATATCTTCCTCCTGCGCCAATTTATGATGACCATACCATTCGATCTGACGGATGCCGCACGTGTTGATGGAGCTGGTGATGGTGTCATTCTCTGGCGTGTAATGGTTCCGCTGATTCGGCCAGCGCTGCTTGTGGTGGCAATCTTCCATTTCCTGTATACCTGGAATGATTTTATGGGGCCACTGATTTACCTGAGCGATAGTAATGATTTTCCGCTTGTGCTGGGCCTCTATTCGTTCCGTGGCCGCTTCGGTGGGTCTGTCGATTGGCCGCTGATGATGTCTGCATCAATTGCGATTATTGTGCCAGTGGTGCTGCTCTTCTTTGTCGCCCAGCGTTCGTTTATCGAGGGCGTCACCCTCACCGGATTGAAGGGTGCGTGAGAGATGCATGCACCCGGAATCCGCAGGCTGAAGCCTGCGGCAAAGGGACGATGGCCCATAACCCATAACCCATAGCCCATAACCCATAACCCATAGCCGCAGGCTTCAGCCTGCGGAATGCAAATGATTGAATAAGAAAGTGATACATCCATGTCAGATACGCCTGTTCGGATCGGTATTGTTGGCTGCGGCAGTGTGATGCGCGGCCCATACACAAGGCAAATTCAGCGAATGCAGGCTGCCGGAATCCCCATTCAAATCACGCGGGCAAGCGATATTGTCGCGGACCGGGAAGGCATTGTTCGTGAACGTTTCGGTGCGATTCCATTTAGCACCGATTATCGGTCGGTCGTCGAGGCCGATGATGTCGATCTCGTGCTTGTATTAACCGCCATGCCAGCACATGGATCGGTTGCTCAGGCGGGCTTGCAGGCCGGAAAACATGTGCTTGTCGAAAAGCCAATGTCGGTGACGCTTGAGGAAGGTGCGAAATTATTGGCGTTGGCACAGCGTAGTTCTACCTTTCTCGTGCCGGCACCGCATGTGATTCTCAGCCCTACCTATCGCACCATGTGGCAGCGCATACAGCGTGGCGATATTGGCCAGGTGCTTCAGGCCCGTGCCATCTATGGTTGGGATGGCCCGAGTTGGGGTCAATGGTTCTATCGTCAGGGTGGTGGCCCACTGTTCGATCTGGGCGTCTATAACGTCACCAGCCTGACGGGGTTGCTCGGCCCGGCGAAACGCGTAACGGCCATGACGGCAATTGTTCGCCCAGAGCGAATTGTCGATAACATGCCAATGGAAGTCGAGTCTGAAGACTCGGCGCATGTGCTGATCGAATTTGCTGGCGGTGTGATCGCCGTTGTCTCGACTGGGTTTACCTACCAGCGCTACCGTTGCCCGGCGATCGAGATCTATGGCAGCCAGGGCACCATCCAGATGCTTGGCGACGATTGGGATCCAAATGGCTATGAGCTGTGGCAGAATAGCGTTGGTGCCTGGCAGATTCATGGCGAGACTCAGCCAGATTGGCCATGGACCGATGGGTTACGCCATCTTGTTGAATGTATCCACACCGGCCAGCGCCCACTGATTACGCCCGAACACGGCTTCCATGTGCTGGAGATTATGCTGAAGGCGATGGAAGCTGGTAAGACGGGCCAGGCTCAGAAGATCGAGAGCACATTTACACCGCCATCGTTTGCTGTGGCTGGCGAACAGGTTGCCGCCCATCGCATCCATGATCGAACCAGCAATAATGCGGAGTAATCGCTTGTATGAATTTCGTGAGCGTTGATGATTATGCTGCGCTGAGTCGTGCTGGTGCCGATGTTGTCGCAACGGTGCTTGCTACAAAACCAGAGGCGGCGCTTGTTGTCGCAACTGGCGATACACCAATGGGCGTCTATCGTGAATTGGCTAAGCGGCGCGAACAGGGTGCGTTGGAAACAGCATATCTGCGGGCCTTTCAGTTGGATGCCTATCTGGGCCTGGCATCAGACGATCCGCGCTCGCTGTATGGATGGATGCTGCGCTCGTTCGTCATACCGCTGGCCATCCCAATGGCGCATGTTGTCCGTTTACCAGGCGATCTTCCCGATTATGAAGCGGCCTGCCGCACCTATGATTCACAGGTGGCATCTGTTGGCGGGTTCGATCTCGCCATCCTCGGATTGGGACCGAATGGTCATCTTGGCTTTAATGAGCCGCCATCCGGCCCCAACGATCCAACTCGCATGGTCGATCTCACGCCAGCGAGTATTGTCAGTAATGCGCGCTATTGGGGAGGCGAGAGCCAGGTGCCGCTTCAGGCGCTCACATGCGGAATGGATCTGCTACTGGCCGCACGCCAGACGCTGCTGGTCGTGTCGGGGGCACACAAACATACAATCCTGCATCAGATGATCGATGGCCCGATCACACCAGATGTTCCAGCTTCCTATCTGCAATCTGCGGCGAATGTCACGATCATCGCCGATCAGTCGGCCTGGGAGGGCCGGGCATTCTGACTTCTGACTGCTGAATACTTCACATAAGGTGTCACAATGAAGGTACTTATCACCGGCGCATCTGGCCATGTCGCCAAGCATGTAATTGCAGATCTGCACCATGACCACGACCTTGTGCTGATTGGCCGCCGCCATCCGGATGAGGTGCGCCCCGGTACACAAACCGAACTGACATTCATTCGTGGCGATCTGACGACGCCAGATGATTGTAAACGGGCCGTTAATGGCGTTGATGCGATTGCCCATATTGGTGCGAACAACTGGCATTCAGCAGATACCTTCCGCAACAACACGCTCGGCACCTATTATCTGTTGGAAGCTGCTCGTGAGGCTGGAATCAAGCGGGTTGCTTTTGCATCGAGTAATTGCGCCCTCGGCCATTGCGCGCCGATCAGCGGGCCATTTCTGCCAGATCGCTTGCCAATTGATGAAACTCATCCATCGCGGGTTGAAGATAACTACGGCCTCTCGAAACTGGTGAATGAGCAGACCCTTGATGCCTTTGCGCGTGGCTATGGGATCGAGAGCTATGCGTTACGGCTGGCCTGGTGCTGGGGCGAGGAAGAGTATCGCTGGCGTTTCGAGAAGCCGTTTGAGGCAGGTAATCATCGCGGTGGCTTCTGGGCTTGGGTCGATATGCGCGATGTGGCACAGGCCTTCCGTAAGGCGCTGCATGCACCATCCATGCCCAAGGCGGCCTGTGTGCCACTCTATATTAATGCTGCCGACACAATGGCCGATGAGCCTTCCGCCGAACTTGTTGAACGCTTCTACCCGCAGCTTGCTAACCAGGGCGCACACCTGGCTGCCCATCAGTCGCTGTTTAGTTGGCAGGCAGCCCAGGCGTCGATTGGATATCAGCCGCAATATACCTGGCGAAGCTGATCGCCTGCTGGAAAAGTATTAAGGAAAGGCACACATATGCCCGATATCCTTCGAGCTGGGTTGGTTGGCTGTGGGAGCCTCTCGCAGCGTGGCGTATTACCGCACCTAAGCCAGCCTGATGCACGCGAAAAGATCCAGCTTGTTGCTGTGGCTGATGCTGTTACCGAACGTGCGCAGCAGACTGCCGAGCGCTATGGCATTCCGGCCTGGTTCGGTACAATCGATGCAATGTTGGCCAATACGAACCTTGATCTTGTGCTTGTGATTACACCAATTGCACAACATTATGACCACGCCATGCAGGCGATTGCTGCCGGGAAGCATGTGTATGTGCAGAAGGCCATGACAGTCACATTGGCACAGGCCGATCAGTTGCTGGCTGCTCGTGATCGGGCGGGGGTGAAGTTGGCGGCTGCGCCTGGGTTCGAACTGTTCCCCAGTACTGCCAGCATGCGTGCGGTTGTTGCAAGTGGCGAGTTGGGGGCGATTGCCGTGGCCTATACCTATACAATGGGCTTTGGCCATGAGCACGAAACGATTCGCGCTGGTGAAGGCCCACTACAGGCGATCGATCCGAGTTGGTATTATCGGCCAGGCGCTGGGCCGCTCCCCGATGTCACCGTCTATTCGCTGCAGTTGATAACCAGCGTGCTTGGGCCAGCCCGTCGTGTGACAGCAATGGCAAACAAGCTCATGCCAGAACGAACCTGGCGCGACAAGACGATCAGTATTGAGATTGAGGACAACAATGTCATTCTGATCGAATTTGTATGCGGTAGCCTTGGTGTCGCAGTTGGTTCGGATTGCCGTGGCAGCGCACGGGCACCCTGGGGAGCAATTGAACTCTATGGTACCCACGGTGCATTAGAGGTCACCGAGGTCAATAACGCCAGTGGTTACCCGCTCCGGTTCAATGTGCGCGGGAAAACAACCCGCGAATATGTATCGCATCTATCAGAACAACCCTATCTCTGCGGTGAGCATCTCGAGCTTGAAGAGCCACATGTGTATGCCGATATTATGGATCTTGTCGATTCGATTCGCGATCAGCGTTCGCCACGGGCAACTGGCGAACAGGCGCGCCATGTCGTTGAGATTATCGAAGCGGCGCACAAGGCAGCGGCAACTGGCCAGGCCCAAACACTGAGTAGCACGTTTTGAGGAGCGCTAACAACTGAAAGGATACTCCGCATGACAACCGATCTGATGAGTGTCATCCGCCAGAATGGTATTATCCTTGGCGATGGCGGCTATTTATTGGAATTAGAACGACGTGGCTATGTTGATAGCGGCTCTAGTCGCGAGAAGGTCGGAACTGGCAAAGGCAGTGGGCAGTATACGCCAGAAGTGGCGATCGAACACCCTGATGTACTGCGGGCATTGCATCAGGAATTTCTTAATGCTGGCTCCCAGGCCATCCAGGCGCTGACATTCTTTGCGACACGCGAGAAACTTACCCGTGCAGGCTATGGCACACAGACAGAAGCAATTAACGAAGCGGCGGTTAAGATCGCCCGTGATGTTGCTGGTGATACAGCACTTGTCGCTGGTTCGGTATCGCGTACCCAATTGTTTGAGCGCGAAGGCCCCACAGCAGCAGCGCATGTTCGCGATCTGTTTAACGAGCAGATTCGCCTGCTACAGAGCGCTGGCGTGGATTTCCTGATTGTCGAGACATTCTTTCGCCTTGATGAGATGCTGATTGCTTTAGAATGCGCCCGGCCAACCGGCTTGCCGATCATTGCGACATTGAGCTTCCGGCCACACACCACAGAGAGCAGCGATGGTCATTCGCCAGCCGCATGTGGGCAGGCAATGGTCGAGGCGGGTGCCGATCTGGTGGGGGCAAACTGTGAGCAGGAACCACAGCGCATGCTCTCGATTGTGCGTGCGATGCGCGCCGCCGTCCCTGTGCCGATTGCAGCACAGCCAGCAGCGTTTCATACGACCGACCAGACGCCCTGTTTCACCCGCATGGCGCAGTTCCCCGACGCACTTGAGACGATCCAGGTTGCTCGCCAGGATTTCCAGGATTTCGCGCAGCATGCCCGCGACGAGGGAATTGGCTATATTGGCGGGTGCTGTGGCTGTAATGCTGCCTATGTGCGCGCAATGGCCCGTGGGTTAGCCTCCGCAGTATAGGATATTAGGAACCGAGCCGCAGGTTGGGGGCCACATCAAGCTCCCAGCCGCTCTGAGTTCCGGCAGCGAAGCGGTAATGGGCAGCGGCAGCGATCATGGCAGCGTTATCGGTACACAGTTCGATTGGTGGGAAGCGCACTGGTACTGGCGAACGGCGGGTTAGTTCGGCACGCAGGCGTGTATTCGCCGCAACGCCACCAGCCAACAGGATTTCGATGGCCCCATATGCCTTGGCAGCATCAATACTCTTGGTCACGAGCACATCAACCACCGATTCCTGGAAGGCATAGGCAAGTTGAAGCATGAATTTGTCTGGCTCAGTAATTGGCCGCGCTCGAAAGGCTTTTGTGCTGGATGCCGCCCCCGAATCACGAGCGCTGGTATCGGCATCGGTTGGGCGAGAATCTTTGGTTTTCCGTCGATCATCGCGTGGTACGACCCGTGCCTCGCGCTCCTCGCGTTCCCGAACATGGTGCAGAACGGCCGTTTTGAGACCGCTAAATGAGAAATCGTAGCTGTCGCGCAGCCATGCGCGTGGGAGCGTGACGCCACCTAGTGCGCGCTCGGCGGCCTGTTGAATGGCCGGACCACCAGGAAAGCCAAGGCCCATGATCCGGGCGACCTTATCAAAGGCTTCGCCGGCGGCGTCATCGCGGGTTTGCCCAAGAATGCGATAGCGACCATGCCCTTCCAGGAGCGCTAAGAGTGTGTGCCCACCGCTCACAACCAAGGCAACAACCGGAAATTGTGGCAGCGTTGCCGGAGTGTCTGCTAGAGTTGTATTCGGTGTTGTAGGAGTTGGGTTCAGCCAATTTGCATAGATATGGGCTTCCATATGATTAACGCCAACAAATGGCAGGTTGCGGCCCCAGGCAATCGCCTTGGCCGCATTCAGGCCCGTCATCAGCGCGCCAGCCAGCCCAGGGCCATATGTCGCCGCGATTGCGTGGATGTCATTCCAGCCGCCAGGCAGCGCCGCCAATGCCTCACGAATGACGGGGGTAAGGGCCAGCATGTGTTGGCGTGAAGCGACTTCGGGCACAACACCGCCATAGCGGCGATGCTCCTCGATCTGTGAGGCAACAACATTTGCGAGGATCTGGTGCCCACCCCGAACAACAGCAGCAGCCGTCTCATCACAGGATGTTTCGATCGCCAGGATTGTGAAGGTATCATCTGGTTCATTCATATGGGTTGTATTGTACCATGGGTCAGGGCCGACAGATTGGTTATTGTTCATAGGCTTGCAATACATCATCAGAGTACAGGGCGATTCGGGCATCGTCCTGGCCATTGTTCTTGGCAACAGCGCGCTCACATATGCGGGTGTTGATTGGCATACATGCCTTGATATTCGGCCTACATCTGCACTTTGTGTATGGCGCGACCGATTGAGCGGTGCTCACTTGCCGCTTGACACCGCATCAGCATGCGTCACCGATGATAGCTCCTCTGCGTATCGGTCCGCCATTCCATACACGCTTCACGAGAAGCCACGCACGCCGGATTGGAAGCCAATCTGACGAGGTGAGCAGTATTTTCTCCCTGATTTAACAAAAATATTACAACAGAGGATGCCATCACACGGGTAGGAGAACCTGACAATTCGTGAACAGCACGCCATAAATGCGTTTGCCAATCTCGCACTATCTCTGCTTGACTCCATGTGCGGTATTTGGTAGAGTTGCAATCAATCCCATGCCGTGTGCCAAATGACCAGTATCGATCACGCGATGCGTACGGGCTGAGCACGATCCATGCCGCCCGATGCGTACGAGCCAGCATGGAGCACGCAATCTGTGGGCGAACCTGCGTGTCGGCCCACAATGGCCCGCAGCGACGGGCGGACACGCAGGTTCGCCCATGTGTATCAACCTAAGCAAGCGAAGCCATAGAAAGGCCTCCAAGCGACCGTTTTTCGACCGAAGTGAGGGTATGACTATCCGATGCCGTGTAGATTTAAGCCACTGTTGCCTTACGTTCCTCCCGATTTTTACACGTTTGCACGTGACTATGCTGCTGCGAATCCTTAGCTTGATACGCATGGGTGGCGGCGTGGTGTCGCCCCTACGTTCGTTGGATGCGCTGCCAACATGCCTCTGTCACGGTGGTTGCCATCCGCAGCCCGTACCGATGGGCTGGATGTCGAGGCTTGAAACATCGATCATGTCAACCGGGCGACTTCACGGGTTAGAATGCGGCGAGCACAGGCCAATGCCGTTGCATAGGTTGGATCCATGCCAAAATAGCTCAGGTTTTGTGAGCCAAGATTGCGCCCCTTGCTGGCTGGCGTATCAGAGGCATAGTGTAAAAATCCAAAATCATATGGCGGGTTGAAGAAACTGACCGACTGATTCTGGGGCGTTCGGTCGGGGAAACTCTGCTCATAGATCGCATTCAGATACGGCCCGGCTTCCATCTCCAGATCGGTGAAGAATTCACGATACAGTGCATCCAGAAATGGCCGATTCTGTAAAAAAGTGCCGCGCACCGTCACGGCCTTCTGATTATCGAGTACCGCACCATACACGAGGTAGGGCTCAACATCGGCAGCGGCAAAGCTCTGGGCAAAATGGTAGGTATTGCCGGTGTGATCATCATAGACAACACTTGGAATCAGGACATCGCCGATTTTGCCATTGAGGGTCGCGGCCTTGCCAAGCACATACACGCCACTCAGGCTACCAACGCTGCGTGCAACAATCGTGAGGATCTGGTAGGCGGCCTGGCCAAGCGGGTAATCGATATTAACGATTACAGCATTGCTATTGCGAAGGGCCTCGATGCCTGGCACGCGCAGTCGTGGATCAAGCCATTCAGGGCGCAGCTTAGCAAGCTCGATCACCTGTGTATCGACATCCAGATACAATCGGCTGGGGATGCGCTGGATACCGCAGGCTTGTTCTTCGGCCAGGCGTTTGGCAAACAATGGTGCGCTGGCTGGCTCCGATTGATATTTCTTCAGCACATAATAGAAGAAGTTCTCGCGGCTGCTGGGGATCTCCATTGCGGCAATGCGCTGATATTCGGCCAATAATGCGGTATGCTCGTGCTCACGGCAGAAGGCCAGCAGCTCATCGGTGTGGCGCAGAGCAAACCCGGAGAGCAGATTGACCAAACTGTGGGTGTTGCTGCTGACGAAATAGACCGGTCGCTCAGTCAGGTTCAGCGGGTGCGTTTTTTCGATATTCCACCACCAGCGTAGGGTCGCACGCTGGTAGGCCATCAGCGAACCGCCAAGCATACGCACGGCAAAGCGCTTGCGATGTGCTGCAATGGCTTGCAGCCGTTCGGGTAGTGCTGCGCCCCAAACAGAGCGCATGCGCGTTTGGTCCTCGCCCGAAAGGCCAAGCAGATCCAGCGCCAGTTGGGTATCGCCGATCTCAATCGCCCGAGCCAGTGGTTTATCGGCCATGCGCTGATGCAGTTTATTCCATTCGATCTGGAGTGCCAACAGAATCGGAATCAGATCATCCAGATCGGAAGGGCTGGCGATGAGTACGGCCAACTTATCGTGGCCATCGAAGAACATCTTGCGGCGGCGGCCAGGCGACGTGACTGGCTGCCATGTTTCGACATCGCCATAGCCATGGTGGGCGAATACCTCATGGCTCTGGCCAAGCAGCAGCAACCGCACCCGATCAATACAGGTTGGCAGGCGTAGCGAACTGTATATGAGTGCGGCAGCATCGGTCTCTGGCGAGCGAGCGCCCTCGTGCAGCACTGGTTCGGCAGCCTGGTATGGTTCGACCATCGCGTCGATCTGAATTTCGCCGGTGCTGCGCAGCAGAGAACGATAGGTTCGCTGGAACAGATCGAGTGGGCCTTGGATCGCCGGATCGATGATTGTTTTCATGGTACATCCTCGTTTTCTCAAGAGTATACCAGAGAGTTCCTATGCTACAATCCGCGAGGGTGCGGCGTATTCTTTCGGATAGGCTACCAGGGTGTTATTCAGGTAGGGGCGGTTCGTGAACCGCCCACCATGAATGGCAAGGATGCCGGACGTTGCGTATGCTGACCAATGTGTCTGCCCACCATGAACGGTATCCACGCCGGACGTTGCGTATGCCGACCAATGTGTCTGCCCACCATGAACGGTATCCACGCCGGACATTGCGTAGGGGCGGTTCGTGAACCGCCCACCATGAAGGGTATCCACGCCGGACGTTGCGTAGGGGCGGTTCGTGAACCGCCCACCATGAAGGGTAATGATGGGCAGCATGGGCGGTTCGTGAACCGCCCACCATGAAGGGTAATGATGGGCAGCATGGGCGGTTCCCGAACCGCCCACCATGAAGGGTAATGATGGGCATTGCAATAATGTACATATGAGGAATTATTGTGGCGATAGGTCTGCGGCGATTTGTGTTGGGTGCGGTACCAGCAGCAGTACTGGCGATGGCGGGTGTCAATATTATCTGGGGGATGGCCTTCCCGATCACCAAACCAGCACTGAATGACATTCCGCCATTTAGCTTTGCATTTCTGCGTTTCTCGCTGGTGCTGGTTGTGCTGCTGCCCCTAGCTGGGCGCAGTTGGGTGGATCTGCTGCGCGGGCCGGAACGCTGGCGCATGCTGATTCTGGGAATATGTGGCTTTGGCTGTGTTCAACTGACCCAGGTGCTTGCGTTGCAACTGAGCCCGGCCTCTGATATTGCCTTGATTGCGACAACCACGCCGCTATGGATTACCGTGCTGGCCTGGCCGATGTTGGGGGAACGGCCAGATCTGCGTGCCTGGTTGGGATTTGGTCTGGCGATCATCGGCTTGGGGCTGATTGTCTGGCCACAGGGCGGCAATAGCACAGCCGTGGCGGGGCAGGATCGGCTGCTTGGCGCTGCGTTGTATCTTGTTGGCAGCCTGCTATGGGCGCTCTATAATGTCGTTGGTAAGGATGTGATGGCCCGCCATAATCCGCTTGCGCCAACCGCTGCCGCCTGCCTGATTGGAACGATCACGCTGCTACCCTTTGCTGGCTGGGAGGCAGCATCTGGGCAGCAGATACAGATTACTATCGCTGGTGGGTTGGCACTGCTGTATACGGCCCTGCTCGTCACCGTAGTTGGCTACTTGGTGCTATTCTGGGCCTACCGACGCGCCAGCGCTGCCCAGGTTGCCGTTACAATGTATCTGCAACCGCTGGCCGGGGTCGTGCTGGCATGGCTGTGGTTGGGCGAACCGCTGGGAGCCTGGTTTCTGATTGGGGCCGCGTTCGTGCTGGTTGGTGTCGGTCTGGTGACGCTACGAAATCCCTAGATCCCAGGCTGCCTGGAGATCGCTGGCCGAAAAGCGCCGGAATGCCAGAACCGTATTCGTTCCGGTGATACCGTCAATCTTTGAAAGGCTCTCCGGCACCGCTTCGGCAAGGGTATCGTATTCTGCCAGGCGCAGCACGGCGATGATATCATAATCGCCGGTGACACTATACACTTCGGCAACACTCGGCAGATTGGCGATCTGCTGTGCAACAGCAGCAATTCTGTGTGGCTGAACCGTGATCATCACGAATGCAGTGAGCATTGGAGGCCTCCCGAACACAACTCTACGATCACCAAAACTGGAATACGCTACGTTTACTGTAACATCATTGCTTGTACATGCATCATACCACTTTTGAGGACTATGACATCTCTACTCACACGATTGCCGCAGAGTCAACATCTGCGACGTTACCTGGCAGCCCAATGGCGGCGTGCGTTTGGGTTAAACGTGAGTCGATTAGATTCGCTGCTGTTTATTGGTGGGCAGTTTCGGCCAGAACAATGGCCCTTTCTGCATGCACTTGGGGTTCGTGCGGTGCTGAGCCTGCAAGCCGAGCGTGAGGATACCTTCATTGGACCGCAGCCAGAGCGTACCTTGCGCTTGCTTGTCCCCGATTTCCACCCGCCAACAATCGAACAACTCCGCGAAGCTGTTGCCTTTATTGAAGCAGCTCATGCCGAGCAGTTGCCAGTGTTCATCCACTGCCATGCTGGAATTGGCCGTGCGCCACTCACTACTGCTGCTTTTTTGATGATGCGTGGCCTGAATACTGATGCTGCGCTTGACACTATTCGCCATACGCGCCCCATTATTGCGCTGAACGAGCACCAGCTCGAGCGATTGCGTGAATGGGAACAGATCAACCGCCAGAGTGCATCACTGGGCACATAGCCGAAATCGAAGTGGTTGCCCGTGGCGAAGCACCAGAGCGTGCGTGGTATAATTGTGCGGCTTTGCAACGAAACCGCGCTATGGCCAATACAACCGAACCGCTCGGGTCGCCATCGACGACCCGCGCTTTTCGTTGGGTGCAGTTGGCAGCACTGGCAGCCCTGGCGCTCGGCTGGATCATTGCCCTTGTTGTTCTGGGTGGCCCTGATTTCACGCCCTGGGCAACAAGCCGCCTCATTGCGCTGCTCGTTCCTGTGCTGGCAACAGTTACACTGTGCCTGTTGCCTGGCCTGGCACTGTTACGCTGGTTGTGGGATGGCTCGCAACTTGCCTGGCCGGAGCGTTTGGCGAGCGCATGTGGGCTTGGCATTGGCCTCCCAGCGCTGCTGTTGATGCTGTTTCATCTGTTGCAGTTGCCCTGGCCGGGATGGATGACCTTTGTGTATCTGGCGCTTTCCGTTGTTGCGCTGCTCATCCCCCGCCGCCGATCACAGCTTTCCTTACCGATATCATCAACGCCATCGACGCCAGTATGGGTGTTGGCGGCGCTGATCGGGTTAACAATCACGGCCTTGCTTGGGCGGCTGTATACAATCAGCGATCTGCTTGTTGGTGCAAACGCCGATTCATTCCACCATACGCTGATTGCCCAGCTCCTTGCCGAGCATAACGGCCTGTTCACGAATTGGGCACCCTATGCGCCGCTCACGACCTTTACCTATCACTATGGATTTCACGCCTGTGTGACATTCGTGTACTGGTTGACAGGCATGCCAATCCCTAGTCTGCTCCCAATTGTCGGGCAGGTGATCAGTGCCGCAATTATTCCAGCGATCTATGCGCTGACAGCGCGTGTGACAGGCAGCTCGGCGGCTGGCATCTGGGCAGCGCTGCTGATTGGCTTTGTGAATACCCAGCCAGCCTATTATGCCTTCTGGGGCCGCTACCCATTTATTGCCAGCCATATAGTATTGATCGCGCTTCTGATCTGCTGGAAGCAGGTGCTAGAACTGCCCAAGCTGGCTCCCCGGCTGATGATCTTGACCGGGATCGCCAGTGCCTCACTGGTGCATACCCACTACCAAACCACACTGCTGGCGGCGCTGCTGATTGGCTCCTACTGTGCTGCATTGCTGTTGCGCGCCACAACACGCGCCCAAACAACAGCCGTGTTTGGCCGTGTGGCACTGATCGGTCTGATTGCGCTAGTAGTATCGGCACCCTGGCTGGCAAATACAATTGGCGGCAACCTGGATCGGAATGTGGCCTTTAATTCGGATCGCCAGAGTGGCGAAGCCTTTGCCGGAATACCACTGCCACCACTGGTGCCGTTCTATCTGAAGGGTGTTGTGCTGCTGCTTGCGCT
>JBBQSD010000077.1:0-27742 GCA_038214135.1 Chloroflexales bacterium | reverse complement strand
TTCGACGACAACACTTCCAAGAAACCCAGCGCCTCCTGTTACCACGACGCGTTTGCCGTGCCAAAAATCGTGGCTGTTGGGCCATTCTGTTTTCTCAGCGCTGTTCGTATGGCTCATAATAATGACCTCCAGTGCTCTCTTACAGTATATTCAGCGTCTATCTGCTCAATTTTGGAGTGTTTGAACATCTCTGCTACATACGATGCGAGCGGCGTAGCCGCCCGCATACTCATATATAATCACGATGATGACAAGATGTAGGCCCAGTATTTGGATATTACTGAACGATAAACTGTGCGTTTCGGTAGCGGCTATCGAGTGCATCCAGGATGACACGATTTGCGAGTGCATCGCGTACTTCACGGATACCATCTGGGACACTTACTTTTGGCACATATCCAAGCGTTTCCCGGATTTTGGCAAACGAGACGCGAACATCACGCATATCGCCACCAAACGTCAGATCTTTATGCTCAACAACCGTACCCTCAACATATTGGCGCACCAACTCAACGATCTCATCCTTCGTGTAGTTGCCACTATCCGCCCCTACATTGAAAACCTGGCCACGGATCTTTTCGAGCGGTGCCTCAAGCGCCAGCATGAGTGCATCGCATACATCGCGAACATGCACGAACGAGCGCGCATAGCCACGTTGGTAGATAATCAGTTTGCGGCGCGTCAATGCTTCGAGCACAAATTGGTTGATAATCAGATCAAAACGGGTTCGTGGCGATATGCCAAACAGTGTGGCGAAGCGATAGATAATTGGTGAACACTGGCTTGTGGCACCCTGCTCAATCAAATACTGCTCGGCGGCAATTTTGGTTTCGGCATACAGGGATTGTGGGTAGAGCGGCGACTCCTCTGTGACGGGTAGCCCATCCGCTGCGAGGCCATAGTTGCTATAGGTTGATGAGAACACAAACCGCTTCACACCGGCAGCATCGGCGGCTTCGAACACACGCTTGGTCGATTCAACGTTATATCGCCAGGATGCCTGTTGGCCGATTGCCTGGCAGGCGGGAAACCCGACGATAGCAGCCAGGTGTATGACACCATACAATGGCGTTGGATCGAGTGTGCCGATACGAA
This sequence comes from Chloroflexales bacterium, assembly GCA_038214135.1. GTDB lineage: Bacteria > Chloroflexota > Chloroflexia > Chloroflexales > Roseiflexaceae > JANLSE01. The sequence goes on along the minus strand of JBBQSD010000077.1, from coordinate 26,647 downwards.
TTTGTCCATGTTCTGCCCGTACGATGGCGGGATCGCACACATCGCCTTTGACGAAGCGAAAGCGTGGGTGATGCCAATATGCCAGGAGTGATTCACCACCGAACAGCAGATCATCAACGACTGTGACCTGGTAGCCGCGATGGAGGAGCAATCCAGTCAACAACGAGCCGATATACCCTGCCCCACCCGTGATCAGTACTGCAGGAGTTTCGCTATGTTCAGGCATGGTGAACTCACTTTCTGGGAAGAATACGAACTGTTGCAGTCATATTCCAGCGCAATCGCTCATCAAATTTATCCAGCTTCACAAACATGCCGTAGGTTGTGTCCTGCCCACGAACTGTTTCGCCAATTGTCTGCACATAGTCGATTGTGCCAGTCAGTTGCAACCCTGGAATAGCGTAGAATGTGACAACCACCTCGTCGCCCGGTTTCAGCCCAACAACAACGAGTTCCGAAAGATCGGTGGCCTGAACCTGCCAGGATGATGTATCGGCAAGCACGCCAATGACCTGCTCACTGAAGATGACCTGCCCAATATTAAGATTGAAGCGGGCAACTGTTCCAGCGACTGGCGCACGTAGGAGCGCGTGGTCCATGGCGAAGCGCCGCTGCTGGAGTTGCACTTCGGCATACTTGATGCGTGCCTCCAGGCTTGCACGATCAACCTGACGTGGGAGTGCCTGAACTTTATCTAAATCTGCCTGGGAAACACCAATCTCTGCTTTACCCAGTTCGATTTGAGCTGCGCGAAATTCGCCCTGGAGTTTATTGAGCGCAGCTTCTGCCTCGGCAATCTGCGCTTGTGTAGTGGCGATCTCATCAATTGGTTTACTCGCCAGCACGCTATTGTACAGAGCCTGAGCAGATCCGACGCGACCCTCAGCAGCAGCCACCGCTGTTGTCTCGATTTGACGCGCCTCATCCAATTGCACCTGAGCAACTTTAACATCCTGCTCAGCATTCTGTACCGCACGAAGTGCTTTCGCCTCTGTATCCTTATCATCTTGTGAGAGATTACTGGATTTATCGTTATCCTGCTTGATACGGCGGTAGGCATCCTGGAGGTCACGAAGCCGATTCGCCACTTGTTGAAGCTGTGCTTCCATGGTTGTCTTCTTGGCCGAGAAGGTATCACGGTCGGATTGCAGCTTGAGCTTGGCTTCGTCCAGATTGGCTTTGGCAACCGCAATATCTTCTTTGGATGGCTTGGCTTCGAGTGCAGCTTGCTTGACCTTCAGCGCATCGATCAGCCGCTGAGCGGCAGCAAGATCCTGGGCTGAAACGGTCTTTTGTGTCTGCTTCAGCTGTGCCTGGGCACGCGTAAGCTGCGCCTGTACCTGTGCAATATCGGTTGAGGGAGCCCCAGCCAGCAGCCGATCATAGTTGGCGTGCGCTTCGGCCAATTCTGCCTCGGCAGCCTTGATATCGAGATCGATTGCCCGTGTATCAAGCCGAGCAAGAACAGCACCTTTTGCGACGCTGGCTCCCTCTTTGACCATCACTTCGGCGATTGTGCCTGTTGTATCGAAGCGTAGATCATAGCTTTTTGGCGGAACCACCCTGGCCTCAACGACCGTCGGGTTATCCTGTAGGAGGGAGGGCTGCACCCCACCAGAAGAATTTGCACCATTGCCCGGCAGAACGACCTGCGTTCGCGCTGTTGTGAGCGTTGGTGCGACATCTGGAACTTGCCCTGGGTTGTTGCGAGCACCTGCCTGCGTGAACGCCGTGATCGTGCCACCAACCAGAACGGCAATTGCCAGCGCAGCTATAAGGAATTTATCCATAACTATCTTCCTACTGTTTCTCCGACTTCCGCCCTGGGCGGCTGCCAGTCTGCCGGTCGTTGACAACCTTCGAGAAATCGATCAGCTCAATCGACTCTTCCATCCCGGTGCCATTGTAATATTCAGCATAGTTTTTCACTTCGGCTGCATCATTCAGCACGATCCCCGTGATCATTGTTCCAGAATCGAGGAGCTGAGTGACAGCACGCTGGAGCATTCCTTCACGAGTGAAATTGGCACGGGCAACCAGGATCGTTGCATCAGTGCTGCCGATAACCAATTGTGCATCGACAACCGTTAGCAGCGAGGGTGTATCGAAGATGACGATATCGGCCAGCCCTTTAAGTTCTTCGATCAGTTCAGCCATGCGCTGCGAACCGAGTTGAGCCACTGAGTTTGCCAATATGGGTCCAGCTGGCATGAGTTGCAGGTTATCGATATCGGTTGATACCAGATGTTCGGCTGCTGTTTCTTCGCCATGGCGTAGCAGCGCCATCGTCAGGCCACGGGTGTTTGTTCGGCGGAAGAATCGATGCAGCGCTGGCCGACGAACATCGGCATCGACGAGAATGACACGTTTCCCCGTCTGTGCAATAGCAACCGCAATGTTGGCTGCTGTGGTGCTCTTGCCCTCTAATGGAACGCTGCTTGTCACCACAAGTGTACGAATGGGATGACCATTAACGAGGCCTTGTAGATGCCCGCGCACCATTCGATAAGCCTCTGCAACTGGAAGCGATGTTTTCCCTGGAACCACCAGCATATCGGCCTTCTCCGAGCCAACGATCTTGCCAATGGTTGCGAGTATAGGCAGGCCCGTAATTCGGTCAATATCCTCACGCGATTTGATGCGATCATTGAAGTAATCGTACAGAAATGCGCTACCAATTGCCAGCAGTGTCCCAATGATGACTGCGAGAAGAACGCTACGAGGGATGTTTGGGCTGACGGGACTTGGGTTTGGGAGCGCTGCTTCAACGACATACAGCGTCTGCCGTGAGACAGCATATGGATCATCGAGTAGTTGCCCTTCAACCTTTGAGAATCCGATTGAGATCGCATTGGCCAGATCGGCAGCGAGCTGTGGATTCGGATCCCGAACCGTCATCACCATGAGTTCCGTATCGGGGATGAGTGTGACATTAATGCGTGATGCGAGTAGATTTGGATCGAGATCGATCTTCAGCGAAGCAATTGCCGCCTCTAGCACTGGCCGTTTCAGCAATAGTTCAGCATAGGTTTTCGCCAAGCGCTCGCGGGTCTGGAGTGTCTGAAAATCAGGACCAGTTCGGCTTGGGATCGATTGGTTCACAAGAATAGTCGTCGATGCGGCATAGAGCGGCGTCTGCCGGCTTTCAAGAATCAGCGAAATACATGCGGCAGCGATGGCGACAATGCCTATCAGCCATGCCCAGCGCTTAAGAAAGTTAGCATAGAGTTTTATCTCCAACGGATCTTCCCTTCTCATTAGATCACGAAACATCGCCGACCCTCAGGTTATCGTACGATGCGTTTTTGCTACGTGGCTACAATGGTAGGCTGAAATACTACACTATATGTACTCAATCTAGGTAACAACTGCATTGCAGGCACTAAAGATTTGTATGAATGATTGTTCATTGAGCCTGAGAGCTACGATGTACAAGCGCGGACTCAATGGCCAGAATACGCAAGCTGCCGCTCTGCCAGACCTGATGATAGCTCCGTCCTTGAATAATTATAGGCCTATTCTGTTCGACTGCAATGGTAATAAGAATACATGGTGACATTTGTTCGTTCGCTGATTCATGTTTGGATGAGGCGTTTGCCACATTCACTTGGGTGATGTGGACGGGGTGCCCAGCTCGTTGTTGGATGAGGTTCCACAGCGCATATTCCCAGAAGTCGCGATCATTCGAGATAAGCCCGATTTGGTCGCATCCTGTTGCGGCAACTGCATCCGCTGTAGCAAGGTATTCATCGCGTATCTCTGGCCGCGCCCGAAACATCTGATCGACCCGTGATGTGTTAAACACCGTGCTATCTGGCCCGAATCCAACCAGCGGTCGCGTCTCATTATGCAGAACCCAGGGTGTTGCTGCGAGCAGCAGGATGGCAACCATGGCGCTGACCCAACGCAGGCGTAGCGCACGGGTGAAGAGAACGGCGATCAGTGGTGCCCAGAGCAGAAACAGACCGGTGTGCAACCTGCTGTTCCACGGCATCCATACCACGGTAGCGCAAAACAGTAGGAACCCGGCGATGATCACAGCGCTATAGGCTACCAGCGTTGGTGGCCGTGCGCGCCACTTCCATAGCAGGAAAATCGCCCCAACAATCAATACAAAATGGAGCAGGTTGCCTGTGCTATCCTCGTTTGTATTAAAGGGTGGCTGGCGAAATTCCATGCCGCCGAATGTCGTTCGTGGATCGCTCATATCAAGGCCAAGCGGGATATGCAGAATACGGATGATCACGCGAATGGCTGCATTCACCCATTTATCTGGCGTTATCAGATGCAAACTGCTGTTGCGCATGACATTCGACAGGATCACCGATGGAGTGATAATTTCGTTACTGTGGTAGGACTCCTCGGGGATAATGCCCAATGGATTACCAAAAAAATCGGTATTGCGGGCATAATGCCCGGCATTGAGCGCAAGCGCCACCATCCCGATTGCCAGGGCCGCACGCCAAATCCCCCAGCGCATATGCCGTATGCACCAGATTCCCATCCAGACGAGGATCGGCAGTGTGTATGTGTACATGGTCGCTTTGGTAAGCAGGGCCAGGCCAAGTGCGCTACCTGCCATGAGCATCGGCTCCCATGTTGGGTGCGTGCGCAGCCGCAGAAATGCATACATCAGGATTGTCAGCCATAGCCCAGCAGTGAGATCGTTCTGGGTGCTTGATGCCTGGACGATGGCCATTGGGATTGTCGCGGCTAGCACGGCTGCCAGCACTTGGGCACGTGAGTCGCCGCCTAGTTCGCGGGCGATCAGCGATGCAGCCATGATACTCCCAACCAAGCTGAACCACTGGACGGTGTTCGCAAGCGAATCGCCGCCACTGAGGAGCTGTAGATGTAGGATTGCGAACTCTGCCCAGGGTCCGTGGTAGATCTGCGGCAGAAAATGGGTTGGGAAGTGGGCCACGCTGTGCTGATCGATCCAGTGCAGTACCCTGGCCATATGGTATGTCATTGAGTCCCAGTTGTTTGGCGGTGCCGCAACTGCGGTGATTCCCGTCAACACAATGACAGTAAGTGTACCAATCAGCGCCCATAGCTCCATGCGTGGGAGTGTTGTGAGATTGGGAAGCGCTGGCCAGCCGTTGGCACGTATGGCGATTACCATGGCGATGATCGCTCCCAGAAGTGCTGCACTCCATAGGCCAATCAGCCAGTTGAGATCGAGCAGGCGAGTCAGGCTGAGTAGTTCGGTGAACATAGTGATCAGCACGCCCTCAGTCAGCAGGGCGGCAATGAATGCACGCCGCCAGCGTGTCCAGGGGCCATCATCAATACTCCGTGCTGCATAGCCGATCAGCAGCACGATAAAGCACAGTATGGGAAGACATGCAGCCATAGTTCTCGTTTTTATTATTCCCTCACCCCTGGCCCCTCTCCCATTGGGAGAGGGGATGTGCGGATCTGGCTCCCTCTCCTTCCGGGAGAGGGTTGGGGTGAGGGAGAGATCAGCAAATATCGTGCCATGTAAAGGTTGGCGGTTGGGTAGCGCGCTCTTCAATAAATACAAGATGCCAGAGCTGGAACATGAGTGCAGACCACACCGGCCATGTCTGGTCGATTTTGCCATCGAGGTGTGGCCGCACAAACTGATGATAGAAATCTGGCCGAAAGATCCCCTGCTGCGCAAGGCGCTCCGGGGCCAGCAAGCGCTCAACGAGCGGGCGCAGCTTGCCACGCAGCCAGAGTTTTACAGGGATGACGAAGCCGCGCTTGTGTCCATCCAGGATGGCTTGTGGAACGAGATCGCCACAGGCCAGTTTCATCAGATATTTGAGATCGCCGGTTCGCGAGCGCTGGCTGGCTGGGATGCGAAAGACCAGTTCGACAAGTTCATGATCAAGGAATGGCGTGCGTGCCTCAAGGCCATGCGCCATTGAGAAGCGGTCGGTCACTAGCAGAAACTCTTCGGGAAGTTGGGTGCCAAAATCCACGGCGGCCAGCCCATCGCGAACATGCGCTGTTCGGCTTGCATCAAAGCGCCGCTGTAGAAAATCGGCAGTGTCCTGAATTCCGTTTGGATCAAATTGAAACACTGCGTCACGCTTGCGCTGATCGGAAAGATAGAGTGTGTTGGCATAGTAATACTGGCCGAATGGTTGGCGCAGCGTTTCTGGCATTCTTGTCAGAACACCGCCTGGCCCTGTCCAACGCCCTGTTCCTGGTAGGCGCTCGCTGATTGCGGCAAATGGTTGGGCAAGGGTCGCGAGCGAGCCGACGATACTGCCTGATCGCTGCCGCCATGCGAGTGCGGCGCGTACTGAGGCGCTGTGCTCATAGACATCGAATTTGCCATAGTTGCCAAACAGTTCATCGCCACCTGTACCCGTCAGGCCGACTTTGACGTGGCGACCCATCTCGCGATACACATACCAGGATGGTAATCCGCCGCCATATGGCTCATCGAGATGCCAGACCATCTGGATCAGATCATCGAGCAGTTCATCTGGTTCGAGCCAGATTTCGTGATGTTCGGTGCCCCAACGTTGCGAAACCTGGCGGGCAAGGTCGGTCTCATTCCATTCCTGCTCTTCTTCGCCACGGAAACCAAGCGAGAAGGTTTTGATCTGTGGGTAGCCAAGCTCGGCCAGTAACCCAACGATGATCGATGAATCCAGCCCACCAGAGAGCGCGCACGCAATCGGTACGTCGCTGAGCGTCCAGCGTTGGACGGCAGCCCGCATTTCTGTGCGTAGGATGGTGGCCCATTCTGCTTCTGTTTGTTGCTTCTCTGGAGCGAATGACGGCCGCCAGTAGCGTTGAAGGCCGATCTTGCCGGTGTGCAGGCTGTAGACGAAACTATGGCCTGGTGGCAGGCGCTTTACGCCGCTGATGATCGAACCTGAGTCCGGCAGATACAGCAGCGTCATGTAGTGGTATAGCCCTTGAAGATCGATATCGCGTGCCAAATCGGGGATGAGCAGGAGCGATTTGAGTTCGGAGGCGAAAGCCAGGCGGCCATCGTTCTGCCAGTAGTAGAGTGGTTTGATGCCCATTCTGTCGCGGGCACCAAACAAGATCTGGTGTCTGCTATCATAGATCACGAACGCAAACATGCCATTCAGGACAGTAAGCATGGCGGTACCGTGCTCTTCATACAGATGAATGAGTACTTCGGTATCCGAGTTGTTGGTGCTGAACACATGCCCGGCCTGTTCCAGCGCTGGGCGCAGATCGGGTGCGTTATAGATTTCGCCATTGAAGACGATCCAGATCGTGCCATCCTCATTGGACATTGGCTGGTGGCCGCCTTCAAGATCAAGGATGCTGAGCCGCCGCATGGCCAACCCAACTCCTGCTGCATGATCATAATACTCGCCAGCATCGTCCGGGCCACGCCGAATCTGCGATTCGTTCAGTTGATGGAGCATTGTGGCGGGCCATTCGCCTGCAATACCTACGATACCGCACATACTTTTATTCCCTTCATCCTGCTGGCGCTGTTCGTGATTTTATATTCAGGAATTCAGTTTATGTAGTAACCCTACCAGATTTCTAAAAAGGGAAGGATGTTTTTATTGGGGGCGCAGCCCCAAGCCCCTGCTTTGTACTGTGCATAAACTGGCGTTCGTATTAGTCTGTTATCAATTGCCGATAGATTGTGGCATAGCGCTGAACCTGTAATTCGGGCAGATATTCGTTGAGCACTATTTGCCGACACATGCTGCCCATCGCGGCACGGCGTGGCGCATCATCGAGGAGCGCTGCGATTGCTGTGCGTAATGCGCCGATATCCCCAACGGGTGCCAATAGGCCGGTGATGCCTGGCCGCACGAGATCGGGAATTCCGCCTGCATCAAACCCAACCACTGGTGTCCCACAGGACATTGCTTCAAGCGCGGTATTTGGCAGATTCTCCTGGAGTGATGGAATGACGAATAGATCGGCGGCGCGATAGGCCTGGGCAATCTGTTTATCATTCTCGACATGCCCAAGATGAATATGACGTAATGGACCGTTCAGTGCTGGCTTTCCGCCACCAAGCGAAAGCAGAATGATGTCATCGTGTTGGCTAAGCCCATTGAGTGCTTCGATCAGTTGTGGAAGCCCTTTTCGGCGGTTCTCGATTGAGCCAGCCGAGAACATCACCACGCGAGCATCTGGTGGAATCGCCAGCGCATTGCGCGCCATATTGCGATCTGCTGGCGCAAAGACAGTGGCATCGATCCCATTTGGAATAACACTTATTGGAATATGGCCAAAGAGTGTGCTGCGGCGGGCCTCTTTTGCAATCCAGTTGCTGAGTGCGACGATATGGAGACGGCTAGGAGCGACGTGACGAAAGGCGGCCTGTTTGCGCTGCCAGATGCGAAACGAGAGATCATATGGATCATTCGAGCCAAGTTGCGGGCAGGAACCGCATTGCTGGGCGAAGCGCCCGCAGCCTTCATCATAATGGCAGCCACCGGTGAAGGGATTCGTATCGGAAAGCCGCCAGACAATCGGTGTATGGCGTGGGATGCTCCGAAAGAAGCTTGTATAATCAATGAATCCCGCAACCCAGTGCAGATTGATTACATCACACTTCGGCAGTTGGGCCAGAATATCTGCACCGTGCATGCTACGATCATCACTAAAGGGTTCCAGCCCTTCCGGGCGCAGAGCCAGGTAAGGTGCGCTATCGCGATTGATTGCGTTGCGCCGTAGATGTCGCCGCACCCGGCTGAGTGGGTTGCGGGGTGGCACGAAGGCAACCACCGATGGATCATCGCTGCTTTTGTGCATCACGAACATGCGTGAGTCGTGGCCTTCACGACGAAGCCCCTGATGCAGCCGGTATGCGGCGCGTGCTGCGCCACCGGTAGTATCGCTGGTACTTAGGTGAACGATTCTCATCAGAGATGATCAGTCTGTGGCCGCCTACGGCGCACGATTCCGCGCATCGCAGCAAGCGGCGGTATCGAGTAGACAAGTGTTCCGAACACCTGGCGGTAATAGCCGGGAATCCAGGGCATTGCGAAACCAGCGCGAACCCATTGCCGATAGGTTAGGCGTTTGCGATACATTGTTTGCCAGCGTGCGAGATATGTCCCCCAGTTCATGTGTGCGAGCAGGGCTTTGATCTCGGCCCATTCGGCGGGATTGGTACGTGCGTAATTGGCCAGATCCTTGTCGGTCTCAAGAAAGCGCAAGAACTGGCGGGTGGCCTCTGCAAAGGTTGCTGCGCTTGCGGCCAGGCCGGTGCTGGTTTCATAGACACGATAGCGAAATGTTGCATCGGCACAATAGGCGACGGAACGGCCAAGGCATAACTTCAGCAGTAGTGCATTATCGTTGCCATTACCACTGGGAAAATCGAGATAGCCACCAGCTGCGCGAACTTCGGCAGTACGGGCCAGGTTGGTCGCAAATGAGACAAAATGATATTCGTCATTGCCCCAGGCACGGGCGAATTCAACCATGCTCATGAGCAGCGGCGGGAGCGGACGATCCGGTGCTGGATGGATATTTCCATCGACATCCATCGTCTCGACACGGGCAAGGGCGACGCCAATCTGCGGGTTATTAGCCATCTGGGCTACCAGTGTCGAAACGAAATTTGGGCTAATCTGATCATCATCGGCAAGCAAAATGAAATATTCGCCCTCGGCGGCCTCGATCAATTGATTGAAATGGGTTGAGATCGACACCGTGGATGTATTGCGGCGAAAGCGGAACGGCTTGTCGTACTGCTGCGTAATCAGGTTGTAGAGATCGTCGCCATTCACGCCATTATCGGAGATCAGCAGATCAATAGCTGCATAATCCTGTGCGCGAACGGCAGCCAGAACTTGTGGCAGGTAGTTCAGGCGCTTGTAGATCGGAATGGCGATTGTGACAGTTCCGCTCATGGATTTTCTCCGCGCATTCTGACGACCCGTGCTGGTGATCCAACGGCAATGGCACCGTCAGGAATACTTTTGGTGACGACCGACCCGGCTCCGACAACTGCGCCACGCCCGATACGAACCCCCGAGAGCACGATCACGCCATACCCAAGCCAGGCATCGTCCTCAATAATAATGCCGCCCTTCGTGGTCAGCGGCTGATCACGCATCAACGAGCCAGGGTTCGTCATATGATCATAGGGATAGAAGGCGCAGGCTGGTGCGATTTGAACATAACGACCGATCTGGATTGGTGCGGCATAGGCGCTGATCTGGCAGTGTGGCTGAATTCCCGTCTCGGCACCGATTGTCACGCTGCCGCCTGCGCCAACCTCAATGATTGTGTCGCTATGGATTTCGCTGCGATCCCCAATTGTAATAATAGCGCCTTCCGGCCTGCGGTAGATGACGACTCGATCACCGATGAACACATTTCGCCCGAGTTGGACATCAGCGGGTGCGACATGCGCGCTTGGTGCGACATACCCCTGCGGGTAGCGCTGTGCCAGTGCCAGACGCCCTTTGTATGGCGAAGCCAGCAGGGATGCCATACGAGTGGCGAATCGGCCATTGCGGCTCAGGCCAGATCGCAGCATCCAGTAATCGCTCCAGAACTGCCCAATAATCAGTTTGAGTGGTCGCATCAGTCCCATGAGATGTTAGTTCCTCAGGTTAGTGATCGCTATATTGTCCGGCACTGGTGGCATATACCAGTGTTCGCGAATGACCTCGCCACAGCGCAGCAGTTCTGGAACCGTGACAAAACGATACAGGCTACTTCTGCGAGTGAGCAACGTATCGATTGCGGCGATCATGGCGCTGCGGTCACTTGTTTCGGGTGCGAATGGATCCCAGATCGAATCGTGCAGCAGGACAATTGTGCCTGGAATAATCTGATCTTCGAGCCGATTCGCCATCCAGTCGGAATCGCGGATGAGCCAATCTTCGGCCTGAACGCTCCATGTGACCACCTGATAGCCCATGAGTGTCAGAATAAAGCGTGATCGGATATTCTGTCGCCCTTTTGGCGGGCGGAAGAGTTGTTGCCCATATGGTGCAATTGCCCTATTGCAGCGCCGGATCTGGCGGTATCGTTCAAGACTATTGATCAGCGGCATCTGGTGATGATCGAAGGTATGATTGCCAATCGCATGGCCGCCGGCTGCGACGCGCTGGACGAGCTCGGGATATTGGCGTGCCCGTTGCCCAAGCATGAAGAATGTTGCGCGTGCGCCATGGCGCTCCAGCACCTCCAGAAGTGGAAGTGTATATTGTGGATCTGGCCCATCATCGAAGGTCAGCGCTGCCACATGCTGATCGGTTCGCACCTGCGTGATCGTGCCCATCAGCTTGCGGGCGATCACTCCGGCAGGGCGGCGTATTATTCTGTTGATCATTCCCACCACGCCCCGCAGGCTGAAGCCTGCGGCTATGATTCACCACTCTCACCACGCCCCGCAGGCTAGAATACATCATCCATTCGATTTAGATAGCGAACACACGATATTGAATGCTAGCACGCAGCCGCCCGACGCGCCAGGCATATAGGCGCACCCAGAAGGCCAGATCATTGCGGTTGCGAATCCAGGGCATCAGCATGAGCAGATCAATCCAGCCCTTGACCGATTCGTGCCAGGGTATTGCTGGCATCCCCAGGCGACGATAGCGCTTGTACATGATGACATTGTAGATCGCATAGTTCTGGGTCTGCCGATACATTGCTTTCCACGAATCGCGGTAGCGTACGTGCATCACGGCTTCGGGAACAAAATGCAACCCGAAGCCAGCCAATTGTACCCGCCAGCACAGATCGGTATCGTGCAAATATGGCAAACTCTCATCGAACATGCCAATCGCCAAAAATAGTTTCCGCCGAATCCCGAGTGTCCCACCGCCGGCGTGTTGCAGGTATGGCGGATCGGTGTATTGTTGTAGCCCGGTGCTCTGGAAACTACCGCGGCTGCTGGCAACCCATGGCGAGTTGAGCCGTTCGCTATCGATCCGGCAGGCAACAAACTCATGCTGCTCAAGTGCTTCGCCCATCGCCGAAACATACGTACCCCCAATCACATCATCGGCATCGGCAAAGCACACCGATTCGCCCAATGCGGCGATGGTTCCGGTGTTGAGTGCAAATGGCTGGCCCTGGCGTTCCGATGCATCGACGATACGGAGATTCGGTATATGGGCCTGATAGCGTTTAACGATCTCCATGGAATTGTCGGTTGAGCGATTATTGGCAACAACAATCTCCCATGGCTGATCCCAACGTTGGATCGCCAAGGCATCGAGTTGTTCTGCAAGGGTTGCGGCAGCGTTGTAGCATGGAATGATAACGCTCAGCTTCATGCTCATTCCTCATGTCGTGGTGCGAGTAGATTTCGGTGGAAGTTAATTATGCCTTCGTAAATGGGCGGATGTGCAGATCGGTAACCTCGGCGCTACGTGGCAGTGTGAGTGCATGCACCACAAGCGCGGCAATATCTTCCGGTTGAATGAGGCGCTCTGGCCGATATTCGCGGCCCTCGGATGCGAACACGGCTGCCTGCATTGGGCTGGCAGTACGCCCAGGGTAGACACTCAGCACCCGTATTTCGGGATTCAGCTCCTCGCGCAGGCTCTCGGCAAGCGCCCGCAGTGCATGCTTGGTGGCGGCGTACTGGCTCACCCCGGCGCGGGCCTGCAAGCCAGCAGTTGAATTGATAAAGACGATCTGTCCATTGCACTCACGTAGCGATGGCAATAATACTTGAGTCAGAAGATATGGTGCGCGGACGTTAATGCGATACTGTCGATCAAATTCGGCCACGGGTGCCTGCTCAACCCGCCCCGATGCAATCACGCCAGCACAATGGATCAGGATATTGATGGTTTGCCAATCGTAGCGCAGATCATAGGCTAGTTGTTCAAGAGCAGTGTCATCTGTCAGTTCGGTGGCGTAGATCCGCGTATTCCTGCCAGTCGCCTGGGCTGTCTGTTCGAGAAGATCGATCTGGCGGCCAACGAGCGCCACACCAGCACCCTCGGCGGCCAGCGCGATGGCGATTGCCTTGCCGATCCCACTGCTCGCACCAGTGATGACGGCAGCCTGGCCGGATAGCTTCATCGGGCGCTCCACTCAATACTCTGCACGTCTTCGGTGAGAAGCCCGGCGCTCTGTAGAGCTGTTGCCGCATGGGCAATCGTTGCGAATGGCATTCCAGAGCGTTCGGCAATATCGATCAGCGCATGTTCGCCATCGGAATAGTTGAGCACCCAGAGGAGGGCAAGCTGATAGCTCTTTGCATCGATCTGGCCACCGATTGCGCCATACAACCCGCGTTTGCCAAGCTGTGGTTCGCACATTGGGTTGAGGTTGCGATAGGTTCGATTCTGTTCGAGCACCTGAACGATTGCAATCAGCTTGGCGAGTGAATCGGCGAGGGCTTCAGGTCGCACAAGATCGAGATTATCGGCGGAGGTATGGTATTCCGCAAAGCGCCCGTGCGGCGTTCGCATCAGGCAGCCAACCGGTAGATTAAATCCGGGTGAGCAGTATTGGCGCTCATCATAGCCATATGGGAAGAAATCTTCGATCGCATATGCTGTGCCGGTGTGGCGAAGAACGTGTTCAACGACCCTATCGATCTCGGCGGTACTCTGGCGGCTGCGCTTATAGGTTGTGTGCCCTGGATCGCCAAGGCATGTGAGCACCAGGCCGTGCTTGATTCGACCAACATGCGCTTCGTTGCGAGCCAGCCATGTGATCGAGCCGATGGTGCCCGGAATGAACACGAACCGGTAGGAATAGCGCCGCTCAGATTGCCCAAGCAATTGGGCCAGCCATGTTGCAAGAACAATACCAGAAAGATTATCGTTGGCCAGCGATGGATGGCAGGCGTGGCACGAGATCAGCACCTCATCCTCGGTGGCACCAGGCAAAAAGCATTCAGCATAGGTCAGCGATCCCGGTGCCAGTGTCGAATCGATCACAATCTCGTATTCGCCATCAGTGAGTCCCATCAGTTGGTTGTGGGTCAGGCAGAAGCCCCAGTTTTCCTGATAGTACGATGTGCGATATGGGATGAGATCCGGCTGATCCGGCAGTGTGAACAGGTGCTGTTTGAGTTCGGCAAGCGGCATTCGCGCATGGATTGGTGTACTGTAGCTGAGAATGTGCAGGTTATGCTGGCGAATATCGATCACCCGTTCGCCATTGGCATTGGCTACATAGGCATCGCGGATATTCCACTCATTTGGCACCGTCCAATCGAATACCGCTGTACCGCTGGGAACCTCGTGCAGTATCAATGGAATCTGTTCGCCGATGCGGCCAAGGGTGCTCCGTATGCCATTACCGGTGATGCTGCGGCAGATCGGGTAGAGTTCGGTGGCGAAGACATGCATCGCCCGCCCGGCCTCAGTGATGTCGATCATATCCGCAAGATTGATATTCTCACGACGGCTGTGCACACTCATTGCTGGCTGGCCTCATCAAAATCAGGGTAGCTTGCATCACGGGTGGCAATAATTTCAACTGCTGCTGGCCAAACAATGCCAAATGCTGGATCGTTCCAGCGTACTCCGCGAGCAGCGGCTGGCATATAGAATTCGGACATCTGGTAGAACACTTCGCTTTCATCCGTCAGCGTCAGGAAGCCGTGGGCGAAACCCTCTGGAATATATAATAATAGTCGTGATTCGGCGCTGAGCGTAACGCCGATATGCTTTGTATATGTTGGCGATTCGGGGCGCAGATCGATGATCACATCATAGATTGCGCCGATGGTACAGCGGATGAGCTTGGTTTCGGCGTGTGGCGCTGCCTGATAGTGCATGCCGCGTAGTGTGCCCTTGTTGGCATTGTACGAGATATTACACTGCGCTAGCTGCGTGTTCAGGCCACGTTCGCTGAATTCCGTTGCGCACCAAGCACGCGCAAAGAACCCGCGCTGATCGGCGATGCGCTGTGGCTCCAGGATATATGCGCCATTGAGTTCGGTTTCGTGAAAAAGCATGATGGTTGACCTATTTATGCCAGCACTTCGACATGTGGAATGGGTACGACAAACTTCCCACCCCAGCTGCGAATATGGGCCATCTGTTGCATGATTTCGTCCCTCAGGTTCCAGGGCAGAATCAACAAATAATCGGGCTGTGTCTCGCTGATCTGTTCTGGCGCGTGGATCGGAATATGCGTGCCTGGCAGGAATAATCCCTGCTTGTGCGGGCTGCGGTCGACCGTATAATCGATGAAATCGCGGCCAACACCACAATAGTTCAGGAGTGTGTTGCCCTTGGCCGGTGCGCCATAACCAACAACGGTTTTACCAGCGCGTTTGGCAGCAATCAAGAAGCTGAGTAATCCGCGCTTGGTTTCCTTGACCTGTTCGGCAAACGAGAGATAGTGGGCTAATTTTCCGAATCCGGCCTGTTCTTCACGGGCAAGCAATGCGCTGACGCGATCACTGATTGTGTGTGTGCTGTCGGCTGTGTGGCGCGCATAGATCCGTAGTGACCCACCATGGGTTGGCAGCTCCTCAACATCGAACATGGTCAGCCCGTGCGCTGCAAAGACCTTCTGCACCGTTAGGAATGAGAAATAGGAGAAGTGCTCGTGATAGATAGTATCAAACTGGTTCTCGTCGATCAGTCGCAGCAGGTGCGGGAACTCCATGGTGATGACGCCATGTGGTGCGAGCACAATCTGCATGCCGGCAACAAAATCGTTCAGATCTGGCACATGGGCAAGCACATTATTGCCAAGTAACAGATCGGCCTGCGTGCCTTCGGCAACAAGCTCGTTGGCTGTCTGCTGGCCAAAGAACTTGACCAGCGATGGAATGCCTTTTTCGGCTGCGACCTGCGCTGTGTTGGCGGCTGGTTCGATCCCCAGCACGGGAATGCCCTTGGCAACGAAATACTGCAACAGGTAGCCATCATTGCTGGCAATCTCGATCACCTGGCTTGTGTTGGTGAGCGTGAAGCGCTGTGTTGCCATATCGACATAACGTCGTGCATGGGCCAGCCAGCTCTCGGAATAGGACGAGAAGTAGGCATAGTCGCTGAAGATGCTGTCGGGGCTTTCGAATTCTTCGAGTTGCACCAGCAAGCATTGTTCACAGACGAACACATGCAATGGATAGAATGGTTCCATGTGCTGGACATGTTCTGGCGACAGGTAGGAATTGGCCAGCGGCGACATGCCCAGATCGGCAAAACTATGGCTGAGTTGCGTGTTACAGAAACGGCAATGGCTCATGAAATACTCTCTATGATATAGATGCATTGGGGCATAGAGACGCAACATCTTGCGTCTCTATGCCCAGAAGAAATCCTGGTCGAGCTGTTCGGTTGCGATGAGATGTTTGAGTTGGCGCAGGCGTGTGTATGAGCGATTCTCAAAGACTTCCTTGGTCATTCCAATGCGCTCAAACACCTGGCGTAGCTCCTTGGCACCCTGGGCCGCATCGCGCTGGCAGTGGAACCCTGGCAGTTGCGTGTTGATTTTATCGAAAGAAACCCGATAGCTGCGGTTATCTCTATCGCCAGTACCGAGTGTGAGCACACAGCCAGGGAATGCCTCGGCCACAATCTGGGCAATCTCGCGCACCCGATAGTTGTGCTGGGTATCGCCGACATTGAAGATCTGATTATGAATGGCATCGCGTGGTGCGTTGAGTACACACGCAATTGCCTCACCAATATCAAGAACATGGACGAGTGGCCGCCAGGGCGTACCATCGCTGGTCATGCGGATCTCGCCGGTTGTCCAGGCCAGGCCGGAAAGATTATTCAGAACAATATCGAAGCGCATGCGTGGCGATGGGCCATAGGCAGTCGCATTGCGCAGGAACGTCGGCGAGAAGCTATCGTCGGCGAGTTTGGCAACATCGCGTTCGACAAGCACCTTACATTCAGCATAGGCCGTTTGCGGCAGCAGATCGGATTCCTCGGTCTTGTAGTCATCTGAACCAACGCCATACACGCTACACGATGATGTATAGACGAAGCGGGTAATGCCAACAGCCTTACACTTCTTGGCGAGTTCGACGCTGCCCTGATGGTTGATTCGATGGGTAATTTCGGGGTGCAACTGGCCCAATGGATCGTTCGAGAGTTCGGCCATATGGACAACGGCATCAAAACCGCGCAGGTCGTCCTCACTAATATGGCGAATATCTTTGCTAATCAGGCGCGGGTATATGGCCCTGGTTGGGTAGAGCCAGCCATCGCGATAGAAGCCGGTATCCAGCCCGGCCACATCAAAACCGCGTGCGATCAGCATTGGTGTGATTGCTGTGCCAATATAGCCATCGGTTCCGGTAACGAGAATATTCATTGCATTGCTCGCTTTTTCCATTAGCTCGTTGTTTCGTATTTCCAGGGTGCCTTGCCACTCTGCCAGAGTTCTTCGAGCAGCATTTTATCGCGGAGTGTGTCCATGTTCTGCCAGTAGCCGCTATACTGATAGGCGGCCAATTGCCCATTATGGGCCAGATTCCGCATCGGCTCCTGTTCCCAGACCACTGCATCGCCATCAATATAATCGAACACGCCTGGTTCTAGCACAAAGAACCCACCATTGATCCATGCGCCATCGCCCTGTGGTTTTTCACGGAAGTGGGTGATGCGCGGCTGGTTTGGATCGAGTGTGAACGCACCAAACCGGCCTGGCGGCTGCACGGCAGTGAGTGTCGCCAGGACATTCTGGCTACGATGGAATGCAATCAGCGCAGCGATATCGATATCGCTGACGCCATCGCCATAGGTGAAGCAGAAGGTTTCATCGCCAATATAGTGGCGCACGCGTTTGAGCCGCCCGCCCGTCATGGTTTTTTCGCCGGTATCGACAAGCGTGACGCGCCATGGTTCGGCACCATTCTGATGTATTTCGGTGCGATTCGCCCGCATATCGAAGGTCACATCGGACATATACAAGAAGTAGTTGGCGAAATATTCTTTGATCACATGGCCCTTATAACCGCAGCATATAATGAAATCATTGATTCCATAGGCCGAGTAGATCTTCATGATATGCCAGAGCAGTGGCTTACCGCCAATTTCGACCATTGGCTTTGGCTTGATCGCGCTTTCTTCGCTGATGCGCGTTCCAAACCCACCTGCCAGGATGACTGCTTTCATTGTTTGCGTCTCCTCTGTTTTGGGCCTGCTGGCATTCACGAAGCTCTTGCATCACACACGATTTGATCAGACGTGCAACATTGCCGCCTGATCGCATTGTATAGTCGCGCAGCACCGCGATAACCCTGTAGTATCGCTTATGGGGATTGACAGACACCTATCGTGAACAGAGCCGATAGACCGATCATTCGGCGCGATGGCTTTGTGCATGCATCATACGTATGGCTCGAATGTTGTTGTCCATGGAAGTAATGGACGAACGATCCCAGGCATTGTGCCCGTCCAATCGCCACGTGCCGTATCGCCAACAGATTTCTCAACAACCTGAAAGGCAACTACATCTGGCACATCGAATTGCACAATATCGGGTGCTAATGTAATCAGCGACGATGAGACATAGATCGTGCCCTCGGCGAATAGGTTGCCCGGAATGTAGACAGTGCTCGTATACTGTCCAACTGGTCGTGGTCGCTTGCGCCATTCTGGATCCAGATCATGCAGGTTGCAGATATGCAGCCCTTCTTCATTTGCGAGCATATGATGTGGCAGCAATATATACCCAGGCTGCGTGACATCGAACTGCATCTCGATCTTGATTGGATGCCGAATATCGACAGCCTCAACTGGCTCGCCTTCTTCCGTCAGAACGCGCATGGTCCGCAATCGCGCAATATCGCCACCAGGTGCCTGTGCTGGATCACGCCATTCA
The DNA here is from genome assembly GCA_038214135.1 of Chloroflexales bacterium. Classification (GTDB taxonomy): domain Bacteria; phylum Chloroflexota; class Chloroflexia; order Chloroflexales; family Roseiflexaceae; genus JANLSE01. The sequence goes on along the minus strand of JBBQSD010000077.1, from coordinate 7,930 downwards.
CGAACCGATGCTACTCCCACGCCAGAATTGAGATAGGTATTGGCGATCTTGTGGGCCGGGCCATCGGCGACAACGCGCCCATCATCAAGCAGGATCGCTCGTTCACACAAACGGGTGATTGTTGGCATACTGTGCGACACGAACAGGACGGTACGGCCCTGTTGACCAACGTCTTCCATCTTGCTAATACACTTCTTCTGGAAGCCAGTATCGCCGACGGCCAGAACCTCATCGACGATCAGGATTTCTGGTTCGAGATGGGCTGCCACGGCAAAAGCAAGGCGCAGATACATGCCACTCGAATAGAATTTGACTGGCGTGTCGATAAACTTCTCGATCCCGGCGAAGGCCACGATTTCATCAAATTTACGGGCGATCTCGACCCGACTCATGCCGAGGATGGCACCATTGAGGAAGGTATTCTCGCGCCCGGTGAGTTCCGGGTGGAAGCCAGTTCCAACCTCCAACAGGGAAGCGACCCGACCATAGATCTCGGCCTTGCCACGGGTTGGCTCGGTGATGCGCGAAAGCAGCTTGAGCAGCGTGCTTTTGCCGGCTCCATTACGGCCAATAATGCCAACGATCTCGCCCATACCAATCTCGAATGAGATATCGTTGAGTGCCCAGTGTGTGGAAGGGCGTTTCGGTGCCTGCTTGATCTGATTGCGCCTGCGCAACGCACGCAATGGTGCCGAAAATGCGCCAGCGAGTTGATCGCGCAGGGTGCCATATTCGGCACCAGGCCCCATACCGATCTGATATTCTTTTGCTAGGTTCTGCGCCCGGATAGCAATATTGCCCATGGGAATGTATTTCCTGTTGATAATGTTCTTAGCTACACAATATCCGCAAAGGTTTGTTCTACCCGCCGGAAGTACATAAGCCCGGTGATTAGCACCAGAATGGCGACGGCTGATGAAACAATGATCATTGCGCCAGGCGGTTGCGTGCCGAGTAGTGCCCAGCGAAAGCCTTCAATAACGCCAGCCATTGGGTTCAGCCCAGAAAGTGTGCGCCATGGTTCTGGGAACAGGCTGCTTGGGTAGACAACTGGCGTAGCAAACATCCAGATTTGGGTCATAAACGGCACGACATATCGAATATCGCGGTATTGTACATTCAGGGCAGCCAACCACAACCCAACCCCCATGACCGTCACAAGGGTGAGCAGGGTGAAGACGGGCAGCAGCAGGATCGCCAGGGTTGGTATAATCCGATAATAGGCCATCATGCCAATCAATACCAGAAATGAAAGACCAAAATCTACCAGGCCAGCCAATACGCTGGCAACCGGGATCGTAAGCCGTGGAAAATAGACCTTGCGCAGCAGATTTGCACTATTGACAAGGCTGTTTGAGGCACTGGTGAGGGCGAGTGAGAAGAGTTGCCATGGCAGTAGCCCAGCAAAGCTAAAGATTGGGTATGGAATGCCATCCGATTCGATCTTTGCTAGATTGCCAAAAATGAGTGAGAACACCAGCATTGTAACAAATGGCGGAATCAGCGCCCATGCAATGCCAAGCTGGGTTTGCTTATAGCGAACCTTCACATCGCGCCAGATCAGGAAGTACAGGAGTTCACGGTATTTCCAGAGTTCACCAAGTTGGAGCGCCTGCCAGCCCTTGGTTGGCTGGATTACCATCGTTGGCACCTGAACTTCCTGGGGTTGCTGTGGGGGAGTTGCAACCTGCTGATTATCCAGTATTGCCATGCAATGACCCTCTATAGTATGTTGTAAACAAGGCTTCGTGGGCGTTTATATGCAGCATTCAACAAGCACTAAATCATGCCATCGGAACATCGCGATTGTGAACGGCTGTATATATTTAGCATAACTCAGTCGGCTTCCATAATGCAATTACAGTTTCTTTAAGCATCGTGCTGTGCCGTTGCAGTCTGTTCATTCAATTCTAGCGGATTTACAAAAAAAGCGGAAGGGGAATTTTTCTTGGGGTTGCACCCCACACCCCGCTTTGCGCTTGCGCGCCTCCCATCAATTCTAGCGGATTTGCAGAAAAGCGGAAGGGGAATTATTCTGGGGTTGCACCCCACACCCGCTTTGCGTTTGCGCGCCTACAATACAGGCGGAATTGCTACACTAAACTGAGTTATTGGCGGGTATGTACTGTCATACGCATGCCTTCGTCCCGCCAATAGGCGATCACATCATCGAGCAGGACGAGTTGCCGTGGCGCATACCATGCCTGTGCATTCTTATTGAGTACAATTCCATCGTAGAGCAGGTAACATGCATGGCGGGCAACATTATCTGGCCCCCACCAGATAAAAATCGCATCGCGCAGCCCTGGAATTGGTTCGCGGTATTCTGCGGCAACCCGATACCCATAGGCGCTGATGCTGCGTAGGAAGGGTACCTGATGCAGCCAGAGTGTGCTGATCGTTGTTGCCAGCACGGGATCGGCAGTTACGGCAGCAAGGGTGGTGGAGAAGCAGTTGGCCCCGCTTTCATAGGCAAAACTATTCGCGAGCTTTTTGACGATCTGGCGATGATATGGATCGATGGTTGACCATTCCTGTTTGCTGAGTTGGATCGTTTCGTATGGCGGATGATGGCTGGTAATGAAAGAGAACAGCCATTCTGCCCGGGTTTCTGGTGAGAAATAGTGCCAGATCTGGCTATCGAGGGCGAATTTGGTTCCATCGGCGGTTGATGTACAGCGTGATGGCGCGAGATAATAGCCAGGAGATGATTCGACCAATGAGCGGATGGCATCCCATACATAGATTTGCCCACGCCCAAGTGACCACTGGGTTTCGATCAGGGCATTTTGTAGTATCGGTGGTAGTTGATCGAATGCATGCGGATGCAGCAGGGTAAAGGCAATTCCCTCGGGATGAATGGCATAGGTTGTATAGGAATCGCGCAGCGAGAGATCGAACTGAACATAGGCAAATTCCTGCCGCTCGAAGGTCAGGAGTGTTGGCGGGAGTTGAGCGGCGAGCGCTTCGGTCAGGTAAAAAGGGGCAGCAGTGGTGACAAGGTGTTTTGACCATTGGGCGATGTGGCGGTGTGAGATCGAACAACCAAGTAGCATAGCGTAACGCTTTCGAAATGGGTTCCACTCAGAGTATAGCACACGAGGGTTGATCATATGTTGTTTCGGCCTGGCATCTCTGGTATACTCATACTGCTTTTATAGAACCATATTCGCCTGTATTCGTTCTCGCAGGTGCGCCTATGTCACGCCTTTCTGTTGAGATCAATGGCATTGTGCAGACCTTTCCAATCACGGAAAAGGGTCTTTCCATTGGGCGTGCGCTCGAAAACGATATTGTGCTTCAGCATGCCTTTATTTCGCGCCGTCATGCGCTGATTGAATTGCGTGGGCGTGAGGCGTGGATCAAGGATCTCGACAGCCGCAATGGGTTGTCTGTCAATCGTTTGCGCGTCAAGGAAGAGATTCTGAATGATAGCGATCTGATTCAGCTCGGACCATACGAGATTCACTATGAAGAGCGTGCTGCACAGAGCGTTGTTCTTGATGATAGTAAATATTTCCCACTCAGTTTCGGCCAGGTTCGTGAAGCGCAGGCTGCCGAATTGCCAGAACTGGCATTGGGAGTGCGTGAGTTCTATCAGATCAGCAAACGCCTCAGCAGTATTGTTGATCTGCGCGAACTGCTCCACGCTGTGATGGAGGAGGCGCTGCGGATCGTTCCGGCACAGCGTGGCTTGCTGATGCTCAACCAGGGCGGTGAACTGGTGCCTCGGGTTGTCTACCCACCGGACCAGGGCGATGTTGCGATTAGCTCGACGATTGCGCGCAAGGCCATGGAAGGCGAGGCGGTGCTGACGCGTGATGCGCGGCTGGATTTTGCTGGTTCGCAGAGTATCATCAGCGCCAATATTCGTTCGGCGCTGTGTGTTCCGTTGTTCAGCGAGGGCAAGGCCAGTGGCTTGATCTATCTTGATTCGGCTGGCCGTGATCAGTTTGGTGATCGCGAGCGCGATCTGCTCTCGGCGGTTGCCAGCTATGCTGGATTGAATATTGAACGTGCGCGCCTGACCGACGAATTGCGCCAGCAGGCCGAACGCCGCCAGTTGTTCGAGCGCTTCGTCTCGCCCAATATCGCTAATGAGGTTGCTTCCTATTTTAGCGAACATGGCCGTTTGCGTGAGCCAGAGGAACTGACCGTCAGTGTGCTGTTTGCCGATATCAAGGGCTTTTCGATGCTATCGGAACAGCTCTCGCCAAGGGCGATGCAGGATCTTCTGAACGAATACCTGCATGATATGACTGAGATGATCTTTAAGCATAATGGCACATTGGATAAATATATTGGCGATGGCATAATGGCACTGTTTGGTGCCCCACAACTCAGCGATGTGAATGACCCAAGCCAGTATGCGATCAATGCGGTTGCAGCTGGGCTGGATATGATCGAGGCGCACCGCGCACTGATGGCACGCCTTGATGATTCTAGCCGCCGGTTCGATTTTCGGATTGGCGTCAATACTGGCCCAGCCTATGCTGGGTTTTTCGGAACCCGCCAGCGGCTGGAGTATACCGTGATCGGTGATACGGTCAATACGGCATCACGGTTGGAAGGCCGTGCAGAGACGAATACGGTGCTGATTGGCGAGGCGACGCTTCAGGCAATCGGCAATCGCTTCCGCGTCCAGGAGATGGGCGATTACCAACTCAAAGGGAAAGAAAAGACCGTCCGCACCTATAAAGTGTTGGGGTGGGCTGAAGGATAAACAGTATGCCAATCGTCGTTGGAATCCGCTTCAAGGATTCGGGGAAGACCTATTATTTCGATCCGAATGGGCTTTCGCCATTAGCTCAGGGCGATCAGGTGATCGTCGAAACGGTACGCGGCCCTGAACTGGCCAAAGTCGCGTATCCGCCTGGTGATGTTGCCGATGATGAGGTGGTTGGCGATCTGAAGCCAGTGTTGCGGTTGGCCGAACCGATCGATTTTGAGCGCTTGAATTCGCTGAATGCACGGCAGAGTGAAGTGCTGGCACGCTGTACCGAGAAGATCACGGAACATGGCCTGCCAATGCGGCTGGTCAAGGCGGAATATAGCTTCGATGGCTCGCGGCTGACGTTCTATTTCACGGCGGAGAAGCGTGTCGATTTTCGCATGTTGGTTCGTGATCTGGCGCGCTTGTTCCGTGCCAGGATCGAGTTACGCCAGATTGGTCCACGTGATGAGGCCAAATTGCTTGGTGGAATCGGCCCGTGTGGCCGGATTTTGTGCTGTTCGACCTTTCTACCTGATTATGCGCGGGTCTCGATCAAGATGGCCAAGGACCAGGATCTGCCGCTGAATCCAATCAAGATCAGTGGCGTGTGTGGCCGCTTGTTGTGTTGCCTGGCATATGAGCACGAACAATACCTTCAGATCAAGACAGAGTTGCCGCGCAAGGGGGCCTGGGTACAAACACCCGACGGGCCTGGCGAGGTTGTTGCTGTTAATGTCGTCCGCGAGACTGTCATTGTCGAGTTAGCTGGGAGCCTGGCGCACGAGGAATTCAAGCCGGACAAGCTGAGCGAGGCGACGGATCGGGTGGCATCGCTGGCACGCAGCCGCAATGATGAGGGGATTACGCCAGCGGCGCTGCTTGGGTTGGAGCGTGAACCATTGCAACCCGCGCCGACACAGGCACGGCGTGAGCGCCGCCCGCCGCCGGAACCACGGCGCGATAAGGGTGAGAAGCGCCTGTTGCGTGATGAAATTGATAATCCGGATGTGCTGGAAGCCCTGGCAATGCTGGAAGAGGGCCATGATGAGGACAGCCCATCGCTGCCACGCCAGCTTCCAGAACAAGCGCCCGAGCGCCAGCAACCACCGCCTGCCCAGCAACGCCGCATCGGCCCGCCATCATCGGCGCGTCGGCCTATTCAGACGCAGCCGCGCCGCACGCAAGCGCAGCCGCCTGCCCCACATGGTGCGTCAGAACGGAGCGAGCGATCACCGCAGCCACCAGAACAACCTATACGACCCCCAGAAAGTGGGCCACAATCTGAGCGTTTGCCGCCGCGCCGCCGCCGCCGAAAGGGCTAGCCATGCCATATGCCCACCGCATAGAGCCAGAAACGAAAGTTCGGCTGAAGGATTTCGATCCAGACCGTACTGCTGGCCTGACCAAAGAGCAAGGTGTTGCTGCTTTTCAGAAGCTCGACGCCCAGATCGATGCGCTGCAAGAAGAATTATATGCAGCCGGAATGAATAGTGTTCTGGTTGTGCTACAAGGGATGGATACCAGCGGCAAGGATGGCACAATTCGCACGGTGTTTCGTAGTTGTAACCCCCAGGGACTGCGGGTTGAGTCGTTCAAGGTGCCAACTGAGGAAGAATTAGCACACGATTTTTTGTGGCGCATTCATCAGGTGACACCACGCAAGGGCATGCTGGGGATTTTCAATCGTTCGCACTACGAGGATGTGCTGGTTGTCCGCGTTCATGAACTGGTGCCGAAAGATGTTTGGCAAGCACGCTATGATCAGATCAACGCCTTTGAGGCACTATTGGCGGCACAGGGCACCATCATCCTGAAATTCTTTTTGCATATTAGCAAGGATGAGCAGGAGCAGCGATTGCTTGAGCGTGAGCAGGATGTTGAAACAGCCTGGAAGCTGGCGGCCAGTGATTGGCGCGAGCGGGCGTTGTGGGATAGCTATACTGAGGCATATGAAGATGCGCTGAGCCAGTGTAGTACAGAACGTGCGCCTTGGTATGTTGTGCCAGCCAATCGTAAATGGTATCGCAATCTGGCGATTGCCGAGGTTTTGGTTGAGAGCTTGGAAGGCCATCGCAAGCCGTGGAACAAAGCCCTTGCCAAGATGGCAGAGGCGCATAAAGCTGAACTCGCTGCCTATCGTGCGAAGATAGCCGAGAACCACTGAACTGCCCTCACCCCCGGCCCCTCTCCCAGTGGGAGAGGGGCGGCGCAAGCAGGGGTCAGGGAACCAAGAACCGATAATCCGACGCCATCGGCATAGACAGAGCGCAATTCTGGTTCGAACACCACGTTAGACGCCCCAGCGGGGCGTCTCTACCATGTTGGTGGTATCTTTTAGAAGCCCTTGTGGTGGGCGTTGCCGTGTTGATGTGTATGGTTATTTCTGCCAGATGCCCCAGAGGGCGTCTCTACACTGTTGTTCATACTTCTATCATGAGGATGCGATGACGAAGCTGTATCATATTGGATTTGGACGTGATGATCTTGGCGATACGCCACCGATTGCGGCAGTGCTTTCGGGGGACCCTGAGCGTACCAAGCTGATTGCGAGAACCTATTTGCGGGATGCGCGTGTTCTTTCCGAGCATCGCGGCCTGAATAGCTACCTTGGTTTTTTGCCAGATGGACGGCCACTGATCTCGGCAACGAGTGGTATGGGTGCGCCATCACTCAGTATTGTTGTTAATGAACTTGTGCAGGTTGGTGTGCAGACGATCATTCGTGTTGGGACGTGTGGTTCGATTCAGGCCAGGGTGATGCCTGGCAGCGTGGTGATCAGCACGGCAGCGTTGTGCCGCCAGGGGGCGGCGGATGATATTGCGCCACGCGAGTACCCAGCTGCTGCCGATCCATTCGTTACGGTGGCTCTGGTTGAGGCCGCTCGTAGCCGCTCAATCGAGGCTCATTATGGCATAACAGCATCGGTTGATTCGTTCTATGAGGGCCAGGAGCGCAGTGAATCGGCCAACCCGCATTTGCAGCGTTGGCTGCGTGGGATCACCGAAGAATATCGCAATCTCAATATTCTGAATTATGAAATGGAATGCGGAACCTTATTCAAGATGGGCAGTGTGTATGGGTTTGCCGCCGGATGCGTGTGCGGAGTGGTTGCCCAGCGCACCGTTGGTGAGTCGGTTGTGCTTGATCAGAAGGGACAAGCAGTGGAGCAGGCGATAACCGTCGCACTGGCTGGTGTGGCGCAGTTTGCGTAGGGGC
>JBBQSD010000076.1:0-28028 GCA_038214135.1 Chloroflexales bacterium | reverse complement strand
GAACCGCCCATCACGGTGACGGTCGGGGCGGTTCGGTCAGGGCGGTTTATGTAGGGGCGGTTCGTGAACCGCCCATCACAACATGCGCCATACGACAACTGCGGGCGTATCACGGCCCCTACATTCCCATGCCACCATCGCATTCGGGCAAACCTCATGTTCGCCCCATTCCTGGGAGCTTCACAGCAAACAGTAAGCCGCACACTATGCCACTGCAAAATCGGTATGGCGGCGTAGCTCAGGTGAACGGAAGGCCAATACAATATGTTCTTTGGGGATGCCATCACGCATCAGCATGGTGGCAATACCTACCTCCGTCCCATCTCGCTGAATGTATGCCTTCCCGTCTACGAGATCGATATGGACAAGACACCCATGGACACGACGGATCCCATCACGCCCTACCAGCATAACGAGATAGTGATCGCCATCGCGATCAAAGATCGTCTGCTGTTCAATATCGCTGTAGGCATATGGGACACTTGCGTAGTCAGTAAGGATATTCTCGATTATGTGTCGATAGGAAGTTCTGGTGTCCATACGCGAATCACCTCCATAATAGAATCAAACACCACAAGCCGCAAGCGGCCTTTGGCGAGCAATAACTGGCCGATTGGCTCTTCAAACAGATCGACATATATTTCTTCCGAAACTGCCACGTATAAAAGCCGCTCAGGTTCAACTTCGTTTAAGACAGATGTATAGAGCACAAACTGACCAAGCGCTTGCTCAAGATCAGCAATTTCTGATGGACCAAGAAAACTTTTAATCTCGACAGCGATTTTGCGGGCATTCTTTTCTGCGGCGAGTAATTGTTCGGCACCAAGATCTACGTACATATCACGGGCACCCCACTTCAATTTAAGCGGGTCATGGGTAATCGTCCAACCATCGCGCTCTAAGGCTGTTCGTACCTGGTTGTGATATGAATCACGCGCTGGCATGTAGTTATCCTATCAACTTATTTAACAGATATTATAGCAGAGAGATCGAGATAGCCGATGACCTCTGAGCAGAACTCCAACGACAAAGAGCAAATACCTCCTGCCATCGGCAACACCACCAACATTGATGGTGATGTTCACGCGCCGGTTCTTTCAGGAACCTTCACTGGCCCAGTCAATGTCTCGACGAACCAGGTTCCGCTTCAACTGCTTACGCTCCAACAGCAGCGCAACCGCAACACAATGCTCCAGAAGGTCAAAGTTATCTGGATTAACGGCCTGCTCAAGAACTCGCTCGCCGAGGTAGTGAAAATTGAGCTTGGGCTGGAAACACACCCTGATGCGGTTGAGCTCCCATTGAATGCACTCGTCCAAGAGTTGCACCATCCACCTCAAGTTTTTCCAAGGGGAACCCCTATTGTCAACGTGTTCGACCAAATGGGCGGTACACTGCTTATCCTTGGTGCGCCCGGAGCGGGTAAAACAACCCTGCTGCTTGAATTGGCCCGCGATCTGATCACCCGCACCGAAATCGATGAAGCACATCCGATTCCGGTAGTGTTCAACCTGACGACCTGGGCAACATCACAAAAACCACTCAAACACTGGCTGGTTGAGGAATTGAACCAGCGCTATGATGTACCCAGAAAAGTCGCCCAGCAATGGATTGATCAGGATGGCGTGTTACCACTGCTTGATGGCCTCGATGAGGTCGCCATCGAGCGGCGCAACGCCTGTGTCGAAGCGATCAACACCTATCGGCTTCAGGATGGTAGCCTGCTGCCAATTGCCATTCGTAGTCGAATTGGCGATTACGAAGCGCTGGCGACAAAATGACGATTGTAGGGTGCCATATTGGTTCAGCCAGTGACACACCAGCAGGTGGAACACTATCTGGAGCAAGCAGGCGAGCAGTTGGTCGGCCTACGCGGGGCACTGCGTAGCGATCAGAAACTATGGGAATTGTTCGATACACCGTTGATGATGAGTATTGCGGCACTCGCGTATCAAGGCACATCAGCAGCCGATATTCTGTCGAGCGGAACAGCAAACCAACAGCGCCGACAGCTGTTCGATACCTATATTGCTACGATGTTTAAGCGGCGCGGTGCTAGCACCCGCTATAGCCAACAACAGACGACACACTGGCTTTCCTGGCTGGCCCATCAGATGGTCGAGCATAATCAGACAGCCTATTACATTGAGGGGATGCAGCCGAGTTGGTTGCGATTACAGCAGCACAGTTATTATGGCTTGTATATACAATTGCTTTTTGGGTTGGTTTTTGGGTTACTTAGCGGATTATTGATTAGGACACTATGGGAGCAATTCTTCATACAACTCTTCGATCCAATCTTCGGATCAATCTTCGGATTAGCCTTCGCGATATTAGTGGGGATGATGGTTGGGTTGGGTTTCGGGCTGGCCGTTGGACCTTTCAACAGACGCGATATCGTCATTGTCGAAACTCTGCGATTGTCATGGAGCAAGATGCGTGGCAATCTGCTCATCGGATTGGCGATCGGGCTGGTTTCCTGGGCAATCATCAAACTGACTTTGGGGCTGATCATTGGGTTGATTGGTGGTCTCATTTACTGGCTGGTTAGTGGGCTACTCGGCGACAAGACAGCGACGCGATCAACGCCCAATCAGAGTATTCGCCGTTCATTCCGAAGTTGTTTGGTCGTTGGACTAGCCAGTGCGTTGGGCTTTGCACTGGTCGTTGGGTTGATTCTCACACTGATCGTTGGGTTGAGTGCACTGACCGTTGCGCTGGACAAGACGGCACTCGGCGTGCTTGTTGCCTTGCTGATGATCGCTTTGGGCTTGGGACTCGTATACGGCGGTCGCGCCTTCCTCCAACACTACACCATACGCTGGTTGTTCGCTCATGATGGATTGATCCCATTTCGCGACCGTAACCTGATTCCCTTTCCTCGATTATTGTGTTGAGCGAATCTTCCTGCGGCGCGTCGGCGGTGGCTGGATTTTCGTTCATCGGCTGTTGCTGGAACACTTTGCGGCGTTGTATGACGCGGATTCAATACAAACATAGCCGATAATTCGATAGGATGCTGTTGGCGAATGCATGGTGCGCGGTGTTTTGCGTTGTCTGCGGGCGACTAATGGATCTTTACCATTTCACCGGGTGTGGTTCGCTCACACGCCGCGGGCTGAAGCCACGCGGCTAACGCGTGATCATCCCCTTGCCGCAGGCTTCAGCCTGCGGATGGAGAGGCATGTATCGGGCATTCTGCTCGCCCGCTAGGCGAGGTATTAGGGTGAGGGCAATTCCCCCTCTCCCCGGCGTGGGAGAGGGGGCAGGGGGTGAGGGGGAGAGGGAGCAGGAGGTGAGGGGGTGAGGGGGAAATCAGCCCTACGCTGTCATCGATTTTGCTTCGCGCTTGCTCTGCCAGATCGCCCAGATCAGCGCAGCCAAACACCCAGCCATCGCCACCAGCACACCAATGCCAATTGGTTGCCCAGGTAGCCGAACGGTCACAATGATCGGTGCAATAATCAGGGCCACAAGATTGATCACCTTGATCATTGGGTTGAGCGCCGGGCCAGCCGTGTCCTTCAGCGGATCGCCGACTGTGTCGCCAACCACTGCTGCCTTATGCGGATCGGAATGCTTGCCGCCGAAATTGCCCTCTTCAATATACTTCTTGGCATTATCCCACGCGCCACCAGCATTCGATTGGAATACGGCCATGAGTTGACCAGAAAGAATAATCCCAGCCAGGAAACCGCCCAACGCCTCAACACCAAGCAGGAAGCCAACCAGAATCGGCACCATCACCGCAATGATACCCAGGCTAACAAGCTCCTTCTGTGCCGCTGTGGTCGAGATCGTCACGGCACGGGCATAATCAGGCACAACCGTCCCTTCCATAATGCCAGGGATCTTGAACTGGCGCCGAACCTCATTCACGATATCCGAGGCTGCCCGCTGCACGGCCCGGATTGTGAGTGATGAGAACAAGAACGGCACCGCGCCACCAATCAATAACCCAATAAAGACTAACGGTGACGCAACGTTAATACCCGTCAGTACTGGCAGGTTCGCCTGTACCTGAACCTTGCCGACATCGGTCAGGAACGAACCAAACAGCGCAACGGCTGCAATCACTGCCGAACCGATAGCAATACCCTTTGTGACAGCCTTGGTCGTATTTCCAACTGCATCGAGATCGTCCATCACATTGCGGGCATTCTTATCCAATCCGGCCATCTCACCAATACCATTGGCGTTATCCGAAATCGGCCCGAACGAGTCCATCGAGATTGTATTGCCGGTCAGCAACAACATCCCGATGCCCGTCAGCGAGACGCCATACAACACAGATGTAAACTGCACCGCCGCTGGCTCGCCAGCATAGATCAGCACAGACGAAAGGATCGAGCCAGCAATCACAACAGCAGCCCAGACACTCGATTCCATTCCGAGTGCAAGGCCTGAAAGAATATTGGTTGCTGCTCCCGTCTGCGATGCACTACTGGTTTCCTTCACCGGGCTAAAATGGGTACTAGTGAAATATTCGGTCACTTTATCCAGCACAATTGCCAGAATGACGCCCGAGAGTGTCGCCAGGAATGGCTTCCAATCGATCGCACCCGTCGCTGGGTTCACCATGTAGATCACAGTCACACCAGCGGATGCGATAACTGCCAACACGGCTGCGAGATAGAACCCGCGGTTCATGGCAGCCATGGCATTGCGGCGGGTTTCATCGGTTCGCACAATCTGATTACCAATCACCGAGGCAATCACACCAATTGCGCGTAGAATCAGCGGGAAGACGACGAAGCGCAGATCGTACTTGCCATCGCCAATCGTGCCGCTGGCAATATCACCAAGCACCAGGCCAAGGATCAAGGCCGAAACGAGTGTGACTTCAAAGCTCTCGAATACATCGGCAGCCATACCAGCACAATCGCCAACGTTATCGCCAACCAGGTCGGCAATAACCGCCGCATTGCGCGGATCATCCTCTGGGATACCAGCCTCAATCTTGCCCACCAGGTCGGCACCAACATCCGCTGCCTTGGTATAGATACCGCCGCCAACACGCATAAACAGCGCAATCAGCGAACCGCCGAAGCCAAAGCCAAGCAGCGCATCTGGCGCTGCAATCCCGAAGACCATGAAGATCAATGTGCCGCCCAACAACCCCAATCCAACCGTCAGCATCCCGGTGACAGAGCCAGAGCGATAGGCCACCTGCATTGCCGGGTTGTAGCCCTTGCGTGCGGCAGCTGCAACGCGTACATTCGCCTCGACAGCCACATTCATGCCAACGAAGCCGACGGTATAGGAGAACAACGAGCCCATCAAGAACGCAATCGCTCGTCCAATCGAAACCCACAGTGTTGCGGCCTCGGTGCTGCCAAAGCGTAACACGGCCTCGGCAGTTGGCGGGATAACAAACACACTTGCGCCAAGCACAAACGTCAGCGCCACAATCAGAATCGCGATCGTACGAAACTGTTGGCTCAGATATGCATTCGCACCAGATTTGATGAACCCCCAGACCTCCTGCATCCGTGCGGTACCTTTGTCCTGCGCGAGAATCTGCTGTCGCAAAACAAACGCATAGACAATTCCAAAGATGGAAATCACAAGCACAACCCACACTGCGGTCTGCTCAAACGAACTAAGGGCCTCCATGCGATTCACTCCTTTGTGATCACGAGACGACGCGATCGCAACTCATAACGAACACACCTAGCCATAGGATTGTAGGCCTGTGCCCACAACAATGACATTCCTCAAACCAACAGAGCCACAGCAACGTCTACACGATAAGCGGCGAGCTATTGTAGCATAGCCCTATCGTACATGTAAAACACAGCGCATTCTGCAAAACAATACGGCGTAGCACATATTCTTATAGAGAGAACAACAAAACATGAGGCTCTTGTTCCATTGTTCAGGAGCAAAGGAACAAGCGAACAAGCCGCAATTGTTCCATGTGTACTTGCTCTTTTTATGAGTTCGCGCTGCATAGTACTCGATACAGGCTATAATACGGTTACAATATGACATCCTAATGGTGAGGTCTTTATGCTCAGTGAAAGATTGCCGAATGCACCAATATATGCAGCAACATCGGCACACATAACCAATAGCTGGTTCGATTGGGCCATGGTTGCCTTTTCAACCTGGTTTCTTGGCGGCCTATATCTCGATGGCTGGGCACACGGCCATGGCAAGGTGGATAATACCTTCTTTACTCCCTGGCATGCCGTGTTCTATTCGGGTTTCGCGGCCATTGCGCTCCTGCTCGGCCTGAGTATTGCTCGCGGGATACTGCGTGGCCTCTCCTGGCGCGATGCCATTCCGCGCGGCTATGGTGCGGCCTTCATTGGCGCACCACTGTTTGCTCTTGGTGGTGTCGGCGATCTGATCTGGCATAGCCTGTTCGGCATCGAAAACGGCATCGATGCACTACTAAGCCCGACCCATCTGTTACTAGCTTCGAGCATGGGCATCATCTTCAGCGCACTCGTTCAGGCCGCATGGCAACGCCCAGAAACGGGCCGTATCCCCATTCCAGCACTCCTGGGGCTTGGTTATGTGCTAACAACTGCGACATTCATCACCGAATTTGCCCATCCCTATGTGTATATTCTTGCCCGCGAAGCTCGTTATGGCGATGTTGGCCGAGCACTTGGCGTCGCCAGCATCATGCTCCAATCCGGCCTGCTGATCGGAACCATTCTAATAGCACTGCGCCGCTGGAATTTGCCCTTTGGAACACTTACATTTCTGTTTGCATTCAACGCAGCGCTGATGACCGTCTTCGAGGATCATTATTGGGTTATTCTGGTTGCCGCACTCGCTGGCATCGTCGCCGATATCCTTGTTCTACTGTTACGCCCAACGCCCCATCGGCCCTGGGCACTGCGGCTATTTGCTTTTGCCGTGCCAGCATTGCTATATCTGGTCTATTTTCTGGGCGTCATGCGCACCGGCTACAATTTCTGGTCGATCCATCTGTGGTTCGGTTCAGTCGTCATGGCTGGGATCGTTGGCCTACTGTTGAGCCTGCTGGTATGTTGTGATCCGCAGGGACGCGATATATCGCGTCCGTAATCTGGTATGTTGTGATCTGCCGAACAATCACATAATCTGCAATCCACTAATAAGGAGCGTGCGTGATGGCCAATATTGTCTCTGTTCATTCCTTCCGTGGTGGCACCGGTAAATCAAACACCGTCGCCAGCCTCACAGCACTCCTTGCCGCCGATGGGCAACGGGTCGGCGTGATCGATACCGATATTCTCTCGCCCGGAATCCATGTGCTGTTTGGGCTCGATGCCGATAGCGCAACCTATACGCTCAACGATTATCTGTGGGGCCGCTGCGAGATCACCAAGGTTGCCATTCCTGTCACTCATCGGCTTGGTTCCCGCAGCCAGGGCGAGGTCTTTCTCATCCCTGCCAGCATCCAGCCAGGCGAGATTGCGCGTATTCTACGTGAAGGTTATGATGTTGGGCTACTCAACGAAGGCTTTCACCAACTGATCAACGAACTGCGTCTGGATGTGCTGATGATCGACACCCATCCTGGCCTGAATGAAGAAACCCTGCTTTCGGTGGCAATCTCCGATACCCTTGTCCTGCTGATGCGCCCAGATGCCCAGGATTACCAGGGCACTGCGGTGACAGTCGATATCGCCCGTAAACTGGAAGTTCCTAATCTGCTGCTGGTTGTGAATAAAGTGCCTTCATCACTCGATCAAGCGCAGCTCAAAAGCCAGATCGAAGAAACCTATGGCTGCGAAGTGGCCGGGATCGTCCCGCATTCAGATGAAATGATGATCCTTGGTAGCAGCGATATTTTCGTTCTGCGCTATCCCGATCATCCAGCAACGGCAGTGTATAAGCGTATCTCCGAACGAATTGGTGGGTGATCGGTTCATGCCGCAACCAGAATCGCTGCAATTTCTTGATCGGCTACCGATCAATTCGCAGATCCAGGCAGCCATCCAGCATGCATTGGCCGAATGGACCAACCAGATCGATACCAGCGATCAGTTGCTACTGCCTGGCATCCTGGTTGTTCGCCCACGGCGAACCTACATGTCAGCGCTCCTGCTGATTCGTGGGTTACGCCACCAGGATGTACCAAGCCAGATCGATCAAGCGCTCACATTTCTGCGTGATGGCCAGCGCAATCAGGCGATCTGCTGGGCCACTGCACCGCTCAGGCCACGCACACTTGGTGCCTATCTGTTGGCTCGCGGCTTCGAGGCAAACTGGGATAGCCATTGGATGCTGTACGATCTGCATATGGCAGACCTCACGCTGCCCGCACCAACTGGCCTGATCATCCACCAGGCAGCAACCCTGCCCGATGATGATCTTTCGCATGTGCCCTATTATGAACCGACCGAAGCCGCGCGGATCATCGCTGCTGGCAAACAACCACCACGCACCCTCTGGCAGTTGTTCGGGCAGCTCGACCAGCGCATTATCGCCCAGAGCGTGCTGCAGCTCACCTATGGCAAGCATGGGATTGCAAGCATTCGCAATGTTGGCGTGGCTCCAGCCATGCGTCGGCGTGGTTATGGCCGTGCCCTTACCATCGCTGCACTCAGGATCGCCAAGGATGCTGGCTGCCGCTATGCGCTACTCAGTGCCACCGATGAGGGCGCATTGCTCTACAAACAGCTTGGGTTCCAATCACTTGAGCGTGTTCCAACATGGCTGCTGCGCCCCGATGTTCTCGCCCAAACGCCACTTCCATCGGCACAAATCGCCCTAGCCCAAGCAGCCGGGCTGGGCCAGATCGCCCAGCTTGATATTCTGGCCAAGGCGCATCCAGAACTGATCGACACACAACTCCCAACCACCCTCACGCCGCTGCGCATCGCAACAATCATGGGCCAACGCCGATCGGTTGAACGCCTCGCCGCACATGGCGCAACGCTGGATATCATATCGGCCTGGAACGTTGGGCTACGTAAAGAAGCGGTGCGCTCACTTGCCGCACAACCAGCACTGGCAAACTATCGCCTCGGGCGCTGGGCACTCACGCCACTGCATATTGCGATACAAGAAAACGATTTGGAATTAGCCCGCTTGATCCTTTCGGCCAACCCCGATCTCAGCATCCGTGATAGCGGGTTCGACTCAACCCCACTCGGCTGGTCACTCCATTTCCAACGCGATGCTATCACCGCCCTCATCCGCGCCCACCAACCCAATGATCCGCTATAATGCAACTGATCTCGTACCGACGCAATGCATCGCGTCGCTGCTGTACTGATGCGCTGTAATCATCCATGCTGCACTCCCCTCTCCCAATGGGAGAGGGGCCGGGGGTGAGGGCGGTTCTTGGTTCATGTTGGGCGGACACATAGGTTCGCACTACACGGGTTCTTGGTTCTCGGTTCGTATTCTGACTCCTGACTTCTGAATACTGGGTTTTTGGAGGTTTCTATGCACCTCTGCCGTTTTCACCGCCCAGGCCGCGGCGTCCGATTAGGCCTCGTTCGTGATGGAATCATCTACGATGTGAGTGCTCGCTGGCCAACCATGACGGCCTTTCTCGAATGGAGCGTTGGGCACGCAGACCTCGGTACGCTGCTGGAACAGGCGATCAGCGCCGCCGAACGGGTTGCTACCCTAGCCGAGGCAAACCACGCCCCAAGTGCAGATACACTGCACCTACTCAAGCCAACCGATAACCAGGAGATCTGGGCCGCTGGTGTCACCTATGAACGCAGCCGGGTTGCTCGTGAGGAAGAATCGGCTGGCAGTGGCATCTATGATCGCGTCTACACTGCTGCCCGCCCGGAGATCTTCTTCAAGGCCACACCAAGCCGAACGGTTGGCCCACACGAGCCGGTTGTCGTACGGGCCGATTCGCACTGGAATGTGCCAGAACCAGAACTCGCGCTGGTTGTTAATCCCGCCCTCGAATTGGTTGGCTTCACCGTTGGCAACGACATGAGTTCACGCGATATCGAGGGCGAAAACCCGCTCTATCTGCCACAGGCCAAGATGTATGCCAACTGCTGCGCGCTCGGGCCGCTGATTGCGCTGCGTGGCACTCTAGCAGATCCACAACAGCTCACCATCTCGATTCAGATCACCCGCGATAATGCCACCCTGTTTGAGGGCGAAATCAGCACCAGTAAAATTGTTCGCAGCTATGCCGATCTGATCGGCTACCTTGGCCGCGATAACCTGTTTCCCGATGGGGTTGTCCTGCTGACTGGCACAGGCATCGTTCCACCAGATGCAATCTCACTTGAAGGCGGCGATACGGTGGCGATCACAATTGATGGCATTGGGACATTGATCAATCCTGTTGTTCGCGGCTTCAGCCAGCCATCGCGTATGGGCGTATAGCATACGCCCTCATCAATGCAACTATGACCGAACATACCACAAATTGGGATATCATCGGCCACGAGTGGGCAATTGAATTTCTGCGGCGCTCGATTGCTGGCGGGCGGGCAGCCCATGCCTATCTGATCAGCGGGCCAGCCCAGGTTGGCAAAGCACTTGTCGCACTGCGGCTGGCGCAGGCGCTCAACTGCGAGCTTGGCGGGCCAGATCCATGCCTGGCCTGCCGGACATGCAAACGGATTGCGCGCGGTAATCATCCCGATGTACGGATTGCAGGGTTGGCAAGCCAAGGGGCTGGCCTCAAAGCAGAAGAGGCCGCCCGCCAGCGCGATCTGAAGATCGACACCATCCGGGAATGGCAGGCCGATATTAACCTGCGCCCATACGAAGCCCAGCGACGTATCTTCATCCTGCACGATGCCGAGCGCATGAGCGATTCTGCGGCGAATGCCATGCTCAAGACCCTAGAAGAGCCACCGCCATACGCAACGCTTATGTTGATCGCCAACACCGCTGGCGATCTGCTGCCAACCATCGTCTCGCGCTGCCAACCACTCAAGCTGCGGCCTGTTCCACGCACGCTCCTGGCCAGTGAGCTACGCCAACGCCAGCATCTTCCACCGGAAGATGCCGATCTGCTGGCGGCGTGGAGCGGCGGGCGGCCAGGCTGGGCATTGCATATGATTAATGCGCCCGAACAACTAGAAGCACGCCAGAATCAGCTCGATGAACTGGCAAACTTGGCCACGCAATCGCGTAGTGATGCGCTACGCTGGGCCGAAGAACAGGCCAAACTGTTCCGTGGCGGCGAACAGGCCAATGTCTATAGCGCACTCGAAATCTGGCAGGGTTGGTGGCGCGATGTGCTGCTGACAGCTGCTGGTTGTGGCGATGCTGTGACACATGTAGATCGCAGATCGGAATTGGAGCAGGCCGCCAAGCGCTATACAATCACTAATATCCACACGCTCCTGGTTCAGATCAACCGCACCAGTCAACAACTGCGCGAAAACGTCAACCCCCAGCTCGCCATTGAGAACATCCTCCTGCACCTGCCGTAGGGGCAAACCTCGTGTTCGCCCACATGCCATAACGCAACGACTATTGATGACCGCATGGGTGGTTCACGAACCGCCCCTCCCGCATGATGCCGATGGCACAACAATACATCGCACCCCGTATTATCACATTATGGGCCGATTATGGTATAATTCCGCAACCTCACTTTTTGCAGCGTATTCTCAGCGCAACGAAGCGCCTCATGCCGAATTCCACGATAATTCGATGCACCAAGATGTGATTCTATGTTACGAGCGTACTAGGAGTCGCCATGAGTGATGGGATCGCAATCGATCTACGCAATGTTGTCAAACAATTCGGCGAAGTCAAGGCTGTCGACCACATCAACATGCAGATTCGTGATGGCGAGTTCTTCTCGATGTTAGGCCCTTCTGGCTGCGGAAAAACAACCACACTGCGCATGATCGCCGGGTTTGAGTATCCCTCCAGTGGCGAAATCCATCTGCGCGGCAAACCAATTGGCTCCACGCCTGCCTATGAACGCAATGTCAATACTGTCTTTCAATCCTATGCGCTCTTCCCGCATATGACGGTAGCCGAAAACGTTGCCTTCGGCCTGCAAATGAAGAAAGTGCCACAACCTGCCATCACCCAACGTGTGAGCGAAGCGCTCGATATGGTTCGCTTGGGCAGCTTTGGTACCCGCCGCCCACGCCAACTCTCTGGCGGCCAACAACAACGGGTGGCCCTCGCCCGAGCATTGATCAACCATCCCGAGGTGCTGCTGCTCGATGAGCCACTCGGCGCACTCGATCTGAAACTACGCAAAGAGATGCAGATCGAACTCAAAGGCCTCCAGGAACGAGTCGGGATTACCTTTATTTATGTGACCCACGATCAGGAAGAGGCGCTGACGATGAGCGACCGGATCGCCGTCATGGAACGCGGCAAGGTACTCCAGATCGGTTCACCAACCGAGATCTACGAACGGCCAACATGTCGGTTCGTTGCCGATTTCATTGGCGAATCGAACTTTATTGAGGGCAGTGTTGCCGCTACAGAAGAACGTATCGGCAATGATTATGGTATTGCGATCACCACTGCCGATGGGCTCACGGTTCGGGGAGTCAGCCCGCAACCAATCAAAACTGGCATTGCTGCAACACTCTCGCTTCGCCCGGAGAAGGCCCGCCTGACCCTCGCAGAGCCACCGGTTGGGACGGCCAATAATTTCCGGGTGACGGTTGAGCGGGTTTCCTATATTGGTAGCGATACCCGCATTCTCGTGCGGCTTGGCCAGGAAATGATCGTTAGTGTCTGGGAACAGAACACCCGCTCAACCCTGGATCGCGATGCCTATTGGCAGGCCGGCGAAAGCGGGTATCTGTGGTGGCCAGCCGAAAATGCACTAGCACTCACAGAATAGAGGAGCGCAACATGGCCATCCAGAGCGCCCCACTCAACGAACCAAATCGTGAGCTTGAACGGAGCCTACAGCGCAAACAACGTACCCAGCTCGGCGGGTTGCTTGGCCCTGGTCTGTTCTGGCTGATCGCATTCTTCGCACTGCCCCTGGCAGTGATTGTGATCTACAGTTTTATGACTCCCGGATCGACTGGGCGGCCAGAACTGCCATTCACACTCTCCAACTATGGCCGGTTATTCACCGAGAAACTGTTTGTTAACGCCTATATTCGTTCGCTATGGATGGGCTTTGTCACAACCCTATTGTGCTTACTGATTGGCTACCCATTGGCGCTGTTCGTCATCCAGGCACCACCACGCTGGCGAACGGTGCTGTTATTCCTGGTACTGATTCCATTCTGGACCAATTTCCTTGTTCGCACCTATGCCTGGATGGTCATTCTCCAGAATAATGGCTTGCTGAATGATCTGATCGATTGGCTTGGATTTCCACGCCAAACCCTGCTCAATACCGATGGAGCCGTACTAACAGGCCTGATCTATGGGCAACTGCCATTCATGGTTCTGCCATTATATGCCTCGATTGAGCGCTTCGATTTTACGCTCATGGAAGCCGCCAGCGATCTGGGTGCCGATAAACGTCAGGCATTTTTGCGTATCATGCTGCCATTGACTATGCCGGGGGTTGCTGCTGGTTCAGTGCTTGTGTTCATTCCCACCGTTGGGCAATTTGTGGTTTCCGATCTGCTTGGTGGCGCAAAAGTCGATCTGCTTGGTAATCTGTTGCAGCGCTTGTTTCAGCGATCAAACCCGCCAAACTGGCCGCTTGGTTCAGCAATGGCGCTGATCTTTATGCTGGTGCTCACTGTTGGCGTCATCTTTTACTTCCGCAACACCACGGAGCAGAACCGATGATTGAGACAGCATCACCGCCACGAACCGCCGCCACACCATTGGTTGTACAACGCCGCCGTAGCATTGCCGCCAATCTCCACGCAGCATTCTCGATTGCCGCCTATGTCTTCCTGTATGCCCCAATTCTGATCCTGGTATTGTTCTCATTCACCACCGATGCATTCGGTGCGCGGCTGACTGGCTTCACCTTTAATTGGTATGCCCAATTGCTCGATGACAAACGCCTCGTTAGTGCAACGCTCAATACGCTTCAGGTTGGAATCGTTTCAACAATCGTCTCGACAGCACTGGGAACTACGATGGCTCTAGCGATGGAGCGCTTCCGCTTCCGTGGGCGTACTGGTGTCGATGCCCTGCTCTACCTGCCGGTCGTTATTCCCGAAATCGTTATGGCCCTCTCGCTATTGGCCTTCTTTGCCTTCGCCTTCCAAATCCTGGAAGGTCTGTTCAATATCAGCCTTCGCAATGGCCTGGCAACCGTGATTATTTCACATATTGCCTTCAGCATCTCGTTTGTGGTGATTGTTGTTCGTGCAAGCCTGCAAGGGTTCGACCGCCGCCTGGAAGAGGCCGCACAGGATCTTGGTGCCAATGAATGGCAAACCTTCTGGCGCGTCACCTTTCCGATCATTCTGCCAGGTATTATTGGCGGGGCACTGCTGGCCTTCACAATCTCGCTCGACGATTTTGTGATCAGCTTCTTCACCACTGGCCCAGGTGTCAACCTCCTGCCCATCGAAGTCTATTCCCAGGTCAAACGCTCAATTACACCAAAGATCAATGCCATCTCAACCCTTATGCTACTGGTCTCAATGACGCTCGTACTCCTTTCGCAGGCTGTGCAACGTAAACGCTAATTCTTCTATGGTAAAGGACAGATGCCCATGAAACCCAAACTCCTTGGCCTGCTGATGGCCGCACTTCTGGCACTCGCAGCCTGTGGTGGAACAACCCCAGCTGCTGTACCAACCACCGCTCCCGCCGCGCCGACGACTGCGCCCGCCGCTTCTACCAGCGGTGATCTGCAAGTCGACAAGTCCAAGCTATCGAAGAAGTTGAGCCTGTACACATGGGCCGATTATATCAGCCCTGCTGTTGTAAAGGGGTTCCAGGATGAATATGGCGTCGAGGTCACTGTCGATGTCTTCGACAACAACGAGGACATGATCGCCAAAGTACGCACAGGCAGCTCTGGCTATGATGTTGTTGTTCCCTCCGATTATGCGATCGACCTGATGGCCAAGGATAGCCTGATCTCCAAGCTGGACAAATCGCTGCTGCCGAATATGAAACACCTCAAACCCGAGAATATGGGGCTGTACTACGACAAGGACAATACCTACTCGCTGCCATATAATCTGGGCCTCACCGGCATTGCCTATCTGAAGGATAAATTCCCAACCGCCCCCGATAGTTGGGCTGTCTTTTTTGATCCAGCCCAGGCAGAAAAGATCAAGGGCCAGTTCACCATGCTGGATGATGAGCGTGAGGTGCCCGGTGCGGCGCTGCGCTTCATTGGCAAATCGCTGAACGACACCGAGGCCGCCGATCTCAAACAGGTCGAGGGTATCCTCAAAACCCAGAAACCATTTGTATCGGCCTACGATAGCAGCAGCGTTGCCCGCAAACTCTCCAGCGGCGAAATCATCATCGCCCATATCTATAGCAATGTCGCCCTACAGGCACGCCTGGGCCTCAGCAGTGGTGATCAGCAATACCCAGGCAACCCACAGGTTGGCTTCTTCATGCCAAAGGAAGGCGGAACAATCTGGCAGGATAATCTGGCGATTGTTGCCGATTCGCCCAATCAGTATACCGCCCACGTCTTCCTGAACTACCTGATGCGCCCCGATGTATCTGCCAAAAATACGCTGTTTAATCTCGGCATCACGCCCAATAAAGATGCCGAAGCATTGCTGCCAGATAACATCAAGCAACTGTACACCGAGGGCTTTGCACCCGATGCCAATGTCCTCAAGCGCACAGAATGGATCGTCCGTAACGATCAGACCAGCGTATTCACCGATCTATGGACAGCCGTTAAGGGCGAATAATACTCTTGCTTATCCCCCTCTCCCGGCGTGGGAGAGGGGGCAGGGGGTGAGGGGCTAATGAACTATGAACCTTGTTGCTGTTGGCGAATGTACCATCGATAACTACCTCGATCTCAACATCGAGGCAGTTGGCGGTATTTCGCTGAATTATGCAGTCAACGCCCGCCGTTGTGGTGCAGCACGCGTTGGGTTAGTTACATGCACAGGCGCTGATTCAGGTGCTGCATTGGTGCGGGCCAAGCTTGCCCGCGAACAAATCGAAGCACAGCATGTCCACACACTGCCTGGCAGCACCGGAACCCAGGCGATTACCATGGCCGCTGGCGGCGAGCGCATCTTTCCGCCTGGCGGCTACAATCCCGGTGTACTGGCCGAATTTCGGCTCACACAAGCCGATCTGGCCTATATTCGTGAATTTGATATTGTGGCCGTTCCCTATTTTCGCCAGATCGCCCATCTCTTTCGTGCCGCAATACTCGATCCACAATCGCACGCCTGGCATGTTGCCGATCTGCTTGATGCCGCCGATTGTGGGCCAGCCCTGATCAACATCCGCGAACTACTCACCCATCTCGATCTAGCCTTCATCAGTGGCGGGCGCGAGATGGTCGAGCAGATTCGGCAATCCTCCATCGCCACACCTACCCTGATTGTTGTTACTCATGGGCCACATGGCAGCAGCGCCATTGTCGGTGAAGAAATCTACTTCCAGCCTGCATTGCCAGTTGCCAGGGCAGTTGACACAACCGGCTGCGGTGATGCATTCCAGGCCGCTTTCACCATCGAATATTTCCGCAGCAGAAACATTCGGGCTGCATTAGCAGATGGAGCCACCCAGGCAGCCGTTGTGATCGGCCACTATGGAGCCACAGGAATCGCATGAACCGCTTCAAGTCGCTCTTCCCGCAGCCAAAGCCGATCATTGGCATGATCTCACTGCCACCACTGCCTGGCTACCCGGCCTTCCACACAATCGAGGCACTGATCGATGCTGCACTGGCCGATCTTGAGGCACTGCAACGCGGTGGTGCTCATGGCGTTCTGATCGAAAACGATTTCGATCAGCCGCATACACTCAGCGGTGGCCCAGAAATCATCGCTGCAATGACCCGCGTGGCCCACGAAGTGACAGCGCGGGCACGGGTTCCTGTCGGTATCCAGGTGCTGCTGAACGACTGGCGTGCATCATTGGCGATTGCAGCAGCAGCCAACGCACAGTTTGTGCGGCTCGATTTCTTCGTTGACCGAGTCCAGATCAAGGCTGGCATCATTGAGCCACAACCAAAAGCAATCATCGCCTATCGAAAGGCAATTCGCGCAGAACAGATTGTGCTGCTCACCGACATCCAGGTCAAGTACAGTACTCTAGTCGATGGTCCTAAATCACTGGAAAAATCTGCCCGCGAAGCCGCCGCAGCCGGCGCAGACGCCCTGGTTGTCACTGGCGCAGCCACTGGCATCGGCCCGCAACCAGAAGATCTGCACGCCGCCCGTGTACACGATATACCGATGATCATTGGCAGCGGTCTCACCTCAACCAACGCACCAGCATTATTGCCATATGCCGATGGCGCAATCGTCGGGACGTTTCTGCGCAGCGGCCCACATCCCAACGACCGCATCGTTGAATCGCAGGTGCGCGCCCTCATGGCCTCTATCTGAAATTCCCCCTCGCCCTGGCGTGGGAGAGGGGCTAGGGGTGCGGGCCTCAATCCTATCCTCGATAGATGTCTCAAATAGCATCGGACGATCTATTTACATGCTCCACCGAGCATGTTATGATTCCGGCAACGATTATAACCAACCCATCATTGCAGATCGGGGAAGCCAATGCGCCGACATACCAACCTCAAACGCAAGCCGGTGCGCCAGCCAGATGCCCAGCCACAAGGCCAATTGGCTGAGCAAACCACCGACAATAGCGCCGAAACCGTTATCGATCCATTCCACCCTACAGCGCTGCAACAGCCACAGCGCATTCTTGCACTACAACGAATCCAGGGCAATCAGGCCGTTCAACGCACCCTCAAACTCCAACGCCACTGGGTTGCCGGTGAGCCGGAAGATGAGGAGATGAAGAATAAGATGGGCCTGCAGCGCACCATCGCGCCCAATGCGCCCAGCATCCGACGTCGAACCAGCCCGGCCTTTGGAACATCGAATAATCTGCCAAATCCCCGCGCCTCGGCGGTATCACAGCGTACTCGTTCGGCATTTGATACATCTAGCCATCACCACACGGATCGGCTCGTTCAACGCAACTGGCTGACCGATCAGTTCAAACGGGCTGCCGCCTACTTTGGATGGTCGACTGATGCCTCATCTGGCACAAAAGATGTGAGTTCTGGAACGAAGGTCGATCCTGGTGCTAAACAGGCAGATGCGCCCAAAGTCGATCCCGGCGTCAAACAGGCCGATGCACAGGTTAAGGCCGATCCCGCGCCAGTTGTTACGCCTCCGACACCCGTAAGTGGTGAGCCAAAAGCTACCCCCGATGCACCCAAAATCACCGCCGATCAGATTAAGCTCAATGGCCTCAGCTTTAGCACGCCACAGGGTATTCCTGCCGATGGTGCCACATCGACTGAAGCTAAAGTTGGGGTGACGCCAGCCGATCGAACGCTAACATGGGGCTTTATCGGCCCTGATTTTGGCAGCCAGATCGATGCGAACGGCAAGCTGACCCCCGGAAACGATACTGGTGGAGCAGAAAGCGCCAATTTGCAGGTCAAAGCCAGCGACTCCGAGTTTCCAACGGCATTTACAACCGGGATCATCAAACTCTATGATGCCAAAGTCTATAAATCAGTTGTCGATTACGATCAGTTTATCAAGAGCGGGCCGTATAACCTGCTGAACCATACCGTGAACCTGAACGGCAAGTTTGATATGTCCTATGATCCTGCAGGGCAACTTGCCCAAGTCACCGTTAAGGTCAAGTACGATTTCGCCGATGATGTGGCCAATACAAAAGCTAGCGATACCGATCTGATCAAGAAGGAACGGCAGGAGCGCCAGGATAAGTATCGCCAGACATATCACGATATGATTGTGGCTGGCTGGAGCAAGCGCTACCAGTTCCAGAACATCCACGAGCCAAAGAGCGTCTGGGGCAAGCTCAATCCAGTCACGGTTCAGGTCAATGTGCAGGAAGTCAAGGCCGATCAACACTTCCTCATTCAGGTCAAAGCCGCGAACCAGGCTGGTCAGTCGGTTGGTGGCGGTGTCGCCAACATGGGGCCAAATCTAGCACCACAACTGGCCTTCAATGGCCCGAATGGAACTGGCCCAAGCGAACTGAAGCGTGTCGAGAAGCTGGTTCCCGCCGTTCAGTTCGAGAATAATTCAGCCGATCTGCCCGCCGACGCACAGGGTAAGCTGACACTACTGGCCGAATATCTGCGCCGCATGAATAATCCCAAGTTCAAATTCGAGATCGTCGGGCATGCCACTGCAACAGGTCAGGATGCCCATAATCAGGAACTCTCCGCCAAACGCGCTACTGCTGTCTCTCAATTCCTGAAATCAAATGGCGTGAATAACCACACCATTGAAACCAGTGGTGTTGGCGCTGCTGGTGCAGGGGCTGGCCCTGAATGGCGCAAGGTTGCAATCACCAGCAGCCTCCCCGCCGGATGGCAGAATACCCAGGATGTGACACTACACGAATTTGGGCATATGATGGGCCTTGGCGATGAATATGTTGGTACGGGCCGTGCTATGGGAGCGCCAGCAACCCATTATGATCTGGTCAAGAAAGCCTTTGGTAAGGATTATGCCGATACAACCGCAAAGGTCGATGGAGATCGCGCCAGCCTGATGGAAGGTGGCGATGATATACGAATGTATCATTATGTCACGTTCTGGGATGCAACAGTACTGGCTGCTGCCAAAGCACCGGCACCCGTCCCTGCATTCACCCACGATGACTGGAAGTTTATCGGGTAATCCTATGGGCATACAGCAATCGGCAGCCATTCTATTGCTTGCGTGTTTCGTTGTTGGCTGTGGTACCATCAACAATGCCACCGTGCCACAGCCAACGCTGGTTGCTGCCACAATTGCACCAACCTTGCCCTTGCCCACGCCTACCTCATCGATACAGAGGGAGCTACCCATGCCAGCAATGCCAAAAGATGTTCAATCTGGCCCAATTCCAGGAGATCTCGACCCGCGTTTGGATCACCGCGATACCCAATCATTGCCGCCAGAGGCACTGATCAAGTTTCAACGGATGAATCGTGGCAAGAATCCGAAAAATAACTATCGCTGGGTGCTGTATTCCGATGGCCGCTGGTTCCTCGCCACCAATTCTGGTGCCGATCTCGCTCGGGATACTCCCTTCGATACAGAATTACCGACGAAACCAACCAAAACGCTGCCTGCTAATCTTGTCGAACAGATCAAAAAAGCCTTGGTCGATGCCAATTTTGCCACACTGCCACCCTACTTCATCAATCCAAAAGTTGATGACGGAAGTTTTAGTGTAATTTCCGCACGAATTGATGGCAAGGTTCATGAAGTTATCTATGAAGCCTACCAACCGCCATATGTTGAATTGCTTGCCGATGTGGTAACGAACTATCGCTAGCTTATGGCCAGCGATCATACAGTAGAAGAACGTGCTATGACGATCCTGCGCACCCCCTGGAATAGTATTGCCGAAAGTGTCATTCCCCTCGTCGAGAACCAGCGCAATTTCACAGATGCACGCCAATCGCCATGTGCGACATGTGCGACATCGCCGTGTTGTACCTATCTGCCATTACATAATTTTAAAGTTCGCAATATGATGGAACTCGATCATGCGATCTATCTATTGAACTTCGATCATATCGAACTTGGCCTCTCCTCAGATGGCAACTGGAGCGTCTATTATCGCTATCCATGCCGGTTTCTGAACCGCGAGACCTTCGCCTGTACAATTCACAATACGCCACAGCAGCCCCAGATCTGTATCAACTACAATCCCTATACATGCTGGTACAAACGGGTGCTGACGCACAGTATCAATGATGAGTTTCTACGAATTGATCGCCAGCGCATGGAATGGATCGTCGAACACACTCGCTTCGATGAGCTACGCAATATTGTCGAAGTGCCGGATTGGTTGTGGATGCTCGAAGAGATTGCCCGCCTACCGCCGACCCCGCCCGCATCGCCTGCACCGCCACCAACATCCGATCCAATCGAGGATGCCTGGAAGTCCATGGTGATCAATCTCGAAAGCATCCCAAGCAAGGGTTCCCAACCACAAAGCTATGGCAATCTCAGCAATCCCTGCGATAGCTGCGCTGCCTATTGCTGCACAACCCTGGTCTTCCCGCAATCACGCCCGGCGCATATATCCAGCCTCGATCACCTACGTTTCTGCCTCGGTTTTCCTGGCGTGGAGCTTGGCATCAGCGATGGAACATGGTCGCTGGCCGTCAAAACAACATGTCGCCACCTTCAGGGCAATCGCTGCGGTGTGTTTGGGCAAGCAGAACGGCCATTGATCTGCCGCTATTATGATGCCTGGAAGTGTACCTATCGGCCAAACTTTGGTCAGCCGCGCCCAGAAAACTTCCTCCGGCTGAAACTTGATCAGTTCGATTGGTTGGCCGAATGCTTCCAGTTCGATAATAATGGTGCCATTGTTGAACATCCACCAACTGCCACCATTCGCAACCATATCGAACAGCGATTACGCACAGTTTGAGCGCATACTGCGGATGGTGTACAAACCAACAACCAGCTACCATGTCCCAGTAGAAGTAAAGGAGAGCAGCATGCTTGACACTGAACACTGCTGGGACGCGGTACTGGCCCGCGACACACATCATGATGGTTCATTCGTCTATGCGGTTCGAACAACGGGAATCTTTTGTCGGCCATCGTGCCCATCACGGCGGCCACAGCGCGATAATGTTCAATTCTTCACACAAATCAGCGATGCGACACAGGCTGGCTTCCGCCCATGTTTGCGCTGTCGACCAACCGAAGTCGATACCCAAGTTGCACTGATCAAGCAGGTTTGCCGGGTACTCGATCAGGCAGATGATGCCATTCCAACGCTTGGCGAACTCGGAACACGCTTTGCCATCAGCCCTGCCCACCTGCAGCGTGTTTTTACGCGTATTGTTGGCGTTTCGCCGCGTGAATATGCCCAGGCCCGCCGTGCAGAACGATTACGTGTTGAACTCAAAAATGGCAATGATGTGACAACAGCCCTGTATGATGCTGGGTATGGATCGAGCGGGCGGGCATATAGTGAAGCACCAAGCCGATTAGGAATGACGCCAACGGCCTATCGGCGCGGTGGTGCTGGCACCCAGATCCGCTTCACAACAACCAGCAGCCCACTTGGGCGGTTATTGGTTGCCGCAACCGAACGAGGGGTGTGCTTTGTCGCACTTGGCGATCAGGATGCCATACTGGAACAGGCATTGCACAGCGAAGTACCGCTTGCACAGATCACCCGCGATGAGAGCATACTCGCGCCATGGGTGGCAGCAATCGTTGCATATCTCGAAGGACGCGAACCACATCTGGATTTGCCCATCGACGTGCGCGCAACCGCATTTCAGGAGCAGGTCTGGCAGGCGTTGCGCGAGATCCCATTGGGCACAACACGCACCTATGGTGAGATCGCCCAGGCGATTGGCAAGCCTGGTGCGGCCCGAGCAGTCGGCCAGGCATGTGGCAACAATCCCGTCGCACTGATCATCCCATGCCACCGGGTTGTTGCTGGCAGTGGTGCCATTGGCGGGTATCGATGGGGCAGCGAGCGCAAAAAAGCACTGCTTGAGGCCGAACACAAACAAGCGCAATTGGCCGAAATATCCAAGTAACTCCCTGGTATGCGTTCAGCATTCTTATTAGCTCTCAGCTTTCAGTTTGGTTACATGAGCTCTGTGCTGTAGCGAACAGCGCTCGACCAATCAACGCTTGTATCAGCAACAGCGTGTACCGTGGTAGTGTCAGTATCCATCCACACAAAAAAGCTGATCGCTTCTTGGACAAGGTTCGTGAGTACGTTACCGTTTGGATTCATCCTGCTTGTGTACGGCCGGGACGCGCTATAGCGCGTCCCTACGCCCGCAACTCGTGCAAGGGACGCACCCCGCAGAAACCTTGTCTTGATTCTTGGTTATGACAGATGAATGTTATGCACATGAACCTACGCATCGGGTATCGCGTGCAGTGCTTCTTGGCCGCAGGCGTATGTACGTGAACCTACACATCGGGTACCGCGTGCAGTGCTTCTTGGCCGCAGGCTTCAGCCTGCGGTGGAGAGAAGAAATCCGCGTTTTAATAGTAAATCTTTATTACATTATATGAAAGGACATCATATGGCAACAATTCATCCAACAGCAGATGTTTCCCCACTTGCGGAAATTGGCGAAGGCACCCGTATCTGGGCCAATGTACAAATTCGTGAACGAGCGCGAATTGGCCGTAATTGTATTGTTGGCCGCAATACCTATATTGAATTTGATGTCACAATCGGCGATAACGTCAAGATTCAGAATAATGCGTCGCTATATGTTGGTCTAACTGTCGATGATGGCGTATTTATTGGCCCGCATGTCATTTTCACCAACGATAAACTCCCCCGCGCAATTAATCCGAATGGTACCCTCAAGAGCGCATCCGATTGGCATGTTGGGCATACACACATCCAGTATGGTGCAGCGCTTGGCGCTGGCGCAATCGTGGTAACAGGCGTTACCATTGGGCGCTGGGCCATGGTCGGCTCAGGCACTATCGTCACCCGCGATGTACCAGATTACGCGATTGTTGTCGGCAATCCTGCCCGAATAGTCGGGTATCTCAGTGCATCAGGGGTACGCTGTACCACACAAGCAGAAGCAATTGAACGCACAAAAGAAGAAACCACAGGCTAGTCGATATTGCTCCCCTGTACAATCCAACCCTCATCAATCCTCATCAAGCATACTTCACCACATAATATTGTTTCGAATGCTGAACAATCTCGTTACGGATTGGTTACGACTTTATCAATCGGTAACGAGATAGTCATAGTGCCATTGATTCGTGATCACCAATTCCTCATCGCTGCGGATTAGTATTGCCCAACAGTTTATTTCGTTATTAGACAATAACTATTGCCTGATAACTATCGCGCCAAAGGATACTTTCATGGTTGGTATTGGGGTCATCGGGTATGGGTATTGGGGTCCAAATCTCGTTCGCAACTTCTCACAGGCTCGGGGCGCTCAGGTGATCGCAGTTTGTGATCAGCGTGCAGATCAGCGGGCCTTGGTTGAGAAGGTCTATCCATCCGTCCAGACCTATTCCGAAGTTCGCGAGATGCTGAGTAACCCACTGATTGATGCAGTCGCAGTTGCAACACCAGTGTCATCACACTTTGCTCTTGCGATGCAGGCACTCCAAGCTGGCAAGCATGTGTTTGTCGAGAAACCATTCACCGCCAGTGTTGAGCAAGCCGAGCGCTTGGTAGAACAGGCGGAAAAAAGCCAGTTAACCCTAATGGTTGACCATACGTTCATCTATACCAGTGCCGTGCGCAAGATTAAAGATTTGCTTAATTCAGGCACACTCGGTCAACTCTACTATTACGACTCTGTGCGCGTCAATCTGGGCCTCTTCCAAAGCGATGTAAACGTCCTCTGGGATCTGGCGGTTCACGATCTATCGATTATGGATTATTTGATAGACCGTAGCCCAACCATGGTCGCTGCCACTGGCATGGCTCACGTCCCTGGCCGCCCAGAGAATATGGCCTACCTGACATGTTTCTTCAACGATAACCTCATCGCCCATTTCCATGTCAACTGGTTGGCCCCCGTGAAAGTACGTCAAACCCTGATTGGATGTTCCGAAAAGATGATCGTGTTCGATGACATCGAAATGAGCGAGAAGATCAAGGTCTACGATAAGGGCATTATTGTCGGGCAGGACGATAGCGCAATCTATCAGCGGCATGTCGGCTATCGCACCGGCGATATGTGGGCACCGCGTATCGATAATGTTGAGGCCCTCAAGATCGAAGCCGAACATTTCATCGAATGTATCGAAAAACGTCAACGTCCGCTCTCCGATGGGCATTCTGGGTTGCGTATTGTGCGCATTCTGGAAGCCGCCTCGCGCTCGATGGCCAATCACGGGCAACCTATCGAACTCTAATAGCATGCTACATTCGAAATCTTGCAGCTGAATAGATTATTCGAGTTGATCATCTCTTCGGCTATCTTGATCAAAGGAGATCCATCCATGGTTCCATTTGTCGACCTCAAAGCACAATATCTCTCGATCAAACCAGAAATCGATGCAGCCGTGCTCGGGGTTCTCAGTAGTACACAGTTTGTGCTTGGCAAGGAAGTAGCGGCATTCGAGGAACTCTTTGCCAACTATACAAACACCAGCCATGCCCTGGGCGTGAACACCGGAACGAGCGCGTTACATCTGGCGCTCCTTGCGGCAGGTATTGGCCGTGGCGATGAAGTCATCACCACCCCATTCACATTTATTGCGACTACTTCCGCAATTGATTATACTGGCGCAACACCGGTGTTCGTTGACATTGACCCGCAGACATATACAATTGATCCAACCAAGATCGAGGCGGCGATCACACCACGCACCAAGGCTATTGTGCCGATCCATCTCTATGGGCAGCCAGCCGATATGGATCCGATTATGGCAATTGCCAAACGTCATGGCCTGATCGTCATTGAGGATGCATGCCAGGCTCATGGTGCAGAATATAAGGGCCAGCGCGTTGGTAGCATTGGCGATGCTGGTTGTTTCAGTTTTTACCCTGGAAAAAACCTTGGTGCCTATGGCGAGGGTGGCGCTGTCACGACCAATAACCCCGAGATTGCACGAACCGTTCGTATGCTGCGCGATTGGGGTGCCGAGCGCCGCTATCATCACGAACTGAAGGGCTATAATTTCCGTTTGGAGGGCATGCAGGGAGCGGTGCTGCGCGTGAAGATGGGTTATATTGAAGCCTGGACCGACGCACGGCGCACAGCAGCTGCATACTATGATACACTGCTAGCTGGCAGTGGAATAAATACTCCTGTTTCCAGCCCGAATACCCGCCATGTGTATCATATCTATGCAATTCGCCATGCACAACGCGATACGCTCCAATCGTTTCTGCATGATCATCAGATCGCAACTGGCATTCACTACCCAATCCCGGTTCACCTGCAACATGCCTTTGCTGAACTTGGTCACAAACCTGGCGACTTCCCCCATGCTGAGGCAGCCGCAATCGAAGAACTCTCGCTACCAATGTTCCCAGAACTTCAACCAGTACAGCAGGAGCAAGTCGTCGCAGCACTCAATACCTGGATGAAGCAGTCATAATTGGAATGTGCAGATCCAGAATCTCATAGAGAGCATAACAAAACTTCAGACGTTTGTTCTCTGGTTCAATGGCAAACAAGAGAACAAGCAGCATATTGTCGCATGTTCATTTGTTCATTCTCTAAAAAGGAGGAGTCGTGACTCCCACTCCACAGCGTGTGCTGGTGACCGGTGGTGCCGGCCTGATTGGTTCACATATTGTTGATCGGCTCATGGATGGACGCAATCATGGCAAATATGGCGAAATTATCATTCTCGATAATTTCGTTCGTGGACGCCACGAAAACTTGGCATCCGCCAAAGCGCGTGGCCCACTGACAGTCATCGAAGGCGATCTGCTTGATCGCAATCTGCTGGCCGAAGTCATGCAGGGTGTTGATCTCGTGTTTCATCTTGCAGCCATTCGGATCACCCAGTGTGCAGAAGATCCACGCCTCGCAATGGATGTGCTTGGGAATGGGACATTTAATGTGCTTGAGGCCGCTGTCAAAGCCAATGTTCAGAAGGTCGTCTCATCATCGTCTGCGTCTGTGTATGGGCTGGCTGAGGATTTCCCAACCACCGAGCGTCATCATGCCTATAACAACCGAACGATCTATGGCGCGCTCAAGGCCTTCAACGAAGGAATGCTGCGCAGCTTCAACGATATGTATGGCTTAAAGTATGTCGCCCTGCGCTACTTCAATGTCTATGGCCCTCGCATGGATATCTATGGTGCCTATACCGAAGTGCTCATTCGCTGGATGGATCGGATTTTGGAAGGCAAGCCACCGCTGATTTTTGGTGATGGCAAGCAGACTATGGACTTCGTGTATGTCACCGATATTGCGCGTGCTAATATCCTGGCTGCCGAATCAGATATCTCCGATGATGTCTTCAATGTTGCCAGTGGTGTTGAAACCAGCCTCAATGATCTAGCATACGCACTCCTGCGCGTTATGGATGCGGATATGAATCTTGAATATGGTCCAGAACGAAAGACAAATCCTGTGCCACGGCGGTTGGCAGACACAAGCCACGCCAAAGAGAAGATCGGCTTTTCTGCACAGGTCCAGCTTGAAGAAGGCCTCCACGATCTCGTAACATGGTGGCGAAATCAGAAAAATGAAGGTGCCATATGACCATTACGTCTGCAAAACGCACAGTGCCACTTACTCGCCCCTTGATCGGTGAGGCCGAGGCCGATGCTGCCCGTCGTCCGATTATGTCCGGCTGGCTGACACAAGGCCCCGAGGTTGCTGCGTTTGAGCGCGAGTTTGCAAGCTACACTGGTACTGCATATGCCTGCGCGGTTTCGAACTGCACAACGGCATTGCATCTGGCATTACTCGTGATCGGGGTAAAGGCTGGCGATGAGGTTATCACTGTCAGTCATTCCTATATTGCTACTGCAAATGCGATTCGCTACTGCAATGCCGAGCCGGTTTTTGTCGATATTGAACCAGCCACGAGCAATATGGATCCGGCGTTGATTGAGGCGGCGATTACTCCACGCACGAAAGCGATCCTGTGTGTTCACCAGATGGGTATGCCGTGCGATCTTGCCGCAATTCTGGCTATTGCCACACAGCATGGCATCCCGGTAATCGAGGACGCGGCCTGCGCTAGTGGCAGCGAGATCCTATGGAATGGTGTATGGGAGAAGGTGGGCAAGGCTCACGGCGCAATAACCTGCTTCTCATTTCACCCACGCAAGGTCATTACAACCGGCGATGGTGGCATGCTCACAACCAATAATCCCGAGTATGATGCCCAGTTTCGCCTTCTTCGCCAGCATGGCATGAGCATTAATGATCGTGTTCGCCACAGTGCCAATCAGGTTATCTTCGAAGACCATGCAGTGGTAGGTTATAATTACCGTATGACTGATGTGCAGGCTGCTGTGGGCCGCGAACAGCTCAAGCGACTGCCAGAAATCATTAGCGCAAGGCGACGTTTAGGCGCACGCTATAACGAACT
>JBBQSD010000075.1:0-28131 GCA_038214135.1 Chloroflexales bacterium | reverse complement strand
CGTAGAGACGCAAGATTTTGCGTCTCTACGGCGGCACAGAATCGGCGCATCAGGCAGAAAGAACATACACGATACCAGCCACTAAGGTGCTTTCAATAGAAATTCTGACTCTGTATAGACCGATGTATCGCATTGCTCCTGAATGCTCGTACACGCCATTCTGACTCCTGAATTCTGTCTTCTGAATACTTTCCTAGAAAATAGGTTCTTGACAACCCGCCCTCTCGCCCGCTATAGTGACAGCGCCCTTGCAGCATCATGATCGTCGTACTCTGGGTCAGTTGAATCAGTGTAATATAAAGAGCTATATGGCAGATAAACTCGTTATCGTCGAATCGCCCGCCAAAGCGAAGACGATTCAGAAATATCTTGGGCGCGGTTTCCGCGTCGAAGCATCGATGGGCCACGTTCGTGATCTGCCCAAGAGTGATCTTGGCGTCGATATCGAGCATGGCTTCAAACCGGCCTATCAGGTCTCTCCCGGCAAGGAGAAGGTCGTCGCCGCGCTACGCAAATCCGTCCGTCAGGCCGAGGCTGTGTACCTGGCGACCGACCCGGATCGTGAGGGTGAGGCGATTGCCTGGCATATCACCCAGGCTGCCAGCATCCCCCGAGCTGTGCCGGTCTATCGGGTTGAGTTCAGTGAGATTACGCGCAATGCCGTTCAGCAGGCGATTGCCAACCCACGCCAGATCGATTCGAACCTTGTCGATGCCCAGCAGGCCCGCCGGGTGCTGGATCGGTTGGTTGGCTATAAACTCTCACCGCTGCTGTGGGATAAAGTCAAGCGTGGGCTTTCGGCAGGCCGCGTCCAATCCGTCGCCGTCCGCCTTGTTGTCGAACGCGAGCGCGAGATCGAGATCTTTGTTCCCCAGGAATACTGGACGATTGAGGCCGATCTGCTCAAGCGCATCGCCCAGGCCGCAGGTGCCAAACCGCAAAACCCATTTCGGGCAACACTGATCGAACGAACTGGCAAGAAGCTCGATAAGTTCGATATCAAAAACCAGGAGCAGGCCGATACGATTGTTGCCGATCTTGATGGTGCCCAATATGTTGTGCGGACGATAGTTCGTAAGGATAAGCGCCGTTCGCCAGCTCCACCCTTCACCACCAGTACACTGCAACAAGAGGCAGGCCGCAAGCTGGGGTTCTCGGCCAAACGAACCATGATTGTCGCCCAGCAACTGTATGAGGGTGTCAATATCGGCGGCGATGAGGGCACGGTTGGCCTGATTACGTATATGCGAACCGATAGCTTCAACGTCTCGGGTGAGGCCCAGAGCGAGGCGCGAACCGTCATTCAGGAACGGTTTGGTAAGGAATATCTGCCAGATAAGCCGCCGATCTATCGCACCAAATCGAAGGGTGCCCAGGAGGCCCACGAGGCCATTCGCCCAACTTCCAGCAACCGTATCCCAGAGAATATACGCCCGAAGCTAACCAGCGAACAATTTCGGCTGTATGATCTTGTGTGGAAGCGCTTCCTGGCCTCGCAGATGGAATCGGCAGTCTTCGATAGCACCAGCGTCGATATTGGTGCTGGGCGTGGTATCGAAAGCCAGCCTGCTCCATCCGAAACACCAACGCCAGTGCAATCGGCAGCTCGTTCGAGTGCTCGATCAGCAGCGCAATCGGCCACGCGCACGGATCCATACACATTCAGGGCCACTGGCTCGATCCTGAAATTCCCCGGCTTCCTGGCTGTTTATAACGTCAGCCTGGACGAAGGCGAGGAGGATGAGGATAGCGAGCGGCGCTTGCCTGCCCTGGCCGAACGCGAGCCGCTCAATTTGCAGCAGTTATTGCCGATCCAGCATTTCACCGAGCCACTACCGCGCTACACCGAGGCCAGTTTAGTCAAGGAACTCGAACGGCTTGGCATTGGCCGGCCATCAACCTATGCGCCAACGATCTCCACCATTGTTGATCGTGAATATGTTGAACTGACCGAGAAGAAACTGCTGCCAACATCACTTGGCCGGGTTGTCACCGACCTGCTGGTTGAGCATTTCGCCAGTATCATCGATTATGGGTTTACCTCCGAGATGGAGCAGCAGCTCGATGATATTGCCGAGGGCCAGAAGAAGTGGGTGCCGGTTCTGCAAGCCTTCTATGGGCCATTCGAACGAACACTCGCAACCGCGCAACAGAGCATGCGTAACGTCAAGCGCGAGGAGATCCTGACCGACCTGACCTGCCCGAAGTGCAACGAGGGCGGCCTGGCAATCAAGTTTGGGCGCAATGGCGAATTCCTGGCCTGCAATCGCTACCCCGATTGTGAGTTCACCAGTGATTTCCACCGTGATGGTGATGGCAAGATATTGCTTGATGCGCCAGCCGCACCCGAGCTGAGCGATGTTGCCTGCAATCTGTGTGGCCGCCCGATGGTGGTGAAGAAGAGCCGCTTCGGGCCATTCCTGGGATGCAGCGGCTACCCGGAGTGTAGCAACACCCGCCGCCTTGGCCGTGATGGCAAACCAGCCCCGCTGCCCGAACCAACAGGTGTTGGGTGCCCGAAGTGCAACCAGGGCGAACTGATGAAACGGCGCGGCAAATTTGGCCGGCCATTCTTTGGCTGTAATCGCTACCCCAAGTGCGATTATATCGTCAATGATCTGGCCGAGGTTGCCAATTATGTCCCTGATCCAAATGCCCCAGCAGTCGTTGCCGATGCACAAGTGGTGAAGAAGGTAGCAGCAAAGAAGGCATCCGCAACGGCCACAATCAAGAAACCCGCCGCAAAAAAGAGCAGCGCTGCAACGACCAAGAAACCAGCAGCATCCGCCAAGAAGGCCGATACAGCCCCAGCCCGCAAGCGCAAGGCATCGTAAAGCACGCCGCAGGCTGATGAAGATTGATCAATTCATCGGGGAGATTGCACCTGGCGCCTAAAGGCGTGCGGATGTGGATTGCGCAAGCATGGCTTGCGCTACGGCAGCATGGCTGCCGCACTGCATACACACCGACGAACCTTCCCCAATGAAAATGTAACGATCCATCAGCCTGCGGATGGTGAGGCAGCGTTCCCCTGGCCGCAGGCTTCAGCCTACGGATTCCAATTCATCCCCTCCCCTGGCCCTTCTCTCAGAGGGCAGCATCCACCCCACACAAAACCCCACCCCTACCCCTACCAATAGCCCAGCAGATCAATGCGCCCGTCCTAGCAGCACACAGGGACTTCGGGCACGCTTGATCGCAATCAGGGTTTCTGCCATAATAGCCCCGGTACCCGAAAGGAGCACAACAATGCAGCATGTATCGGGTTTTCTGACGCGCCGAACCCTGATTGTGGCGGCGATCACGTTTGGCATGGGTTCTGTTATTATGATCTGGTTACTGATTGGGCCATTCGCAAATAGCACCCAACCAACAATCATCATGGCCGCCGAGCCGCCAATTGGGGCAATCGAGGCACTTCCAACCGAAGCGCTGCCGCTAGAAGCAGAAACAGCCAATCCAGGCACATCGGCAAAAGCTGCTGAAGCAGAGGCACTAATTGTGTATGTGAGTGGTGCAGTAATCGCGCCGGATGTCTATCGTTTGCCAATCGGTGCGCGTATCAAAGATGTGATTGTTGCTGCTGGCGGGTTGAGCGCCGATGCCGACCCAGACGCGATCAATCTGGCTGCACACATTGCCGATGCCCAGCAGATCAAGGTACCAAGGCGTGGCGAGGTTGCCGCACAGGCGAGCGGCATTCCACAGGCAACAACAGCTGCGGATGGCGCATTGATCAATCTGAATACGGCCAGCGCAGCAGAGCTAGACACACTGCCTGGGATTGGGCTGGCAATTGCCGAACGGATTATTGAGTACCGTGGCACAAATGGCCCATTCAAATCGGTGGATGACCTTCGCAATATTAAGGGTATTGGTACAGCACTGTTCGAGAAAATCGCTCCATTGGTGACAGTCGGCCCCTGAACTATGCCGCACTCGGTATGAGGAGAAGAGAGATGCGCCGGACCAAGATCGTCGCTACTATCGGGCCAACGTGCAGCAGCCGCGAGCAGATGCTCAAACTGGTTGAAGCAGGTATGGATGTTGCCCGCTTGAACTTCTCACATGGAAACTACGAGGATCATGCCGCACGGATTGTAACACTACGCGAAATCTCACGCATGGCTGGCCGCCCACTCGCTATTCTGCAAGATCTCCAGGGTCCCAAGATCCGCACGGGCACACTTGTCGGTGGGAAACCCGTTGTGCTGGTTCCAGGGCAAGCATTTACGATCACAACCCATCCAACCGAGGGAACAGCCCAATCGGTAAGCACCACATACACAGCCCTGCCTCACGATGTCAACCCTGGCGACCGTATTCTGATCTCGGATGGCCTGATTGAACTACGCGTGCTTGCCAGTGAGGATGCGGAAGTTCGCACAGAGATCGTCTTTGGCGGGGAACTACGTGAAAAACAGGGTATCAATCTTCCTGGAGTCAATGTCAGTGCGCCAGCGCTGACGCCCAAGGACGCAGCTGATCTTGAGTTCGGATTGGCCCAGGGAGTCGATTATGTTGCACTCTCATTTGTGCGGCGCAGCTCGGATATCGATGATATTAAGCGCCGGATTGCGGCATTTGGCAAAACCACGCCGGTGATCGCCAAGATCGAGAAGCCGGAAGCGCTCCAGGATCTGCCCGCCATCCTCGAAAAAGTCGATGGGATCATGGTTGCACGCGGCGATCTGGGTGTGGAAATGGCTCCCGAGCAAGTTCCGATTGTTCAAAAGCAACTGATTGAAGCGGCAAACAGTGTCGGGAAACCAGTGATCACCGCAACCCAGATGCTTGAATCCATGATCCGCAACCCGCGCCCAACCCGCGCAGAGGCCAGCGATGTCGCCAATGCGATTATCGATGGAACGGATGCTGTTATGTTAAGCGGTGAAACAGCCAATGGTGCCTTCCCAATCGAAGCAGTCCAGATGATGGCCCGCATTGCGGAAGCAGCGGAATTGAGTGGCCGCCATGGCGATCACAGCAGCTCCACCCGCTGGAATGTTCAGCATATCCCCGATGTAGCAACAGCACTCAGCTCTGCGGCATGTGCTATCGTGCAGGTTCTGACGGTACGCGGGATTGTTGCGTTCACAAAGAGCGGTAGAACAGCTCAACTCGTCTCGCGCCAACGGCCAGCCGTGCCAATCTTCGCATTCACACCAGAAGAGGAAGTCTATCGGCGGCTCAGCCTGGTATGGGGCGTTGTGCCCATGATGGTTGATTATGTTGATCGGCTTGATGATCTGAGTGAGCGGGTTGTCGAACGGCTGTTGTATGCCGGATTCGCCCAGCGTGGCGATCAGGTAGTGATGACGGGCGGGCATCCAATTACATCGCGTGGCTCAACCAATTTTGTTAAGGTCATTCAGATCTGAGGCTCATCTGCGCCTCATTATCGTATGCTATTCTAAGCGCATATAATTGCTTGTGTATGGCGAGGTATGTTGTGGAATTAGCGGCGGTTCTGATCATTGTGGCGTTTGTGGTCATCTTTTGTGGCCCGGCATTAGCCACCACTCTTGGGCGTTTTGGTATGGCGCTCCTGCGGTCGCTTCGCCGCATCACCCGTACATCGGGGCACCACCCATCTCCATCGAAGGATTAACATTGGTATGAGCATTGCTGTTGCGCTACTTGCCGTATTTCTGGCTTCTTCAGGGCCATTTGATGCGGCGGCATTGCGATCCATACCAACAACAGCAACCATTCAGGTGGGAATTCAACAAACGCCACCACCCGAACGGCGTCCCGATCAACAAACCCGTGATGCGCTGCTCGCATTGGCGATGGGCCTGGCAATCTTCTCAAGTAGCCTGGCTCTTGGCATTGCCTATGGTATCCGTCGCCGGATCGACCAGATCGCCGGGCCGCCAGATCATGATGATGATGATTAGGTTTCTCCTGCTTGAGTTGGATTGACGCGCTATACAGCATCTGCTACCCTATATATAGCACGCCTATTTGAAGTGTAAAGGCGCGTAGCACAAAGCGGGGTCTGGGGCCGGGTACCCTCTGGGTGTCCCGAAAGAAAGCTCCCATTCCCTTTTTACAAATCCGATAGGATTGCTATATATGCGCTGGAACACAACAACAATTACATGGAGATCATCGCGTGGCGGAATGCTGCTCGTAGGACATGGGATTACTGTGCCCTGCGAGAGGATTGTTATGTAAACAACATTCAGTTGAGCTGCAAGTCGTGGGCCAGTACGGTGCCACGGCTTTTTTATTATCCAAAGAGTCTGGTACTGTGCGAGCGGGGTTGGGGGTGCAACCCCGAAAGAAATCCTCCATTCCTTTTACACATCCGGTAGGATTGCTCTATAAACAAGAATAAGGAGGCACATAGAATGATTATTGCCGATATTCATAATCTGGGCCGCGCCCATGGTGGCCGGGTAATCTTCAGTGGCCTGGCCTGGTCGATCCAGGATGGCGAGAAAATCGGCCTGGTTGGCCCTAATGGTGTCGGGAAATCGACCCTGCTGCGAACAATAGCGGCGCTCGAAGAACCAGATGAGGGAACGGTTGTGTTGCGGCGCGGCGTACGGGTGGCATACCTGGCCCAGGAATATGAGGGCGATCCAGATCGGCCGGTGATGGCGGAATTATTGGCCGGGCATGCGGAATTAGCGATTGTCGAGGCTCGGCTGGCAGCACTCGAAGAACAGCTGGCCGATCCGGCTGTCACAGGCGATATGGCGGCCCTCGAACGAGTTCTGAACGAGCACGAACGCCTGATCGGCCAGCGTGAGGCACTTGGCGGCGATGGGTTGCATGGCCGCGCCGAACACCTGCTCAGCGAACTGGAGATGCCCGAGGAGGAATGGCAGAAGCCGATGAAATTGTTGAGCGGCGGCCAGCGCAAGATGGTTGGCCTGGCACGCTGCCTGCTTTCTGATCCCGATCTGCTGCTGCTTGATGAACCGGATAATCATCTCGATGTTGAACGCAAAAGCACATTGGAACAGATGATCCGCGATTTCGATGGCGCAGTGGTGATCATCTCGCATGATCGCTATTTGCTCGATGAAACCGT
The DNA here is from genome assembly GCA_038214135.1 of Chloroflexales bacterium. GTDB lineage: Bacteria > Chloroflexota > Chloroflexia > Chloroflexales > Roseiflexaceae > JANLSE01. The sequence goes on along the minus strand of JBBQSD010000075.1, from coordinate 21,086 downwards.
GCGCCTGATTGTTGAAATCGAGCCACTTGGCAGCGGTGCCAATACTCGCGGTGCCCGCTTGCTGCGCTGGGAGGGCAACTATTCATCATATGCGACCCAGAAGGAGTTAGCCAATCTGCGCCAACAACAGGATTTTGTTGCCCAACAGAAGCAGATCGAACATCTTGAGGCAGCAATCGCCCGCTTCAAGGTTTGGCTGGCGATCTCGCTTGATCGGCGGCATAAGACGCAGATCGAGAATAAGCAGCGTGCGATCGAACGCATGGATAAGGTCGAGCGGCCTGTGTTGGAACGCCGCAAAATGGCACTGCAATTCCGCCCACACCAACGCGGTGGCGTCAAGGCCATCGAGCTCCGCAAGGTCGATAAATATTTCGGCGAACATATTATTCTGATGGGTGCGATAGCGACACTATTGAATGGCGAGCGAATCGGGATTGTCGGGCCGAATGGGGCTGGCAAATCGGTGCTGCTCAAACTCATCCTGGGAGAACTGCCAATCGATGGCGGTGAAATCTGGGTTGGGCCGAGCATCCAGCTTGGCTATTATGCCCAGCAACACGAAACCCTGGATATGCGCCAGACACCGATTGAGGCGTTGCGGGCGGTGCGGCCAATGTATGAGGGCGAGGCAATTGCCAAGTTGGGGCGCTTTCTGATCCCCTATGCGGCCACATCCCAGCCGATTGCCAAACTGAGTGGCGGCGAAAAGAGCCGCGTTCAGTTGGCGCGCTTGATGCTGACAGGTGCAAACTGCCTGTTGCTCGATGAGCCAACCAACAACCTGGATATTCCATCGGCGGAAGTGCTGGAACAGGCCCTCGATGAGTTTGCTGGCACGATCATCGTCGTCTCACATGATCGCTACTTCCTGGATCGAGTTGCCGACCGCATTGTGGAGGTGCAGAATGGCGAGCTACGGGTGTATGAAGGCGGCTATAGCTACTATGCCGAACAACGCGCCCGTGAACTTGCACCGCCGCCACCGCCACCAACCCCAACACCAGTACAGAAGGGCAAACCAGGGATGGCGAAGGGTACCAAACGGTAGAGACGCCCCGCTGGGGCGTCTGGCGGTGCGGGACGTATGTTGTCGCACGGCAAATCAATTTGGTGGTATGATCGCCATATTCGATGAACTCACACGCTGGAGGAATATGATGGACACCGCCACGCGCAGCATTCAGATCCAGACGGCCATTCCCGGCCCACGTTCGCAGGCAATCGGCGCACGCCGCGAAGCCGCCATCCCGCAGGGGGTCTACAAAGCCCATCCAATCGCAGTGGAACGCGCAGATGGCGCACTGGTGACGGATGTCGATGGGAATACATTCATCGATTTTGTTGGTGGGATTGGCGTGCTCAATATAGGCCATTGCGCGCCCGAGGTTGTTGCCGCCATTCAGGAGCAGGCCGCCAAACTCATCCATATGTGTTCGCTTGTTGCAACCTATGAGCCAATGGTCGATCTGGCCGAGCGCATGAATCAATTAGTTCCGATCAGTGGCCCAATAAAGACCATGTTCGCAAATAGTGGTGCGGAGGCCGTCGAGAATGCGATCAAGATCGCCCGTGTTGCCACTGGCCGTAGCGCAATTATCGCCTATGATGGAGCCTACCATGGCCGGACACTGCTAACAACCACGCTCACCAGCAAGACCAGTTTCAAGAAGGGGGATGGCCCATTCGCTCCCGAAATCTATCGGGCACCCTACCCCTATGAGTTTCAGTGCAACCTATGCGATGCCGAATGTTCTGGCAACTGTTTTGGCCGCCTGGAAGCCATGTTATTAACGCATGTCGAGGCCGAGAAGGTTGCGGCGATTATTATCGAACCTGTTCAGGGCGAGGGCGGCTTTATTCCGGTACGGCCAGCCTATATGCAGCAATTGCGGGCGTTGTGTGATCGGATCGGTGCATTACTGATCGCCGATGAGGTGCAGTGTGGCTTTGGGCGCACTGGCACACTGTTTGCGATGGAACAGATGGGCTGTGAACCAGATATTCTGGTCAGCGCCAAATCCATTGCGGCGGGCATGCCACTTGCGGCAGTGACGGGCCGCGCCAGCGTGATGGATAAAGTCCCGGTTGGCGGCCTTGGCGGAACCTATAGCGGCAACCCGCTGGCCTGTGTCGCCGCCATTGAGGTGATCAAGTCGCTAACCGGCGAGAATGGCCGCGATCCACTCATGGCTCGTGCGAACGTGATCGGGGCGGCCATTCGCCAGCATGGTGCCCGATGGACAGATGATCTGCCATTCATTGGCGAAGTACGCGGCCTTGGTGCAATGATGGCGATTGAGTTCGTCAAGGATCGCCAGACCCGCGAGCCAGATCCAGATCGGGCCGCCCGCGTGATTACGAAATGCCTCCAAAATGGCCTGATCACAATGCGCGCCGGGCTGTACACAAACTGTATTCGCCTGCTCATGCCATTTACAATCACCGATGAACAGCTTCAAGAAGGACTAGATGTGCTTGATACAGCGCTCCGAAGCGAGATAATGTGACCAGGTGACAACGTGACCGGGTGACATGGTGATCGCCTGGTGTCTTGTTCGCTTGTTCCTTAGTTCTGTTGTTCTTGAGTAAGCATTCTGGCTCCTGACTCCTGAATACTCGATTCTCACACAAACCGCCTGTATACCCAGAGAACAACCTATGAATGACATCATCATAACCAATACGCTTCCTGATCACGCCGAAGCAATCGAGGTCCATCAGCGGCTCTGCTTTCCAACCCTGCTCGATGATGATCTGATCAAGCGCCAGCACGTTCTGCGCCACCTAGAACTCTTTCCGCAGGGGCAACATGTTGCGCTTGATGGGGATCGGGTGGTTGGCATGAGCACGACCTTTCGAGCGACAACCGATCAAGTCTTCACACCACATGCCTTCCACGATATCATCGCTGGTGGTTTTCTGGAGAATCACCAGCCCACTGGCGAATGGCTGTACGGGGTTGATGTCAGCGTGCATCCAGAGTATCGCGGGCGCAAAATCTCGAAGATGCTCTATGATGCCCGCAAAGCTCTCATCCGCCAGCTTGGGCTACGCGGAATGGTTGCAGGCGGGATGCTGCCTGGTTACTATTTGCATCGCGATACCATGAGCGCCGAGGAATATGTCGCAGAAGTTGCCGCCGGGCGCATGACGGACCCGACGCTGACGCCGCAACTCAAGAGCGGCTTTCAGGTGCGCGGCATCCTCCACGATTATCTTGAGGCTGGGCACCTTGGCAATCAGGCGGCACTGATTGTGTGGGAAAACCCCGAACTCTAGGAGTCAGGAGTCAGAATTCTAACCCAAGAACCAAGTATCCAGGAGTCAGGAGTCAGAATAGCCACCAACGCATGTCGATCACAGCCGAAGCATGATCAACGAAGGTTGGCCAGCCACCAACATCCATTTAGGGTCCAGGGACAAGGGTCTCTGGCCGTAGGAAGGTCCAGGAAACCGTGCCGACTGGTTTCCTGGTGCCTGCCGCACGCAGCGGCATCCAAAAGAGCATCGAACGGTTTCCAGCCGCCAGCCGCACGCAGCGGCATTATCAGTAAGGAAATAACATGACAACCCAATTTCATAATATCATCGGTGGCGAGTCGGTTGCCTCTACCAGCAACGATTGGTTTGAGGTTCGCAATCCTGCCGATACCGATGATGTGATCGGCAGCGTTCCTGCCTCGACACCAGCCGATATTACGGCCGCAATCGATGCTGCTCACACAGCATTTCCCGGTTGGGCATCGATGATCGCGCCTGAACGAGGCAAGATCTTCTATCGGGCCGCCAATATCATGGAAAGCCAGGCCGATTCGTGGGCCGAGGATCTGACCCGCGAAGAGGGCAAGACGCGCCTGGAAGCATCACGGGAAGTCACGCGTTCGGTTGATCTATTTCGCTATTTTGCTGGCGAGGCATGGCGGGTTGGCGGCGATATGCTGCCAGCCGATACGCCGCATACCCTGCTCTACAGCCTGCGCGTGCCTGTTGGTGTCTGTGCGATCATCACACCCTGGAATTTCCCACTCTCGATCCCAGTGTGGAAGATTGCGCCAGCGCTGGTCACAGGCAATACGGTCATTTTCAAACCTGCCTCTGCGACGCCATTGCTGGCGATTCGGCTGGTGAAACTATTGCACGAGGCTGGGCTGCCAAAGGGTGTGCTGAATATCGTGACTGGCGGCGGCGGCGTACTTGGCGATACACTGGTCAGCGATCCACGCGTCCAGGCGGTTTCGTTTACTGGCTCGTATGCGGTTGGCCATGCACTCTACCAGAAGACGGCCCCACGAATCACGCGCACGCATCTGGAGATGGGTGGCAAGAACCCGATTATTGTTGCTGCCGATGCCGATCTGGATAAAGCTGTGACGATTATTGCTGGTAGTGGGTTTGGGCTGACGGGTCAGGCGTGTACGGCATGTAGCCGGGCGATTGTCGAGGCCTCGGTCGCAAAGGCATTCACCGAGAAGCTGAGCGCCTATGCTCGCGCTCTGAAAGTTGGGCCAGGGTTGGTGCAGGGCAGCCAGATGGGGCCAGCCATCAGCGCCGGCCAGCGCCGCACCGATCTTGAGTATATCGAGATTGCCCGCAGCGAAGGTGCCGTTGTGCTGGCCGGTGGTGGCGCTCCCGAGGAAAGCGGGCTGGCTCGTGGCTATTTCGTGCAGCCAACCGTATTGGGTGGCGTACGGCCAGACATGCGAATCGCGCAGGAAGAGGTCTTCGGCCCGGTCGTTGGTGTGATCGAAGCCGCCGATCTGCAAGAAGCCTTCGCCATTGCCAATGGCATCGAATATGGGCTATCGGCAGGGATCGTGACCAACGATCTGCGGCGGGCGATTCGCTTCGCCGAGCAATCGGAAGCTGGGATGGTCAAAGTCAATCAGGGCACTGTTGGCGCATCGATCCAGGCACCCTTTGGTGGCTTCAAGAACAGTGGCTCCGGCATGTTCCGCGAAATGGGCCAGGGCGCAATCGAATTCTTCACCAAGATCAAAACCGTCTATTTCGATGGCCAATAGCGGTAGGGGCGCGGTAGGGGCGCGGTGATCGCGCCCCTACCGCTGCGGATTCCGGATGCGAACCTAATTGTCGCGAATTCGTATACCTGTTGAGTAGACTCTGAACAATCTCATGCCCACGAGAACGCTATACTCAGAGGTGTTGCTCAGCCATTCGAGAGGTTCCAATGTGGTCTAGATTTCGCACATGGTTCTATAAGCTGCCGGTATCCGATGCTGTTCAGCATCGTCAGTCGGTGAACCTCCAGGTTATTCAGTTTGCAGTGATTCTGGCCGTCATCCCAGCGGCAGGGTTGATAATTTCCAGCAAGCGATCAGATTTCTTACTGATACTTAATCTCCTCGCGCTAACCATTGTTCTCGTGAGTAATATTGTAGGGGTATGGTTATTGCGGCGGGGTATCTTTCGGGCAAGTGTACTGTGCTCAATTGGTGGGCTTCAGACAACCCTCATAATCTTTCTGGTGCTATCGGGAGTGTTATACAGTGTTGGATCAATCCTAGCAATGACCGTGCCGATTGTATTGATTGGCTTACTGCTTGGCCGTCGGGTATTGTTGCTGTTTGTAGTGCTCAGTGTTGTTGCCGTGACACTGGTAGCATATCTTGAAACAGGGTCTGGATTACCGATTGGAATGAATCGAAGCCGTCAAACTTCTCCATTATCTATCAGTATTACCTTCTTTATGTGTATTGGAGTAATCGCCCTAGCAATTGATCGCTTCAGCAGTACAATGCGCCAGATGCTCTATGAATCCGCTGATCGTCAGCAAGAACTCGAAGCCCTGCAAGCCTCGCTCGAACAGACGGTTGCTGAGCGGACGGCTTCGCTCGCAACCGCGCTCCACAATGCGACACAACGGGAATCGGTTCTTGCCGAGACTCTGGCCGATTTGCAGGCCACCCAACTGCTGGTTCGTGAACTGAGTGCGCCAGTGATTCCAGTTCTGGCTGGTGTGCTTGTCGTCCCGCTGGTTGGATCAATCGATGAAACCCGCGCAACCGGCCTTTCCCAGCATGTGTTGGCACAGGTTGAGCAACAACGCGCCCATACCGCCATCATTGATGTAACCGGCGTTCCATTGATCGATACCCATGTCGCTCAAACGTTGCTGCGTACGGCTGCTGCGGTTCGGCTGTTGGGCGCCCAAACATTCCTAGTGGGCGTACGGCCAGAGGTTGCACAGACGATAGTATCACTAGGTGCGAATCTACAGGCCATCCCAACCTTCGCCAGCCTTCAGGAGGCGGTTGAAGAACTCCTGAACCATAACCATAATACACGCTAATGAAATCTCTGTAACCCAATAGTCATCACCCTTGCTTGTCGATCTGTTTCGGCGCATGCTACGATCTCTGTCGTCGGGTACGTTTGTTATTGTGCGTACCGCAGATTGCATGGACAGGCTAAGGGAGCGAGGGCCACACTACCCTCGATGACAATATGGCGAGCAAGCGCTCAATGCGCTTCACGATTCGGGCCAAAGTGCTGACCCTGGCGCTTGGCTTAGCGTTGCCGCCGTTACTGCTGCTCAGCCTGCTTGGGTTGAATAGCCTGGATCGCGCCCGCGATTCTGCCGTCCAATCCGGAACAGCGGTTCTCCGTGAACAAGCCGAAAATAATCTGCGCACCCATGCCGCCGATAAGGCGGCCCTGTATAACGCCGCACTCAGCAATATCGGCCAGCAGGTCGAATCGGTGGCAGGCTATGCCCGCACCCTGATCGATGCTGGCGCACCGCCACCAACCAATCAAACCACCCGCGTATGGGTCGTTCCAGGTGGGCCAAGCCCGGCAAACCTCAAGGCCCATGCGGCGGCAGTTGCACGGGCAGGCCAGTTCGTTCCCCTACTGCAATCGGTCGTCGCCCGCAATCGGCTGGTGAGCCTTGGCTACATCGGGCTGGAAGATGGCGGTGCATTAGCAACCAACACCGATATTGTCGATATGCTCGATGCAACCTTCGATCCGCGCCAGCGCAGTTGGTATATCGCCGCCCGCGATGCCAAGCAGACGGTCTGGGTCGATACCTATGTCGATGCTGTCACCAAGCAATTGGCAACCACCTGTGCCACGCCGCTGTACGATAGCAATGGCAACTTTATTGGTGTCGTTGGGTTCGATCTGCTGCTCGGCACAATCCAGGAGGATCTGCTCAAGCTCGATGAGGGCCAGGCTGGCTATGCCTTCCTGATCAACGAAAAAGGCAAGGTGCTGGTCAAGCCACAGATGAGCGCAGCGGGTGTGGCATGGAACCAGCCCTTCGAGGCCGAGAATTTGCTGCTCAGTTCGGATGTTCGCCTGCGTGAGGTTATTCAACGCATGACCGAACGCAAGGATGGCATTGCGCGGCTGTTCTTCGAGGGCGGCGATGTGTATCTGGCCTATGCACCAATTGCAAGCTCCGGCTGGAGCGTCGGGATCGTCATTCCCGAGGCGGAAATCATTCGGCCAGCCCAGGAAGCTGGTGCCAGTATTGCCATTCGTCAGGAAGAACTGCGAACACAGGTTGTGCTGTTGCTTGGCAGTGCGCTTGTTCTTATTGTTGGACTCGGCATCTATCTCTCCAAACGGCTGGCCAAACCACTCCGTCAGTTGCAGGTTGGGGCACAACGGATCGCCTACGGCGATCTGAACCACCAGCTACCAGAAAGCATTCAGGATGAGATTGGCGATGTCATGCGCTCATTCAATCTCATGGCCGCTGCCCTACGCGAAAAAATCGCCGAACTTGAGGATAACCTGCGCCGCCTGGCAATTCTCAACGAAGCATCCAACAACTTCCGTTCGATCCTCTCGCTGCCGCAACTCCTACAAGCCGTTCCAGATGGCGTATGTGCGCATCTGGGCTTTGAACGGGCGGTGCTGTATCTGCTCGAAGGGCGCACCCTGCGGGCCGTCAGCGCATCATTTGGAACAGATGCCGATCAGCAGGTAAACCAGTTTCTGGCCGCTGCCAATACCATCCCGATCACCGCCGATAGCGAAACCGTCGAAGCCGACATCCTGCGCACCCGTCAGGCCGTCATCGTTGATAATCCCTGGAATCATCCAAGGGTCATTCAGACCAAACAGGCCATTTCGCGCAGTGAATCATATGTTCAGGTGCCGATCTTCGGGCGTGAGGAACAGATCGTTGGAATCATTTCTGCCGATTACTACTATAGCCGCCGCCCAATCACCGCCCGCGATGCCGCGCAACTGCTGACATATGCGAGCATGGCTGGGCTTTCGATTGAGAATACCCGCTTGTATAGCGAATTGGAGCGCCAGGTTGCCGAACGAACCACCGAACTGCGGGCGGCACTGGTGCGCGCACAGGAGGCCGATAAACTAAAAGGCCAGTTTCTGGCTGCCATCTCCCACGAACTACGCACACCACTGAATGCCATTATTGGCTTCTCGACGGTGATGCTGGATGAACTCGATGGCCCGATCTCGTCGCTCCAGCGCGAAGATCTCAAGACGATCAATCGCAATGGGCGCTTCCTGTTGCATCTGATCAACGAACTGCTTGATCTGGCCCGTATTGAGGCTGGTCGTCTCGAACTCGATATCAAGCCGCTTGATGTGGCCCTGCTGATCGATGATGTGGCTGAAACGGTGCAGGGCTTGCTGCACAATCGGCAGATCGTTTTGAAGATCAATCTCCCGCCCAAATTGCCACGCGCCCGTGCCGATGCCGCCAAGATTAGACAGGTTGTGCTGAATCTGCTGGCCAATGCCGTCAAATTTACCGATACAGGTGCAATCACGATCAGCGCGCAATGTGTGGTGATGGCTGGCGATAAAAATGAACCGCCGCCCGATCAGCCAGCCATCATTCGTGATGGGCGTCGAATCGTGCCATACATCGCCATCAGTGTCCGCGATACCGGAATCGGCATTGCCCCCGAACACATCCCGCTGATCTTCGAGGAATTCCGCCAGGTTCACGAAGCAAGCCCAGATCGGCGTGGTAGTGGCCTGGGCCTCTCGATCTGTCGGCGGATTGTGGAGGCGCACCAGGGCCGAATCTGGGCCGAAAGCACCGTTGGCCAGGGGAGTGTCTTTACCTTTACCATTCCCTGCCATCTTGAGGCGCGTCGGGAACTGCCAGAAACCGATCAACCAACCGAACACGAACATAACGGTACGCGAGCATGGGTCGCAGATGTCGTTTAGTAGGGGCGGTTCGCGAACCGTGCTTCCATTCTATCGAAGATGGCGTTTAAGATCCGTAGGCCCCCAAAGAATATTTCGCTGGTGCGGTATAGCGAAGCCATACCACACCAGCGAAAGCAATAGATATAATAATGACAGAGCGACCAATGATCCTCTATATTGAGGACAACCTCGATAACCAGCGGCTCGTGCAGCGGATTCTGGAGGCCCGTGGCTACCAGGTTCTGCTGGCCAAGGATGGGCCTAGTGGCCTGGCTGCGGCCCGTGAGACGATGCCAGCGCTGATTCTGGTGGATATTAACATTCCTGGCCTGGATGGCTACGAAACCACCACACGGCTACGCAGCCTGCCGCATTTGCATAATGTACCGATTATCGCACTCACCGCCGATAGCCGTATCGGGGTGCGCGAGCGTTCACTGGTGGCTGGTTGTTCTGGGTATATTACCAAGCCGATCGATCCGCGCCGCCTACACGAACAGATCCAGGAATTCATTGATGGCAAGCGCGAACTCGTTTCCGCTGCGGTGGAAACCAGCATCCTGCGCGAGTATAACGATAAACTGGTCGAACGCCTTGAGCGACAGGTTCGTGAACTGAGTGCTGCAAATGCCGAACTTCAGGAGTTGGATCGGCTGAAGAGCAATTTTCTGGCAACCCTTTCGCACGAGTTGCGCACACCACTGACATCTATTCTTGGCTATCTGGAGCTATTTGAGCGCAACACACTTGGCTCGCTCACCGATGTCCAGAGCCAGGCAATTTCCGTGATTGCCCGCAATTCGCGCTCGCTCTCACGGCTGCTCAATAATCTGCTGTATCTCCAGGAGATCCGCTCTGTTCCGGCACGGCGCATGCCAATTGTGCTGAGTGATATTGTCCAGCATGCGGTTGTTGAACTTCAGCCAGCTGCACAAGAAGCTGGTGTGGATCTGCAGGCAACCATCGCGCCCAATGTTCAGTTCAATGGCGATATGAACGCACTGTTCCATGCGATCCGCAATCTGATCGATAATGCGATCAAGTTTAATGTCCGCGGTGGTAGCGCCCGTGTAACATTCAGCAGCGATCCCACTCGCGTGTTATTGTGGGTTGAGGATACAGGGATTGGCATTCCCGCTGAGGCAATCGAGAAGATATTCATTCCGTTCTATCAGGTCGATGATTCGCTGGCGCGACCATATACCGGTGCTGGCCTCGGCCTGGCGATCACAAAATATGTTGCCGAATCATTTGGCGGCCAGGTGGCAGTCCGTAGCACGCCAAACGTCGGCAGCACATTTACGTTTATTCTGCCGCGCACGTAGAGACGCAAGATTTTGCGTCTCTACAGGTGAGAAATGATTAGTGGCTAATCAGCGGCAAGCTGACCTGATACTGTGTTGATGTGTAGTCAATCGATGCTGGATCGGTGCCATTAAACAGGTTCAGGGCCGTATTGGTGCTATAGATCTCTGGTGTGATGCTTGGGAAGACGGTGCCAAGCTTGTTGTTGCCCAACACACGCACAACTGCCTCTGCCAGAACCTTGCGATAGTCGGTGGTGATCCGCAGATCCTGGTCCTGGTCGAGATTTTCGAGGCCGGGCCAATTGCCATACAGCTTGCCACCATTGACATTGCCACCCAGCACGAGCATGGCATTACCATGGCCGTGGTCGGTTCCATCGCTGGCATTGACCCCCAAACGCCGCCCAAATTCGCTCATCACAACAATCGTCAGGCGATTCTCGAAGCCAGCCATATCCTTATAGAAGGAATACAACCCGCGTGCTAGGGTTGATACCAGGTTCGCATACTGGCCGCCATTGACGCCCTGGTTTTCGTGGTGATCCCAGCCGCCAAGATCAATCGTTGCGATGCGCAGGCCAAGATCGAGCTTAATGATCTGCGCTAAGGTCTTGAGCGAATCGCCGAAACCGCCGCCTGGGTATGTTGTAATACCTGTTGTGTACCCGCCGATAGTACGGAGTGCCCGGATCGCTTCAATCGTTCGCCGCCCAGCACTCACTGTTGCCCCAGGGCCGGTGTACATCTGATCCAGAGTGCCCATCAGCGCATCGAGCGGTCGGGCATTGGCCGCAGTCTGGGTGTAGCGCCCTGGGCCATTCAACCGATAGCTATTGGCCGATGTTGCTGCAATGGCCTGGGTTGCGCCAAGCAGCGATGTTGGCGAATTGGAACTAGCCGCTAGCGCTGGAATAGTGCCAGTATAGTTGACCGATTGGATGTGGCGGGCCAGCCAGCCAGTGCTGGTGCTCTTATTACCAGGCGTTCCGCGCTCGATATAATCCATCGCATCGAAATGGCTGCGGGTATCGTCGTTCAGGCCACAGGCATGCACGATTGCGAGGTTGCCGCTATCATAGAGTTCTTTTAGTGCGTAGGTGGCAGCGCCAACAACTCCAGCAGTGCTTGGATGCAGGCAGAAGCCCGTTTCCGGTACGCTACTAAAGAATGCTGGATTATTGGCGTTCAGGGTAAAAGCGCTGGTTGGGTTCTGTGGCAGAGCCTGGCTGCCGCGTCGGGTTCGGTAGGTACCATCGGCATATGGCGAAACCAGGCTCAGGCCATCACAGCCGCCGCGAAGGAAGATATTGATCAGGATCTGGTCGTTGCCAGCTGCCTGAGCGGTATCGGCAAAATCAAGATCATCGAACACAAGCCCGCCGATCCGGCCACCAGCCATCGCGGCGATCGCAGCGCTACAGCCACCGATCATAAACTGTCGTCGCGAGATTGTCATGCCACTCTCCTCAGTATGAAATATCTGGGCGCGTTAGCGCTGCTGAAATTCAGGGGCCATCGACATGAGATACACCAGGCACTCAATCCGCTCCTGAAGTGTAGTTTCGCCAGAATACAATGGCGGTGGCGAATTTGGGCTGCCCGTTTGGGCCATGAAGCTAATCAGCGCCGTACGAGTGCTGCTTGAGATCGCATAACCAAACAATCTGTCGATCCAATAATCAACAATCTGTGTGGAGGTCAGGCCGGTTGGGGTTTGGGCGAACAGATTGACCTGTATATTGATGCCATACTGGCCTGTCGATATCAGCGAGTAGGGAATATTCCAGCGCCGCAGCATGCCATTGGTGCTTAACCAGTAGCTGGCCAGATCGGGGTGGCCTGTTGGCGTGGGCCATTCATACAACCGATGGCCGGTGTTGCTCAGTGTCGAGAACAGGCTGCCCCAGCAGCTTCCACTTGGATGGGCATCATCAACCAAACGCACCTGTGCATTGGTTGCTCGAACATAGGAGACAAAGAAATCGAATGGCCGCTTGACCTTCTGACCCCATATGTTTTTGAAGGCCGCCGATTTGAGGATCACCCGCACAACGCGCTTGATCTGATCCGGTGCGGTTCGGTTGGCCATCCATTCGGCAACCGCCGCCTCAATCACATCGGATGGTGGATAATCGCTAATCAGGCGTCGGCAGAGCTTGGTACACAGGAAGCGAGCAGTTCCAACATGGTCGGTTAATAGCTTAAAGACGGCCTGGCCATCTTTCATATAATCGGCAGTTGCCTGGCCATTGCTGATCAATTGGCTAAGCACGAGCTTTGTTCCGCCCGAATGCCATGCATGCACATACACAAACGCGCCATTATTCAGCGTACCAGCAGGCAGCCGCCAATCACCATTGCCGACAGTCCAACCAGTCAGGCATTCAGCTGCCTCATAGACATCCTGGTCGATATAGCCACGCGCAAATGTTTCGCCATTATAGGTAACTGTGCCAATCTGCGAACGATCATCATAGAATTTGAGATAATTATCGGAGCCAAGTGTATGCAGTTCAAACAGTTCGCGGGCATAGTTCTCGTTACCGCCCTCACCACCAGAGGCGCGATTGCTATAGTTATCGAGGTAATAGAGCATTGCTGTGCTTTTGGCAACCGCCTCAACAAATGTACGGAAGTTGCCAAGGCAGTTTTGGCGCATGATCCGATCATAATCCGGGAATGCAACCGATTGGGTGACATCGCCGCTGGCATTCACATTAAAATGGTTATGCCAGAAGTCGACCAGAATTTCCTGCAGTTGGCGTTCGCTATAGATCGCGCGCACCGCTGTAGTGATACGAACTTCGTACCAGGGCCGTTGACGCTCCGACCAGTCCATGGCCGTGCCAAAATCGGCCAATGGCCATAGCTGAGTGACGGTTTGTACAAGTGTGTCGAGCGGTCGTAGTTCATTCACGGCTGGATAGCGCGGGGGAGCCTGATTATCGGCAGCATAGTTAAAACGGAAGCGTGTTGCAGCAAGCTGTTGATCACAGAAGCTATCATCGATACTGGCTGGATCAAGTTGCTGTTCGATATAGGCATCCAGCCCACCCAATGCGGCAATGCGGGCAACATCGCCAGGAAAGCCGGCTGGATTCTGCACCAGTACGGATTGGGCTGGGCGCGGGCCATAGCCCATACGGTTAAGGGCGATCAATTCGGGCGTTATTGCCCCGGCGGCCTGTGGTGTCGGTTCGATCAGGTTGGGCGTTTCTGGTTCATCCGCGTTTGCAATCTGCTGGCTAGCGATTGCGGTTACTGCGGCGAAGGCCGCAGCGCTGCCAACAAGTCGGCGGCGGGTCATCGTCATGGCTGAGGCTCCTTGAATGTTGTGCTGAATAGCAGCCGCTCATAGTCTAGCGGAACCAACATAGCAGCGGCAATAGCACCATAGTCCTTCTGCGCCGGCAGAATTAACTACCCCATATCGTTACCAGCACCGCAGGCTGATGGATCGTTCCATGTTCATCGGGTATCGTTTGCATCCACCGTGCCCGCAGGCTGAAGCCTGCGGCTAAGGTTCATGTGACAGGTCTCAACAAACATGAACATTGGTCTACTTCCATAGTAGCGTTTGTGAGCTGTTCCAGGATGACAAGCGTATCTCACTCTGATGCTGCAACGGTGTGCTACAATAGGTGCTATGAAAGAACAGCGCCTGCGGGTGGCCCATTCGCCACATGTGCTCGACTGCATCAGCCATAGTCCTGCACAAACAGCACGGATCGGCCAGCGGCTCGGTGAGCTTCTGGGTATGGGCGATCTGGTGTTGTTGTTGGGTGAATTTGGAGCCGGTAAGACGCACTTCGTCAAGGGGGTTGCGGCAGGGCTTGGCTCAGAGGATCTTGTCAACAGCCCTAGTTTTGTGCTTGTGAATGAATATCGTGCTGGTGTGAAGCATGATCGCCTGACAATCTATCATGTCGATCTCTATCGGCTCGATGATGTGCGCGAGGTGAGCGATATCGGGCTCGATGAATATGTTGCTGGCGATGGGGTTTGCCTGATCGAGTGGGCCGAACGGGCCGCCGATCAACTGCCGGATCAGCGGCTGAACATTATCTTCAGCTATGTCAGCGAAACGAAACGGGCATTGCGATTCGAGCCACACGGGCCGCGCTACGAAGCGCTTGTTGCAGAATTAAAGCGAGCGGTGGTGGGTTGATGTTGGTGGCAATCGATACCTCAACCAATCAGATTGGCCTGGCTTGCTACGATGAGCAGGGGCTGCTGGCGGAATATGCATGGAATTCTGGGCGGGAGCATACAGCGCAATTGATGCCACAACTCACTGCCCTATTAGGCTATATTGGTCGGCCACGCGAGGCCATTCGCGCCATTGGTGTCGCAATTGGGCCTGGAAGCTGGAGCGGATTGCGAGTTGGCATCAGCACCGCAAAAGGGTTGGCACTCGCACTCGATCTGCCGGTTGTTGGGGTAGGAACCCTGGATGCGCTTGTGTATCAGTATGGCGGCACGGGCCTACCCATCGTCCCGATACTCCGGCTGGGGCGGGATCGGTATGCAACCCAGGATGCACTCGACGGCCAGCCGCGCAATACAACCCTGGCCGAGCTATGTGCAGAAACAGGCACACCAACCCTCTTCTGTGGTGATATCGATACTGAGCTACGAATGACACTCAGCCAGCATCTGGGGGAGCGGGCGCGTTTCCCTGGGTTGGCAGCCAGTATGCGGCGGCCTGGTTTTCTGGCCGAACTGGCCTGGCGGCGAATCCAGGATGGTAGCCTGAACGATATCGCAATGCTCGAACCGATCTATCTGGGGCAGCCAGTGCGGCTGGCCCAGCTCTGAAGCCTGTTCTGAGGGAGACACTATGTCCCTACGCGTCCTACGAATTGCGTTGGACACCCAACAGAGCCTGCGTGAGGAGCTGCCCCCGGCCATTGAGCAGCAGTTCCTTGGCGGGCGTGGCGCTGCAGCCTGGCTGCTGTCCAGCCGTGTGTCAGTCGATGTTGCTCCTACCTCAGCGTCGAATATGCTTATTTTCAGTGCCGGGCCGCTCGTTGGCGTGGTTGCATCGGCATCTGGTGGCTTTATCGTCACAACCCGTTCACCGCTAACGGGCCTGATCGCTCATTCCTGGGCGATTGGGCGTTGGGGTGCGATGCTGCGGCGTGCTGGTATCGATCTGCTTGCCATCGAGCGGCAGAGCCAGGAGTGGTGCTATATTGCTATTGAAGATGGCAATGTGAGCATTCGGCCAGCCGATCAGCTAGCCGGGTTGGATACATATGCAACGGCGCAGGCGGTTCGCACTGAACTCGGCGGCGATTGGTCTGTCGTTTGTATCGGGCCAGCAGGTGAGGCCGGTGTGGCCTATAGTAGTATTGTTGCCGATGGGCTTTACCCAGCAGAACCAGCCGGAACGGGTAAAGTCATGGCCAACAAGCGCGTGAAGGCGATTGCCATCCGTGGGAGCACCCAACTCGTGCCAGCCGATGGGCTGCGCGCCGATGCAGTGATGTCTGGGGTGGCAAAACGATCAGCAACGAGCGAGCTGGCGGCTGGCATTCGGCAATATGGTGGCAGCCTCTATTATGCCGCTGCGGCGCAGGAGCGCGGCCTGTTGAGTGGGCGCAATGGGCAGGATGGCGAGCTTGCCCATGCCCAGGCGATCAATCGCGTGGCAATGGCGCAGCGTGGCCGACGCGAACCGCGTGGCTGCGAGGGTTGTGTGCTGCCCTGTGCAAGTTCGTATATACGGCGTAATGGCGAACCAATGGCCTACCCAGAACTCGAAGCGGTGGCCGGTTTTGGCGCAGCCTGTGGCATCACAACCCCAGATACCATTATCATTGCCAATGATCTATGCCTACGGCTTGGCTTGGATGTTACCGCCACCAGTGCTGCAATCGCATTCACCATGGAATGCCAGCAGGAGGGCTTGAGCCGAGCGGGGACGCTGCCGTGGGGCGATGGTGATGCAGTGCTTGCGGCGATCCGTCGGCTTGGCCAACGCCAGGAGAAGCGCGATATGATCTCGCTGGGTGTGGGCGAGATCCAGGATGTGTACTATGGCAGCGGCACCTTTGCACCACAGGTTCAGGGGATGGCTATGCCAGCGCTCGATCCGCGGGCACTGCCGGAATTGGCGCTCACCTATGCCAGTTCGCCAATTGGCAGCGATCATCGCTATGCCATGAGCTATGAGGGCTTACTTGCTGAACCACCGGCCTGGCTTCCCGATGGCAATCATCCCCAGGCTGTTCGCGGTACTGTTCCCCGGCTGATCTGGCATGAACGTTTTGCTGCGGCCCTGGATGCGATCGGCATCTGCCGCCGTTTGGCACTTATGGCCTATCAGATCGCACCATCGGAAGTGACCGAACTGGTTTCGGCGGCACTTGGCCGGCCATTCAGCGGTGTCGAGATCGCAAAACTTGGCGAGCGAATTGTGACCTTTGAGCGCCTACTTGCGATCCACTATGAATCGGATCGTGATGGGCTGCCCCATCGATGGACGCATGATCCGCTTGAATCTGGGCCAGCGCTTGGCAAACTCCCAGCAATCGATGAATTACTGGCCGAATATTATCGCCGCCATAGCTGGAATGAACAGGGCGAGCCAACCCCGGCACGCCTGGCAGAACTCGGGATCGACCCGCTGACGACATAGCCGAGTATTCAGGAGTCAGGAGTCAGGAGTCAGAATTGCGAACCACCCTCATCCTAACCTCTCTGCCATTGGGAAATGTATGACGCCTCGGCTGCAACCGGGGCGTTGTTTTGTTCGTCGTTATAGCAGGCAAAGATTAGCAGAGTATGAGTTGATGGAACTTCACACCGATCAGGTGTTTGCGCCAATTGATCACGATCTGGTGCTGGAGCGGATCGCCGGTGGCAATGAGACCGAGGTGTACCGCACCGATGATCAGCGCTATGTTGTCAAGGTTAAGAGCGATCTGGGCGGAAGCATTGCCGATGCACTCAGCCAGGCGCATAGCCTACGCAGCGCTGCTGAGCAGTTTGCCGTGTGCCTTGGGCCGCAGCATAGCCTGCCAAGCTATTATCTGGTTGCACGCGATAGCACCAATCGCGCACAGGTTGTTGTGATCCAGCCATATGCTGGCCCGGCCAAACCATTGTTTGAGGTTGATTATTCGCAACTCAGCGTAGATGAACGCCGTATTCTGGCCGACCAATTGCGTGATGTGATTCGGCGTTCGCTGCGCCACTACCGGCTGACGGGGAGTATGCCCGATCTGTATGGCCGAACAAGTTCGAGCGATGCCGAACGAACCCGCATGAAGGCGATCTGGATGTTGCCCAAACGGGTGTGGAGCTTTCTGGTTCAACGTAACCTGTTGCGCTCACACAACCTGTTGCTGCTCCGAGACGAAAAGGGTCCCCAGGTTGTTCTTGTTGACTACGACCCGGTGCGGCGCAGTAAACTCTATCGCACTGTTTATTATTTCACACGCTGGATCTTACTGTGGCGCGATCATATCTTGATTCTATTGATGCGCCAGGGTAGGGCGAACCCATAGCCGATACCTGAGAACCCAGAACCAGCAACAAGGGAACAAGCGATGTACTCCAACGCGGCGTTCGTGGTGGGCGAGCACGCGCCGCGTGGTGAAATTGACAGTGGTTGGACAGATGTAGGCGGCTTGGTAGCGCCCCGACGTTCGTTGGGTACAATGCCACCATCATCTTGCCACCAACGCATGTTGATCGCAGCCGTGGCATGACCAACGGGCATTGGCGAGCTACCAACATTCTTTAAACCAAAAAAAGAACACGTAGAGCTATACGCCCCAACGCACCCCCGAACGCCTACCGTGCGTAGCGGCACACTATTCTGAATTCCGACTCCTGAATACTAGCCCCGTAATCGTTCGCGCACCACGAGTAGAACCCCGGTAATCTCATCGCTCAGGCCGACTGTTAGATCCACAACCTGGGCACGGGCAGCGCGCACAAAATTCTGGTCCTCAAGCTGCAGCAGGTTTGTTTCCACATTCAGCAATGCCATTGGAATTGCCGCCTGAATTAGGAGAATGGCCGCGCCAACGTCGCTGACGGCGGTTCGGTTGCCGTTACGGGCCAGTGGCGCACACAGCGGCAGCAGATTGGCGATAGCACGGGCGGTTCGCAGTGGAACATCGGTTGCTAGTTTTGTGGCGCTCTGAATGGCGGTCTTACGCAGCGCAGCATCGGCGTCGGTCATCCTGGGGAGCCGATAGGCCGCCATCAGCCGATTAAAGGCAGTTATATCCTCCTGTGTAAGAATCTGGAGTTCGCTACGCCGTATTTCGGCGCTGGATAGGATGGATTTCGCTTCTGCCTCAAATTCGGCATACTGCTTCTTGCCGATTGTGAGATGGCAGACCATCGCAATCAATGCGGCGGCCATAGCTCCGCTCAGCCCTGCTGCACTGCCACCACCGGGTGTTGGCGCACCGCTGGCCAATGCATCAAGGAACGTACCGACGGTATGTTCAAGCACTGGTTGCTCATTCATATACTCCTCCGTTATGGTTAGCCATTTTGTATTCGGGGCTGCGCACCCCGCGCCCGCGATAATGCCGCTGCTTTTTTCGCCAGAAACCGTTCCCGCCCAGAGGGTACCCGACCCGCAAAGGATGTTGATGGCTCGCCAGCGCCTGTTGATCATGCCCTAACCCCTCTCCAATTGGGAGAGGAGAAGCGCAGCAGGGGTGCGAGCGACTCTCGGTCTCGGTTTAGTATTCTGACTCCTGAATACTCGGTTCTTGGTTTCGGCTATCGGCCTATCGGCTATATCAACGTGCCGCATGAATCTGTGCTGCTGCCTGATCACGGGCGATGCTGCGCTGATTGCCGCTGCGTAGATCCTTGACGACGATTTCGCCACGGGTGAGTTCATCCGGGCCAATGACGACAGCAAACGGAATGTGGCGCTGATCGGCATATTTGAGTTGTTTGCCAAGTTTATCGCCTGGATCAAGGGCAACTTCAACCTTCAGGCCACTTGCCCGTAGTTCTGAGGCAAGCCGCAATGCTTCGCCAGCGAGTTCCTGGCTGAATATTGTTACAAATACCTCGGGAATGGTTCGGCTCACCGGCCCAAGGCCGAGTTCTTCCATGACATCGTGCAGGCGTTCGATGCCAAAGGCCAACCCGACGGTTGGGATCGGGCGGCCAGCAAACATCCCAACCAGTTCATCATAGCGGCCACCACCAAGTAATGATCCCATTGGCGGGTTATCGACAACCGCCTCAAATACACAGCCCGTATAGTATGAAAGGCCACGCGCCAGGCTCGGCGAAATGGCATAGCGCTCTGGCGGAATGCCCATCTCGGCCAGGCGGCCAATGATCGCACGCAGGTTGGTGAGCGCCTGAAGCGCTCGCTCGTCGTTGGCGAGTTGTTCGGAAAGCGCTTCCAGCACATCGCTGGCCGAGCCATTGATCTGAATAATTGTCAGAATTTTGTCGGCAGCCGCTGCATCGACGCCACTGCGCAACAGTTCCTCGCGCACACCATCTGGGCCAATTTTGTCGATCTTGTCGATTGCACGATAGAGGCCTCCAGCCGCCTGTTCATCCAACCCAGAAACACGGGCAATCCCGCCAATGATCTGGCGATGGTTCAGCAGCGTGGTAAAGCCATGGAATCCCAGTGCAGTCAGCGAATCGGTGAGCGTCGCAATGATTTCGGCATCGGCAATTGGCGATGAGGAACCAACAATATCGACATCGGCCTGCCAGAACTCACGATACCGGCCACGAGCCGGGCGTTCACCGCGATATGATTGGCCAATCGCATAGCGTCGCCACGGGAACGTCAGCTTGCCCTGATACTGGCCAACCACCCGCGCCAATGGGACAGTCTGATCATAGCGCAGGGCAACCTTATCGCCGCCATGGGTTTCGAAGCGATAGATCAGTTTTTCATCATCGCCAATTTTGCCTTCGAGTGTTGCAGCATACTCAACCAGCGGTGTCTGGAGCGGCTCAAATCCATGGCGCTCGAAGACATTCGTGAGCGTGGTGATAATGTATTGGCGCAGGATCATCGCTTCCGGCAAATGATCGCGCATCCCCTTGATATTCTGCGGTCGGTTCATCGCGAGCGCCTTCTCGTACGGGAGGCTGCATGCCATCACGCTCCCGCGGCAATTGTTCTGTATGGCATGCAAATACATGATAGCATAGCTCGTGGCTCTTAGCTTTCAGCTTGAGTTCGCGCTAACGATAAAACATATTCTGAGGATAAACGTTACAGTCAGGCACAGTGCTTTCATCTGCACCAGAAAGCTGGAGGCTGATGGCTGATCGCTTCAGTTGACGTATTCTCACGATTTATGCTACAATAAACGCTATCGACCGCCGATGTAGCTCAGTTGGTAGAGCAGCTGTTTCGTAAACAGCAGGTCGCGAGTTCGAGTCTCGCTATCGGCTCCATATTTTAAGGCATCACAAAGCCAAACGCCCAAGCAATCGCTTGGGCGTTTGTTCGTCTTGAGGGGTGCATGTAGCCAATCATGTAGCCAAACTCACGCTGGAACGCATCAATACGCCGAGACACCGATGGATAGATGTGGATTGTCGAGTAACTGAGACGTGAGCATACGCGATTCAAAATACGCATGTAGC
>JBBQSD010000074.1:0-28730 GCA_038214135.1 Chloroflexales bacterium | reverse complement strand
GGAACGGCCAGTGGTGCAACGACTACGACATGCTCACCGGAGAGGCGCAGTGCTTCGCGGCTCGTGACAAGCATCGTCAGCCCTGGCACGTCCGCGAGGAGCGCCGCCAGTGCGGGCGCAGACGCAATAACCTGTTCGACGTTGTCGAGTACCAGCAGCAGACATTGCCTGCCAAGCGCTGCCCGAAGGGTTGCGACGATTGTTGTACCCTGCTGTTCGCGTATACCAAGCGCCTGGGCAATCGTCGGCAGAACCAGCGCTGGATCGCGGATTGGTACGAGGTTGACGAACCAGACACCCTGGGGAAAGGCGTCGTGGAGCCCGTCGGCGATCCGCAACGCCAGCCGGGTCTTGCCAATGCCGCCAGCACCAGTCAGCGTGACCAGACGCATCTCTGGAGTGCGTAGGCGGGTACTGACTGCCGCGATCTCCCACTCCCGCCCAATGAACGAAGTCATGGGTGCTGGCAGATAGCCAGTGCGACGGGCGATGGAAAGAGGTGTCGGTGACGCTGTAGGCGCAGTGGTGTTCAGCCGTGCGGGGATGGGTGGCACAGAATCTTGGGGCGCTCGGCCAGCCCGTGCAGCGGCGAGGAAGGCAACCTGCTCAGCTAGCGGGATAGCGAGACACTGTGCGAGGCGCTCGGCCATTGCGTGTGATGGGCGGCGCATGCCAGCCTCGATCTTCCGCACCGTATCGATCACACAACCAACGCGCTGTGCGAGCGCATCCTGGGTGAGGTCGAGGCTTCGACGACGATGGCGCAGCCACTGACCGAAGAACGCGTCTTCGTCGCTGTCTGCTGGTTGGCGCTGGTGTCCCGCCATCGCGTCCCGCTTTCTGTCTATCAAACTATGACCGCACGATGAAGGATTTGTGGTGTACTACCACTGTCCCCGCGACGACTGGTTGCCCTATCAGAAACCGGATGGTAGCCAGATTATACCATCAGCGGTAGGCATATGCCAGCGAGTATGCGCTCTGTAAGCGCGAATGTAAGGCAATGACGACCGTTATTACCCCTCATCCCCCTGCCCCCTTCTCCGACTGTAGAGAGAAGAGGGAATGCCGCACTACGATGCCGTGCATGGCTGCATGGCCCCTCTCCCGAACGTGGGAGAGGGGTTGGGGTGAGGGGCAGAGTATGGTATGCGCTTCTGGGGACATTATGGCCGCCATTCATTTCCTTGGCAACCGATACTGAGGATTGTACATACTCAAACGCCATTCAATGAGTAGGTAGAGCCTTTGGCTATCGCGATCACACTATCCTCTCTGTTGTGAAGATACACACAATCTTGCTGGAAAGCCGCAGAGTCTCTACAATCATGCAAATGATCTCACACAGACGGCGAGGCAAGGATGGTCGAGCTACAAGTTGGCGTAGCGAAGGTTCCGCGGCATGGAGTTGCCGAAAGCGGCGATACAATCGAAATGATCGAGCGCCCTGGTGGCGGGTTCTCTGTCGTGCTGGTGGATGGCCAGGGCAGTGGGCGTGGTGCAAAATCGCTGAGCAACCTGATTGCCACGCGTGCGATTGCCCAGCTCAAGGATGGTGCCCGTGATGGAGTCGTGGCTCGTGCTGCCCACGATTATTTGTATACCTATCGAATGGGCCAGGTTGCCGCAACGCTCAATATTCTTTCATTCGATCAGCGCAGTGGCAGTTTGCTGATCTCGCGTAACAACCCAGCACCATTCTATGTGCTCGATTCCGCTGGCGTGCATGTGCATAGTGAACCCTCAATGCCAATCGGGCTATACCCTGGTACAAAGCCACGCATCACCGAAATTGCCATGCAGCCCAATACCTATGTTGTCGTCTTCACCGATGGCTTACTCAAGGCTGGTGAGCGCTATGGGGAAGATCTGAACCTGGCCAACTTTCTCGCTGGTTGGCATTCTTCCGAGGGAGCCAGCGCTATCACACTGGCCGATGCGCTACTTGGACGGGCAATTGAGCTGGATCACGGGCATCCAGCCGATGACATGAGTATTGTTGTGTTGGCGGTTCTGCCGCCGCATCCCGAGAATCGCATCCGGCGTATGTCGGTCGTCTTTCCCGTTGATCGTGTGATGATTGCCGAGCGCTATGATGATATCGATCATGAGGATTTGGGGTAGTACGTAGCATTCAGCATTCTAACGATGGACATTTGTACTAATAATAGGCATTGCAGGGCAAGCAAGAACGTTCATCTGTACCAAAAAGGCTGACGGCTGATAGCTGTTAGCTCACTCGGCTGATGGCTGTTAGTTGAATGCTTGGCTGTGTTCTTCCAACACCAGCGTCTGTTCCAAGCTTGGTTCCGTTGCACTTGGCAGCAGAATCGTGAATATCGAGCCATTGCCCAGAACACTGGTAATATTGAGCGCACCACCATGGGAGCGTACAATCCCAAGCACCGCTGCCAGGCCCAACCCGCGCCCGGTAAACTTTGTTGTGAAGAATGGCTCAAAAATCCGCTCACAGGTTGCCTCGTCCATCCCGCAACCGCTATCTGTCACCTCAATCACGACATACTCGTGTTCTGGGAGATCGCTGCCAAGAAAGGAATTGGCCAGGATTGTGCGATCCACCCAGCGTGAATCGGTGGTGATCGTGATCACGCCTGGTTCTGAGCCAATTGCTTCAGCAGCATTGATCACAATATTCATCAACACCTGGCGTAGTTGGGTCACATCCCCTTCAATTTCGGGCAGATCGGAACCCATCAGCGGAATAAGCTCGACTTGGCGGGGAATACCAACATGCAAGAGTTGGATCATTTCCTCGATCAATGGGTTGATGTGCAGGCGGCGGACGATCACGCGGCTTTTGCCTGCATAGGCCAGCAACTGGCGGGTCAGGTTGGCTGCGTGATGGGCGGCAATCTCGATCTGGTGGACGCTGAAACGGGCTGGGGAATCATCTGGCAGTTCGGCCAGGGCTAACCCAGCATTGCCCATCACGCCAACCAGTAAATTATTAAAATCGTGGGCGATTCCACCTGCCAACACGCCAATACTTTCCAGTTTCTGCGTCTCCTGAATCTGGCGATCAATCGCCCGGCGTGTCTCTTCGGCCTGTTTGCGCTCGCTAATATCCTGAACAGCACCATACACCCGCGCAAGTTTACCCGTTTCGGGATCCATTTCTGGCAGAAGCGTATTATGTAACCAGCGGATACTTCCATCCTTATGCTGAATCCGAACATCGCTATCACATGCAATGCCCTGCGCAAGCCGGATACGATTGGCGAACACTTCAGGTAGATCTGGCGGATACAAAATCGCTTCCCAGCCACCATTGCGATCAAACTCATCCAGTTCATACCCAGTGATTCGGGTAAAGGCTCCGGCAAGCCAATCGCGCCGCATCACACCATCGGCTTCGATTGTATACAGATAGCCATAATCCGATGTCATCTGCGAGATCATGCGGTAGCGTTCCTCGGCCTGTTGGCGCGCTACCTCAGCTTCCTTACGCTCTGTAATATCACGGCCAACCACCTGAATCTCGACCGTCTGGCCATCGGCATCAACAATCACGCGATTCACCCATTGCATCCAGCGTAGTGCCCCATCTCTGCGGTAGATCAGCGATTCATCGGTAAATGGTTCGCGGTTGCTCACGATTGTTGCGATCTGCTGGCGGATGATCGCATGGTATTCTGGCCGCGCCATCCACATAAAACTATGCCCCAGCAACTCATCTGCCGTTCGGCCAAAGAATTGGCAATAGGCATCGTTCACAAATGTCAGTGTTGTATCGGATCGATAGCGGCAGACGAGATCAGTCTGATCCTGAACAATCGCCCGAGCGCGAGCCTCACTTGATTGCAGCGCACGTGCGGTAGCGCGTTGTTCGCTGACCGAAGCTCCCAACAGCAGGCCAGTAAGGGCAATCGCAAGCATGAATAACTGCAGATCGATCAAGCCCGTGATTGGGACAAACCCTTGAGCAGAGGCAATCATCGCGCCAAAACTGAGGCTACTTATTGCGATTATCGCTCCAGGGAGGCCAAATCGCAACACAATCCAGATTAATGGCAAAAAACAGAGGTACAGCGGTTGCTGTGCAGCAAATGGAGAAACAAACACAAGTAGGAGCGTTCCAACAATGCTGATTGCCTGAGCGCATAACTCAACCCACTCGGATAGCGTGGAGGTCAGAATACGCTCATTATGCTGCTCCCATACACGAAACCATGGCAGCACATGAATAAGCAGCAATGGCACAATAACAATAATACCGATCTGATCGCCAAGCCACCAGTTAAAGGCAACCTGAGGGTATTCCGGCCAGGCAAGCTCACCATCAAAGGCCAACACAGCACAGGAAACCAGTGCCACCAGCACCGACGTAAGCATCCCAATCGCCAAGAATCGACTGATCGCCTGAATTGTATCAAGACGCCTGTTGGGCAGCATTCGCCGTAATGCTATTCCACCTGCGCCATAGCACAGGGTATGCGCCAACACCAGCAGCATCACGGATCCATCAAGTATCATTTGATAATGCCAGTTCAGGCTGAGTAAATTGGCAAGCAGCAGTGCTGGAATACATATCGGCCCAAATCCGATGATTAACACTAAACTTAGCGCAGAAGATGGATACCAGAGGCTAACAATCGACTCTGTCCCAAAGCTTACTGCCAGTTGATCGAGTGCTAAGAACAGCACAACATAACAAGCACTCGCCAGAAGCGGGCGGTAATAATGCTTTAGTACTGGTTGAAACCAGGCAAGTAACATCCGTTTCGCCTAGTGGTCTTCGGAATCGATGACCCGAATAGCAGAACTCGACGTGGAGGGCACACAACAGGGGGTGTCCGCGAATAATACGTCTTTTAAACTATTCTAGCAATGATAATGTCAATATATTCATCATGAGGCACGCACCTGTTCGGCAAACTGAAGCTGGTACAGCCGATGATAGAAGCCGCGTTGTGCCAGGAGTTCCTCGTGCGAGCCATCCTCGACAAGTTTGCCCTTATGCAGCACCAGAATACGATCAACATGCTGAATCGTGCTGAGCCGATGGGCAATCACAATCGATGTGCGGCCCTTGATCAACTGCTCCAACGCCGCCTGCATCAATGCCTCAGTTTCGGTATCCACACTGGATGTGGCCTCATCCAGGATCAACAACACCTCTGGATTGAAGGCGATGGCGCGTGCAAAGGCCAGCAACTGGCGCTGGCCAACCGATAGGTTCGATCCGCGCTCGCGCACCTCGTAATCATAGCCACCCGGCAAGCGCTTGATAAATGGCGCAGCATTGGCCACCTCAGCAGCACGAAGCATCTGCTCCTCGGTGATCTCCTGAGCATGCAGCCGGATATTATCGCGGATTGAACCACTAAAACAGATTGGATCCTGTGGCACAGCACCAATATGCCGGCGCAATTCCCGCTGCTGTACATCCCGAATATCGACCCCATCAAGCGTAATTGATCCCGACTGAATATCGTAGAAGCGCGCCATCAGGCTAACCAGTGATGTCTTGCCGGCACCCGTCGCGCCAACCACGGCCACCGATTGGCCTGCTGGAATGCGGAATGAAAGGCCACGCAGCACCCATTCCTGGGCCAGTGGATCAAGGCCAGTGGCTGGTTCCATGCTATGCGTTGTGGGTGCTGGCACCGATTGGGTGTTCATATCACTATTCGCGCCGATCTCCTCGGGCGTGTAGCTAAACCAGACATTCTCGAAGTTGATCTCGCCACGAACTGGTTGGGGCAGTGATTGTGTGCGCTCGGCATCCTTAACCTGCGCTTCGGTATCGAGCACACCAAAGATGCGTTCCGATGAGGCCATGGCGCTCTGCAGCGTATTATAGCGTTCGGCCAACTGGCGAATTGGTTGGAAGGCTTGATCGGTATATTGAATAAATGCCACCAGCAAGCCAAGCGTCGCCAGATCGCCAAGCACCAACTGCCCGCCAAGGCTCAGCAACAATGTCATCGCCAGAGTTGAGATGAAGCTAATCGTCGGGAAGAAGACCGCAAAAATCCTATTTGAATGAAGCTGGGCCTTGAGGTAATCGCCGCTCAGGTCTTCAAACCGAATCCGGCTGCGTTCCTCACCATTGAACAGTTGCGTTACCAGCACCCCGGTAATCTGCTCGTTCAAATAGGCATTGATTCGTGCGATTCGTTGGCGAACCTGCCGATACACCTGGCGCATGATCTTCTGAAAGATCATGGTCGTCAATAGCACCACCGGCAGCATCGCAAAGCTGATCAGCGCCAAGCGCCAGTTGAGCAGCAGCATGGTCGCAACCACAAACACCAGCCGAACGAGATCGCCAAGCAGGGCAACAGTACCCTGGGTAATAAACTCATTCAGTGCATCAACATCATTGGTGATGCGGGTGAGCAACCGGCCAACGGGATTGCGATCAAAGAAGCGCAGGCTCATGCCCTGAATATGGCTAAAGATCCGCAGGCGAATATCGACCATAATCTTCTGGCTTGTCGATTGGACGATATAGGTCTGCCCATAGCGCAACAGGAACGCGCCGATGAGCGCCGCTGCATACATCAGAAAGATCGGCACCACGCCAGGCACATCGCGCTGGGCAATCGGCCCATCGATGGCGGTACGCAGCAAAAAGGGTGGGGCCAATTCCACCAGCGCCCCGCAGATCATCAGCGTTGTTGCACCGAGCATCGCCCGCCAGTAGGGCTTGACAAACTCGGCCAACCGGCGGATCAGGCGTCCATCGTAGACCTTGCCCAGAATTTCGTCATCATCAATACGGGTTGTCATGGATACCTCACGAGCTGTCAGCCGTCAGCCATCAGCTTTCAGTAGTTTTATCCGAGGCTTTGAGCTTCTGAATGAACCCAGTCAGCAATCCGCAGCTGTCAGCCGTCAGCCATCAGCTTTCAGTAGTCTTATCCGAGACTTTGAGCTTCTGAATGAACCCAGTCAGCAATCCGCAGCTGTCAGCCGTCAGCCATCAGCTTTCAGTAGTCTTATCCGAGGCTTTGAGCTTCTGAATGAACCCAGTCAGCATCCGCTTGACTTCTTCTAAATCTGTTGATAGTTGCACATACTCGTCTTCGCCAAGGAGCGACAAATCGCGTGATAGTAAAAGATGATATTCTAGCTCACTCGCTGATCCCATTGCTATCGTCAGGAAGCGTGCGAAATCAGATTCCGAATTTCTCCCACAACCTTCGGCGATATTCGCTGGCACTGATGCACTGGCACGACGCATCTGGCTCGTCAAACCGAACAGCTCTTCGCGTGGAAATGTTGCTGTTATCTTGTAGATTGCAAGCGTGATCTGATGTGACTTCTGCCAGACTTTAAGATCCCGAAATGCCCGTATACCCATCGCCTGACTCCTGAGAGCTGAGAGCTGAGAGCTGAGAGCTGAAAGCTGAGAGCTACTCATGTTCCAGTTCCGCCTGAAGCAGTTCGCGCCGATACATTGCCGCATACCTTCCATCCTGGGCAACCAGATCGCGATGGCTGCCGTGTTCAACCACATGCCCATCGTGCAGCACAATGATCTGGTCCACATCACGAACAGTGGCGATCCGCTGAGCAATGATGATACTCGTTCGGCCCTGCATCACTTCCCGTAATCCGCTCAGGATCTCAGAGGCGGTATGGGTATCCACACTGGAGAGTGCATCATCCAACACCAGGATGGTCGGGTCGCGTAGTACGGCCCGCGCAATTGCGGTACGCTGTTTCTGTCCACCGGAAAGGGTCACGCCTCGTTCGCCAATCAGGGTATCGATTCCATGAGGGAACTGCATCAGGTCATTCGAGAGCCGCGAGACAATCAGGGCACGCTCGATATCGGCCTGCGATGCGCCCTGCCGCCCGAATGTGACATTATCGCGCAGCGGCACACTGAACAAGAAGGTATCCTGTGGCACATAGCCAATCGCCTGCCGCAGATCATCAAGCGGCAGATGGCGCACATCAATGCCATCAATCAGCACCTGGCCCTCATCCGCATCGCGCACCCGCGCCAGCAGATTGACAAGCGTGGTTTTGCCGACGCCGGTTGCGCCAACAATCGCCAGCGAGCCGCCAACCGGGATGCTGAATGAGATATGGCGCACAACCCATTCCTGGCGCTCGGAACGTGGGCCAGCTAGTTGCGCGGCATGGCTTGGCGCATTTGTATGCCCATTGGCAAGCAGATCGGGATGCTGGAAGCGAATACCAACATTGCGAAACTCAATCGCACCCTGTGGCATGAATGTTGGCGGGGCATCTGCGGCTGTTGCAATCCCTGGTTTGCGGTGCAATACCTCATTGATCCGGATGATCGAAGCAGACGCTTGCTGGTAGAGATCAATTGTCCACCCAAGTGCAATCACCGGCCAGCCCAGTTGCGCCAGGTAGGTATTGAACAACACCAATTCGCCAATCGTCATCTCGCCACGGGCCACCTGCTGGCCACCAACCAGCAGCACGACAGCACCAATCGAGCCGAGTGCCAACGAAATCGCCGGCCAGAGCAGGCCACTGAGCAACACATAGCGCACATTCAGCAGCCGATATTTTTCGTTCTCCTCACGAAACACCCGAATCTCGGCCTCTTCCTGAGCATAGGCTTTGATCGTCCGAATGCCGCTGAAATTTTCCTGGGCGCGGGTCGAGATCTGGCCAAATTGATCCTGCACGCCCTTGAAGATCTTCTTCATCCGGCGGCCAATCACCAGAAACAGGACAGTCACAATCGGCAGTGAGATCAGCACCACTAGGGCCAACGCAGTATTGGCGATCAGCATCAGAATGGCAGATGCGATGATCAGCAACCCTGCACCAACCAGCGAGCTAATGCCAGGGCCAACAAACTGGCGTACCGCCGAGAGATCATTGGTCACACGGGTCATCAGATCGCCAGTGTGCATGGCACCATAGAAGCCTTGATCGAGGATTAGTAAGCGGCGAAACAGCGCCTCACGCATGTCGTATTCAACAATATGGGCGGTGCCAAGCATCAGCGTACGCTGCCCAAAGCGGAAGCAGCCATCAATCAGGGCGGCCAGCAATAGCATACCGCTAAACTGGAGCAGGTTACTGGAAACGATGCCACGCGTGCTGAGATCATCGACGGCCAGGCGCAGAATCTGCGGAATTGTTGCAGCTGCAAATGTGCCACACAGGGCGCATAGCATCCCCAATAATATTCGCCGACGGTAGCGCCCCAGAAATGGCATGAGGTGGCGCATGAGGTTCATAGGGACCTCGCTTGGTGAGAGGCGGGTAAACAGCAGAGAAACTCGGATAGTATAGCACGTCGTTAAAATTGATAAACTAAAACTTTTGAATGATAAAATCAATGATTCGTTGGGATTGTTGGGCTATTCGCTTGACAATCGCTGCATGCGTGGCGTATGCTGACATAACTCATTCTCCCTGCTTGTGCCACATCTGGTGCAGGATTTCACAAAAGGAGGCAGCATGATATTGAACAACCGAATGCGTGCTGGGCACATACTCGTAACAGGATTGCTGGCGCTCGTACTGATTGTGAGCGTTCTTGCTTCGCCAGTTCATGCAGCGACGGAACCACTGTATATTGCAGCCACTGGTCATTATGTCCAGGGTGTCTTCCGTAATTTTTGGGATACAAACAATGGCATGGTTAATTTTGGCTACCCGATCACCGATGAATATATTGACCCAACCAGCGGGAGAATCGTTCAATACTATGAGCGTGCCCGGTTTGAGCGCGAAAACCCTGCTGCGACGGTGGTTTATCTCGCCATGCTTGGGCGTGAGGTGAGTACTGGCCGCGTATTTACAACATCGAGCGCTATTGCCAACACAAAGACCCGCCGTTATTTCTCGGAGACGAGCCAGATTGTGCAGTATGGTTTCAAGGAGATCTGGGAAAAACAGGGCGGGCTAGCCATTTTCGGCCTGCCGATCAGTAGTGAGATCCAGGAGCAACTGGAGGATGGCACCACGCGCACAACCCAGTATTTTGAGCGATCACGTTTCGAATACCATCCAGAGTTTCCCGATGGTCAGCGGGTGTTGATCAGCCTGCTTGGGCGCAAACTAGCACCAGCCGCCCTCACCACTCCATTGGCTCCTGGCAGCACACCGCCACCGCTCACACCGCTTACAACTACGCCAGTAACACTGAAACGTCCGCTGATTCCAGCCTCGAACAATGCAACTGTTTCCCCCGCTGCTGCGTTGGCTGGCCAAACCTTTACCTTCACCGCCTCCGGGTTCAATTCCGGCGAAGATGTTGCGCTGTGGTCGGCTGCGCCAGATGGCACGGTGACACCATTCGAATCGCGGGTCAAGGCCGACACAAAGGGCACGCTGGATACTGCCGCGATCACCTTCTCAACCAAAGCGGATGCAGCGTCAGGGATCTGGTCTATTGTTGCTCAGGGTGTTACAAGTAACAAAACGGCCACCGGCTATTTGCTGATTGTCAGCACACCGATCAGCCGTTTGCCCGAACCAACGCCAACTCCAGCACCAGCAAAACCTATTCCTACCAATGTCAATGCCCGCTCCGAACCATCTGCTGGCTCGGCTGGCACAATCTTCTTCTTCGATGCACGCGGCTTCACGGCCAGTGAGGATGTGCAGGTCGTCATTACGGTGTCCAATGGATCGGTAGTGAAATCCAGCTTCGCACTCAAGGCCGATCAACTTGGTTCGATTGGGTACGCCGGAATCTACTATGTCACAGTTCCGGGAGCGCCACTTGGCCTGTACACAATGACAGCAACTGGCCAGGAGAGCAAGAAGATCGCCACCGCCTACTTTGTTTTGACTACATAATTTCTCCCCTCACCCCAACCCCTCTCCCACTGCGGGGAGAGGGGCTCTGCGCAGCATTGGAATTACGAAGAACCAAGAACCCATGTAGTGCGAACCCATGTGTCCGCCCAACACGAATTGAACAAACGAACACCGGAACCAAGAACCAAGGAACAACCACGAATCGCATGCAGCCGAGCCATGTGGCACCAACATTATGGGTGCCATGGTCATCAGATTGGGGTTCAGGGCCAGGCCCTGCCTGCAGATTCAGGGTGCGTAGCCGCGAGGTGCCTCATGGACAATGCAATGCTGAAATATTATCACCCTGATCTCACCTCTCGGCCAGATCCGCGTAATCGCTCCGTTAACTGGTATCATTGAGCCTGATAGCGGCCCACGCTACACTTCAGTCAGTACGATGGCCTATCGGAACGGCCAATCTGGACTGGAGGAAATGCTATGAGGCCCATACTTACCCGCATCGCTGCTATCGCGCTGGTTGCGTTGCTCATGCCACTCGTTGCCTCGTGTGCCATACCAAGTTCCCTGCTGACCCAAGCCCCATCTGAGCCGCAGGCACGCAAGCCCGTTATTCTGCCAACGGCCAGTGTTCGCCAGCCTGCTCTGCCGAACCCGGTGGTCATACCGCAGGGCATGCCAACTATTTCAAGTGCGAATCTGACTCCGGTGCCAACACTGCAACCTATTCCAACAGCACTCCCTCAACCACCACTGGCAACAACTCAACCGCTCGGTATTGGCGGGCAATCATTCCCATCGCGAACCGGCCAGATCCAGTTCGGCGCAGCGGCACATCTGTTCTACACAGATCGATACACACCACTCACTCGCGCCAATGATGCCGGATTGGGCTGGATTCGCCAGCAGATTCACTGGAGCGATCAGGAGGGGCCAGCCGGCTTCTACGCCTGGGGTGAACTGGATAATATTGTTGCCGATGTGAATGCACGTGGCCTGAAGCTACTGATCTCGATCACAAGCTCACCGACATTCTACACATCCGATGGAAGTACTGGTTTGCCTGCGGATCCACAGACGCTCGGTAATTTTGTGGCAGCCTTGGCTGCACACTATCAGGGCCGTGTTCAGGCCATCCAGATCTGGAATGAACAAAATCTGGCTGTCGAAAATGGTGGTTGGGTCGATATCAGCAATGCTGGGCACTATGTCGAAATTCTGAAAGTCGCCTACACCCGCATCAAAGAGGTCGATCCGAGCATTATTGTCGTCAGTGGTGCGCCAGCATCAACGGCCACCAACGGGCCAGGGATTGCCATATCGGACATGCGCTACTATCGGGCGATGTTCGAATATCAGAACGGCGTTATGCGTAACTATGTTGATGCCGTCGCCATTCACCCTGGCGGCTCGGCCAACCCACCCGAGACATTATGGCCCGATACGCCCAGTAACGCACAGGGCTGGACGAATGACGCGACCTTTTATTTCCGCAACCTGGAGAACGCCCATCAGATGATGGTGACATATGGCATGTCCTCGCATCCTGTGTGGATCACCGAGTTTGGCTGGGCGACGGCCAATAACACACCAGGGTTTGAGTTCGGCCAGCAGGTTTCGTTCGAACTCCAGGCCGATTACATTCGCCGCGCAATGCTGATGACTGCCGAGCGCTACCCATGGGTTGATGCCATGTTCGTTTGGAACCTCAACTTCGCGCCATTGCGCGCTCAGAGTGGCGATGCAAACCACGAACAGGCCTCATTCGGCATCCTGGATGGCAATTATGATCCACGGCCAGCCTTCTATACCATCCAACAAACAATCCCGGAAATTCGGGCGATGGGACGGTAGGAACCAAGAATTCAGGAGTCAGGAGTCAGAATGCCCTCACCCCCGGCCCCTCTCCCACTGGCAGAGGGGCAGCGCAGCAGAGGTGAGGGAAATCAGCCACGATCACTTATCGCCCGCAGCCGAGGCATGATCCGCAGCGGTTAGAGGGGCACAGTCATCACTTGCGGGTCGGGTACCCTCTGGGTGTCGCAGCGCCTGGCCGATTGGAAGGTGCCGGAAACCGGACGGAACGGTTTCTGGCGAAAGCGAAACGATGGAACGAAACGGTTCCCAGACGCAGGTTTGGGGCGCATAGCCCCAACACACCGCAAAGCTACCTAATCGATCTTCCGCTCGTGATAATCGCGCCCATCGAATGAGATCAGGCGCTTTTTATCATCGAGGATTGTCTCAATATGAATCGGGCGTGTCCAGATCCGGTGAATATTACGTAGCGTATCGCGGGCATAATCGACTTTCAGATCCACGCCTTCGTGGCGGTGGCGCAGGTACAATTCGCCGCGATTATTGTAGTTGCCATCCTCAACCATGATATACGGCTGGCCGAAATTGGTCATCCGGAACAGCAACTTCTGTTTGATCTCCTTGAACTCCCGCGATGCAATCTCATACAGATCACTATCGCGGTTGTATTTGAAGGTAAACAGCTTCTGTTGCATACAGAATTCGGGCGTCAGAAACTCATCCAGAAACGTCACATCGTTATACAGCCGCCGGATCTCAAACACCTTCTGGCGGCCCAAGCCAGCTTTTGTATCCCAGCTCAACTTCTCGGCAAGATCATCGCACTGATCATAATCCTTGCCAAAGCGGCCCTTGTTCCAGCGCTCTTCAACATCACGCAGCAGTTCGATACCGAGTTTGTATGGGTTCAGTCGCCCTGGATGAACCGCCACAACCCCCGAATGATGGTCGGCAAAGTCGATCAGTTCAGATGGGTGCAGCGCCTTCTTGGTCATGATCTCGGAATGCCAGAACGAGGCCCAGCCCTCGTTTACAACCTTGGTCATGCCCTGTGGCGCGAAATAATAGGCCTCATCGCGAATGATTTCGAGAATCGTATGCTGCCAGCGATCCAGCGGGGCATAGTTCAGCAGGAACAGCAGCACATCCTTCTGCGAGTTCTCGGGGAACTTCTTCAGCCTAGCCTTTTCCTGATCGGCGCGTTGGCGTTGCAGAGCCAGGAATTCGGGCGGGTTGATATAGCCCTTCATGTAATCGCGATCAACCCGCAACCCTTCAACCGTTTGCGGCTCGTCGTCGCTCACAATCGGCTCAATCGTCTGGGATTCCGGGCGTTTGATATAGGGTGCGTGATAGTCGATCAGGTTATCGAGCGAGAGGCAGATATCGATGAAATCCTCGACCGGCTCGTAGCCATAGCGATCCACCATGCGCTGAATACGGGCAGCATGGTTGGCCATCTCATCAAGCATCTTGCGGTTCGTGTGGGCAAACCACATATTGTTCTTGAAGAAATCGACGTGCGCGGCAACATGGGCCATCACCATCTTCTGCGTGACCATCTCGTTGCCTTCGAGCAGGTACGCATATGATGGGTTGGTATTGATCACCATCTCATAGATCGTCGAGCCAAGCCAGACGTGGCCCTTGATCAGTTGATCATATTCCATCCCGAAACGCCAGTGCGGGTAGCGCGTTGGAAAGCCACCCAGCGCCGCCGTCTCGTAGAGTGTCCGATAATCGAGCACCTCATAGATGATCGGAAAGAAGTCCAGGCCATAGCCACGGGCATATTCCTCGATCTCATCCCAGGCGCGTGCCAGATCAGGTGGGAGGCGAGTATTTTTCATAGGCGTTAGCCGTCAGCTTTCAGCTTTCAGCTATCAGCACATAGCTCTCACGATGATCATCGATGAAAAGCTGACGGCTGATAGCTGATAGCTCGTAGCTCGTAGCTACTTCCCTTTCCCCAGAAAATCTTTGATCGCATCATAGACATCATCACGGTCGGCGATTTCGGAGATAGCGACCGTTTCGTGCTTACCCAGGTATTCTTCGAGATCGTGGGCGAAGCGCCCAGAACCATACAGCGAGCGCACCTGGCCATAGCAGAACAGGTTCACCTTGGGCAGCAATTGGCTACGCAGCAGCTCGACACACTCGCGTGTATCACCGCCGCCCCAGTTATCGCCATCCGAGAAGTGAAACGGGTAGATATTCCATTCAGCAGGGGGGTAGTGTTCATCGATCAGGCGATTGCACAGCCGGTAGGCCGAGGAGATCTTGGTGCCGCCGCCCTCCCGAATATGGTAGAAGGTCTGCTGATCGACTTCCTTGGCGGCTGCGTCGTGGACGATATAGCGCATATCAATGGCTTTATACTGTGAACGCAGCCAGGTTTCGATCCAAAATGCCGTGATCCGCACCAGTTCCTTCTGCTCGGTGCCCATCGAACCAGAGACATCCATCATATAGATGATCACCGCATTCGATTCGGGAATCTGGGTTTCCTTCCAGGAACGGTAGCGCATATCCTGGCGAGCTGGCACAATAATTGGATCATCGGGATTGTATTCGCCTGTCATGATCTGGCGGCGCAGCGCCTCGCGATAGGTGCGCTTGAAGTGGCGCAGCGAATCCGGGCCAACCCGCCGAATGCCGCTATAGCGATCCTTCTCGGAGATGATATTCTTCTTGCCCTTTGGCTGAATATTGGGCAGCGCCAACTCCTCGCCAAGGATCTGAGCTAACTCATCGATCGAGATATCGACCTCAACGATATGCTGGCCTGGTTCCGAACCGGCCTCACCAGAACCCTGCTGTGGATCGCCCTGGCCGATTGGATCGCCCACATCGCCATTGCCCTGACCAACCCCGCCACCCTGGCGCGAGCCGTAGCGGAATTGGGGCAGATCGATCGATGGCATCGGAATCGAGATCAGCTTGCGTCCCTGGCGGCCAATCATTTCGCCCTGCGACATATACTTGCGCAGATCTTTTTTGATGCGGCCCCGCACGATCTGGCGGAACCGATTCAGATCGCGTTCAACTCGTTGGATCGACATAGATAAGCCTTCGGCAGGAGTCAGGAGTCAGCATTCAGGAGTCAGAATAGCCGCTGCAACGCACGGTTTGCAATGGTTATTCTGGCTTCTGAATCCTGACTCCTGAACGCTAATTCTTCAGATCTCCACGGGCGAAGATTGAGGCTACATAGTTGAGCACGTCGGTAGCACTCTGTTCGTTATAGCCGAAATCACGGATGAGCCGCGATTTGACCACATCGATCTTTTCCTGGGTATCTTTATCGATCACCCGCGATACAAGCGACGTGAGCTTGATACTATCCTTCTGATCCTCGAACAGCTTGAGCTCAAGCGCCTTATGCAAGCGCTCGTTGGTCTTGTAATCGAAGGTTTTGCCCTCAATCGCCAATGCACCGATATAGTTCATGATCTCGCGTCGGAAATCATCCTTGCGGCTCTCGGGGATATCGATCTTCTCCTCGATACTGCGCATCTGGCGCTCATCTGGCTCTTCCGCCTGGCCGGTGAAGCGATTGCGCACCCGCTCGCGCTGGGTGTAGGCTTTGATATTATCGATATAGTTGCCGCATAGCCGCTTGATCGCCTCTTCGTCGGCAGAAATCGCCCGCTGGACTTCGTTCTTGACGATCTCGGTATACTCTTCCTTAACGATCGACAGCAGATCTTTATAGCGCTTGCGATCCTCCTCGGAATTGATCAGCGCATGGTTCTTGAGGCCACCATCAAGCTCATTGAGGATCATAAATGGGTTGATATAGCCATCCTGCTGATAGTTGACCAACGCATTCGAGATTTTGTCCTGAATATAACGTGGGCTAATGCCCTCCATACCCTCGCGCTGTGTCTCTTTACGCAGTTCCTTGATATTATCCTCTGTGAAGCCTGGAAGTGTTCGACCATTGTAAAGCTTGAGCTTCTGCAACATCGTCAGATTCGGCTTCTTCGGCTCTTCCAGGCGTGTGAGAACTGCCCACATCGCCGCGATTTCGAGGGTATGTGGCGCAATATGAACCTTAACTCGTTTGCGGTTGAAATCGCGCTCATAGATCTTGATCTCATCACGCAATCTGGTGATATACGGAATATCGATCCGCACGGTTCGATCCTTGAGCGCTTCCATGAACTCGTTATTTTCGAGCCGACGGTACTCTGGCGAGTTGGTATGCCCGATAATCACTTCATCGATATCGGTCTGGGCGAACTTTTTCGATTTGATCTTGTGCTCTTGCGAGGCACCAAGCAGATCATAGAGGAAGGCCACATCAAGCTTGAGCATCTCGATGAACTCGATGATGCCGCGATTGGCAATATTGAATTCCCCATCAAAGTTGAACGCCCGTGGGTCGCTATCCGAGCCATAGATGGCGATCTTGCGATAGTTGATATCGCCGGTCAGCTCGGTTGAGTCCTGGTTCTTCTCATCCTTAGGCTGGAATGTGCCGATTCCTACGCGATCCTGTTCGCTAAAGATCAGGCGGCGGGCGCGCACATGGCGGATGGCCTGTGACCAATCACCACCATAGCGCAGCAACAGATCGCGGAAGTTGTAGCGGCAGGAAGGGCACAGGTCGCCATTGATCTGAATATGCTCGCCCTCTGGCCGGCCCTCATTGAACTGTTCGAGGAAGCGTTCACGCAGATCATTGGGGATGATATGTAGTGCATCCTCGTGCATCGGGCACTTTTCCCATTCGATCTCCGGAACATTATGCCAATCCCAGTTGTCATCGATTGTTCCCAGAAACCAATCGAAGGTATACAGCGCGCCATCCTCGGTACGGGCATAGTGTTCGAGGCCACGCTTGAGCCGCCGCACAATCGTCGACTTCGATGAGCCGACTGGGCCGTGCAACAGCAGCACACGTTTCTCGGTACCATAACCCTGTGCAGCAGCCTGGAAGAAATTGACAAGCCGCATCAGAGGGATTTCGAGGCCAAAGATCGAATCGTTCGTATCGAATGATTCATCGCTGAAGAACCGATAACGCACAAGCCGCTTCTTGGCATCAATGAATTCCTCACTACCATACGACATAATCATGTCGTAGATCCGCTGAAAGGCATTGCGGGTTACCTTTGGGTTGCGCGTAACGATATCAAGATAATCGCTAAAGGTACCCGTCCAATTAAGCTCCTGGAAGCGCCTGCGATCCTGCAATTCACTAACAAATTGTAGGAGCGTCTCACCGGTCTGTGTGGTCATCTGTAGCCCTCCTGGTTGGTAGAGTGCACGACCGTTCCGTGTTGTAGAGCGGCATGCAGGCGACCGCAAGCAGCAATGTCGCAGTTTCGCTGCGCCACTATCGCCGGTATCACGCGGTCTGCTAAGGTGCTGATCAGCCATCCGTGCCGCCGGGCGGGCAGTTAAGAAGTATCGGCGACAGGTATACTGAACGGGACAGCCCTGAGTGGCCCGCCGCGCTGTAATAGACAGCTTCGCGTCTCAGGGAAGTGCCTTGATGGAGGCCCGATTATTCGGGTACTCACATTATACCAATCGGCTTCTTGAGCGTCAAGGGCAGAAGCGATATTGTTTATGAAGAACATGTTAGCGTACATAGGTTTTAGAATAGATGTTCGTATTATAGCATGATTAGAAGGGCTATGCGCCTCGCGCTATTTGTGGGATGCGTCCCCATCCCTCTTTCCCTTTCGCGTGGATGCCGCTACGCGCGGCAGGTGGCAGGAAACCGTTCCGACAGGTTTCCGGCACCTTCCCTCGGCCAGGCGCGACGGCACCCAGAGGGTACCCGACCCCGAATGAATGTGAGTGGATTGCCAAGGTCTGTTGATCATGCCACGGCTGCGGCCTAGATATGTTAGTGGCATGGCAATGGTGGCAGCGCAACCAACGAATGTAGGGGCGATACCAAGCCGCTTTCAATCGGCCACCATCGTTATGTTGCCACGCGGCGCGTGTTCGCCCACAACGAACGCCGCGTTGGAACACGATGGGTAAACGCCACCGGTTCCTAGTTGGTGTTGGGCGGACATATGGTTTGGGGTTCGGGCGGACACACAGGTTCGCACCCTACACGGGTTTGGGGTTCTGGTCACCTAATCATTCTGACTCCTGACTCCTGACTCCTGACTCCTGACTCCTGACTCCTGACTCCTGACTCCTGACTCCTGACTCCTGACTCCTGACTCCTGATGATCAGAGTTGCAGTGCTTCCCTGGCTGGAGTACCATGCAGGAGTTGTGGCATTGGCCGCAATCGAGGCGAGAGGAGTTTCTGTGCGTGTGCGTTCACCGCTCGCCCAGGGCAGTTCATCATTCAGTCTGACGGATCTGGGCATGTTACTCGTTGTCGTGATCTGGGGCGGCAACCTGACGATCACCCGTGGTATTTTTCAGTTCATTGCGCCACTGCCATTCCTGGCGATCCGCTTCGGCCTGGCGACGATCCTGCTGTTGGCGGTATTGTATGGAACAGGCGGTGATCTGGCGATTGAACCAGGATTGCGCTGGCGAGTGATCTGGATTGGCCTGATTGGTAATACCCTGTATCAGTTTTTGTTTCAGATCGGGTTGAGCATGACGAGTGCTACCCATACGGCATTGTTGCTTGCAACAGCACCGATCTGGTTGGCAGTGATTGGGACAGTGCGCGGCACCGATAAACCATCACGAGCGGCCTGGGCTGGTGTTCTGCTCTCGTTCGCGGGGATTGCACTGGTTCTGACGGGCCGGAATGCTACATCCTCACCGATGATGCTTATTGGCGATCTGCTGGTGCTCGGAAGCGCATTCTGTTGGGCGATCTATACCCTGGGAGCGCGGCCTTTGTTGGCACGCTATTCTGCGCTCAAGACGACAACGCTGACGATGCTTGGCGGGACACCGGTATTGTTACTGGCTGGCCTCCCCGGATTGCTAGGGGTATCCTGGGCGGCAATCCCGTTGGTTGGTTGGGCCGGGGTGATCTACTCATCGGCATTATCGATTGTGCTGGCATATGTGATTTGGTATAGTAGCGTCCAGCGCGTTGGAGCGGTTCGCACCGGCATCTATGGCAATCTCGTGCCAATTGTGGGTGTGCTGATCGCCTGGGGTTTTGGCGGCGAAGAAATTGGTATTCCCCAGCTTGCAGGGGCAGCTGCGATTCTGGCCGGCTTATGGCTGACGCGAAAATAACGAATCGTGCAAGTCACCTGCACGGGTTCCCCTCATTCCCCTGCCCCTTCTCCCACGTTGGGGAGAAGGGGACGACCGCATTCCAATACCACGTATAGCCCCTCTCCCCATAGTGGGAGAGGGGTTGGGGTGAGGGGAGAAGAGCCAACACATCCCTACCGATCTGGGGCGCGGAAGATCAGACAGTAGCTATGATCATAGCCATAGCCATACGAATCCCAGCCGACCACAACTTCACCCTCGAAGTGTAGAACCTCGCCGATGGCCCGAGCAACATCCCAGGCCAACATTGTGATGCCTGACGGGCCGTGCAGATTTGAGACCTCGATCACCACGCGTGCATTTGGCTTCATGAACTGCCGTATCTGGGCATAGATCGCGGCCAGATCGCGCAGGTAGCTGGTGTAGCCAGCGCTTGGCGCACGGTAGTTCGTTAATGCATCAAAGGTATCGTTGCGTTCGGTGAAGGGCGGCGATGTCATGCACAGGTCAAAGAGCGGCACCGGGTATTCACGCAAGCGGCGCGAATCGCCCTGTACAATTGCCGCTGGATCGCGGAGCAGCGTGCGAATATACTCGACACGCTGGGCATCGTATTCGATCCCGAATGGAACGCGGCCCATCTGCTCCGTGACCGCCAGGGTTGTGCCATAGCCAGCGAATGGATCGAAGACAACATCGCCAGTGCGCGTAAAGCGCTGCACGAAGGTCGCCACCAGTTCTGGCGCATAGCGCAGCTCCTGATCGCGGAATTCCTTCGGCAGCGGGTTGGCGTGGCGGTTTTTCAGGCGGATGAATGTTCGCATTAATTATGTTCGCTTGTTCCCTCACCCCGGCTGCGCTTCCCTCTCGCATTGGGAGAGGGGCTAGGGGTGAGGGCGGCTATCGGCTATGTTCGCGTTAGCGTGCTCCCAATAACAGATCAACCGTTAGCTGGTCGAGCCGTTCATAGCCCAATCCACGCGCACCAAGCGCCTTGCGATCAAATGAACTGGCCTTGAGCGCCGCAGCTGCTTCCTTCGAATAGACCAGTGGTGCCTGATCGCCAGCATTGATCTCGGCCAGCAGCGCCTGAATTTCTGGATCGGCATTGAACTGGCGCGCCTTCTCCTTCATAATCAGGTAGGTGCGCATACAGCCACTGGCGAAATCCTTGACCCCGGCGTGATCCTCGGTACGGTAGGCATGTGCGTCGAAGTGGCGGCTGCCCTGGTAGCCAACATCTTCGAGGAATTTGACCAGGAAGAAGGCGACGCGCAGATTGGCAGCACCAAAGCGGTAATCCTGATCATAGCGGCCAATCACCTGGTCGTTCAGATCGATATGGAACAGTTTGCCCGATTCCCAGGCCTGAGCGACGCCATGCAGGAAATTCAGCCCGGCCATTGTCTCGTGGGCGACTTCCGGGTTGACACCGACCATCTCGGGATGATCGAGGGTGTTAATAAACGCCAACGCATGTCCAACTGTAGCCAGGAAGATATCGCCACGTGGTTCATTCGGCTTTGGCTCAAGCGCGAATTTCAGGTCATAGCCCTGATCGCGGACATAGGATAGCAGGTAGTTCAGCGCCTCGCGGAAACGCTTGAGTGCATCCTGGGAATTCTTGGTCGCATCGCTCTCCACGCCCTCGCGGCCACCCCAGAACACATACACCTTGGCCCCACATTCGACACCAAGATCAATGGCGCGCATGGTTTTGTGCAGCGCATAGGCGCGCACCTTTGGATCATTGGCGGTAAACGCGCCATCTTTGAAGGCTGGATCGGTGAACAGATTGGTGGTTGCCATCGGCACGACCAGGCCCGTCTCGGAGAGAGCTGCCTTGAAATCGCTCACGATCTTGGCCTGCTCGG
Organism: Chloroflexales bacterium; assembly: GCA_038214135.1. Lineage (GTDB taxonomy): Bacteria > Chloroflexota > Chloroflexia > Chloroflexales > Roseiflexaceae > JANLSE01. Next base: position 7,141 of record JBBQSD010000074.1, on the reverse strand, counting down.
CGGCAGTCGCATCGATTGGGACAAGATCATTATCGTGGAAGTTGACTCCATATGCGCCGACATCGGCAAGCAGGTGAACAATTTCGGGTGGCGAGAGCGGTGCCCGTACCGGCTCACCGAATGGGTCGCGCCCAGTGTTGCCGACCGTCCAGAGGCCAAACGTAAACTTGTGTTCTGGTCGTGGTGTGAGATCCATAGAAACCCTCTTTCTGTTTTACCCAGGCGACTTCTTAACTTCTTGACTTGGGGATGTGCTTGATTGTTGATGTACAACTTCGGTAATGCTCTTTACCGTGTCACCGTGTCACATGTCAGGTGTCACCCCGCCACGTTGGTGGTGGTTGGCACGAATTACGGATGATCAGTTCTGTCGCAAGGATGATCCGTTCGACGGGTGTTTCTGGTGCTTCAATCAGGCGTAATAACATCCGAGCAGCCGTTCGCCCCATCTGCTCAAGCGGTTGGCGAACGGTCGTGAGCGGTGGATGGACGGTTGAGGCCTCGGCAATATCATCGAAGCCAATAACAGACAGATCATCGGGGATGCGTAGCCCGCGATCCCTGGCTGCTTCCATGACGCCAAAGGCCATACTATCATTCGAGGCGAATAGTGCTGTTGGTCGTTCTGGAAGGCTGAGGAGTATCTGGCCAGCAGTAAACCCGCGTGGCTGAAGGAAATCGCCCTCGACGACAAGTGTGGGATCAGAGCGGATATCGTGATCCGTCAGAGCCGCCTGATAGCCCGCCAGGCGTTCGGTGGCACTGGCCATCTCCAGGTTACCGGTAATGAAGCCGATCCGCTGGTGGCCGAGTTCGATCAGGTAACGGGTTGCCGCATAGGCACCATCCCAGTTGGCCACACCAACTGCCGCTCCCTGATCATCGATGCCCTGATGGTCGATCAACACATGCGGGAAGCGCTGGCGGCGCAGTGATTCGAGATACGCCTGGGGATCGCGTGGGAGAATTAACAGCAGCCCATCGGCCATACCACGCGAGATCGCGCCAACATAGGCCATCTCGCTCTCTTTGCGCCGATGGGTCGTGTAGAGCATGATGTCGTAGCCAGTTGTAGAGAGTTGTTCATCAATACCACGAATGATCGCCCCCATCCAACTGTTGCCGAGGTTCTGAACTAACAGCCCAATGACTTGTGAACGCCCGCTGGCCAGGCCACGCGCCTGCTGATTGACGACATATCCAAGGCGATTCATGGCCCGTAACACAGCTTCACGTTTCTCTGGCTTGACATGAGCTTTGTTGTTGATTACCCGTGAAACGGTTGCGTAGGATACACCTGCCTCCCGCGCAACATCAATAATTGTGATGCTGTCGATCAAACGATCGCTGCGAGCCATAATTGCGCTCCTATGCGCCAATGCCATCAGGATCGGAGGGCATATGAGGTAGTGCTGTAAACGTTTGCAGCATTATACGTGCCTAGTTAGGGGGTGTCAAGCGGGTACTATGGCGCTTCATAGACGATAACCAATGGCGTCACCACTCCAAGCGGATCTTCATAGACGCTGAGTTGCCCACCAGGATAGCGGGCCTGAACCATTGCAAGCTCGGCGGATCGTGCAGAAAGGAGGACAAATACCGGGTGCATACCAGGTGGTGGCGTGGGCACTTGCTCTGGTGTACTAATTGGGGTCAGGACATCCACGCCAGGGTGGCGATTCGTCAGGAAGGAGATCGTGCCGTGCTTGATATAGGCATATGGCGCACCAAGAAAGAAGACATAGCGATCCGCAGGTAGTTTGCGAATATGGTAGGCAATTGTTGTCAGATTGCGGGTGCCACCATAGCGCAGAGCGGGTGTGTAGGTCCAGAAATACCACGAAATGCCGCTCACTGCGAACACGATTGTCACAACACCAAGGGCCGCTTGCACAATACGTGCTGGTAGTGCCAGCTTCCGCAACAGGATTGCGGCCTGATTGAGGCCACCTGCAATCAGAATACAGATCGCCGGGGCGGCAATCAGATAGCGCGGGCTTTGTGGTGGGTCGATCAGTAGCATACCGCCGAAGAGCGCCACTCCGCCGATCCAAACCAGTAGGAGAAAGCGGTTGAGCCGTTTGATCCCAGCAAGAGCAATACCGATGCCACAGAGGAACAAGGCACCCTGGATTGGATCGAGCAATGGGATATTGGGGGCATAGAACAGGCCGGTATCGATTTTGTACAGATACGCGCCAAACGAGCGATTTGCTTGATCGATCAGCACGCCTTGCAGGCTCCAGCCCTGTGCCATGAGATCCGCGGCGCGCCCGGTTTGGAACAGCCCTGCAACATCAATACGGGCCATGTAGGCTTTTGGGTGTTCCAGAAAGTAGCGTAACAGCGGGCCGAATGCGGCAAGTGTCGCGAGGCCCATGAGTAACAGGCCCTGCCAGCGCGCCTGCAATTTTGCCCGATCAAAGAGCGCCTGATGAATCAGCAGTGCCCCAATAATCACCACAATAATCCGGCCACCCATATAGAAATGTTGAGCAAGCCCAGCAGCAAGCCCGGCAACGGCAAACGCAACCCAGGAGCGATTGCGCCAGCCACGCAGGAACGCACTAAAGGCGATCAGCGCCATCAGGGGATCGACAATATTATTGAGTGCGATCCGGCTGAAATGAATATGAAAGTGATAGGTGGTCAACAGAATCGTTGCAATCAGGGCGATCCGGCGGCCATACTGATCGCGTGCAAACAGATAGCAGAGCGGAATCGTTGCAGCACCAATGAGTGCCGAGAACAGTCGCAACCCGCCAATTGTATCGCCAAACAGGCGCAGTGCGAAGGCCTGCAGAAAAAACCAGAGTGTTGGGTGATCCAGGAATGCAGTCACAAATGGATCGTTCAATTCGCCGCGCAATACGGATCGTGCGACCATGCCCATCTCGCCTTCATCGCCATGAATCGTGATCGGGATGCTATCGACGAGCACGCCGCGAGCAAGCAGTGCAATAATTGTTAATCCAACGATAGTATAGATCTCCCAGCGTGCAATGCGCGGCTCTGATACAATTGCATCCGTTTTGTCCAACAACCTGGCCCCGGCCAGAATCCCGGCCATTCCTCCAACCCAGAGAATCAGGATCGGCCAGGGCTTCGCAGGCTCCACTGGGGTAAGTAATATGGCGATCCCGGCCAATGCTACTCCAATAATGATTGGCAGTAGCTCCGTTCGGATGCGTATAGATGATTGTATATGTTCAATATGGTTGATCTGTACGCCAAGAATAGAAAATGCCACCAGTGCAACAATCAGCAGGACATAGCCCCAGGGCTGTGGTTCGGGAACGAGTAGGAGCGTTGGAGCATACCAGCTCGCGAATACCCCGCCGACAAATAGGGCAATTTGTCCAAATCTATTGATTGATCGCATCACGGCCCCAAACAAGCGGAGTACCACAGTTGCACACCGACACAGCGAGTATAGCTAATCCATTGGCTGCTGTAAACTCGGTATTATCCGATTATCCCATGCGGCGCTGCATCTCTATACCTGTCGCGGCGACGACCGGATCGGCGCTGGTGGCCAATGATTTGGCAACGCGATGCTGATCGACAAGGCTACGGTTCTGGCTCAGCTTGTATTTGCCCTCCAGGCGCGTCACCTGTATTTCAAAGCCAACGATGCCCTTGAGCATGCCATCGCGATATTTGTTGGAGAGCGAATCCCATTGGGTGCGATAGGCTGGTTCATACACATCGATCATGGTTTCGATCATGGCATGGATTGCCGGTGGATCATCAAAAACAATTGTGCGCGGCGTTCCGCTGGCATGCACGGCAATATAGTTCCAGGTTGGGACATTCTCCTGGGCTTCGTACAATGATGGCGAAACATAGCTATGTGGACCAGTAAAGATTGCCAGCGATTCGCCATTTCCAAGCGCCCTGCACTGCGGATTCTGGCGCGCCAGATGCCCTGTCAGTGTGACGACACCATTGGCAACGGCAATTGCCAAGGGAATATGCGATGCATATGGTTGCCCATCCAACACAGAAACGAAGGTTGCGAAACTATTGGCGCGCATGAATGCCACCAGCGTCTCCAGATCATCCTCACGATAGGCATTCGGAAGATACATGATTTTTTCCTTTATGGTTTTGGTTGTTCTGCAATAGACCTATCATGACATTACCAACGGGTAGGGGCGGTTCGCGAACCGCCCTCCGTAATGACGGCAATGCAGGCGATCGCAGGCGGTTCGCGAACCGCCCCTACAGCCATTGTAGGCATGGCATTGTGATATGCAAACAATATGTGCATCTAATATACATGCCCTGACAATAATACTATGTCTGCTCTCCCCCATGCAGCGCCATGAGTCGGTACTATGGTCGTCTTTTGTGGTTGGGCATCCTATCGCATACTAGCGTTTGTCCGAAGCCGAGTAAACAGACAATGCTCGACATGTGACAACGACAATTGATAGTCGGAGTTCAGCGACACAAACACTGAGGCGATGACATGCGGGCTATGCCTGCATGGGCAGCGCCTCTTTTTTTGAGCCTGGTTTGAATGAGTTTATCGCCATAAGGAGCCGTTCTATGGCAAATTCCGTTGGCCGTATTCGTGAGGCACTGCCGCTGCCGCCCGTTAGCCATGCGCATCAGGAGGGGTTGCGGGTGCTGATCGCACAGCTCCAGGCAACCGGCCAGGATATGACGGTGCTGGCGCAATTGGCCGATTGCATGCCACGCTTGCGATCCGGGCTGAGTATGGCCGAGCGCCAGCGGATCGAGGAGCTTGATGCCAATGAGAATCTGTTCTCGGTGGCGTTGAGCAGTTTGCACGAGGCAATTGATCTCTTCGATTCTATGGCTGGCACACCCGAACAACCAATTGCACAGATGAGTATGCTGATCGATCCCGTGCGCCTGCGCCAGATTGCCGAGGCTGCCAGTGCCCTGGCCGAATCGGCAAACGACCTAGCGCTGCGGGCAGGTAGCCGTTGCGGATTGTTGGAGTAGGCCATGCTGCGTATTGGAGTGCTGATTATGCTGTTGCCGATGCTGCTACTGCCTGCCAACCTGGTTATGCCAACAACCCAGGCTGCTATACACAATCCCTGGCTGCAAGATCGCCAAACCCGGATTGTGCGGGTGCGCGAAGCGGCATTGGTGACGATTCCCTGGGATGATCTGGCCGAATCGGGCTGGGATCTGTCAAGTATTGCCCTTGAACGCATTCAGGTTGTTCGCCAGGGAACCCAACGGCCAATCCAGATCAGCGCACTTGGCATTTCCTTTCTGGCCGATGCCAATAATAGCCAGTATAGCAGCGAAGCAGCCTACTGGATCGGGATTGGCGGTGAACCAGGGCTGCGGACGTTCACGCCAAACCAGCCGACAGCGCCATTCCAATGGGCTCCCGATCTGGTCTATCAATCGATTGCTAGCACCACACGCGGTGATCGCTGGTTCGCTGGCGAATTACGCAGCGGCGCTGCACCACTGACAGCCCAGATTACTCTACGACATGATCTGCCGATTGGTTCGCGGATTGCGTTGGATGTGACGCCGATTGAGCTGCGTGCCAACCATCAGATCAGCGTCGCCGCTAATCGTACAGCACTTGGCAACGTGAATTGGGACGATACGAATAGTGGGCCGCGCAGCGTCATTCTAACGACCATAACGGTGCTTGCTGCCGGTGATGTGACGCTCACAATCACGCTTGGTTCAGATTCCGCCGATGTTGTTCTGCTTGATGGATTTTCCATCCCTGCTGAACGGCTGCCACTGCCAGACCTGACACCGGCTCTTGAATGGCCACGATCCATCCCATCAAGCCTATCCATCCCGTCAATCCCATCAATGGAAGCAGCCGACCAGCTTGTGATCAGCCATCCCGATCTGATCGCGGCACTCGATCCGCTGATTGCTGCCAAGCAGGCGCATGGGCGTAGCATAGCAGTTGCGGATGTGCTGGCAATCTATGATGCCTATAGTTGGGGTGAGCGCGATCCACAGGCGATTCGGGCATTCATTCAAGCAATTGCTGCTGGTTCGCAGCATCTCGAATCGGTTCTGCTGGTTGGTGCTGGGACGGCACACATGCGGGTTGGGCCAAGCGAGGCCGATCAAACACTGATTCCACCATTTCTGCTTGATAACGACCCGACCTATGCTGAGATTAGCTGCGATACCTGCTATACCCGCTTCGATAGTGCTGATGTGCGTGATGATCCGCTGCCCAATCTGCCAATTGGCCGCATCCCCGCCCGCAATCTGGCCGAAGCACATGCCATGCTTGCCAAGACAATTGCTGCGCTCAGTTCGCCGAGTGGTGCATGGCGTGCCAAGGCATTGCTGGTTGCCGATAACGACCGCGATGCTGATGGGACGGCAGATCCCGCTGGGCCATTCCTGCCGCTGCTGAATGAGATTGCAACAGGCCTTCCAGGGATGCAGGTGCAGACATTTGCGTATGCGCCGGATCAGACCGGCGACAATGGCATGTATCGGCATGCGCCAATCCTACGAGCAAACCTCCTGGCGGCCTGGGACTCTGGTGCCGGATTGATTGGCTATGTTGGCCACGCAAGCCCCTGGCAATGGGCCTGGACGGGCGCATCCGAACCGGTGCTGCATGTGCTCAACCGTGGCGATGCGGTGCGAACGAATGGCATGCGGCTGCCGATTCTGTTGAGTATGACATGTTTGAGTGGATCGTTTGCCAACCCGAGGCTGACCAGCATTGATGAAGAATTGCTGCGCCAGCCGGGTGGTGGGATCGTTGCCGCGCTGACACCGGGCGGAAGTGGTGTGAATACGGGCCATCGGCGGATTGTGGCCGGGCTGTTACCAGAACTGAGCGCGGGGCACACACTTGGCCAGGCTCATCTTGCCGGGCTGGCTACACTGCTCGCACAACCTGGTGATCACGAATTGGCCTTTAGCTATGGCATCCTTGGCGATCCAGATGTCGTGCTGCCGCAGGAAACCAACACAACCGTGTTCCTGCCATCTGTTATTCATTGAATGCACTCGTTGAGGGATGTGATGATGATTGTACCAACCACTATTCAAGCTCAGATTGGGGAAGATGCTGCCCACCAATGGCAGGCAGCACAGAATTTCACACAATCAGCGGCGAACCAGCGGCAGGCTGGCCTGGTAGGGCCGAGGGATG
>JBBQSD010000073.1:0-28797 GCA_038214135.1 Chloroflexales bacterium | reverse complement strand
GCTTTTATCGTGCTTGCTGCATCCAATGCTTCCATTATGTCTGAGCAATTATCACACTACTGAATTGTCAGTCAAATCCTACTCTTTCATGTAGCCAAACATGTAGCCAAACCCACAAATTGCTATGGATATACGTGGTTTGTGCAGAATCACAGATCGCATCAGAATGCGGAAAAAGACGTGTGTGGAATGCTGTGGATGGTGCCTGGGATAGTTCGTAAACAGCAGGTCGCGAGTTCGAGTCTCGCCATCGGCTCCACATTTTATGGCATTCCAACGCCAAACGCCCAAGCTCTTGCTTGGGCGTTTGGTCGTCTTCGGGCTTGGATGTAGCCAAACTCAGGCCATCAATACATATACGAGCGGAGAGCTAAATCACTGCGCCAATACCAGTCGCGGGGAGTTGGTTGTGCATATTGATCACGATAGCTGCCACTGATGTGCCAAGGCGGATGCGGTGCAAGTTTCTCATATTCATGGTCAATCTGCCGTATGCCGCTGAAGATGGACACGATGCAACGTTTGAGCACTTGAACGCGGCACAGTTGGATTTACTACATGCGCTGTCTACTGTCGTTCAGCTCACGCCCTGGCGGTACACTCCGACTATGTCAGCTCAGGGCCACGGGTAGGCGATCCGGGCCACGCAGTGCAACTGCCGCACGCATGGTCGGCACACCATCCAGGCGCATCCTGGGAAAGCGCTGGGTCAGGGCTGCAATGGCGATCTGGCCTTCGGCACGAGCGAGTGCTGCACCAACGCAGAAGTGGATTCCGGCACCAAAGGCCAGGTGCTTGCCCGCATTTGGCCGATCAATGATCAGCGCATCTGGGTCAGCGAAGATCCGTGGATCGCGGTTGGCTGCGGCAACGGCAATGCAGATCTGTTCACCCTGCTGAATGAACTGCCCGCCAATCTCCAGATCGGCCAGCGCCGAGCGGAAGGTCATCTGCACGGGGCTTTGGAAGCGTAGCAATTCCTCAACCGCATTCGTCAGTAGGGCAGGTTCGTTGCATAGCCGCGCCCATTGATCGGGATGTTCGAGTAAACCCAGCGCACCACCCGCAATCAGGCCGACGGTCGTCTCGTGGCCGGCCGTCAGCAATAGGGCACAGTTGGCAATCAGTTCGTCCTCACTCAGCCTGTCGCCCTGCTGCTCTGCCGCGATCATGCCACTGAGCAGATCAGCCTGCGGTCGAATCCGTCGTTCAGCAATCAGCGCCCGAATATAGGCACCCAGCTCACGAGCCACCCGGCTGCCCTTCACCAGCGTCTCCTCAGTCTGATTCAGGTCGATCAGCTCGATCAACACCTCGGACCAGCGCCGGAAGAGATCGCGGTCGGCTGCGGGAACGCCGATCAATTCAGCAATAACGATTACAGGCAGCGGGAAGGCGAAATCGGCCACCAGATCGATGGTTTCCTGCTGCACGGCTCGGTTGAGCAGTTCGTTGGCGATCTGGGTGATGCGCGGGCGCAGATCCTCAACCACCCGTGGGGTGAAGGCGCGGTTCACCAGGCCACGCAGGCGGGTATGGTTTGGCGGGTTACGCAGTAACATCCAATCGTTGATCAGTTGCAGCGCCGGGCGATGGTTCTCTGGCAGGCTCTGCAAATATTCCTGGGTTGGCCGATCCACCTCACGTCCGAGGCGGGCATCGCGCAATGCCGCCGCAATATCAGCATAATGGGTCAGCATCCAAAAACTCCAGTCGCCTGTGGCGCGTGCCCGTGCGACAACTGCTTGCTCACGCATGCGCGCATAGAATCGGTATGGATCGGCATGAAAGGCAGGGTCGGTAATCGTGAATGGCAGATCAGACATCCTGATGCTCCTTCATCTGATAATCGAACCAATCGATATAGGCTGCTGCCGCACTTGCCTGGCCATTGCCTGTGGCATATAGGCCAATATAGACACCAGTGAAACCACTGGCTACCTCAGTCGATAGATAGCGCGTCTCACCTGTTGCAAGAATCTGCGGTGCTGCATCATTAATGGTATAGCCAAAGGTATAGGTGCTCGCATTCGCTTGGATTCTGAGAATGAGCGCCCCTGAAATGCTGCCGCCGCCCGACAAACGTTACGGGTGGCCCATCATCGAGTCGTGCCGCATTGCCAACAAGCATCACTGCACCTGGCCGAGTGCTAAGCGACCAGTGTTCGGGGCGGGGATTGCCAAGGAAGTTCCATTCGTGTGCTAGTGTCGGTTGATCAAAATCATCGCGTGTGGCCACCATTGGCCATATAACCGGGTTCAAACGGGGTGCATCCAGCTGTACACCGATGCGCCCCTGCTCACCAACATACGGCCATCCCTGGTCATCCCAGCTCACAGGTGCCAGGAATGTCTCGCGCCCAAGATGATAGCACACGGGGTAGCCATTAGGGCATATGCCCAGGCACACCAACCACCAACTGCCATCATGTGCCTCGATCAGGTCGGCGTGGTCCAACGCCTGGATCGGGCTATGGTAACTATGATCGGTCAGAATCGGGTTGTGCGGGCAAGCAAGCCAAGAACCCCATGGTGTTGTGCTGCGTGCAATCGTGATCATATGGCCGAGTTACATACTCTGATGCCGCATCCTCTGATTTCACGGGATGAAGAGTGAGCAGCATGGCACGAACCTGCATCGCAATCCGATCCATCTCATCATCTGGCACACGTTCACTTTCAGCGACATTGAGATAACCAAAGATTTTGGGGCCACGGCGTTGATCTGGTTGATCGGCCATGCGCGGCACAATATGCACATGCACATGCGGATGCTCGGCGGCCTCAGCAAATTGGATCACATAGGTCTTGATGCAGTATGTCACCTGCTCAAGCGCCTGAGAGGTGGCGCTGATCAGCAGGCCAAGCTCAATCGATTCGGCCTGGGAAAGCTGTGCGACGGCTTCAATATGCCGCCGTGCAACAAGTACGAGCCAGCCAGGGAGGGCTGTATTATAGGAATGGACAACATCCCAATATGCTGTTCGATAGATGTTATCCCACATCGGGCGATCTCCCTGGTTGCGTTGAGCAAGAAGCGAGCATGTCATACAATCGGACATCGGCGTTCGTAGCCTTTCATAGTGTGCTTCCAAACAGTTGCGCGCTCAAATCGGGGTCGGCAAACGCTGGATCAAGCGGATAGATTGGCCGCACCACGCGTTGGTATTCGAGCGCCGGAATATCCTGATTGACCGCGCCAGGAGTCAGCGCCAACAAGGCGAATTGTGCGATCTCACGAATCTCTGGCACGAGGTAGCCCATCTTCACAACAATAACCTTGTGCGCTGTGGGGTCGATCCCCAGGCTGGTGAAATCGCTGATAGCGTGATAGGGCTTGCGTCGGCTGGTAATAATGATCTGCACACCACCAACCCGCAGCACGGCGATTGTGCCACCAATCGGATCGGCGGGGTGCAGCAGCACAACAGTACCCCGAACCAGGAGCGGCTGTGCGTGCAGCGGATCGAGTTTGCCGCCCAACACAACCGTAACATCCTGGCCGATTCCAGCGGCAGCGCAGATCGCCACCGCTGCCGGATCGGGAATACTGGCATAAACAGCCGTGAGTTCGCCATTTGCAAATGCTGCATGCGCCAGCAGGCGTTCAATAACATATGGGCTATCACCAGCACCACCAGCGGTCGGGTTGTCGCCTGAGTCGCTGATCACAATGCCATGGCCTGAAACAGCAATTGCCTGTTCGATACACCAATCGGCGCTGCCTGCTGGTGCCACGAATACAAATTCCGCACGCGCATCCCAATAGCGGCGAGCAATTGTTTCGGCCTCGCGCCGCACATTCGTTGGATCCGTGCCCGTCACCACCACGCTAGCACTACTGCGCGGCTCATCTGCCCAGACATAGCCAACCCATAGTGAGGCATCGAGAATGCCAGATACTGGATCAGATTCCTGGAGGCTTGCATAGATGCTTTTGCCCGGCTCAACCAGCGTACTCGTGCGTTCGCCCGGCAGAATCACAGGTATTCGCACCCAGGCGCGCAGTGGGCGAATCTGCTGATCGAGGCATGTGATCAGGTTCGCACAGGCCTTTTCACGCGTCTGGAGTACATCATCATGCGGGGCAAGCCGGTAGGCGGTAAACAGATCAATCAGCTCAACCAGCCGAGCCGACACATTGCCGTGCAGATCCATACCAGCCGAAATCAGGCAATCACTGCCGACGAGATCGCGCAGGGCCGCAGCCAGATCGGCTTCGGCATCGTCCATACCGAGTACATTCATAGCACCATGAATATCGAAGTAAAATCCATCCAATGGCAGCACCGCACGAACACAATCGAGCAACTCGGCTTTCATGTCCTCGTAGCACTGCTGCACAACTGGCCCGCCAGGGATGGCTCTGGCATGCAAACACGGCAGCCACACAAGGTCTGTTCGATCACGGAACTTCCAGTTTGGCATAAACGGGTAGCGCGCAATCAGTTCCGCGCCACGCAAAATGGTGAAATCGTCCATGGTGCTTGTGAGCGGCGAAAAGGTGCTGCTCTCAATTGCGATGCCACCAATGCCAATCCGATACTGCTTCATAGAGAATCATCCTCACGGCAGACACGATCAAATGCCCAGATATCGACCATGGGATCATAGCGTAGATACATCAGCACAGCAACATCTTTTCAGATCTCATCCCGAACATCATAGGGCGATGCGATCATCAATCCAGGCATCCCCAGCTGCATGTACCATGTATGAAAAGAATGTAACGCTGCTGCCGTATTGTGCTACTATCTAGCTCAATTGCTGTACCCTGAGTGGTGTATACTGATTATCTTCCTATATTGGTTCGCAACTGGGGGCGACGTATGCTTGAGCATCTTACTCATGTTGATACCACGCGCATCTTACGATCCCACCTTGGTGTGAGGGGCCTGTTCTCGATTAACGATGAAGACTATGCTCGCATGGTTCATACGGCGATGCTGCAGGAACCACGGGCGATACGTGAATGCTACACCCAACTGCTCGTTACACTCGCCTCCGGCAGTGAGGAGGCAAGCACCACACCACCACTGGCCCTTGCCGTGGAAGAGATCGAGGTGGGTGCTGCACGCATAGGCAGTGATTTTGTTCTTGCACTGCTGAGTTTATCACCGGCATTGCACTGCCTCTCAGCCGCTGCTGCATTGACGAGGAGTTGAGCAGGCGTACTGCAATCATTCAACTGCTTGCACAGCATAAAGCCGCATCCATATTCGCATGGATGCGGCTCTACCGAGGTTGCTACTTTCAGTGTAATTCTTTACACTACGGCTTAGGTGGCTGCTGCCATCCTTGGCTTGGTAGTGGTACCTGTGTTGGGTCGCCATAGGCTGCTCAAACGATCCAGAATATAGCGATCGGCACCCAGATAGCCAGCGACCTTCCAGGCCAAAATGAGTACAACGGCGGTGACGAGCAGCAAGCCATTGGTGCTGGCGCTGCCGGCCATGATAAAGTTCCAGTTCATAAAGGCACCAAAGAATGCTGCAAGCCCGACAAATGCACCAATGATCAATGCAATGCCGATCAGAACCTCACCATAGGCGATGACCTTGGCAAACCAGGTGTACCACTCATTATCAAGCATAAACTGGATAAACCCACGATACCAATCATAGGTGATTGGCGCTCGGCCCGTTTCGGGGATTTTCACAGCATTCGTCCAGTAGCCCATGAGCGCAGCGCCTGTCGAAGTCCATTTGGGATCGGTCACCTTATGCCAACCAGCCTCGATCCACTGGCTACCAAGCCACAGCCGTACGAACAGCCAGAAGAAGGCACTGCGGGTATCGCCAAACAGCATACGCGCAATTGGAGGATCGTTGATGGTTGTGGCAGCGCTGGCCGGAGTGCTGCGCCAATACAGAATCCCAGCGATCACGAGTACCACCGCCGAAAGCAAGGTTAATAGCCCACCTGCACCGCCAACATCGAAAAATGCTAGTGCAAAGAGTACGACTCCGATTCCGCCAACGATATACGCCCAGTTTCGTAATGACATGATAAACCTCCTTGATGCTCTGAATGTAGTCAGTGTAGCATCTGTGATGCAATGCACAGGAAAATAATCTAATCATTAGTGTATAGATTCCTTCACTCAACTACTCTAATTCTGGCTGTTCTTCCGTTTACCATACAACATAATTACACCTCTATGTGATGTTCATACAAGTGTATGATATTGAGCCATTATGCCTCTCTACCCGACAAACATAAGGAAATGACTATGATCAACGAGCTACGCGATGAGAAACCCAAACGGCGAAACAAACTGTCGTTGACCCCAGCGCCAATCTATCGCTGCCTGCGGGGCTATGCCTTTGATCCAATTCTCTCACTGGACCCAGAAACGGCGTTCATCAATGAGGTGGTGTTCAAGATCCGCTGGGATGATCTCGAACCACGTGCCATATCGAATGAGGAACCTGCTCTGGAGAACGATTGGCGCAAAAACCCTGGCCTCGGCCCGGTTGGCGAGTATGTAGAGGTAGTGGACTATGACCCAGCCAGTAATGCCTTCTATGCGCCAATCAATTTGAATGATCCATGGCTGCTTGGCCAGAATGGCCTGCCGCCCTCCGAGGGAAACCCACAATTCCACCAGCAGATGGTCTATGCCGTAGCGATGACGACAATCACAAGCTTTGAACGCGCCCTTGGCCGTTGGGCGCTCTGGGCACCATACCGAGGTTCTGATGGCAGGCCAGATCAGTTTGTACAGCGGCTACGTTTGTATCCACATGCGCTACGCCAGGCCAACGCCTACTATGATCCAAAGAAGATCGCGATTCTGTTCGGGTATTTTCCTGCCAAGCCAGCAGATCCAGCCAGCACACTGCCAGGCGGCACGGTGTTTACCTGCCTCTCTCACGATATTATTGCCCACGAGATAACCCACGCGCTGCTTGATGGCATGCATCGCCGCTTCATCGAGCCGAGTAACCCAGATGTACTGGCCTTCCACGAGGCTTTTGCCGATATTGTGGCGCTCTTCCAGCATTTTAGCTTTCCCGAGGTGCTGCATCACCAAATCGGGCGAACACGCGGCGATCTCTCCAGCCAGAACCTGCTCGGTGAGCTAGCCCAGGAATTTGGCAAGGCCAGCGGGCGCTATGGCGCACTCCGCAGCGCGATCGGCCAGTTCAACCCGGAAACAAAACGCTGGGAGCCGTACAAGCCAGATCCCGGCGCGCTTGAGCGAACCCTTGAACCACATGCACGCGGAGCAATTCTGGTTGCGGCGGTCTTTGATGCCTTTTTGAGAATATATTCGAATCGCGTTGCCGATCTCATGCGGATCGCCTCGAATGGCTCTGGAATCCTAGCACCCGGTGCATTACATCCAGATCTTGTGAATCGCCTGGCCGATGAAGCGGCAAAAGCGGCTCGGCATGTACTGCAGGTTTGTATCCGGGCGCTGGATTACTGCCCACCACTCGATATCACGTTTGGTGATTATCTGCGTGCGATCGTCACTGCTGATTATGATCTGGTACCAGATGATGATCGCCACTATCGCCTGGCGTTTGTCGATGCCTTCCGCCGACGCGGGATCTATCCGCGTGGCCTGCGCACCTATTCCGAGGAGAGCCTGCGCTGGCCGGAGGTGCAAGAGCCGCGTGTAATTGCACAAGCCCTGAAAAAGATCGGGCAGGATCTGCTTGCTGAGGCCTATCGGGATACGCCCTATTATCGTTCACGCGAGGAGGCGTTCAACAGAACGCACCAGATGCGCGAGAGACTACATGAACTGATTGAGCAGCGCTTCAACACACACGAGATCGATATCGAACAGCACAAGCTGACTGGTATTGTGCTCACAGCGAAACATCCATTCTTTGATGAACATCCACATAATGGCGGAATAGAGTTCAAGGATGGCCTACCGAAATTTGAAGTTCATGCCCTGCGCACGGCCCAGCGTGCCACTCCGGATGGCACCATCGAGAGCGATCTGATTGTTGTGCTCACGCAGCAGCGTAGGGTTGTTGATCCACAGAGCGGCGCAACAATCACGTTTCGGGGCGGCGTTACGCTGATCCTCAATGCATATACCTATGATCTGCGCTATGCGATCCGCCGCGATATTACGGATGATACGCGCCTGAACAACCAACTCAACCTGAGCAATACCTATGGCAGCGGATTGATCGCGGATACCTATTTCCATAATCCACCAGGCAGCCAGAACCCATTTGCGCTGCTGCACGATAGCAATAGCTAGGAGTATCACCATGCCCGAACAAATCAGCGTGCGTGTGCGGATGTATCGCCATGGCCTTGGCGATTGCATTCTCGTGACGTTCAAGAACGATCATGGCAACCAGGGCAACCAACAGCTATTCCATATGCTGTTCGATTGCGGGATCTATAAAATCACAAGAGATTCCGAAGAAAAAATGCAGGCAGTTGTTCAAGCCATCCACGCAGAGACCAATGGGCATCTCGATGTTGTCGTCATCACCCACGAACACTGGGATCATACATCTGGTTTTCAGCAGGCACAGCAGTTGTGGTCAAGCTTCATCATCGAAGAACTGTGGTTATCCTGGACCGAGGATCCAGGCATCCCACTATCACGCGCACTGCACGAGGAGCGTGTTCGTGGTGTCCGCAATCTCACCGATTTCCTAAAAAAACTGACCCCTGAACAGCGCAGGCAGATCATGACCGAGCAGGAGTTGGGAACGGTGAATGCACTGCTCAGTTCGTTCGGCACAATGCTCGAACAACCACTAGCGGCCATCGAGACAACACCAGCTGGTGATGCGATCAATATCATCAAAAAGATCACGAAATCTGCTTCCTACCATCGACCCGGAACGACCATTACCCATAATGCGTTGCCTGGGGTACGCTTCCATGTGCTTGGCCCGCCCCAGGATGGGCTGATCTTCAAAGAAGGCAAGGATAGCAAAAGCGGCACGATCTTCGAGGTGGGTTTCCAATCTGCTATAGCACAGGGGCTGTTTGCGGCACCGAGCCTGGGAATGAGCGACGAGAACGAAATCGAGCGGTTCATGCCCTTCCCATCTGAGCTGCGCCTTTTGCCAGCACAAGTTCGTGAACTCAACTTTTATGAACGGACGTACTATCATAACGAACAGCACTGGCGCGAAATCGAGACCGACTGGTTGCGCTCAAGCATAGGCCTGGCACTGAATCTCGCCGCCGACACAAATAATACCAGCCTGGTATTGGCAATCGAGCTTGTGTCATCCGAAAAAGTACTGCTCTTTACTGGCGATGCACAGGTAGGGAATTGGCTCTCCTGGCAAAATCTGCCCTGGCCAGAGGGTTCTCCCCGCCAGAGTGCCGATCTTTCCTGGAGCAATGATCTGCTACGGCGTACCGTCTTCTATAAAGTTGGCCACCATGGCAGCGAAAACGCCACCCTGAAAGATAACGGACTGCGACGTATGTCCAAGGGTGAGTTGGTTGCGATGATTCCGCTCGACATGCAGCTCGCCACAACTGTCTGGGATACCAAGAAGTGGCCGCATCCGCCGCTACTAAAGGAATTGCTGACATACACAGGCGGGCGGGTAATTGTGGCCGATCCCACAGATACGCTGCCACCAACATTGCCAGAGGGTTCAGAATACCAGCGCGATCAGGTTCTTCAGATACAAAAGGGCACATTTACGGTCACGAATACGCATATTGATTGTATTGTACAGGGCTAATGCATTCGCTCAGGAGTGATCATGACCGCCGTCGCAACCAGCGACATCTTCATCTCATATGCCGATGACGCACAGGCATGGGTCGATGGATATCTGCTTGATGGTCTGCGCCAGGCCGGTATTTCCTGCCACATGGAGGGCTGCCTTTGCGTTGGGCGTACCGCGTGTGCTCGAATTCGAACGGGCGGTGCGTGAAAGCCGGCGCACATTGTTGGTTATCTCGCAACGGTATCTGGTGGATGATATCAGCCGTTTTATTGAATTGCTGGCGATCACCTATGGGCTGGAAACACATGCATGGCCGGTGATTCCGCTGGTTCTTGACGAATCGATCAAGCTGCCGCCGCGCCTGGCTGTGCTAACGCAGCTTAACGCAGCTAATCCCGAGCGTTGGCCCACGGCTCTGGCGCGGTTATGCGCCGAACTGGCCGCCCGAACCCGCCAGATTCGTTGCCGCTTGATTGCCCCTACCCAGGGCTAGTTGCCTTCAGCGCGCGTGATGCTAACCATTTCTATGGGCGTGCCAGCGAAGTATTGGCGATGGTAGATCATCTGCGCTCCCAGCGTATGTTGCTGGTTGTCGGCCCATCTGGAAGCGGCAAATCATCGCTGATCATGGCAGGCCTGCTGCCAGCACTGCTCTCCAGCAACTCCTTTCAGCACGGCACCTGGATCGGGCAGCCCAGCGGCGCTATATTGCGGCGCTTCAGGTTCTGCGTAGCGTGGAACAATGCACACTGTTGATCGCAATGCGCGCCGATTTCTTCCCCGATCTGATGAACTCACCACTGTGGCCGATTCCACCAAGCCAGCGGCTCGAACTTGCACCGATCCGTGGCGAAGCACTTGAGCAGGCTATTCGGTTGCCAGCCGAGCAGCGCGGCGTGTTTATCGAGCCACGCCCACCTACCGCCAAAGATTAACACCGAACGCGCCTGGGCGCCCCGTACAGACGCCATGCATGGCGTCTCTACTTTCATTTGCGTCTCATCCGCATATGCAGAATGAGATGTTACAATTCTTCTATGCACTATCTACGGTATCTTCTCCCTATTGTGTTTCTGATTGGTAACGCTGTACCAACGGCCGCGTTTGCGTTGCCAACTTTTGCAATTTCAGCAGATCGGATCGTGTTTGCCTCGACACGAACCGCAGACGAAAACAGTGATATCTTTAGCTCCGATATCGCTGGAGAAACGGTCGTTAATCTCACCTCTGATCCGGCACCCGATATTGCCCCAGCGTGGTCGCCGGATGGCACCCAGATCGCCTTTGCCAGCCAGCGCATGCAAAATTGGGATCTATATCTCATGCGCGCCGATGGCAGCAATCTGCGCCGCCTGACGAACGACCCAGCATACGACAGCGATCCGGCGTGGTCGCCGGATGGCACCCAGATTGCGTTTACAAGTAGCCGGAATGGCAACCTGGATGTGTTTGTGCTGACACTTGCCGACCAATTGATCGAGCAACTAACCGATGATGCGGCTGCCGATTATGGCCCCGATTGGTCGCCCGATGGCTCAACGATTGCGTTCACATCCTGGCGCGATGAGCAGCAGGAGATCTATCTGCTGGATCTGGTAGCCGAGACCGCAGAACTACCACCAGCGATCAATCTGAGCCGCGATCCCGCACCCGATTATGACCCGAGTTGGTCGCCTGATGGCCAAAAAATAGCCTTTATCTCGGATCGCGATGATGTCTATGGCCTGCTGGTTGCCGATCTTGCAACTGGTGTGTTGATGCCAACCGGGCCACGTAGCCGTTCGCTCAAGAAACCAGCCTGGACACCAAGCGGCGGGTTGTTGGCGGCTGGTTCTTGGCTGAGTACAGGGCGATTCAGCAACAATCAGGGCATTCTGCTGGCGACACCGGGGGTTGCTGGAATAACCTTTGTCGTTGGCAGCGCGCATGTCTATACTGATCCATCCTGGCATGCGCATATCTCGCCGCCAAATGTGCCAAGCGACCGTTCTTCGCGTGGGCGGTTGATCAACCAACCAGCAACACCAGCCAACGCGGCGCTGATGAAGCCTGGATTTACAAACCTGGCTGGTATTCAATCGGGTGGACGTAACGCCCTAGCAACCGCGGTGTACCCATCATTTGTGGCACTACGCGGGGCAGTTCGTGAGGCAAGCGGGCACGATTTTCTGTCGCATCTGAGCGAGGCAGCCCGCCCTGTTGATTTTCAGATCAGCACAGCATCATATACAAGCTGGCATAAAGCTGGACGGGCCTTCGACACCCTATTCAACTATTCGGCTGGTGGGCGCACGGTTCTGTATATTTCGCCGGAACTGATTGGTGGGCGGCTGTTCTGGCGGCTGTATCTGCGGGCAACGCAGCAGGATGGAACGCAGGGCACACCACTCATAGCCCCGGTGTTTAATCCATCATCGCGAACACTCTTCCCGCCGCCGAATGGCTATTATGTTGATTTTACTGCGCTTGCTGCGAAACATGGATGGCGGCGCATTGCAGCTCAGGAACGCGAGACATTCAATTGGCGTGAGAATTTACTTGCGCTCGAATACTGGCATTTTGAGCAGCGCGGTGGCCTCAGTTGGTATGCTGCAATGGCGCTTGTTCACGATCAGCGCACCCTCGAACGCCTGTTCACACCAGAACGATTGATTGCAGCCGGATCGCGGCCCACCAATCTCTCCTTTCTTGGGTTGCCTTGGATACCACCACCGCCAACAATAACTGGCCCAATTGTGCGCCGCTATGGCCCTCGATAGGAGATCTACCAATGCGCGCTAAATATGTTCATACCAATGTGATCGCCCGTGATTGGCAGGCCCTGGCCAATTTCTATTGCACTGTTTTTGGGTGTACTCCGGTTCCACCCGAACGCGATTATAGCGGCGATGCGCTTGATCGCGGGACGGGTTTACACCAGGCTCGCCTGCGTGGTGCGCATTTTCGGTTGCCTGGCTATGGCGAGCATGGCCCAACTATCGAGATCTATAACTATAACGAGCTGCTGCCAACAACGCCACCAGCAGTCAATCGCCCTGGCTTTGGGCACCTTGCCTTTGAAGTCGATGATGTCGCTTCAGCACGCCAGGAAGTGCTTGCGAATGGTGGTAGCTCGATTGGTGAGGTTGTAACCCTCACGAACGCCGTGGGCGCACAGGTCACATGGTGTTATGTGGCCGATCCAGAGGGTAATATCCTCGAATTGCAGGCATGGGCATCCGCCTGACGATTACCTACACCACAAATCACATATCTCCCGCAGCGATAGTATAGATTTCTGTCTCTCCTGTAACGGTACGCCCCCCTTCCACAGCCCACAGCTTTATTGTTGACAAACTATTCATGTTAGTATATGCTAACCGCGCTTGTTAGCCTATACTTTTTAATCTCATTTCCAGAAGGTAGGCATTCAG
Source organism: Chloroflexales bacterium (assembly GCA_038214135.1). Taxonomy (GTDB): domain Bacteria; phylum Chloroflexota; class Chloroflexia; order Chloroflexales; family Roseiflexaceae; genus JANLSE01. The sequence continues at coordinate 15,704 of JBBQSD010000073.1, read as the reverse complement.
CTCTAGCAAGCCGCCATGTTCATAATCTATGGAGATTCTGATCGATAAGGAGTTTCTCTGATGCCTACTTCGCGACGGTTTGATGTACGCCTATCACTGATGGCATTGCTGGTGCTGATACTGGCTGGTTGCTCAACGGCTGCGCCGCCAGCATCCGAACCGCAGATTATTCGAGAGACTGTACAGGTTCAGGTTACGGTCGCACCACAGGTTGTGGCAGCAACAGTTGAGGTACCACAAAATCCTGGCACGCTGGTTGTCTACTCTGGTCGTAGCGAGGCATTGGTTGGCCCGATCATTAAGCAGTTTGCTGCTGCCACTGGTATCGATGTACAAGTACGATATGGTTCAACATCCGAGATCGCGGCAACGTTACTGGAAGAAGGTGCCAGCTCGCCAGCCGATATCTTCTTCGCTCAGGATCCAGGTGGGCTCGGTGCGGTAGCCAAAGCCGGGCTGTTCACAGCGCTGCCCGCTGATCTGCTCAACCAGGTGCCAGAGCGCTTTCGTTCGCCTGCCAGCCAATGGATTGGCATCTCAGGCCGTGCGCGGGTTGTCGCGTATAATACAGATACAGTGGAGCCAGCGCAGCTACCTGCCGATATTTTCGACTTCACCGATCCCAAGTGGGCCGGGCGGATCGGCTGGGCACCGACGAATGGTTCATTGAAGGCGATGGTGACAGCCATGCGTGCCGAGTGGGGTGAGGAACGGACGCAGGCATGGCTGGAGGGTATTCAAGCCAACCAACCAGTGGTCTTCGAGGGCAACGCACCAATTATCGAGGCACTTGGAACGGGTGAGATTGATGTTGGCTTTACGAATCATTACTATCTCTATCGCTTCCTGCGTGAACAGGGCCAAAGCTTTAAGGTTCGCAATCATTTTCTTGCCGGCGGTGGACCCGGTTCGCTGATTATGATCGCCGGGGCTGGTCGGTTGGCGAGTGGGCCGAATGAGGCCAATGCGTTGCACTTCCTGCAGTTTATGCTCTCCTCTGTGGCACAACAATACTTCGCAAGCCAGACTTACGAGTACCCATTGGTTGATGGCGTTATGACGCCGAATGGTCTGCCGCCGCTTAGCGATCTAGAGGCCACAGCCATACGCATCGACATGGCCGCGCTTGATGATCTCAAGGGAACAGTTCAGCTGATGCAAAAAGTTGGTGTTCTGCCGTGAAATCCATACAACAGGCTCGGCGGGCTTCTGCAATCAGCTGGATCGATCCAATATGACCCGTAGTAGTATGATGTCGATGATGTTAGGGCGACGAATTCCGGGCCTGCCTCGGCGCTTCTCGCTTGGCACACTGATACTCTACATCGCTGCTGCCCTGGTTGCTGCTGCCCTGCTCTTGCCAATTGTGTACCTACTTCTGCGTGCATTAACAGCCAGCGATAGCGCCATCGACACCCTGTTGCGTCCGGCTACGTGGGCAACGATCGCTCGTACGGCATGGTTGGCCTGCACCGTCACGGTGGCCTCGACGCTGATTGCGCTACCGATTGCCTGGCTGACGACCCGTACCGACCTGCCGCTGCGTCGGATGTGGGCAGTACTTACGCCACTACCGCTGGTGATCCCTAGTTATGTTGGTGCCTATCTGTACGCCTCCGCACTCGGCCCGCATGGGCTGGTACAACAGATCCTGGAACAGCCATTTGCGATTACGCGCCTGCCAACAATCTATGGCTTTCCTGGTGCGCTGTTCACACTGACCATGCTGAGTTACCCATATATTCTACTGAGTGTGCGTGCTGCACTCCAGCGCATGGATCCAGCCCTGGAAGAGGCCGGGCGTAGTCTGGGCTACAGCTCCTGGGGAACCTTCCGATGGATCACCCTGCCGCTCCTACGGCCAGCCCTTGGTGCCGGTGGCCTTCTGGTCGCACTATATTGTCTGCGTGATTTCGGCGCGGTTGCGTTGATGCGCTACGATACCTTCACCCGCGTGATCTATGTGCAATATCAATCATTTGATCGCGCACAGGCAGCGCTCTATGCGTGTTTGCTGATCGGCCTGACGATGCTGATCGTGTTTCTGGAGGAGCGTACCCGCGGGCGGGCACGCTCCAATCAGGGTAGCCCTAATTCGGTACGCCCACCACTCGTGATACCACTTGGCATCTGGCGCTGGCCAGCTCTGGCCTTTTGTAGCGCTATCCTTGGGCTCAGTCTGGTGCTGCCTGCCGGCATGTTGGTGTATTGGTTATTGCGTGGGTTGTATGCTGGTGAAGCGCTCGCTGCCCTTGCAATGCCAACCATGAACGCCCTAGTGGCAGCCGGAGTCGCGGCGGCAGCGACAGTACTTGCGGCTCTGCCAGTCGCTATTCTGATCGTGCGCCGGCCGGGGCCGCTGACGAAATTGCTTGAGCGATTGACCTACTCGGCCTTTGCCCTGCCCGGTATCGCGGTTGCACTGGCGCTGGTCTTCTTCGGGATCAGCTATGCCCGGCCACTGTATCAGACTTTTGCTATGCTCGTGCTGGCCTATGGCGTGTTGTTTCTACCACAGGCAATCGGTGCGCTCCGCAGTGCATTGCTCCAGATCCACCCCAGCATGGAGGAGGCAGCTCGAAGCCTGGGCCAGGGATCAGTTCAGGTGCTACTGCGGGTGATCGCACCGCTCATTCGGCCTGGAACAATTGCTGGTGCCAGCCTCGTGTTTCTGACCGTCATGAAAGAGCTTCCTGTAACGCTGCTGCTGGCACCCATTGGCTTCAAAACCCTGGCTACTGAGGTCTGGTCAGCGGTGTCGGAGGCTTTTTTCGCACGGGCCGCTGCGCCTGCGCTCCTGATTGTGCTGCTCTCATCGCTACCAATGGCATTGTTCATGTTGCGCGAGAAGCGCCCTGAACCGTAGTCATGCGGCTGAGCGCACTCTGGAGGTTGTTATAGGTATGCAATCCAGGCAGGTTCAAGCCCAGGCCTGCAATTCTGCCGTACTGGCAAATGGCGCTTCCATCAGTGTGACACCAGCAGCAGCAGCGCCGGGCGCAATGCCTCAAGCTGGCTTGCTTTGCTGCGCTGGAAACCTCGGTGGGAAATACAAAAATCAAATCGACCCTATCGGCAACAAATTTCTTGAGAATCTGTTCTTCTGCAGCCGGGTTAAGGTTCGTTTTCTGCATATCATATGAGGATAGCAACTATAGCAACCCATTGCAGAATGCTGTAGTAGATTATAATAGACCATATGAAACAGCCAATAGTACACGGAACACGGATTGATCGGGCACAGCAAATACCAGGAACCTGGGCTGGCGGGACAACCCAGCAGATCTATGTATTCCCTCCCGATCCACCACAAACCATTGCAAGCGCACAATTCTGGCTAGGAACCGCTATCATTCAGCGAGATGCTGCCTATAGTTTCTTTCCAGAACGAACACGGATTCACATTCCCATACAGGGCAATGGAATCCGGCTCCACTTTCAAGCGCCGGAGGATGTTATTAAACTCAATACATACGAAACCTATTGTTTTGATGGCGCTCGCCCTGTTTGCGCAGAATTAGTAGATGGGCCAATTGTTGCACTGAACTTCATCTTTCACGCAAATGTAATTGTTGCAGCAGCTATCGTTCAATTCGATGAGCAACAGCTCTTATTACCGGCTTTAACTGCATCAGAAATTCATAAAAATACCGAAGCCAACCGAACTGTATTACAGATCATATATGTTATCGCTGGAACAATAATGCTGCGTGTTGCTGGCAATCCAACAGTAATACTCAACCCCGATGATGCGTATATCGTTCACCCGCATACGATTGTTGAGCATATGCCAATATTACTGGAACGCCAGGAATCACCTGCTCAATTCATCGTTGCAACGGCTTGGTTGCCATAGCCATATCAATAATCTGCGTTATCTGCGGATACTATGAGGGAACAAACGAACAAGTCAACAAAGCAACAAAACTGCCAATAATCTGCGGAAATCTGCGCCAATCTGCGGATATAGCAATCCTACCGGATTTGTAAAAAAGGGGGCGGGGGGATTTCTTTCGGGACACCCAGAGGGTACCCGGCCCCAAACCCCGCTTTGCGCTACGCGCCGTTACAACTCAAATAGGAGTGCTATATATCGCAAACCTCTTTGCTTCATAAAGGTACGGGCGCGATATATCGCGCCCCTGCGGATAATCTTTGGGGCAAGATCTACTCATCGCGAACAGGCCGGCGAGATTGCTTTGTCTGCGCTCGCAGCCGTTTCTCGGTGCGGCGCTTGGCCTTTGCGGCTCGTGCCGGGCGTGTGGCAATACGCGGGGTTGGCACATAATTGGCCGCTTCCAGCCGTGCAGCAAGCCGTTCCAGAGCGGCCTCACGATTGGCCGATTGCGAGCGCCGCTCGGTTGCGGTGACGACCAAGCCACTTGGGCGGTGCGTGAGCCGTACGCCAGTTGCGACTTTATTACGGTGCTGGCCACCAGGCCCGCCAGCAACAAAAAAGGTAATATCAGAATCGCGCTCGATCGACTCACGATCAGTCGCATATGGTTCCAGTTCATCCACCGTCGACACACCATACCTCCGCACATCGGCATACTCTATTTGTGTTATAGCATGGATCGTACCACGAGCGAGCGGTATCTGCTATCCATCGCAGGCAGCATCTGATAGTATTCAGAATGCCCAACCAAGAACCAAGAACCAGGAGAGACGCGATGCCTCGCGTCTGGAACAAGCGCACAAGCAGCCACAATCACCGATTGATCGCAGCCGAGGCATGATCAACGGGCATTTGGAGGCCACCAGCATTCTTTAATCAAGAACGGCGGATACATCAGAATCGGAAATCTGCGGAAATTTGCGCTAATCTGCGGATAAGAGAAGCAACAAGAACCCCTAACCCCTCGATCATTTGTCGCAGCACACCGAATACGCTATACTTCATTCATGGATTACCGTGCATTCGAACTCGCCAACGACCAGTGCAAACCAAAGCACTTCGGGCCACCGACGACGCTTCAGCGCCGTTTGGATTATGAAACCACATATCTGCTTGCATCTGATTCGCCTGATTCGCCTGAGCCACTTCCTCGATCTAGCCTATTGCATTCATTCGTGCGCTGGCTGCGGCGTATGATAGGCCGTTGAGCAATATTCATGTGGAGGAACATATGGCACCGTTAAACTTTGGAATCAAGACGGCACCCCAGCATACGACCTATCCTGCAATGCTGGAGGTATGGCAGGATGCCGATGCGCTGCCGATCTTCGAACACGCCTGGCTGTTTGATCATTTTAACCCGATCATGGGCAGCGTGGAAGGCCCTTGTTTTGAGGGCTGGACGCTGCTTGCGGCACTGGCAGCCCAAACGAAGCGAATCCGCATTGGCCTGATGGTAACGGGCAATACCTATCGCCATCCGGCGGTTCTGGCGCATATTGCAGCAACGGTTGATATTGTATCGAATGGGCGGCTAGATATGGGCATTGGCGCTGGTTGGAATGAATATGAACATCGCAGCATGGGATTGCCACTCTATGCACCAGGCGAACGTATTCTGCGCTTCGGTGAGGCCTGCGAGATCATCAAGCGCCTGTACACCCAGGCAACTGTCGATTTCGATGGCAAGTTCTACCAACTCCAGGAGGCACGCCTCGAACCAAAACCAGTGCAGAAACCATACCCGCCCTTCGTGATTGGCGGCAGTGGCGAGCGCAAGACGCTGCGGGTTGTCGCCCAGTATGCTAGTATCTGGAACTTTGCTGGTGGCAGTGTCGAGGATTTTACGCACAAAATCAGTGTTCTGAATGAGCATTGCGCCGCAATTGGCCGCGATCCAGCGACGATCCAGCATTCCATTCAGATCCCGGTGAACTACGATAACCTTGGCGAAACGATCCAAACCGTGCAGCGCTTTGTGGATGCCAGCGCAACCCATATCATCCTCAATCTGCGCTACCCCTACCCAGCCGGAATTGTCGCCCGATTGGCCGATGAGGTGGTGCCCAATATTCACCCGATCCCCTGAACAATCCAGAACCTGGAGCGCACTGGTATGGCAATCTCAACCAGTTCAACAGAATCAATTAGTTCGGCCATGATCGATCTCGAATGTGGCATGTGCGGCACCCATTATTCCGCCGAACAACTGATCAATCTGTGCCCAATGTGCGGCAAGCCATTACTGGTTCGCTATGATCTCGCACGCGCCGCACGCACCCTCACCCGTGAAGCGCTGCGTATGCGGCAACCGAATATGTGGCGCTACCAGGAGCTGCTGCCGGTACGCGATCCTGCATCAATCATCAATCTCGGTGAGGGCTGGACGCCGCTGATCGCTGCGACGCGGCTTGGCCAGCGGATCGGGTGCGCTGCCACCTATATCAAGGATGAATCGCTCAACCCGACCGGTAGTTTCAAGGCCCGTGGCCAGGCTGCTGCAATCAGCCGGGCGCGTGAACTGGGCGCAACTGCGATTGCCATCCCCAGTGCTGGAAATGCTGCTGGTGCCATGAGCGCCTATGCGGCAGCGGCTGGCCTACCCGCCCATGTGTTTATGCCAGCGGATGTTCCTCTTGCGTTTCGGGCTGAATGTGCAGCCCTTGGCGCACAGGTTACGTTGGTCAATGGCCTGATCAACGATTGTGGCGTTCGGGTGCGCGAGGGCGCGGCATTGCATGGCTGGTTTGATGTCAGCACCCTGCGCGAGCCATACCGGATCGAGGGCAAAAAGACCATGGGCTATGAACTGGCCGAACAGCTCGATTGGCGTTTGCCCGATGTGCTGATCTATCCAACAGGCGGTGGCACAGGGCTGATCGGCATGTGGAAGGCATTCGATGAGCTAGAAACGATGGGGTTGATCGGGCCAAAACGCCCGCGGCTTGTGTGCGTTCAGGCCGCTGGCTGCGCGCCTATCGTCCAGGCATATGCAAACGGCCAGGAACATGCGCCACTCTGGCAGGGTGCCAAAACAATCGCCGATGGCCTACGGGTACCAATCGCAATCGGGGATTTCCTGATCATACGGGCACTGCGGGCCAGCAATGGAACCGCACTCACCGTAAGCGATCAGGAGATGCTGACATACACGAATATGTTGGGAGCCACAACCGGAATCTTCGCCGCACCAGAGGGTGGGGCCTGCCTGGCAGCCCAGGTAAAACTACTTGAGTCGGGCTGGATTGCACCAGATCAACAGGTGGTTCTGCTCAATACCGGCAGCGGCCTCAAATATGCCCATCTCTGGGCGTAGGCTAGCGTATTTGGGTGGGGTGCGAGCAATTCGGAAATCACGTTGGTATCCAAAAGGTAGGTCATAGCTCAACGTCCGCACGGACACCACTCATATCGCGGCTCAAATCAAGCGGCTCGTGGGCAAGTGGGGACTCCTGAAAGAATTGCGAGAGTGGTTTGTTTTGAAGCATCATTTTCCGATACTCGGCATAGGAGAGCACAATCACGGCTTCGACACCACGTTTCGTAATCACTTGCGGCCCATGGTGAAGGGCTTCCTCAACCACCTCACTGAATTTATTTTTTGCTTCTTGCAGCTGCCAGACGCGTGTCATTGTTCACCTCCTGTCTAGTCAGTCTAGAGTGTGCGTGATTACAGGCATCGTGTCAATGGCACCGTGATTCCCAACAGCGATGCAGCGGATCAAATTGCTTGCATGCGCTGGTTGGGCGGCTGGTGATTTGCGCTATACCAACCAACCACTCACGCCGCCCCAGAATGGTCCTGGATTTCGTGTGCCGCTTGAGCGTTCTCTAATTGGGTTGCCTCACGGGCGCAACGGATGCCTTTGGGTTAAGCCCCACGCGTAACGCCAGAAACAATGGATAAAGCAGAAGAAGGTAGAAGAAGATGGCCACCAGGCCAAGTAACACGGGTTTATTGGTCATAATTCCCGATGCGACGGTCCACAAGCCGAAGGTGGCGAGGAGCAGCATAATCGCACGCCCAATTCGTTCGAGCCAAATGTCTATCGTAAACAACCAAGGGGCACCCTGCCAGCGCCAGATAGACCATTTCCACACAGTCAAAGCAATGGCTCCGGCAGGCGCACTGACCGTAACAATCGTTGGGATAACAATATCCGTGCCCATGGCCACGAGCAGCACTAACCCGGCTAATACCCAAAGGCCAATCACCGCCCGCTGGGTGATGCCGAGTGTCGCCACGAGGACGGTTAGCATAAGCGGCAGGCCGCCCGCAATGCCAAAGGGGATGAAGAAAATCACCGCGAGGCATCGCGGCACATAGTGCCCCCACCCGCGCCATCCGCGCCGTCGTGCGACGAACGCCAAACCTACACATACGCCAAAGACGGTCGTGATGATGAGGATGCCCGCCGTGCCAGGGATGGAGAACTCGGGTGTTGTAGTAATCAGCCGCATCCAGAGCCGTGCGGCGATGCCCCACACAAGGCCGAGGCCGGCCCCGCCGAGAACTGCGGCCCACACGGGCGGATGCCGTTCCGTGGCATCAAGGGGCATTGCCGGTAATCGAAATACATGTTGGAGCAATGCTTGGAATGGGTTGTGGGTATCCATTTTTCGCTTCTCCTAATTGGAACGCGCCGCCGAACCGGTAGCGTTCAGCTGCCAGCGGGAGTAGAGGATAATGAAGCGCTCCACTGGTACGCACCCACCTGATTCACAAAATCGCACCGATCCAGCCGGTCTGCTGCAACGTGGTAACCTGATCGAGAGCATCCGAATTGCCATCCAACATAACAAATAGGCTGCTTACCGGGACGCGATATAGCACGCCTGCTCCGCTATAACAGCTCTTGTTTCTCGCCATCAATCATCAGTGCCTGGGCTTCGGTAAGCGGGGCAGTTGCAAACCCAGCCTGCCGAAGCTGATTGTTGATCTGCAGCATTGCTTCGGCAAAATCCGCGAGATCCATATGCGGAAGCACAACAGTATTGGTCAAATTCAGGCCATCATCGTACACTTCTGGAACCACAGTCAGATCCTCGACTGCATCGAAGTATTGTAATGTTGGGCCAGCCATGATCGCGCCAGCGCTCCATCCAGCATAGACGGTTCCAGCGCGAACGAGTTCACGAATAATCTCATCTGCACCAGTTACCCGCAGTATCCAGCGTAGATAGAAGCCATTGCCACCACACACCCAGATCACATCCTTACTCGCCAGTTTCTCACGCAGGCCATCCCGATCATCGCGCCACTGCTGCAGATCAATAACCTCTATTTGCTCTCTACGAATGCATACCGAAGCGCTGCTAGCAAGCACCCACGAACTGGAATCTGGCTCAACATCGGTTGCATGCTGGATCGCGGCATACGTGATGTCCTGTGGCGCTTTACCAACCAAGCGGCTCATGGCATCACGATGCTCAGGCGCAAGCAGATAGGAAGAATACAGAAACAGTTTCATCGATCATTGTCTCCGTAATGACGGTAGGCTTTTCAGAGCCGAAGTATAGCATAGCTGGTGATCATCAGGGTGCGACATGGGCACAACCACTGATCAGCGCAATCTGCGCAATCTGCGCAATCTGCAGATGAATCACGCTCCCGTCCTCTACGCAATCGTGATCGGCATGAGATTCTTGCAAAGTTACCCAACATCTGCTATACTCGTATTAGGTAACTTTCGTCAATGAGATCGAATATGTCATGGAAAACGCCGATGGTATCGGGGGGAATTCTGCGGATACCACAAGAAATCGGTACTATCGAGGTTGGCGAGGTTGGCTCTCCCATGTGGTATAGCTGGCTTGCCGAAGCGACACATTGTTCATTCCATTATTCACACCTGGCTGGGGATTTTACCGCACGCAAGGAACGCAAGCAGCGCGGCCAGCACTACTGGGTTGCATACCGTCATGCCAACAGTAAAATCTATAAAGCCTATCTCGGCAAATCCGAGGTATTGAATGAAGATCTATTGGTTGAAACTTCGCGGATTCTCGCACGTGCCGTGGAAGCTCATTCGCATGGCGGAACATAATTCTCTGCACCCCACATTGCTGTAGTATCCTCTCCGCCGTGGACCGCCGTAGCACCGACGTACCCATATTGGAGGTGTTTCCATGGGTATTGCTGCAGATATTGCGATCATCCTGGTTGCCGCACTTATTGGCGGCTATATCGCGCAGCGAATGGGCCAACCACTGCTACTTGGCTATATCATTGCCGGTGTGCTGGTTGGGCCATACACAGGTGGCATTACCGTCACCGAAATCCACGAAATCGAGCTGCTGGCCGAGATTGGCGTCGCCCTACTCCTGTTTACCCTTGGCCTCGAATTTAACTTCGCCAAGCTCCAGCGTGTGCGTTCGATTGCCTTCTTCGGCACTCCGATCCAGCTCATGGTGACGATTGGCCTGGGCTATGGCATCGGCCAGTTATTTGGTTGGCCAATCTATGAATCAATCTGGTTTGGTGCGTTAATCGCCCTTTCCAGCACGATGGTCATCCTCAAAACCTTGATGGCGCAGGGCACGCTTGGAACACTCGCTGCCCGGATTATGATTGGGATGCTGATCGTCCAGGATCTGGCGGTCGTGCCCATGTTGATCATTCTTCCCGAACTCCAGGATCTGCAACAGGGATTGCCAATCCTTGGCCTGGCCATTTTGCGTGCGGCGCTGTTTCTGCTGGTGATGATCTATGGTGGCACACGGATCATTCCATTCATTCTGAAACGGGTTGCAGCCTGGAATTCGCGTGAGTTGTTTCTGGTTGCGATTATGGCGATTGGGCTGGGAATCGGCTATGCAACCTACCTGTTCGGATTGTCGTTTGCATTCGGTGCCTTTGTTGCCGGCATGGTTCTCAGTGAATCCGATTATAGCCACCAGGCGCTCAGCGATATCCTGCCGCTGCGCGATGTGTTTGGCCTACTGTTCTTTGTCTCGGTTGGCATGCTGCTCGATCCCGCCTTCCTGATTGCCAATATTGGCATGATCCTGCTCGTCGTTCTGATCGTCGCTCTTGGCAAAGCTGCGCTGTTTACCATCATCACCCGCGCCTTTGGCTACCAGGGCCAGATACCGTTGGCAGTTGGGCTTGGGCTGTTTCAAATTGGTGAATTTGCCTTCGTGCTTGGCAGAGTCGGCCTGGCAGAAGGGGCCATTCGCACCGAAACATTCAATCTTATTCTGGCAACTGCGGTGATAACGATGATGCTGACGCCATTTGCGACGCGAGCGCTTGAGCCGCTTGCACAATGGTATCAGCGCTGGCGTGGGCAACCAGCACTAGAGGCATTTCATGTTCCCGATGAAGGGCTACGCGATCATACCATTATCGTTGGGTATGGGCGTGTCGGGCGCTACACCGCCGAGGTGCTGCACCAACTGAATATGCCCTTTGTTGTGATTGAGCAGGACCAGCGGGTTGTGGAGCAGGCCAAGATCAGTGGGTTGCCGGTTATCTATGGGAATGCGAGTAGCCCGATTGTGTTGGAAGCAGCTGGCATTCATGGCGCACGGCTTGTGCTTGTCGTCGTTTCTGCTGCGCTCGATGTTGAGCAGGTCGTTCGCCAGGTTCGGCAGCTCGAACCAGAACTGCATATTGTGGCGCGGGCGGCGCGGCTAAGCCAGATCGAAGATCTACGGCGCTATGGCATTCACGAAATCGTGCAACCAGAGTTTGAAGCAGGGTTAGAGCTTGTTCGACAGACGTTGTTGCATTTCGATATTCCTGCCGCCGAGATAGAACGATTGAGTGATCAAGTCCGCACGGAACGCTATCAACCATTCCAAACGCTGCATACCGATTCACAGCTTCTTGGGCAACTGCGCCGGATTCGGCAATCGCTTGAGATCGAATGGCTGACCCTACCACCCGATGCGCCAATCGTTGGGCAGCGCCTTGATCAGAGTGGAATTCGTGTGCGTGCTGGTGCCTCAATTGTTGCGCTGCTGCGTGATGGTGTTGCGGTGAGCAACCCAGGGCCAGATGAGATCCTGCAGGCTGGGCAGAGTATCGCCATTGTGGGAACCGCTGAACAACGGGCTGCATTCCGTGTACTACTCACAGTTGCACACGAAAACACGACCGACACTGCCATAGTAGGAGATGATCAGGTCATAGCAAGCTGAGAAGCGGAGACTTAGCGCGAAACGCAGGCAACAAACTACCGGCTGCACACCATGGAAGCGTTCGCAGATCAGATTAAAGGCGCTATTGAATTGGGATGGATGTATTTATTCGCCCAGGCTATACCTGTGGTATCCATGGCTGATATGTCGGCTCTGCTGCAACTTCGCGCCGTACCTTTGGTGTACTCCAGCGCATACGCTCGCCATTCTTACGTGCTCGCAAGGCTAGCTTGAATGCCTTCTTTTCGCCGTGCCGAGCAATCGAGAAGCAGGTTGTCCGGCGCTTGCGCTTACCATCATCCGTGCGTGTCATCCATGTGGCCTCGAAGACCTCGACACCGCCGCGAGTGCGCCGCCGTACGCCTACCACACCTGTATTATTACGCGAATGAAAGCCCACTACTTGATGTTCGCTGCGTGGCTTGCCAACTTCCTTCTCCTTGGAATCACGCCACTCAATCGCCGCAGCCAATGCTCCAAGCCGATCCCCATGGACACGATCACTAAAGAACTTGCCATACTTCAGGCCCTTCCAGGCTACCCGAACATTATAGCCAAAGGTTCGTTTCGCTGGGTGATCAATCCGGGTGATATTCTTGTGGCGGGTGGTCTTTGGGCTTCGCATGATGCTCTCTCCTTAAGTATGGCTGAGGTTAAGGTTAATATACTTATACTATCATATGGCGAGCATACAGTACATAACCAATAAGTCACGGATGTGTGCCAAAAGTCCTGGATGCCAACCAGCGAATGTTAGGTACATAGAAATTGAAGTGCAAATCGCAACTCGCTCGGTTGACTGTATGACATAGTGAATTATATCACTTGAATACACTATCAAAGATAATGAATTACTGAGAAACCATCCCTATGGTAGTAGGCAGCTCATCCTGGGTTGCCGAGGAATACCCGATTGACTGAAGCAGTGCCTGAGCCAGAATGATATGCCCTGTTAGCGTTGGATGCACACGATCCCAGGCGAGTGTCATTGGGTGAACGTGTTCCAGTACGGAATCGAATGCTGCTTGTGTATTGACGATAATCGCATTGTGTTTGGCAGCCAGAGTTTGAACGACGCGCCCATAGGCATCCATCTGCATTCGCATGGGGTCAGATCGGTTTGGCTCAATGAAGTAGGGAGTCATCAGAATGAGGCCCCTCACCAACGGGCGGGTCTGGGCTATAAGTAATTGCAGCGATTGCTCATACTCCGTAATCTGCACATGCGATTCTGGCTGCAATGGTGAATCGAACTGTCGCCAGACATCATTGATACCGATCATTATCGAGAGCCAATCGGGCCGCTGATCAAGAACATCTGCCTGCCAGCGCGAAACGAGATCCCGAACCGTGTTGCCACTGGTTCCCATATTGACGACCCGGATCGCAGCTTGTGGGTAGTTTGCCTGAAGCAGGCCATTCACCAAGCTGACATAGCCTTGCCCCAATGCCCCAAATAATCCTTCGCCGATTGGCCTAGCGCGCTGACAATCGGTGATCGAATCGCCAATCATCACCAACTTACTCGCCGGTTCGATCAGCAACTGCATAGTTGCTTGCACCCTTTCTAGAATGGAACCTCGCCCCTGTCGTAGCAAGTATCGTGCCATGCTATACTTTGACATATCCCCTCTCTAGCATCTAGCAGAGAAGGGATATGAGCGCACCCATGTTTGCACCTTATGCTGGGCAGTTGCGGAATGAGGCCGCCACAATGATGGCTCCACCTAATCTGGTTGTGTCACCAGATTCTCGCCATTGACCCAACCCTCGCTCCCACCTTTGGTCTGGACTCGCCACCATGTCAATCCGTTTGCCGAGCTTGGTCCTTCCACAAGCGTGATTTGTGTACCAACCGGAAGCCGCACGATGATAGCCTGATCGGTGCCTGGGCCACTGCGCATCCGTAATGCCAACCCACCAGCACGCGTAACCCATGCATCACAGCCAAGGGCCAGTTGCGCGCAATTGGCCTGAACACCAGCGCCAATGGTGATCCGAATGGGCGTGTTGGCGCTTTCGCCGCCCTTTGGCCGTACTGTCAGCGCCGCTGTTCCTGGCACACTGGGGGTGTATGTCACACTCCAGGTTCCATCGTCCTTCACGGTTGTTGTCCCAACCACCTGATCACCATCGCGGATCTCAATCTGCGAACCGGGTGGACCAGTGCCGCTGATGGTTATTGGGCCAACAGGCAACTGCTCACCCTCTTTTGGCACACTGATTGTGAGTGCTCCCGCTGCAACCGGCAGCGTTGGGGTGATGCTCACTGTTGCTGTTGGGATCGGTGTTGGTGCAATCGTGACCGTCGGTGCCACCGTGACCGTTGGTGCAGCCGTTGGTGCAACAGATGTCGTTGGCGCCACTGTTAGCGTTGGTTCAACCGTTGGCGTAACAGATGCCGTTGGTTCAGCCGTGGATGCTGCCACTGCAGGAATAGTCGTTGGTGCTGGAAGCATCGCTGTGGGCAATGCAGCACTGGTCACAACCTGACCTTGCCCTCGACCAATCCAGAACATCAGCACAACCAGAATAATGCCAACAATCAGCTTGAACCAATCGTAGCCGATCCACCTTCGAGAGTTGCGCTCGCTGGCCATCAGCGCAACCCCTTTCCATAGGTGCCTTCCTGGACCTGCTTTGCAAACTCACGCGCTTCAGCGATCCAGGCATCTGCTTCAATATCCTGCCAGGCTTTGGCCTCGACGATCTGCCGTAATCGTTCTGGCGTCTGCTCTGCTATCTGGGCAAATGTGTAGATCTCCGCAGCATACAGGCGCTCCTGGTACACTGGCCCAATGCCATTGATATCAATCAGTGGATCGCGGATTGGCTTGCCCTGCAACCCCCCAATTTCGCGCTGATACTGAACATCCAATGCAACTGGAGCGCCAAGATTGGCATGCTGCTCGATAATACCCTGTGATTGTGCCAGATCGGCCTGATACTGCTGATTACTGGATTGAAGCGCCGCAATTGTATTGTTCAGTGTGCCAATCGTGTGTTCACTGCGCTTGATCTGTTCCTGAGCAGCGGTAAGATCGATCTGTTGTTGCTGAACCACCCGCTTTGTCACCGAAAGGTCACTCTGATATTGCTCAATCGTTGCCTTGGCTGCATGTACTGCTATTTGTTGTTGCTGTTCCGCTTCCTGAGCAACCTTTAGGCGCTGTAGCAGATCTGCAACCTCTTTTGTGCGCCGATCAACCATCGCAACTGCAGTATCGCGTTCGGATGTCAGCTTGGTAACGCCACCTTGAAGTGTATCATATTCTGCTCGAAGAACCGTTCTACGGCGCCAGTATACCCAATCAATCACCCATTCGATTAGCCATCCAATGATTAACCCAACCAATAGCAGCCAGAAGCCATTCAAACCAATTGACATACCGCATCCTCCATGTGCCACGAGCATAGCCGATAGACCGATAGCCGATAGCCAAAACCAATATTCGTTCGATTGCGTACGCCCTGCGATAGTGAAGACAAAGGGCGACACATATTTGTCACACCCATGCCGTACCAAACGCACACAATCTTGTTTCAGAGATTCAATATCTAATGAGATTATACTCGAAGTTTTGAATATTCTGCCCATGTTATGGTAGAGGCTGCTGTATCTGCTGCATTTCCAACACAAGCCGAGAATCTGTTGATTGAC
>JBBQSD010000072.1:0-29043 GCA_038214135.1 Chloroflexales bacterium | reverse complement strand
TAGTGTCAATAATCGTTCACGCGGCGCATCTGGCTGGGCGAACGCAGTTTCAATCTCGGGCAGTATATCCGCGCCAATAGCAGCCAATGCCATGCCTGCCGCACGGCTGGTTTCGGGTGCATCACAGGCGCTGATCAGCTGTGGGTGGTATTCACGCCGATTGACTGCACCAAGCACTTCGATTGCAAGAATATGATCAGCACTTGCTGCTGCCAGCAGGCCATCCAGCTTTTGTTGCGCAATTGGTTCGTTGCCATATTTTAGCAACCCGATCAATGCGCCACGCTGTGTAGCGGTATCCATTTCGCTGAGCGCATGCACGAACTGCGCTGGATTATCGGTAATTGCGCCTAATGCGCGCAGGGCGGCTTCTTTTACAGATGGATCTGGTTCAACCAATAGTTGCTGTTGTACATCGCTCAATGCAGAACGCAGTTTCAGGGTTTCAATGCGGCTGAACGCATCGCGGCGCACATCGGGCGCTGGATGTTGCACGAGCTTGGGGAGTTCGCCAACGACTGCCTGCCCATCAAGGGTTTCCAGCTTGTTCAGGGCATAGATCACCACACCTGGATGTGCATCCTGCAATCGATCGCGGAGGATCATTATGCTTGCGGGATCGGCCAGCACCATTGCATCATCACCCAACCTTCGCCTGGTGATCACCCGCGTTAGTGCCTGGACATAATTGCCGCTCAAGAGAACGATGACGATCAGCCATACAGCGCCTACAGCAACGGCGACATAGGCCAGGCCAATATAATTGAATTTCAGCCCGGCGGTAAGCGCCAGCAGGCTTAACCCGGCCAGGCCAATAGCAATCGGTTGGACGATACCCTCGGCTGTGGCCTGCATACGAGTGCGTATGCTATCGGGCAGCGATTGATAGATGATGGCGTTTGCAGATTGCGAGAGTGAGAAACCGAAGGCAACATTGATCAATTTTGCAAATGCGCCAAGTGCGAACACAATCAGCAGGGAAGCGCCCAGGCTGCCGCTGATCGCCAGAATTCCGAGGGTCGCAGTCACCACCAGGGGCATGGCGATCAACCCAACCCGTAGCCCGAAGCGGGCGATAACGCGACCGGTGATCACGGTTGAGGAGAGCAGGGCAACGACCCCAATGATCGAAAGGAGTTGGCCAATAAACGCGGTGAGTTGCGCGGCATCGGGAAATTGGGCGAAGGCACGATCATAGAAGATATTATCGGCAAAATAGAAGGCGGCCCACCACAGGGTAATATAGACAAAAATCAAACGAACATAGCGATCTTTGAACATTGCGGTTGGCGTTTTGGCAGGCCGCGCCGATTGTGCCACCGGCGTATTCGGTTTCGGCTGGAGGTAGGAACGCGAGATGGCCCGCAACACAAACAGGCTGAGGCCAAAACTGAGCACCGCCAACAACAGCAGATTCGTGGTACCAATAGTTTTCACCAGCGTCGGGACGAACAGGCCAGCGACGATATTTGCCAGCCAGTTGCCAGCGCCCAATAATGGAAACAGGCGCTTGCCCTGCCGCAGATCAAAGAGGCTACCGCCAAGGGGCCAAACGGCGATATTCACAAGATTGATCGCGGTTTGAAACCAGAGCGGCAGAATGAATGTGGCAGCATGATACAGCGGGGTATTTAACACAATCCAGATCAGCAGGGTGGTGACTGCCAAAAAGATTAGGTTGATCGAAAGCAGCCTGGCAAAAGAAACTCGCCCACCGATTCGAATATACAGCACTGCCACCAACGATGCCAGAAATGCGATGCTGATATAGGAATAGGGCAGGCCCTGCACGCCATATTCGGCAATGAAGACACCAAACGCCATGGATTGCACAAACACGACGCCAAGCGACAGGATGAAATACAACAGAACCAACAGGCTGATCAAGCGTTCCTCGCCTGGTTCGATATTGAGGAAGGCAGTGATGCGCCGTGAGTTGGGGATTTGGGTCATAGGAGTTTCCCATCCTGGACTATGATGCACCTGATGGAACGAGTACTATGATTGACCTGATTGAATGAATACTATGATTACGCGCAAACTAATCATAGTCCATCACATCATAGATTAGACTTGCCTTGGTGGCTTCATCACGCGTTTGAATTGCATACTGCGACTTCCAAAGTTGATCAGCAAACCGACTTTCATCCCAGAGGCTTCAAGATAGTTGATCGCCTGTGCTAGGTGGACATCCTCCAGTTGGATGACTGCTTTCAGTTCAACCATCACTTTCTCCTCAACAAAAAAATCTACGCGGCGTTTCCCGATTTTGATGCTCTTATAGAAAATATCCATTTCGTGTTCACGGCTGAAGGCTAATCCCTGCTGCGTCATTTCGATCTCTAGTGCACGCTGGTAAATGACCTCCTGAAAGCCATTGCCCAACGCCTTATGTACTTCCAGAGCGCACCCAATAATCTTACCCGTCAGTTCGGAATGCAGATATTGCTCTTTGATCATTGGGTGTTCCTGTCTTGGCTATGATTATTCTGATGGCATGAACACTATGATTACCTATACCATCATAGTGCCGATACCTCATCATAGTCCATCACATCATCATTCTTATCATAGTCCAGACAGCCCAGCGCTTTACGAGCAAATAAGCGCTCAATCTGATGTGTACCCGAACTCCTGACGGCTGAAAGCTGAAAGCTGATGGCTCTCTTCTGACTCCTGACTCCTGAATTCTGACTCCTCGGTTCTACTCAATCAGCCCTAACCCCAGATCAATCGAATACTGATACTCGCCGATCTGCTCATTCAGCACATCTGCAACTGTTACTGGGCGGCCAAGTAGCCCTGATTCGAGCCAGGCATAGGCGACAGCAACCGAACGGGCACCCTGTTCGACATCGACTTCGGGTGGTTGCTGGCTGCGAATGGCTTCTGCAAACTCGGCATACTCAATCGCTAGCAGCTTACGGTCGGTTTCGGCGAATGGAATGGCATAGGACGTGAGGCGCTCGCCACCAAATAATGCGGCTGTCACGGGATCGAGCCGGAAATTTGGCACCAGATCAAGCAATTGTCCATTGCTCAATTCGCCCTGTTCTGGCTTCACAAGGCTGATTGTGCCGCCAGTTCGATCATTCGGCAGATCCAGGGAACCAGCCGAGCCATAGATCCGCCGCGACCAGAGGTGCTGGCCGTGCGCGGCATGATCCTCGATATACTGCCCGACTGCACCATGTTTGAACAGCATCGTCGCATACACCGCATCATCGGCGGTGGCCTCGAATGTGGCTGGCATCTCTTTCTGCCAGCGGCCATACACCCCAGATGGGTTGGTCGTTGCACCACCAGTGGCTGCCGCATTCTTACGCAATGGCTCGTGCAGGCGCGTCTGGGCATAGACGCTCTCGATTGGGCCGAGCAGGTATTCGAGCATATCGGCATAATGGACGCCAACATCGATCAGGACGCCGCTCTGGTCCTTCTGATGCCGCCAGACCGAGATCAACATCTGGTCGCCGCCATCGATCACATGATGAATGGCGAAGCGTGGTGTGCCAATCGCACCGGCATCAAGCAGCGCCCGTGCCAGCCGATTGATTGGATCGCGGCGATAGTTCTCGGCCACGCTGACAATCCGGCCCGATTGGCGGGCAGCCGTACGGATCTGATTGCAGGCTCGCACCGTCAGCCCTAATGGCTTTTCGATCATCACATGCCAGCCGCGCGCCATTGCATCATTGGCAACAGTATGGTGCGAACGGGGCGTCGTTGTGATATCAACAGCATCAATATCCAGCGCCGCCAATTCTTCCAGGCTAGCCACCACGGTCGGGCAGCTGCCAAACGCTTCAAATGCCTGATCGGCCAGCGAATTGGCATTGGCGATCACGGGATCGCATGCACCAACTAGCTCAATATCCTGCCAGCCCGCCCGATGCAGCTCGATCAGCCCATACAGATGGCGGTGGCCCATGCCACCACAACCAACGATTGCGAGGCGTAGTTTGCTCATGCTCGTTTCCTTTTATTGCGCTGTGCTCGTAGCTTCGCCACGAGCACAGCGCAAGAGATTTTCTCGGAGGCCTGCGGCCTCCAAACCTCCGCTGGCGGTGGAGTACCACAATCTTCTTCGGCTGCGCGCCCCGCACCCGCGTCCAGGAACCGTTCCTGTGTAATCATGCCACAGCTGCGAACCATCAGCCACCAATGCCAATTGCGCGCCATTGACATCGACGGACGATGGATGTAGGGGCGTATCGCATACGCCCGCAACGATAGGGCATTGCAATACGGTGATTTAATCTGGTTGGCACCGCCCGTTGATCATGCCACGACTGCGAACAATCCGTGATTGTGGCACTTGCTTGGTTGCATGATTCTTGGTTAAAGAATGTTGGTGGCCCTTCAACGCCCGTTGGTTATGCCTCGGCTGCATGCGAAAAGTCGTTGTGGCAACTTCGTAACTCCTGATGGCTGATAGCTGATAGCTTCTCGGTTCCGTATTCTGACTCCTGACTCCTGACTCCTGACTGCTGGGTACTCCTGAAAGCTGAGAGCTGAGAGCTACGATATCAGGCAAACCACACACAAACTGGCGATGGGATATTGGCAATCTGGCCGGTTTCAGACAGCATACCCGTTGCCGGATCGATCCGCAGCGTAATAACCGAATTACTATCCTGATTAGCTGCCAACAGAAACGATCCGCTTGGGTCGATGGCGAAATTGCGCGGTGTGCGCCCACCAGTGGAATGGTGCCCTCGTAGTTCCAGCAGGCCTGTCACTGGATCAATTGCAAAAATCACAATACTATCGTGCCCACGGTTCGAGCCATACACAAATTGACCAGATGGATGAATGCGAACATCGGCACAGCTATTTGAACTACTAAAGTTAACAGGCAGGGTTGAGAGCGTCTGAAGTTCGTGCAGGGTGCCAGCATTGGCATCATAAACCAGAACACTCATGCTCGAATTGCGTTCATTGATGCAGTACAGCCAGGTTCCATTTGCATGCAGGGCGACATGACGCGGCCCAGCACCAGGAGCGAGCATGGTCCACGGCGGCTCATTGGCGCTGAGTGTTCCATTGGTTGTATCCAACCGATATACAGCTACCCGATCAAGGCCGCAATCCGTTGCCACTATCCAATCGCCGGGCAGCGAACGAATGCAGTGCGGGTGTGGCGCATCGTGATGGGTTGGCACACCAACATGGGCAACCACAGCCGTCGGTGTTCCGAGTGTTCCATCTGATCCAATCGGCAGCACCGTCACATTTCCGCCGCTATAGTTGGCCACCAGCAACCATTGCCCGCTCGCATCAACACTAACATAACATGGATGAGCGCCGTGGGTTGGCTGCGTGTTGATCAGCGTCAATGCCTGGGTTGTTGGATCGATGGCAAACGAGCTTACTGCACCACCCTGCTGGCCCGCATACTCGCCGATTTCCTGAACCGCATACAGAACCGAACGTTGCGGATCAACCGTTACGAATGATGGATTGACAACCCCCGTCCCAACGCTACGATATGTCAACGCACCAGTGGCTGCATCGAATTGGTAGACATACACCCCATCGGCGCTGCCCTGGACGTGTGGCAGAACCTGGGTGTAGGTGCCGACATAGACTATTGTGTTCCCAGTATTCATTAGCATATGCTCCTCTTTGTGTGACCAAATGACAACTCTCGACCAGGTGACAAGGTGAATGCGTTTGATTGGTGTCGTACCGCTTCGATCAAACCTCTGTCATCATGTCACCCCATCACCATGTCACCCCATCACCGTGTCACCGTGTCTCCGTATCGGATGTCATCTTTTCGCCGCGCAGCAGGAAGGCCCGAATATCGAAGGCACCAGGGCGTTGTGGAGCCAGATGGCCGGATTCGACCATGAGATCAAGCGGGTTGGCGCGGGTTTGCATTGGCAGCAGCACCTTTTCGTGCATGCGCGCCGATTCATAGACGGCATGCACCATCTGCAGCGCCTTGATGCCATTCTCGGCATTGCCACGAAAATACTCGGTTTTGCCCTCAATCCAATCGGCCAGTTCGTCCATCTGTGCGGCAGGAGCCTCGTGCCACTCAAACTGTTCGCCATGATCGGCAACCCTGTGGAATTTGCCATCTGGTTCGTGCAACTGCCACTGCCCGCCTGTCGAGGTATTCATGAGCTGGAGATTACGGGTGTTCAGATTGATCGTGCCGTGTGTGCCATAGATCCAGGCACCCTGATACACAAGCGGGGTGACATCACTCAGCAGCATTGCCACGGCACCACTGGTAAAGTGGAAGATTCCAACAGCGCAATCCTCAATCCGCGTACTACGCTCATAGCGGTCGGTTTTACGCTCGACATTGCCCATGACCCAATCACAATCATCATCGCCAAGCAAATAGCGATACATATCGGCCTGGTGGGAGCTATAGTTGGGCAGGCCATCAGAGGCAAAGCTCTGAATGATCTGAACCTTGCCGATGGCACCCTGCGCGATCAGATCGCGGGCGAGTGTGTAGGCCGGAACGAAGCGCCGCTGGTGGGCGATGCCAAGTTTAACCCTATTGCGCTGGCATGCGATCAGCATCTGCTCCGCATGGCCAAGTGTATCCGCCATTGGTTTCTCGCACAAAATCGCCTTTGGATGATACGCTGCGGCTGCTATCGTCCAGGGTGCGTGGCCGGGATGCCAGGTGCAGATCGACACAACATCCGGCTGTTCCGCAGCCAGCATGGCACGCGCATCGCTATAGTGGCGTGGCGCGATATGGAACAGCGTATCCTTCTCTGCCATCGCCGACTCTTCGAGATCGGCAAGCCCAACAATCTCGTAGCGGCCACTATCGAGGTAGCCGCGCAGGTGAACGCTCGCAATACCGCCGCTACCAATGATACCGACTCGGAGTTTACTTGTCATACGTTCCTCTATATATCGTGCATATGGCCACTATGCCTTTTCTGCCAGGAACTTTCATAGCCACTGCGCGTGGCAGGCGTGTTATTGCCGCTACGCGTGGCAGGCGGCTAGGGCGGTCCCGTCCGCCCTAGCAACCCACGGTCGGGGTCTTGCTCCGAACCCCGAATAGAGCAGGGTGGCTCTCCAACGCCCATTGCTCATGCCTCGGCTGCGAATAGCAACCACCGTGGAATAGCAACGTTTGCATCGCATCCAACGAATGTAGGGGCGCTACCAAGCCGCCAACATGCAGCCACCATCCTCGATTTCGCCACGCGGCGCGTGTTCGCCCGCACCGAATGCCGCGTTGATGTGCGATAGGCAGGATGCGCAATACCTCGTTGATCATGCCACGGCTGCGATCAATCGATTTTGGTGGCCTTTTCGGGCGAACACGAGGTCCGCGCCCTACACGGGTTCTTGGTTCTGTGTTCGTGTTCGTGTTGGGCAGACACAGGGATCCGCACCCTACACGGGTTCTTGTTCCCTTGTTCGTGTTGGGCGGACACAGGGGTTCGCGCCCTACACGGGTTCTTGGTTCTGTGTTCGTGTTGGGCGGACACATGGATCCGCACCCTACACGGGTTCTTGGTTCTGTGTTCGTGTTCGTGTTGGGCGGACACAGGGGTCCGCACCCTACACGGGTTCTTGTTCCCTTGTTCGTGTTGGGCAGACACAGGAATCCGTACCCTACACGGGTTCTTGTTCCCTTGTTCGTGTTGGGCGAACATGAGGTTCGCCCCTACACGGGTTCTTGGTTCTTGTTCCCTTGTTCGTGTTGGGCGAACACGAGGTCCGCACCCTACACGGGTTTTTGGTTCTGTATTCTGACTCCTGACTTCTGACTTCTGACTTCTGGATACTGGGTTCTCGGCTATCGGCTATCGGCTATCGGCTATCGGTTCTACACCGCCGTAAACCCACCATCCACACACAGAACCTGGCCAGTGACCATACGGGCTGCTGGTGAGGCCAGGTACACAACAGCAGCGGCAATCTCTTCTGGCTCGGCGATCCGTCCCATCGGGACTTTATCGATATTGCGGGCGAAATCCGGGTTTTTCATGGCTTGTTCCAATAATGGCGTGCGCGTGAACGTTGGCGCAATGGCATTAACGGTGATCTTGTGCGGTGCCCATTCCGCGCCAAGCACACGCGCCAGATGCCCAGCACCCGCTTTGGCTGCTCCATAGACACTCCGCAACGGCCCGCCAACCACACCCACCTGTGAGGTAATTGTGATAATGCTGCCGGGGATGCTGCGATCAATCATGCTCTGGGCAACCATGGTGGACATGAAGAATACGCCCTTCTGATTGACATTGGTGATCAGATCATATTCGGCCTCGGTATACTGGAGCGCCGACTTGGGGGTGTTGGTGCCAGCATTATTGACGAGCACGTCGATCCGGCCATAGGCCGCCAACACCTGATCAACAAATGTGCGAATACTGGCGACACTGCCGACATCAAGCGGCCATGCCTCGGCACGGCGGCCATGTGTGCGGCAGGCTTCGGCCACCGCCATGCTCTCCGCAACCGTGCGGCTACCGAGGGCCAGATGAGCGCCATAGTGGGCACAGGCCTCGGCAATCGCCTTGCCAATCCCGCGGCCAGCACCCGTCACAACAACGACTTTATCGTTCAATTCGAAACTGAGTGGAGTGCCCATGTATCTATCCTTATATATGTACAGACGCAAGATATTGCGTCTCCGCATTCGCCGGTACGGACGCGATATATCGCGTCCCTACGCGATATCCAACCCCCTCGCCCGCTCTGGCAAAGGGGGTTAGGGGGTGAGGGCAGCAGGCCGCCCTATACCACCCGCCATGCCCCAGGCTGCATCGGCATAGGCGACCGCCTGACGAAACCCTTCATCGCCGGTGCGGCTGGCCTCTTCAATACTGATCCAGCCATCGAACCCATTGGCAACCAGCATGCCAAGCAATTGCGGGATTGGTGCAACGCCCGTTCCGATCACAGTTGGCTCGAATGCCCCAGCCTGGCGAATATCGCTGAGATGCACTGCGCCAACCCGATCACGAACCTGCTGGAGAACATCAAGCGGATCATCGTTGAGCGCCAAACAATTGGCGGTATCAAACAGAACTTCCAGGCTGCTGGCGCTGGTTCGCCGGAACACTTCCAGGAATCGCGCGGCTGGCTGGGTGAAATCATTGGCACTCCAGATCGCACCACGCACATGATTCTCATACAACAAGCGCACGCCAGCCGCCCGCGCATCATTCAGGCAGGCTGTTAATCCCGCAACCGCCCAGGCTAGCCCATCCGCTTCGCTGACACCAGAATGCGCCTGACCGGCTGTAATTCGCAAGAAACTCGCCCCAAGCCGTGTGGCCGCTTCAATCCAGCGATACAGTTCATCGGATTGATCGGCGCGTTGCTTTGGATCGGGGCGCGTGAAATCGGTATAGGTTGCCAGCATCACAATCTGCACCCCAGCAGCGCCCGCCTCGCGTCGCAGGGCGGCCAGATCTGTGGGCGCACGGCTGGTGATATGCGCGACACTCACATCCGCGCCATCTAGGCCCAGCGCTGCCGCCATCCGAAACCAATCGCCAAGCGTGCGCCGACCAGCCACAAAATCTGGGTAGAGCGAGACCGGCAAACAGCTTAGCTTCATCGCAGGCCAGCCTGCTTGAAGGCCCGCTCAAGCGTCACATAGGTCTGTTCTGCTGCCGCCAGCGCATCATAATTGAGGCGCTTCTGCACCATAATGCTAACCTCGGCGGTGATATATTCATCGTAACCAGCGGCACGCATCGCATGCAGGTAGCCAACCCAATCGAACTCCGCCTCGCCAGGGATGAGGAACTCATGGTTGGGCGCGATCCCGCGTTCGCTCTTCACATGGGTATGAACAGAGTGCGGCGCTAACGCCGCGACCGTTTCCTGATAGGGCATCCCTTGCACATTAAAATGGCTGATATCAAAATTCAGCTTGAGAAATGGCGAATTAATCGTGTGCAGCAACTCTAACACCTTCGCCGGCGTATCGAGCATATTGCCAACATGCGGCTCGGCGGCGATGATCACGCCACGCTGCTCGCCATATCGAACCAGTGAACCCATGCGCTCGAACAGCAGTTCCTTGAGCGGCTCCCAATCTCCAGACACACCGCCAACGGTGGTATCGACGGCTGGTGGCTTGCCGTTTTGTGCCCAATCAACCGCCAGATCGACAGCATCGGTCAGCCGTTTCCAATTGGTTGCCGCAATTGCCGGATCACGATCAATCATGCTGGTTTGCGCCGCAATCGCTGGTAGTTCCAGATGATGATCACTCAGCATCTTGGCAATCCGCTTGCGTTCAGCAGAATCCAGAACGCTCAGTTCGGTTGAATACCCAGGAATGACGGTCAGCTCGATCCCATCGTAGCCGGTTTTTGCCAAAAAAGGGATGAACACATCGGCTGGGACATTCGGCATGCCCCAGGTGCAGTAGCCTATTTTCATGATGGCATCTCCTCAGAACGTGCAACACAGCGCTTCAGAGCCAGCGGTGGCTCGATCACATCCCATTCGGCTTTCGTCAGCCCGAAGTACAGTTCATCGAAATACTCGCCATTGGTATAGATCATATTGCGGATGCGGCCCTCGAAGCGAAAGCCAATCGATTCATGAAAGCGGATGGAGCGCTCATTGAAGGAATAGATCGGCGTCGTACACTTCTGGTAGCCAAGCTCGCGGAAGAAATAGCGCAGGAAGATCATCACCGCCGCCCGCCCATAGCCGCGCCCCCAGAATTGATAATCGATCCCCAGCGCATATTTGAATGTGCCATTGCGGCGTACGCAATCGTGGCTATGAATAAAGCCAACCGTCTGGCCATCGAGATTCTCGATCAGCAGGAACAGATAATCATCCTTGCCGATCTGCTTGGCATGTTCCAGATCAGGTTCACGATTGGCCTCGCGTGAGAGCGGGAAATCGATCGAGCCGATCAGCCGATCATTCTCGGTGTCTGGCTCTGTCGGCTCAGCATCAATATCCGCTTGCTCAACTGGCCGCAGCCGGACGAGCGGCCCGCGCCAGAAATTCCGGTTTTCATTCATATTCGCTCATCTGATCCGGTTTGGCCTGCGGAACCAGGATGTCATCGCGCCAGCGTGAACGGAACGATGGCCGCACCAATGCCTCTGGCGATTGCAGGGTCAGCCCGCCATCGGCAGTCAACACAATCCCCGTAACAAACGCGGAATCTTCGGAGGCCAGAAACAGCGCGCAGCCAGCAATATCATCTGGTCGGCCATAGCGGCCAAGCGGGTAGCAATCGGTTGAGAGCTGATCTTCGAGTGGATCATCAAGCATGCGCGCCGCCTCACGTTCGCCAACAATCTGGCCTGGCGCAATCGCATTACAGCGAATCCCGGAGCGGCCATACTCAAACGCCACGCTGCGCGTCAGGGCATTCAAGCCACCCTTAGCGACACTATAGGCGCTGAATGAGGGGTTGGTGATGGTTGCATTCACCGTCGAGATGAACACAATCGCGCCGCCACCACTCTTGATCATCTCGGGGATACAGTGGCGCACACCCAGAATTGGGCCGCGCAGCGTCACGGCCAGGGTCCGATCCCAATCATCGTCGGTCAGATCAACAGTGCGGCCCATCACGGCATAGGCAGCATTATGCACAAGAATATCGATCTTGCCATAACGCTCCAGTGCAGTGGCAACCAGCGCTTTCCAGGTGGCGGAATCAGAAACATCGCCAATAACTGTGGCGACTTCACCGCCAAATGCGCGAATATGCTCGGCGGTTTGCTCAAGCTTTTCGGGGCGGCTGCTGTTATTGATCACCAGCCGCGCACCCTCCCGCGCATAGCGGTAAGCAATTGCGGCCCCGATGCCACCCCACCCGGCACCGGCAACAATGGCGACTTTGCCTTCCAGACGCATCGGCGCATCCTCTCATGATTGCATGGGTGGCTCATCCAGCCAACAACTATTCTAAAATCAGTGTGTACTGCCAATTATAGCACTGCCGAAGGGCACGGGCGTTTGGCAATCGGCTGACCATAACGCTATCAATGGTAGGCAGTTCGCGAACCGTCCACCATAACGGACATTCTGGACGGTTCGCGAACTGCCCACCATAACGGACATTCTGGACGGTTCGCGAACCGCCCCTACAGTATTGGAACGTAGAATACTAGCCCTACGAACACCCATAACCATATTTCTATTGACTCTTCACCTATACTGAAACCTGCTATACCCCCAAGGTCGGACAGATCGGCCCGACACCTCAACGTACATCCCGTTTTTCAGGAGGTTTCAATGGCGGTCAAGATCAAACTCATGCGCCCCGATGATCTGTTGAATATGCAGATCGCTGGCAACAACCTCACGATTGATGCCAGCGATGCGAATGCGCCGGTGCTGGTTGTGGAAAACGCAAACCAGCCGGCCCAATTGATTATCACCTTCCCGCCACAAGCGATTGCCGAGCGCGCCTTCTTCGAATCCGATATTGTGCCACCCGATCCACAGGAGAAGGAGAGCCCGACCACCGGACAGACGACTGGTGATCCGCTGCTGCCAGTCGGCCAGGTGCCAGCTCGCATGGCCCACCCAAGCCGCCTGGTGTTTGATTTGCCAGCAGATGCCCGAATTCCCTATACGACACAGGGCCTGCTCGATTGGGCATCATTCGAACTGCACGTCTCGGCCATTGCTGCCATCCCACCCAACCCGACAGCAGCACAGATCAGCCAGGCTCCCAGCATTACGGCACCACAGCCAAACGAAACCGCACTCGAACTGCCCTATCGGCTGCTGATTTCGCCGAATGCCAATGTGCGCTGGCTGCACCATATTGCGCCATTCAGCCAGAATGGCCGAACAGAATTGTGGCACACTCGTATGGCAATTCGCCAACAGTTGGCGAACCAGGAACAACCACAGATCGTCGAGCTATCGTGGGAACAGACGGCCCCCCTGCGTGCGATTTGGTCATCCGATTACCCAAGCGCCAAGGGTAAGCCGACCATGGATGATCCCGCGCTGGGTTTGACGGCCATGTCACCAAATGATCGCTACCAGATTGTGATCCTGACATCGGCATTTCGCGGCTATGAAGTCAAACGCACGTTCCTGTTCCAATTGCTTGCCCAACCAGCGATTGGCCTGAATCTAGCTGTAGTGCAGGTCGATCTTAACCCGCAACAGGAACAACGCCTCCAGTTGCCCAGCTATGTCCCATATGTGCCGCAGCCATTCTATGCCGAACAACTCATGCTCACCCCGCTTGGCGGTTGGCTGAAATCACGCGGCGCATGGAACCCTCCACGCGCGGCCAAGCCATTCCGCCTGCCGCCATATGTGATCGATGATGTCTTCAAACAGGTTGTGTTCCCACGCCCTATTGCCAGCCTTGGTGCTGCTGCTGCCAATGCAATTACTGCACAAGCTGTTAATCAACTCGATATCCAGAAGATCGCAATCAATCCCGATCTCATCAATGGCGTCTTTTTTCCAGTGAATGACGAACAGGAGCAGCTTGATCTCTCGGAATGGACGCATGTGGCCACCCAGGGCCGCGATCACTATGTCCGAATCGTCTATGAGGGCGCACTCTGGCCATTTGGGCACCGCGCTGCGCTGATCAAGGTGACGGAGCGCAAGTTCAGGCAGAACACGAATGGCGTTGTTGGGGCGTATATGATGCAGCGGATGTATATCGTCGTCCGCGAGCCGGAGAAGCGCTATGCAGCCAATAGTCGATGTTGTCGGTTTCCCGGTTACATTCGATCCCGAGCGCCGATTATGGTATAGCGATCTGACGATCAATCTGAATAATGCAACCTACGCGCCATTTGTTCGACTCGCCTTGGTGCGCTACCAGCCACACGCCCTCCCCGATGCGCGTATCTCACGGGTTGTGTTGGCCGATTTTGCCCAACTCACACCGGATCGCAGTGCGCTGATCACCGTCGATCCGCACCACCCGCGGCGCGTGCGCGTGGTTGTTTCTGGGATTGCGCCACGCGGGCCATCGCCGACGGCTGGCGCACCAACGGCCCCAACCAGAGTGCGAGTACGAGTCCAGCAGCGCGATCCCAACCTGAACAGCGATCTGGGCTGGCAGGATGTCCCCGAGAGCATAGCCAAGGTTGTCGATGGCAGTGGCACCGCCACCAATCAACCTGATCTGGCGCTATATATTGGCCTGATCACCTGGAAGCAACCCCTCCCCGCCTGATACCTTCTGCTAGCCTGGCAATCAGGAATTCACTGAGAAGCGTGATTCTCTCGCCATCCGAGCGGGCAAATTTGAAATTTTCGCAGACCTCGTTGAAATGCTTGAAACGACGGAGCCATCCTGCCCATCTGAAACACGATTCCAGGCAAACCATTCGGACATGTTTTTGTTGTCAAGGCTTTTGTTCCGGTATGAACCGACAAGCGGATGCACTCAACATCACGATGCAATGCTGGCGCTGTGGGAAACAGCGAAAAGGTGATCGTGCTCATGAGATAGAAGCCTGTTTGATTCATATTTGCCTTGATAGCCAGTTCATGCCCTTGCAGAGCGCCACAACGGGCCAACCGCCACGAGCAGGACGATGACATTGAAGAAAGCGTTTGAGGGTGTTCCAGATGCGATAGACCCTGCGCTGTCCAAAACGAACCAAGCCAGAATGCCGATCAGCACAGTTCGGCGCACAGCCTCGGGCTGGGCAGCATAAACCCATGCCGACAAACACCATATCATGACGCCCCAGCCAAAAAGGAAGCCGCCCGTAAGCGCAGACAGAAACCGAGTGTCGGGGGATGTATAGGTCTGGAGGCCATCCAGCGGCCAACTCAAAATATCAAGCGTTAATCGAGCGAGCTCAGATGTCGGCACCATTGTTCCCAAAAAGAAGACCGGCCCAAAAGACCCGACAACAATAGCAGTGATTTTTAGCCAGAACTTGTGAAACGTGTGGGACATGATCGTACTCCTCTTCGTAGGCATATGCGCTCCTTATGCAGAATTGGCCTGGGCTGTCATATCACACGCTCACCATATGCCAGAATCCACTGCCATGGCAAGGCAAATAACTGCCAAAGACTGCCAGTCTTCACAGATCGTTGCGGCGGACGCACGCATCCGTTCGTGGTAGGCCGCTTTATGCGAAACTCTCGCGCTCATCCGCCCCTGTTCATGCTACACAATCAGCCGTGATACAATCAGCGCATACGAAACTTCTCCATATGTCTTGAGCATTGCTTGCACGAGGAAAGGAAGCGCCTCATGCCGACGATTCCCGAACAGATTATTGCAACCTACCATAGCCGCACGCCCGCATCCCAGGCATTTACCGAACGTGCCAAACGGGTGCTCCCTGGTGGCGATACACGCACCGGCGTGTTCTATACGCCCTACCCTGCCTATATGGTTGCGGGCCAGGGCACGAAGCTGACCGATCTTGATGGCAATCAGTACCTCGATTTCCTGAACAACTACACATCGCTTGTGCATGGCCATGCCAACCCGCTATTGCTGGAAGCCGCCCGTAGCCAACTGCCCAATGGATCGGTATATGCCGCACCAATGGTCGCTCAGGTTGAACTTGCCGAACTAATCTGTTCGCGTGTGCCATGTGTTGAACAATTGCGTTTTACCAATTCTGGCACCGAAGCGACGATGCTTGCAATTCGGGCGGCCCGCGCCTACACCGGGCGCGATGGCATCATCAAGATGATCGGTTCCTACCATGGCTCGCATGACCTGGCTGCCGCAACCCACGATCCCGAAACAGATCGCGGCATTCCAAACGGGCTGCGCCAACACCTATTCTTTGTGCCATTCAACAATTTGGCTGCCACCGAAGCATTGTTACAGCAACATAGTGCCAGCATCGCCGCAATACTTCTGGAACCCGTGCCCAATGCTGGTGGAATCCCATTGCCACAACCAGGCTATTTGCAGGGCTTGCGCGATCTGGCGGATCGCTATGGCGTACTGCTAATCTTCGATGAAGTCGTGACACTACGGCTGCATGAGGGTGGCTACCAGGCGATTGCTGGCGTCCCCCCCGATCTCACAGCGCTCGGCAAGATCATCGGCGGCGGTTTTGCGGTGGGCGCATTTGGTGGCAAGCGCGAAATCATGCAGCAGTTTAGCCCATACCAACCACATCCGATCCTGCATTCAGGCACATTCAATGGTCACAGCACCACCATGGCCGCTGGCCTGGCCAGCCTGCGCCTGCTCGACAAACCAGCGATTGATCGGATCAACGCTCTGGGTGCAGCACTCGCGCAGGGCTTCGATGAGGCCTTTATCGAGGCCGGGATCAATGGCAGCACAACATCGGTTGGATCACTCGTGCAGGTTCACTGGCGCAACGGCCCGATCACAAACATGGAGGATATTCAGGCTGGCTTTGTTAGCGCTGGCAATCTGCCAATGCTACTGCATCTGGAACTGATCAACCACGGGCTATATGCAGCAGCTCGCGGTGAATACAATATCTCGACAGTGATGGAACCAGATCATATATCCCATGCTGTCGATCGATTCAGCGCCGCGCTGCATGTGCTCAAGCCATATATTGAGGAGGTGTATCCAGCGCTGTTGGTGTAGGCCACTGCGCTTTATAGTGGGGCTGTGCGCCGTGGACACCGACGGACAATGGATGTAGGGGCGAACCTCGTGTTCGCCCACACCGATGCCACATTGCAACGCGGTAGCCAATGGCGCGCCATATGCACCGACGGACCATCGATGTAGGGGCGAACCTCGCATCCGCCCACACCGATGCCACATTGCAACACCGTGGCCAATGGTGCGCCGTGGACACCGACGGACCATCGATGTAGGGGCGAACCTCGTGTTCGCCCGCACCGATGCCATATCGCATCCGCCCACACCGATACCGCATTGCAACATGGTGGCCTCCCCTCGCCCCGGCGTGGGCGAGGGGGCAGGGGGTGAGGGTAGTTCTCAAAGGATCTCGCTATGCCCGTCTCAGTCACAAACTCACAACTGATCTATGCTGCACTCAAGGCCTGCGACATCCGCATCATGTCGGCATTGCCCGAAACCTGGCTGGTGCATCTCATCCGTATGGCCGATGATGACCCGCAAACGACGCTGGTGCGGCTGGCCAAGGAAGAAGAGGGCGTCGGGATCTCGGCTGGCGCACATCTGGCTGGCGTGAAATCGGCCATGCTCATGCAGAACCACGGCTTCCTGCAAAGCATCAATGGCATCGTCTCATTAGCCCGCCTGTATCGCATCCCGCTGCTCATGCTGATCAGCTATCGCGGCGAATTTGGCGAGCGCGATCCATGGCAAACCGAGGGCGGCAGCGTCACCGAAGCATTACTCAACGCACTCAGCATCCCCTATACGCGCCTGGAAGAACCAGCCCATGTGGCCCGTCGCATCCGTAAAGCCCAGGCCCTGGCCGAATCATCGCTCAAGCCAGTCGCACTGCTACTCTGCCGCGACCTGATGTGGGAGGAATAGCCATGCTGCGAATTGATGCACTACGGGCAATCTATAATCAACTCGAACAATGTGTCGTTGTCACAATCATGGGCGCTGTCTCCGCCGAACTACAATCAATCGGCCACCAGCCCAATTTCTTCTACCTGCAACACGCCATGGGCCTGGCATCTTCCATGGGCCTGGGCATCGCTCTCAGCCGCCCCGAACTCAAGGTCATCGTCTTCGATGGCGATGGCTCGCTGCTGATGAACCTTGGCGGCCTGACAACCCTGGCCCGTTATCGGCCACCAAATCTCGTCCATGTCGTGTTCGACAACGAAAGCCTATTGTCTGTCGGCGGCTTCCCAACCGCAACCGCAACCGGCAGCGATCTGGCCGGAATTGCCCATGCCGCTGGCATACCACACACCGCTACCGTCCACAATCTCGAATCCTTTCAACAGGCATTCAGCCAAGCGCTCGATGCAAACCAACTCACCACATTGGTCGCCAAGGTCGAAGCCAAAGGCCCGCCTGTGTTCCTGACCGATCTGCCATTATTGGAGAACCGCTTCCAGTTCGCCCGCTACCTCAAAAACCTCGCCCGGTGAGATATGTAAGATATTGCGTCTGTACAATGCCATCAACGACGTAGGGGCGCTCCGTGAACCGCCCGTATCAGCAATACGGCATGTCATAAAAAATGTCTGTGGCCAATGAGAACATCATTCATTCATTCCACCAGCGTGCAACAGCCACGCCGCACGGTACTGCTAGAATATCAGTAGCGAAATCCTTCAGATCAGGTTGGCCTGGCCCCTCTCCCATTGGGAGAAAGGAACGGCGCAGCCGGGGTAAGGGAAATCAGCTCGACACCAGCAACATACCGAAAGGAAACTCTTTATGTCCAACGTACTCAGCCAACTAGTTTCCGAACTCAACACCGGCACGCTCAAAATCGTTGATCTCACACAGCC
This sequence comes from Chloroflexales bacterium, assembly GCA_038214135.1. GTDB lineage: Bacteria > Chloroflexota > Chloroflexia > Chloroflexales > Roseiflexaceae > JANLSE01. The sequence goes on along the minus strand of JBBQSD010000072.1, from coordinate 10,698 downwards.
GCTCGGCCCGCAAACACCAGTGATCGGCCTGCCACCAATCTTCGCCTCATCGCCAGGCGTAACTATCGAACAAATATCGCGCTACGACGCCCCAGGGCCAGGTTGGTATTGGAACACCCTGCATCTTGGCGAACACACCGGCACCCACTTCGACGCACCCGTCCACTGGATCACCGGCAAGGAACTCCCGGAAAACCGCTGCGACACGATCCCAGTTCGTCGTTTCGTCGGCCCAGCCTGTGTGATCAACGTCACCGCCGAAGTCGCACAGAATCCCGATTTCCTGCTCACCCCTGAACATGTTGTCGCCTGGGAAGCCAAGCATGGCCGCATTGCACCAGGATCGTGGGTACTGCTGCGCACCGATTGGAGCAAGCGTAGCGATCCAGATGCCTTCCTCAATATCGCCGCCGATGGCCCACACAGCCCTGGCTTCCACAAAAGCACCTCCGAATTACTGGCCCATTCCCGCGACATCCTTGGCGTCGGGGTGGAAACCGTTGGCACAGATGCAGGCCAGGCCGGAACCTTCGATCCACCATTTCCTAATCATACAATCATGCACGGAGCCGGGAAATTCGGCCTAGCCAGCCTATGCAATCTCGATCAGCTCCCGCCAACTGGCGCAGTAATCATCGCTGCACCGCTCAAAATCGTCGATGGCAGCGGCAGCCCATTACGCGTCATCGCAATTACACCAGCGTAACCGAGAACCAAGAACCCAGAACCGTGTAGGGCGCGGACCGGTGTGTCCGCCCGAACAAACGTAGGGGCGAACCTCGTGTTCGCCCAAATAAAAGCCACAAACGCATAGTGATCGCAGCCGTGGCATGACCAACGGGCGTTGGAGAGCCACCATGCTCTATTCGGGGTTCGGGGCAAGGCCCCGACCGTGGGTTGCTAGGGCGGACGGGACCGCCCTAGCCGCCTGCCGTGCGTAGCGGCCAAGAAATGCCTGCCGCGCACAGCGGCCATAAGCCTGCCGCGCACAGCGACATCAGGGCAACAGAACGGTTCCCGCGAACAATATTTAATCATCGTGATCGTCATCACCCGACATTGACGGTGCCATTGCCATCGACGGTGCCGGCGATCCGGCAGCAACCTGTGCCGCGCCATTGCGCTCCTGGTTACCACACCCACCCTCGCCACTTGGCCGCACATGGGCGCTGGCCCGATCTTCGGTGCCCTTCCAGGCATATGGGTCGCTTCCGGCAACAATCACAATATCACGATAATCGGCGGTTGCCACCGACATCCCTGGCTGAAAGCCATGCCAGGGTAGCAGCGATTCGGCACTCATATAATGGTTGACGAGCGATCGGCGGAAGCCGCTCTTGGCATGGTTTGGCAGCGAGCGATGCAGCAGATAGCCATTGAAGAACACAATACTGCCCTTCTTGACCTCAACCGGCACGGCGTCGTCATCGGTATATGGGAAGTACATGGCCTCGCCAGTACAATCGAAGCGCCGATCGCCATGGCTGTGTTGCGGCCAGATCAGCCCATGGCGCTGCGAGCCTGGAATAACCCACAAACAGCCATTCTCAACCGTCGCATCATCCAGAGCCATCCATGCGCCAGCCAGTGAGCGATCCCGCGTGGGAATGAAGAATTCATCCTGATGCCAGGCCTGCCCAGGCTTGCCAGATGCCTTAATGAACAGCATCGATTGCATGCACTTCACATTCGGCCCGATCACACTCGTCAGCACATCGACAATCGCGGGTTGAGCGAGTGCCTGATACATGATCTCCGAGATTTTGTGCGGGAAGTGAATACACAAATAGCGCCGCATCACCTCTGCATCGGTTTCATCCGCCGGTGCTGGTGTGATGCCGCGAATCGCTCCACGATTGCCACGGCAGATCTGCGCCGCCTCATCGATCAGTTGATCCAATTCCGTACTATCAAGGGCATCCTCAAGCACCAGAAAGCCCTGCTCCTGATAGAAACGGGAGGCATCAGATGTCATCGGTAGGCGGAAGTAGCCCTGCGGCGCTTGGCCAAGATCCCACGACGACCAGGGTGCCAAGCGCTGCTCATTCGCCAACTGATTCAGGCTCGCTTGTGTTGCCATCGCCTCTGCTCCTTTGCACGATGCTGTATGTATGCTGTTTGTTCACCTATATGCCACTCCGCGTGGCGGCTTGGGGCTGCATCTTTGCCAGACGCAAGATATTGCGTCTCTACCCTATTTTTATCTTGGTGCTTGTTCTGTTGTTTGCTTTTTTTGTTTAATGGATGTCGGTGGCCCGCTAACCCCTGTTGGTCATGCCACGGCTGCGAACGATGAATGATTGTGGCTGACACCCTCAGCCCTGCTGCGCCTCCCCGCTCCCACGCCAGGGCGAGAGGGAATTGACCTCTTACAAACCCTTTACACCCCTCCCCACCTGTGGGGAGAGAGGAATAAGCAACTGTCTGAGAAACCCCTTCACCTGAAAGTGAGGATGGTCTCGGTTTAGTAGTTCCGCAGCTCAGTGGTTCAGAATTCTGACTCCTGACTCCTGACTCTTGAATACTCGACTATCGGCTATCGGCTATTCGTCACGCTACCCCAGCCGCCGTAAACACCCGATCCAGGTGTTCGTGGGTAATCTGGCAGATTTCATCCGGCGGGCGAGCAGCTAATGCCTGATCAAATGGCTCCGGTGTGACCGGCCCATCGTAGCCAATATCGCGCAGTGTTGTCAGAAAGCCATTCAGATCGATCACGCCGGTTGCACCAGGCAATGCACGCACATGATCATTCTGCGCCTCGATTGCGATACCCGTTGGCGCATCATTGATATGCACATAGACGACATCGGCAGCACGCAGTGTCCGCAGATCGGCCAGAACGCCAAGGCCGGTATACACATGCCAGGCATCAACCAGCAGCCCGACATTCGGCCCAATCGCTGCCGCCAGGCTGAGCATGCCCTCGATGGTATAGATGAAGCCATAGCGATGGCTCTCGCGCAGCGTTCGCGGCCCAATAAATTCTAGCCCCAGTTGGCAGCCATACTCTTCCAGTACACGCGCCACTGGCCGTAACTGATGAATATGGAACTCAAAGTTCTCGCGGAATGGGCGCTCATCCGAAAATGGCAGTAGCCAGGTAAAACAACGGGTGCTGCCCAAGCTGGCCGCCAATGCCGTCTGCTGATCGAATTCCTGGATTGCAGCCTCATCATAGGGCACACGCCAGTCGAGCGGCAAACCCCAGCCACCCGCCTTCAGGCCAGCTGCCGCATACAGGTTGGCAACCGTGCCCTCACCCCGCGCTCGCTCAAGCTGCAACGCTTCTGCAACCGGCAGCTCGACTCCGCCCCAACCAACTTTCGCCGCCAACTTCAACAGCTCGGGAAGCGGCAGCTTGATCCCAACTGCCCCGGCACTCAGATTCTGAAACATCATTGTCGCCTTCTGAATAATGATTGCCCTCACCCCCGGCCCCTCTCCCAGTGGGAGAGGGGTGCCCGTAGGGCGGGGTGAGGGAATCAGCAATATAGCTACCCCAGTAGCGCAACCGCCTCGATCTCGACGCACACATCGCGCGGCAATCGTGCCACCTGAACCGTTGAGCGGGCGGGCGGCGCATTGGTAAAGAATTCGGCATACACGCCATTCATCGCCGCAAACTCATTCATATCCGCCAGAAACACCGTCGTCTTGACGACCTGCTCCAATGAGCTTCCCGATGCTTCCAGCAGCACCTTCAGATTCGTGAGTACCTGGCGCGTCTGCACAAGGATATCGCCCTCAACCAGTTGTCCATCCGGCGTCAGCGGGATCTGGCCAGAACAAAACACCAGGTCGCCAGCAACAATGGCCTGCGAATATGGGCCAATCGCCTGTGGCGAATTGGCTGTCTTAATCACGCTACGATCCACAATCACTCCTTTTTATGATAATCCACGCACGCCCACCGGCCCAAATCCAAGGTAATCACAGGCACTGAGTTGATAAAACACACCATCGACAAGCCCCTGGGTGGCCTGGCCCCAATCCTCTGGGCGATGCAGATGGCCATAGATACACGCTGAAGCACCAGCTGCAGCGATCCGGCGGGCAAATTCGCTTGGTCGCTTGTCGATAAACGGCGGGTAATGGATCAGCACAACAATTGGCTTGGCATTCGCCGCCAGAGCAACCGCAGCCGCGAGAGCCCGTTCCAACCGGCCAATCTCACGATTATAGATCCGCATGTCGGTCGCAGGTGCAAACCCTGGCGTCTCTGGTGTCAGCCAGCCGCGTGTGCCACAGATCACCGCCTCGCCAATATCGAGTGCATCGGCCTCGACGAGCGCAATCGATGGTGGTAGGATCGGTCGCAGTGGCCGCGCACGCTCCCACCAGAAATCGTGGTTGCCCTTGCAGAAGACTTTCCGGCCTGGTAATCCATCGATCCAGCGTAGATCGACTAATGCGTCTTCAATTTTCATTGCCCACGAAATATCGCCCGCCACCAATACCACATCATCATCGCGGATGCGCTGCCGCCAACTGGTGGCGATCCGCTCTGGGTGGTCCTTCCAGCGGTTGCCGAAAATGTCCATCGGCTTCGGCTGTGCAAACGAAAGATGCAGGTCGGAGATTGTCCAGATCATACAGCAATGATACCATAGAACCTCGTACCTGCCCGTGTTCGGCCAACGTGACAATGATCATAGACTGGTGACAGCATCAGCCTATAATTGTTACATCAGGAGCGGAACGAATGCCGCGGGAGGGAATGATGAACAAGCAACAGCTATTACAACGTGTGCCGGCCTTCTCACAACTAACCGAAGAACAGCAAACGATTCTCGCAATCAGTGTTGGCACCCAGCACTTCGAACGCGGTGAGACAATCTTCCACCAGGGGAGTATTGGCAGCACGCTCTATATCATCATTCAGGGGCAGGTTCGCATCTATCGGATGAGTCCGGCTGGGCAAGAATTGGCCGTGACGGTCTTCTGTGATGGCGATTTCTTTGGCGAATTGGCGCTGCTGGATGGTCAGCCACGTGCCGCGAGTGCCGAGGCCATGACGCCAACAACGACGCTGACGCTCCATCGGGCAGCATTCCTGCATACGATCAACACATGCCCGCCAATTGCTGCATCAATCCTGGAAGTGATGGCCATCCGATTGCGCCAGAGTAATGAATATGCCGAACAACTCGCCAGCGCACCTGTTGCTCAACGCGTTGCCCGCCAATTGCTCGATCTGGCAACCCGCCGTTCACAACGGCAGGCTGATAGCACAAGCATTCATCAGATCGATCTCGATCTGACCCAGGATGAGCTGGCGCGATTGAGTGGCACAACCCGCGAAACAGTCAACCGGGTGCTATCGGCACTCCGCGACCAAGGGTTAGTACGGGTGGAACGGGCGCGGGTTCGTATTCTTAATCTCCCGCAGTTACGGGCAGTCATCGACGCAGCGTGACATATACATTGCAGATACATCATTGATGCAAAGGGGCAGAGTTATGTTCTATCTATTTTTGCTGGCCCATCTGGTGGCCGATTTCATCCTTCAACCATATTGGATCGTGCAGCGCAAACGCCGTTTCGATGGGCTGGCGCTTCATTGTGGTATTGTTCTGGCGTGCATGGCCCTGCTTCCGCTGCTTGATCCAGATGCGCGCACACTCTGGCCGGCCATGCTGATCATCACGGCCATCCATTTTGTCGCAGATTGGTGGAAGGTCAATCATGGGCAGACCATCCCAGGCCCACCGATTGTTCCATTCATGCTCGATCAGGTCATTCATGTTGTCACGCTGATCACTGTACTGAGCCTTTCGGTAGCACCCGATCAACTGTGGGAAATTGCTGGATCACCATCGGCGCACATGGCCATTGTTGCTGCTGTGTATGTGGTGGCAGCCTTTGCAACCCCAATCGCAGTGATGGTCTGGCTCGATCCGCGCTTCGATTACTTAGCATTGGCTGGCAAAGCCCGCCTGCGTTGCTTGGTTGCCGGGTTTGGCGTGGTTTCATTGATGCTGGTCAGTGGCGTTCTGGCCCTGCCTGCTGCACTAGTTGGCCTGACTGTCGCAACACGAAAGCCATTCTCTCGCCACCCGCTCGATGCGCCAACTGGTATGCTGACCGTCATCATTGTTGCGGCATCGCTGGGAGCCATACTGCTGATACTACCGCGCTAACGACACCGATGATCAGGATCGATACTCGGCGGGCGATTGTAGTGGATGCTATGATCGCCCGTTCGTAGAGGGTCACATATGCTATACTAGTAGTCCGTCCGAGTACATGTGATCGGTAGCCATCCGCAGGGACGCGATAGATCGCTTCCGTACAACCCTTCAGAATACACACAACAAAATGGGGCCGCGGCTAATAGCCGACGACCCCGTTTATAGATTGTGCATCAATTCATTGCAGGTAGAAACCTGCCCTCATGTGCTACTACTCATTCTTAGTTCAAATACTCGCCCCAAATAGTGCAGTTGTGCGCCTTTATGCGCCCTATTGCCCAGCAGCCATGCGTGCCCGATCTTCGGGGGTCATCTCTTTGAACTCGCCATCGCTGTTGAGAAAGACTATTGCTTCATTTTTTACATTCACGATCATGTCGCGGGAACCATCGCCATTGATATCATCGAAACTCACCAGCACCGGCGTCTTGTCCTCGCCTGCGCCAACGAGGTATGGGCCGGTGATCGTCCGCATCTTATCGGTTTCCCCGCCTGGGATTTCGATCACAACCACCTGGCGGTTCAGGTTCATGGCAATGAAGTGCGATGGTGTCCCGGCACCATCATTATGGCCAACAACTTCATCGATATGAAAGGTTCGTGGCGTTCCGTAACGAATATCATCGATCCGCTCACGACCCCAGCTCACAACATTGCCCATGATGGCATAGATTGCGAGCAACGCCAGCAAGCATGTGATCACATACACAAATGTGTGCAGGGATACCCTCGGGGCCGCGACCAATGGGCGTACGCTGCTACCGCCTGAACGCACCGGGCTGCGTAAATCTCGGCTTTGAACTGCCATCGGTGGTACCTCCTGAACACATAATACAAACAAACGTTCTTGTTTTCGGTAGACGCAGTATATCAGAACATGCGTGTCGAGTCAAGCGCATATTAGCACATGTTTTTTACTTTTTCCGAACATCTGTCGTTTGACGCCCATTGGTCAGGAGCGTATACTACGGCGGCATGTTGTCCGGGTGAGGTCACGTTATTCTATGATCATTGAGCCAGTTGTTGCGATGGTTCGTACATCCCCGGATACGATCAGGGCCGATTATGATCGGTTATTGAGCCTACTCCTGCCAGCATTTACCCCTGAATCCACTGCGCTTCTGGTTGCCGTGATCGAGCGGCGCTACCCATTTCCTGCCGAGAGTACGCCTCCCTGGCAGCTTGATGGTGTGGCTCGTGCGTTACAAGCACGCCAGTATGGCCAATTGCGTCTGCATCGGACGCAAGATGATCCCAATGATTGGCATGCGCTCCAACCGGTTGCGCGAGATCTGGCACTTGCGCCTGCCGCTTCATATGATCATAGTGATATGGCCGTGCTTCTGACCACACTACGCCGTGGTCAAACAGGATTAGCTACCGGTGCGACAGGCCTGGCATTGAAGTTTGCTCGTTACCGAAGCACCCTCGCCATTATTGATGGAACAACAGTTGGCAATGGGCCGCCCAATCAATCCAGCCACCCCGAGATTGGGAATATTCTGATTGCTTCATACGATCCAGTTGCGGCGGATGCGATTGCGGCAACGCTGCTTGGGCTGGATCCATTGCAAGATATTCCGCATTTGCGGGTTGCTCACGAGCACGGCATCGGCATAGCGCACCCAGGCCAGATCAGCGTATGTGGCGATATCGAGCTGGCCGCATTGCGATGGTACGCCCACCAGGTGCCAGCGCGCACGGTTCTTGATACTCTTGCTGATTTTCCCCAAACGATTATGCAATCGTTCCAGCAGGCTGGTAGGCGCATCGGTCGGCCCTCCGATCCAGTTGATCGCTGGACGGCTGGGGAGCGTGAGCGGTATATAAGCTGGCTGTACGATACCGCCTGGGGGCAATTGTTTGCTGTGTATCATCACGACCCAAAACTGATAGCTGACGGCTGATTACAGAGAGATGTATGTCACCTCGCGCCTCGCGCCAAGCTCATGCAGAACATCCTCTCGTTCGATATCTGCCATCTATGCCATGGTTGCTTGGTTTGCTCATATTCGTGTTACTGTTGATTGCGCAGAGCTTGATAGCACAGCAGAACCGAGTGCTCAGCCTGCCACTCGATGGCCGTGAGGCGGCATATCGCCTGAATGGCGTGCATGCTATAGAGCAGGATGGCCAGCGCACATTTCGTTGGACAGAAGCAACCGCCGCATATCTTGTTGATCTGCCTGGAAGCGGGCCAGTTGGTGTGACGCTCTGGCTTGGTGGGCCACCGCCGGGTATCGAAACCATCCTGTTTACGATTGGCAGTGATGCGACGAACACGCTAACTGTGCTAGCCGCTCCCAATCCTCGTGTCTATCATGTCTTGCTAGCAACTCCATCTGCGGCATCTGGCAGGCTGAATATTCGCCTGAGCAGCCCAACAGCGATTGTCCCACCCGATCCGCGCCCAGTCGGCGTGCGCCTCGAAGGGCTGACGCTGCGCGTTCCTGGATCGGGCGCGCTACTGCCAACACTACCACTGGCATTTGTCGAACTGCTCCTGCTGGCCTTATGCACGCTGCTCGCCCAACGATTACGATTGCTGCCGATTGTGCAGTCACTGCTGCCGATCAGTACGGCAATCGGCATGTTTCTATTGACATGGCTCGCCCCATCGTTCACGTTTACTTACCTGCTACGGTTGGTGCTTGCCCTTGGGCCAGCGACGATTCTGGTGCTGTTGTTGCTACCGATTGCGGAACGACGGGCACAGGCGTTGGGTATCGATCCCCATTTCGTTCGGGCTGCGATTGCGCTCACACTGCTTGGCTGCCTGATCCGGCTGATTGGTGCGCTCTACCCACTCTATCAGGCCCATGATCTGCCGCTGAATGTCGAGCGGCTGATCCGAACAATTGGTGGAACACTGATCTCAACCAATCGTTCCTTTGAGTTCCGCAGTGGTGTGACAATCTATCCGCCTGGGCCATATCTGGCGCTCCTGCCGGCCTTGCTGCTTGGTATTCCGCCCACGCTACTGGTGCAGGGTGGCAACGCATTCGTGGATGGCATTGCTGGCCTGGCCGTGATTGCGCTGGCACGGGCTGCTGGTGCTTCCGAGCGGGCCGCATTATTCGCCGGGTTGCTGTATGCGGCACTGCCAGTGATGCTGACATCGCTGTACTGGGGGCATAGCGCGCAGGTGTTTGGGCAGGCACTCATGGCTCCATTGGCCCTGGCGCTGCTGATTGGCATTCGGCGGCCACGCTCACCGGCTTTTGCTGTAGCAGGTGCCCTGTTGGCATTGGCGCTGCTCAGCCATATTGGCGTATCGATCCTGGCGATTGCATGGCTTGGCCTAGTATGGGTGCTACTGCGCTGGCGCGGCATACTCAGCCCATCCAACTGGCTGCGTCTGACGATTGCACTTGGTATTGCTGGACTTGTTGGGCTTATCTTTGTGTATGGCCCAGAACTGACCCTCAAAATCCAGGAGGCAACCAAGGTCGGCGAGCGGGTTGCCAGCGAGCGCTATGTCTCGTATGGCTTGATCTGGCGGGCATATCAGATCTCGTTCTACCAGATTGGGCTAGCGCTGCTGCCAATTGGCCTGCTGCTTGGGTGGCGGAATCGCACATTTTCAGCCGGTGCTGGCGAGGTAGGTAGTGCCTGGATCATCGCAGCCCTGGCATTTTGTGGTGTCGAACTCGTCACAGGGCTACAGGTGCGCTATCTTGTGTTTCTTGCGCCAATCGCATGTATTGTGATCGCGCTTGTACTCGAATACCTGGCACAACGAGGGCGGCTTGGTAATATGGTTGCCTGGGCAATCGCCGTTCTGATGGTCGTGCAGGGCTGTGCAGCCTGGTATAATGGCACATTTATGGATGTACAGATGTCCATGGTGCCGTTGTTGCGATAGTATTCAGGAGTCAGGAGTCAGAATTCAGAATAGCGTGTAAGCAAGGTTTGCGGCACAACACTCGACTCCTGACTCCTGACTTCTGACTCCTACAAACTGGAGGCCCCTATGCAGCGCAGAGCATGTGCAGGAATCCTGTTTGTCGCCGGGTTGTGCCTGGTATTGCTGTTTGGATGTGGGCTTGGGTTTGGGTTCGTTCAGGCCAATGTCCTCGCGGCACCAAGGGTCACATTCAGTGTTGGCCCGCTCGCTATTTCAGCGGCACCGATCCGTGATCAGGAGTGCAGGCCGATCTGGGAACCATGTGCGCTAAACCGAATGCGACCGAATGAGCATTCTGCCTATACGATCTGGTTTGTGTACCAAACGGGGCCACTATCCCACCAATTTCGCCATTACTCGCTGCATATTCCATTACGGCAAAATTAGGAATAGTGATTATTCAGATAAGGCAACCCTCCAATGACAGCAACAATCCTTGATTGTGACCCTGGCCTCGATGATGTCATGGCCATTCTCCTGGCTGCACGCACGCTCGATCTGGTGGGTATCACCGTCACCCACGGCAACGCGCCGCTTTCCGCGACGCTGCGCAACACACGTCAGATCCTTGAATTTGCCAACCTTACCCACATCCCA
>JBBQSD010000071.1:0-29247 GCA_038214135.1 Chloroflexales bacterium | reverse complement strand
GCCGCTACCAACCACAGCAGAACAACACGAAAACCAGCAGCGAACGCTCGATAAGATCAATAATCGATTACGGTAGGGCGGAGTCAGAAGTCAGGAGTCAGAAGTGAAAATCGCTTCGATTCGGCTAGTCGGCTTGAGCGCTTTGTTAGGCGATTTTCAGGGTAAGTCCCCGCGAGCTACATCTCAACCCCAGACATGCCATCCGCATCCAACAGCAGCGATAGTTCCCCGGCGTGGGGCAGGTCGTGCTCTTCAATTCCGGCCCACGTACGGGCATCCAACCGTTCTCCAAAAGAGAGATACTGGGTGATCTTGCCATTGCGAAATACGAAACCATCCGCAAAACGTCCGCCAACCCAGTCAGTCGAGCCCTGTAAGCGAACCCAAACATGGAGATAGACAACAACTTTGTCCCCATTCGTCAAAACTGCTCGGGCTCGCAGGTTCCCTCGGCCCATGTCCCGCGTCCTTTGGTAATGTGCTCTTGGACTTCCGCGATACCACGATAGGTACCAGCTGTCGGAAAGCCTTCGGGCTCGATGTGCACAATCTGCGGGTCAAAATACGTTGTTATGCCGTGCATGTCATTGCGATTGATCGCGGCGAAAAACTGTTTCAGTACTTCTCTTTCGTTGTTCATAGATCTCCTGCTGAGGCTATGCAAATTGCCCGCCCTAGTACTTCCCCGCCCGGAGGGTCCATCTAACGACCCAGCGGTTCACCCGCGCGTGCGAAGCGAGCGTCGGGTGCAACCGCGAGTTATACCGACGGCACCAAACGCACTCTGACCGCGTGCTCCCCAGCTCTGAGGCGCTAGGATGGACAGGCTAGGCGTGGTCAAGAAACGCACGGACCGCACCCTTGGAACGCAGCACGTGCAACGCCGCATGGCCCCCATGCCGCGCCACGATCGCCAGCTCGCGCTCGCGCTCAGACCGCCGCCCCAGCCAGACGCGCCACACCAACCACCATTCGTCACGCAACCGTCGCCACGCCGTCGCGTCGCAGCCGTCGGGCAACTGGGAGCCCTCCGGACGACGCAACCCACGCACGAACGCGCGCGCTGCGCAGACCCACCACGGCGTGTCGAGGAACACGACCGTATCCGCGCGCTCGAGCCGCAGGTCGAGCGTCTCGTGATAGTTGCCGTCGGCAATCCACTCCGCGCCCGCGAGCAACGTGGACTGCACAGCACGCCACTCCTGGTCCGACGGCTGCACCCAGCCGGGCTTCCAGAAGTGCACGTCCAGATGGATCACCGGAAGGCCGGTCTTCGCCGATAGCTGCCGCGCAAATGTGCTCTTGCCCGCACCGGCCATTCCGGTGACGACAACGCGACGGCCAATGCGGAGAGAAGGAGTCTCAGCTTGAGGGGTTTCCATATGCATCATTCTGTACCCGCTAACGAAAGAAACCGTTCAGCTAGAGTAGAGAAGTCTCTCTCTTTGCAAGGGCACGCACAAGGCGCAGCTAACGGTTTGGCATTCAGGTGCCGCGACTAGCATACCACAAACGCTATTGATGGCTCAACCGATCGGGAAGCCAAAAACCTGCAAAATCGCGCCGCTTCCAGCGGGTCGGCTACAGCGCAATGTTAGGCCGGGGTGACGAAGCGACGGGTCTGTGCTCGCATGCGCCGAAGCTGACAGGCGCCTGAACGGGCACTTCCCAACGCGGCCGACGATCGGGATCACGCCGCGTACGTTACAGGCTGGGGCGTGTGGATATGCTGCTTTTATCGGTACGGGTCGATCTATTCAAGTATTGCGTCTATCGCGGTTTTTTACACCGATCCTGGACTAACAGGATAGATATCAACGACGATTCCAAGCCCAAGCTAGGTCGTGCGTCGTATCTGTACTGGTGAGAGGTAAAAGTCAAAATGACTCGCGCCTGAGGAAAATCCGACAACAATAGTTCCATCAGATGTGCGTATGTAGTCGCTGAGTAAACACATGCTTTTCCTGGATTCAGAGATCTGCAAAACGGTGTTGGTTATGTACGAAACCTGTAAAGCCTTTTGCCCGAATTTGGCTCGCGGAGCGCCGCTTGATCACGTTTGCAACCCCCGCTGCGCTGACTTGCGTCTCGAAACCCAAACATGGCCTGGATTCACCCGATATCGAATGAAATGCCCGGCTGATAGAGGCTGGGGTACTTTCTTGATAATCATCTGGTTACAGGCGTTTCGCCGCTTTCTAAAGCCGTAAACATCATATATTAATTACTCAGTGTTTGCGGCCAAACGCAGGCACCAATATCTCGCGGTTCTTCAGGCGACACCTAGTTGGCATTTTCAAGAATTGTGTCCACGACGCTTGAGAGGGGTGCCGTGGCATCGATGATGATTGCGTTCTTGGGAAGACTCTCTTTTGTCGCATGTTGTAATCGCGCAAAGGATTCCCCTTCACGTGCCGTTCCTCCCCACTCGTTTTCAGGTCGGGCGGCAAGACGCCGGTTCAGCGTATCCAGATCGATCTCAAGCACAAAAACTTCATCGAACAGACCCATGAAGCGGTCGGAATTCCTGGAACCGCCGCAAAAGAATGTTGCCGCATGGTTTTGATCGGCCACCAAAGCGCTGACCTTCTCAACGTCCCATATCCAAGTACGATGCTCGTCAGCGCTACTATCCACGGGCTCACCAGTTTTTAGATCGCCCCAATAGGCCAACTCCTCATCGCCGTGGATGGCGTGGTAGCCGCGCCTTTGCAGTTCGTCGCAGACCGTAGTTTTACCGGCGCAGGAAACGCCGTCGATGAAGTAGTTCTTCACACCCATGTGTCGTTTCCAATAAGAGAGTCGATGATGCCCAACGCGCACATAGACCGAAAGTTCCGTCATGCTGAGCGCAGTGAAGCATCTCGCATTTGTACTGCCATACGCCAGATCCTTCGCTGCGCTCAGGATGACAGAAAACCCTCTGGCTCTTTCGGCCATGCTGTACTAAACTCATCGCAGCATGGAATCCCCGTGCGAGCATATTCGTAACGGGCTAAAGCCCTTCTAAAACTATTGGTACACTTCCGCCGAGCGGAATATCACTCCTGACTCCTGACCCCGGACTCCTAGAACGAAATCGCCTTATCCTTCAGCTCCGTCTCGGGCCAGAGGCGAATACCACGTTCAAGGCGATTCTCGGCCCCGATCACACAATCATCGCCAATAATTGCGCCATCAGTAATATGGGCCTTGACACCGATCCGATTACGGTTGCCGATCACACACGAACGTAAAACGGCATCTTCCTCAATCACATTATTGGTCCACAACACCGAGCCTTCAACCATCACATTCGGCCCGATTACTGTGCCTGCACCAATCACCGTTGGCCCGACAACACGTGCGCCAGCTGCAATCTTCACACCAGCGCCAAGAACGACTGGCCCAACAACCTGCGCGTTTTTGTGGATTTCCACATCGCCCTGTGCCCACACGCGCTGGTCAATCTCTTTACCATCGATCTTATAGCGTACCTTGCCAATCAGAATATCGTGGTGAACCTCAAGGTATGTCTGCGGTTTGCCAATATCCGTCCAGTACGCCCGCGATGGGTAGCCATACATTGCGTCGCCCGTCTGTAGCACAACCGGAAACAGGCCTCGTTCAAACATGTAGTACTGTGCTGGTGGAACATAGCGAAACAGTTCTGGCTCAATAATATATGTTCCAGCATTGATCATATTGGTCGTCACCTCATCAATGCGTGGTTTCTCAAGGAAGCGCCGAATATGTCCATCGGGGTTCGTCTCAACCAAACCAAACGATGTTGGATCATCAACTGGCGTCAATGCAATGGTGAGCTTACTGCCCTTCTCATGATGAAAGGCCAACATCGCCTGCAGATCGAGGTCGGTCATCACATCGCCATTGAACACGAAGGTTGTCCCATCAAGCATATGTTCAATATTCTTGACAGCTCCAGCGGTGCCTCGTGGTTCTGGTTCCTCGATCACATGCACCTTCAGGCCAAGCCGAGAGCCATCACCAAGCGATGCACGGAAGCGATCAGCAAGATATTGAACGGCCAGGATCACCTCATCGATCCCTTGATCACGAAGGTTTTCCAGCACATGTTCGATAAACGGCTGATTGATCAGCGGAATCATGGGTTTGGGCGTATTACATGTGAGCGGTCGTAAGCGTGTGCCAAGCCCACCAACCAGAATAACAGCTTTCATAGAAGCCTCCCGATCTCGATCATATAGATACCTACAAGAGAACGTCCTATGCCGAAGAAGAGTAACGGGGATCTCTCATATTGCATCTACGCCCTTTGGATAGATTGTTATCCGCAGCGGCGCGCTATAGCGCGCCCGTACAATTCATTTGATGGTTCGGCGCTCATGCTGGACAATATCGCGCCACCCTGCAAGAATATCCGCTAATGTCTGTTCAAGCGCTATTGTGGGCTGCCATCCGGTATCCTGGCGAAAACGCCGACTATCCGACACAACCCGTGGCACATCTGCCGGGCGCATCAGTGCCGGGTTCAACTCCACAGTAATTGGGCATGCACTCAAACCGATCAAGGTATCCAACAACCAGCGAATGCTGGCGATTCGACCCGAGCCGACATTATAGGCACTACCCACTTTGCCATACTGAGCTGCCATAACATATGCCCGTACGATATCACGAACATCGGTGAAATCGCGTTCGGCAGCAAGGTTGCCAACCCGCAGGCGCGGCGGCTGAAAGCCAGCCTCGATCCTGGCTATTTGTGCTGCAAATGCCGAGGCGACGAAGCCTTCTTCCTGTCGCGGGCCGATATGATTAAACAATCGCAGCCGAATTGTGCGTAGTTGATGGCTGTTATGATACTGATAGGCCAGCAGATCCTGCGTCGCTTTACTCACAGCATAGGGGCTAACTGGGCGCAGTGGTGTTTGTTCACTCACCGGCAGATCTTCTGGCTGGATCTGGCCATAGATCTCATTACTACAGGCTATCACAATCAACGGAGATTGGCCAAGTTCCAGCAGTGATTGAAACAGGTGTAACTGGGCGAAAATATTGGCTTGGAATGTGCCAACTGGATCCTGGAATGAGCGCTGAACATTGGATTGGCCAGCAAGGTGAAATATTACATCTGGGCAGCATTCAGCCAGCGCCGCTTGAGTCTGTTGGCGATCATTCAGATCCACAACCAGGAGTTGAACCCGTTCACGAAGCTGTGGCAAGGCCAACAACGGCTGGCGGGCAAGGCCATATACCTCCCACCCCGCTTGTGTGAGCAAGTATTCGGCCAGGTGGCCGCCAACAAACCCGTTTATACCCGTTATCAATCCACGCATAGCACCAACTATACTGGAAGCTCTAGATCTATGCAAATAAAGCAGCCCCTCTCCCACGAATGGAAGAGGGGCGATCATCAGGAATAAAGAGTGCTACTCGCTTTTTTGCTCCGAACCAGCAACTGGAGCACTTGGTGGCTGATCAGTCGGCGGTTGCTGTGCCATCGGCGCGGCGAACGGTTCGGTGACAATCGGCTTGCCATTTGTGTTGCGGCGCAAGGGGGCTTCTGGCGCTGGGAGTGCCTGGTTGCCAATGAAGCCAAACGAGCGTGTCTCTGAATTCTTGTTCGGGTTCACAAACGGATGCTCGGCCTCGATGCGAGCCAAAATCTCATTCACATCAATATCGGTCAGTTCATTGCGAAGAATAAGGCCCTCTGCGATTGCGATAACCGCCTCCTTATTGGCCTCAACCATCGCCTTGACCTTACGATACTCCTCGTGCAGGATCTTATCGACACGCACCTTCACATCACCACCAGATGTGGCCGCCTGATACAAGCCGCCAATACCCATTGGCAAATACGAGATGAAGCTATTATCCATCCCGAAGGCCCCAACGATCAGGGCCGCTCGCATGGTGGCCTGCTGAAGATCACCAGTAACGCCCGTCATCTGAACCTTCAGGAAGATCTCTTCTGCTGCCCGGCTGGCAAGGCAGATTTGAATATCGTTCAGCTCCTCTTCCTTGGTCGAGGTATAGCTTTCTTCGACTGGTTTCGGAGCCGCCAGACCAAGCGCACCGCCATGACGAATGATCGTCACCTTATTCAGGCGTTCCTTCTCTGGCTTATACAGCTTGACCATCGCATAGGCGTGGCCAGCCTCATGGTAGGCGATCCGCCTTCGATCCTCATAGCTCATGTTGCGGATCGGCTGGCGCAGGCCCCATTCATGCATTTCACGAGCGTGGGTGAAATCCCAGTAGTTGATCGCCTGACGGCCATCAAAATGCGCATGAATCACAGCTTCATTGATGATGTACTTGATTGCGACAGGCGTATAGCCAATCGTATCCGAGACCATTCGGTCGTATGGCATTGGCTCGTGCTTGACCTTGTTAAGGTAATACTCAATGATTTCCTTGCGACCAGAGGCATCGGGCCGATCAATCACGATCTTGCGATCAAAACGGCCTGGGCGCAACAGCGCGGCATCAAGCGTTTCGGCCAGGTTTGTGGCACCCATGGTCAAAACTGGTGGCATTTCAGTCTTCTTCTTGCGAAGACCAAGGCCACGCAGCATCTTACCCCACCAGCTCGTCTCCTGTGGCGGTGGATCCATCTGCAGCAGCAGTTCGTTCAGAATACCGCTACCGCCACCCATGCCCATTCCACCCATCATGGCATTCCGAACACCACTCAGCAGATCGCCCTGTTGCTGATTGGATGCAATGCCCATACCAGTAGCGCCACCGCCTACCATCGAACTACTACGAGCGCCACCAACAGCATCAATTTCATCGATGAACAAGATACACGCGCCATATTCGCGGGCCAGCTTACGGGCTTTGCGATACAGGTTCATGACCTTGATATTGCCCATGCCCATCCAGGCCGATGTAAGCGATGGAGCGCTCAGGTAGCCAAATGGAACGCCAGCCTCTGTCGAAATCGCCTGCGCGAGGTAGCTCTTACCAGTTCCTGGAGGGCCAATCAGCAACACACCACGGGTTGCCTCACCACCCATATCCTTGAACTCTTTGACACCCTTGAGCAGTGTCACGATTCGGCGGGCAGCTTCCATAACCTCTGGATTACCCTTGTAATCCTTGAAGCTGACGCCTGTTTCACCCGGCAACACCCAATAGATTCGGGTGCGAGCCATGAAGAAGTACATCAGAAAGAACTGGAATCCAATGAAGAAGAACAGTGTCAGGCCAGTCGTCAGCAGTTGGATGATCAGCGGCCCCAGATCGGAAGTTGTCACAAATTCGATCGCCGATGGCAGTGTGCTGATAATCAACCAGACGGCAAAGACGACCATTGCTATGCGAGTAATAAATCGCACCAACTTCCAGTTCCAACGATGGAAGAACGAATCGATCTTAGTATCGATTTCACGATCCAGATCATCCCGATACTTTGGATCGGGGCGGTATGGTTCAAGCGCCATAGTCGGTTCTCCCCTCGCGGTTGTTACTGAGACAACTGCTGGATAATATCATCGAGTGGCGAAATGATATACTCGATCTTCTCCTCACGATCCGACATGAACACGACCGGGAGGCGGAAGGTACGCTTGTTCACAACAACATCCACTGAATAGTTATACATGTGCCCGCCATCATCGAGCTTGACACCGCCAATATACTGAATTTTACGATATTCGAGACCCAGCCGCTTCTCCTGGCGCGCAACCGATTGCATGGTTGATTTAGAGCCGCCATTCTGGAGCTGGCGTGCCTGGTAGTTGTTGCTGAATGCTTCCCACATCAGATCGGCATTATAGGTCTTTCGGCCCGTCAGGTAGTTCTGTATGGCTGGCGCTGGTTCGAGAACAGCGACACGCGGATCAGCCGACGCAGCCGATTTCGATCCCCATATCGTATAGCTCATCCAACCAATCACACTGAGTAGTGCAATTGTGACGATTGCAAACAGTATATGCGAACGCAATGGGCGCAACACCCAGACAATCGCATACAAGAACCGACGCAGTAACAGGCGCAAAAAGCTGCTAAAAACTCGCCAGGCCGAAGGCCGAGGAGCGGGTTGGGCGTACGGTTGGGCATAGGGCGCCGCATAGGGGTATGGGTATGATGCAGGCCCGACAGGAGGCTGTGGCTCACGAGGTTGTTCCATCGGCATCACCTTGTTATCGAACAATTGGCTGGCACATTGTGGCGTACGATCACTGGTGAACGTACGATTGTTAAACGTAATATGGAGTATACCTGATGCTCAGATGAGGATCAAGGCATCTTTCGTTAGTGTCCGATGAGTTACAAGCCGCTTCCTCTATAATGTAGATTGGTGGATTGATTGGCAATGCCACAGGAGCTGCGCTTGATGCATCAGTAATCATGCAAATAATATCACATATCAGATCATTAGGGCCTAGTGGCGGGGTTGCACTGGCAATTGTGCTGGCCTATATGCTGCTTGCGCTCGCAACCGAACAGGGCACTGGCGTCGCTGGCCAGGGCCTTGATCCCGTTTGGGCAGCGGCGCAGGCACGCGGGACCCTGCGCGTGGCCGTTGATTATGGCTTTCGGCCATTTACCGATATTCAGGGCAATCAGCCGCGTGGCTATGATATTGACCTGGCCCGTGCAGTCGCTCGGAAACTTGGCCTCCAGGCCGAATTTGTGCCAAGCGGGCTGGATTCGATCTATGATGATCTGGCTGCTGGCAAAGCCGATCTGGGCGCATCTGCGCTACCCTACGCTCCTGAACAGGGCTGGCGGGTGAGCTTTTCTGAATTTTATTTCAATGCTGGCCAGGTTCTGGTTGTTCGCCAGGGTTCACCGATTGCCAATGAAGCAAATCTTGTTGGAATGCGTGTTGGTGTCGCGCTTGGCTCAGATGCCGATACCTATGCCCGTGCGCTGGCCAAACGGATTACACTCACGCTTGATTCGTCGTTCGATACCCCTGCTGCTGCGCTGGCTTCCCTGCGCGCCGGAACACTCGATGCAGTGATTACCGATAATGTTTCGACGCTCACAGCAATTGGGCACACGCCTGGCCTTGTGCTAGTTACGGCATTAACTCTTGAACCCTACACATTGGTTGTTCCGGCAGCGGCCTTTCGCCTGCATAGCGAAGTCAATCGAGCATTGGCTGAATTGCGCCGTGAAGGCTTCTTCGAACAGAATGGCGCACGCTGGTTTGTGGAAACCCCGTAGTTTACCCCTGCCGCAGGCTATCAATCAACTGCACTGCCGGTGCCAGCGCAGCCAGGGCCTCTGCTCGTTCTTCTGCACTCAGGTTGCGAAGTATCGATGGCGAAAGCATCGCTGCCAGATCATGGGCGGCATCGCGCAGTGCCGCGAGATCGGTGTGTGGATCAGGGAAGGCAATGATCGGGACATCCGGCAATTCATCGATTGCTGTCGGTAGTAGGGTGCGCAGGCGCTCAATTGCTGCCCGTTTGGCGCGGCTATAGGTACTGGCGCTGAGTGCTAGTGTCTGCAACAACTCCGCCCGTTCCATACCTTCCAGATATTCGCCAGCCAAGATTCGATAATGACGCCAGCGTGGATCATCAGGCGTTGGAGCTTCGCCTGGGTGCATGCGCTCGATTGCGGCCCGCAGCGCTACCGCTAGCCGCCGCCCGCGCTGCAATGAATCGCGCTCATCGGGGAGCAAGAGTTCTGACAATTGGCTTTTGCCAAGTGCAAGCGGGGGATCTTCTGGCAAATCGTTAAGGGCCTCGCGTAGCAGGCTGGTAATGGTTAGTAACCCTGTTGAGCCATCATCATCACGCAGGCGGGCCAGCAGCCGGTAGAATGTGCTGCGTGCGGCCTGCATGCCCTGTTCCGCAAGGCGCGCCGATACTCGTTCCCAGAGTTGGGCTGCAGGAGCACCTGGATCGGCGGCTAGTTCATCACGGAGGGCGCGGGCCAGTGGCGAACCACGTGCAAAATGGCCACCACCGCGCCGCTGTGTCCGCAGTACTGCGAGATCGCCACCAGCAAATGCTCGCCGTAGCCGCCGTAGGCTCTCGCGACTAACCCCAAACGCCCGTGCGACCTCGGCAACCGGGCGGCCCTCACGAACGAGTGCGACAAGCATCCGATAGCGCTGCAATGCTGCAACATCATCGCCGAACAATGCTGCTAGTTCGGCACCAGTAAAACGCGGTAGATCAGAATCAGGCATGATTAAGCTTAGGGTGCGCCAGTGAACGTGAAATAGATATCCGACCGCACGCCACTTGCAGTGCCACGATAATGGTAGCCATACACACCAGCGCTGTTCTGCGAACCAAGCTGGACGATCAAATTCGGCGAGATGCCTAATCGCCCACGTGAATCGGCGGTAACTGGTGCCGAGAGATAATAGATTCCATCCGGTGACGTGATCCAGAACTCAAGGCGCTCATTGGCGCGGAAGCCAGTTGCCTTCAGTTGGAAGCGCGTACGTTGCCCGCCCTCAACAGGAGTAATGCTGCCATTACGGGTGGCTGGGCGCGGCGTAGCTGGTGAGGCAATAAAATCGCGTGTCACCTTGAATGGAATAATCACCGTGCGACCAGTTGTTGCACCCTGTGCCGTAACATACCAGACTCCTTCGGCTGCACGGGTGACTTTAAATGTTGCTGCGACTCCGCCAACTCCGTCATTGCGGAAGTCGATTGGATCAACACCGCTATCTGGCCGCGTCAGCCACACCCCAATCCGCTCATTTGTTGCGAAACCGCGTGCATTAAAGGTGAATGGGATCTCGGGTGGCGCAGCCAGTGGCACAATCGAGCCATTACCATTTGGCCGCAGCCCATCCTGGATCAATTGGCCGAGTTTCGCTGGATCACCACGGCCAGGTGGAATAGGAGATGGCGGCCCGCCTGGTTGTGGTCTTGGTTGTGGCGTACCAGATGCATCAATGCGGAACTGGCCAACAGCGGTGCGCCCACTTACGCGGCCCTGTGCCGTGAGAAACCACACACCAGTACGGAATGTATTATCCGCTGTAATCTTGACATTCTGGCCAGTGATTGAGCCATTCTTATCGGCCTCTGGCTGATCATCAATACCGCGCACACTCTGGTCTGGCGCAGTCAACCACAGAGCAATCTTTTCGCCTGATTGAAAGCCTTCGCCCTGGACGAGGAATGCCTGGCCAAATGTGCCGCTACCGGGGCTGAGGCGCACACCCGGGCCGCCTGTGCCTGGTTGAGGCCCTGGTTGCCCACCTCCACCAATCTGGAGAACGCCAATCGCAGCGCGGCCACTCGTCTGCCCCTGGGCTGTCACAAACCAGCGCCCATTGCTGAAATCACGGGCACCGAAGCGCACACCAGCATAGGAGATTGAGCCATTCACATCCGCAAGTGGCTGTGGATCAAGCGAAGAAACCCGCTGTTCCGGCGAATCGAGGAGGAAGCGCACCCGTTCGCCTGGCCGAAAGCCCTCGCCATCAATCCGGTAGGTTGTGTCCTTGCCACCTTCGAACTGCAGACGGATCGTTGCGCGTGGTGTTCCTGGCCGAAAGCCAACCGGTGGCCGCGGTGTACCATCTTCGTTCAATGGGCCGGGAGGCGAAATCTCTGGTGGCCAGGAATCAAGCAATTGGACAGGCACGAGTGGTCGGGCAATCTGGCCAAATTCAGCCCGGCTCGGGTACAGCCGTAGCTCAAGGCGCGCACGCTCATACCATTGCACAAGCGTCCACTGGCCATTGATCTGCTCAGAGATCTCCTCACTGATCGGGTAGCCAAAGATGCGCTCTGCACCACGAGTTTCCCACGTTCTGCGGAACAACCCTTTGATGCTATGGCCTGTTTGAGGGATATAGCGCCGATCTTTCGATGTGGTAAATGGCGGTACTTGCGGGAAGATGCGATCACCGGTTGTTTCGATGCCAATGCGCCCTAATTCGACAACAACTGGATTTGAGGATGCCAACTCGAAGCGGGCGCGCTCAAACCATTGCACGATGCGGCCATCCGAACGGAAATATTCTTCGGTTAATGGGTAGCCAAACACCGAGACACCACCATTGCGCTCCCAATAAGATCGGAAGGCACCCCGCACATAATGGCCCGTTTCAGGAATATAGCGTAGATCCGTCTGGGCAGTGGCCGATTTTGGCACCGCTGCAATCATCAATAGGCTGGAGAGTAGGAGCAGTGTGGCGAACCAGTGCAGGCTGCGCTCGCACGAGCGGCTGCCGACCATACGCCCTCCTTAACAGTATGTATTCATTATTCCCGCCTGTATAGCCTTATTATCATACTTCTCAGCATGCATGTTGTCAAGCATAGAATCAATAGAATGTGCAGCGTATGTTTTTCACGGCCAGGGCCATGCCATTATTCGTTCGTTGCGTAGCGGGCGAACCTTGTGTTCGCCCACGTTGGGCATCGCCGTGAACCATGACGGGCGAACCTCGTGTTCGCCCGTGCCGTTGATAGGAAGAAACAATGCTATAATGACGGCCATTATATGATGATCTGTGAGGATGACATTGGAAATCGCGCTGTATATTGCCGTTATCGTGGTTGGCGTTGTGCTGATCTTTCTGGTTGTGTTGCAGGGCCGAAATTCTGGCCTACAATCACGTGATACCAGTTCAATCTACCGCACAAAGCGTGGCTTGGAAAAGACGATCTATCAGGCAACGATTGTGCTTGGGGTTGTGTTCTTAGTTCTGGCATTGATCGCCAGTTTGCCGATCTTCCCCGCAGCAACGCCAGCATCTGGTCTGCTCTGGCTGCCGTTTGCGCTCTAGCCGATGGTTCGCCGCATTCGTTGGCAGATCCTGATTGCCGTTGTCAGTTCAGTGCTTGTGCTGACGCTGATGAGCTATTTGGCGATCACAACCGCCGCAGTTCAGCGTCCCGTCGAGGGTGGGGCATATGTCGAGGGCTTACTCTATACTCTTCGGCAGATCAACCCACTGATCGAAGATTCCTCTGTTGACCAAGGTGCCAGCGATATTCAGGCGCTGATCTTCGATGGCCTCGTACATATTGGGCCAACTGGGCAATCTGAGCCTGCCCTGGCTCTTTCGTGGACGGTTGATCAGACGGGGCAGATCTACACATTCGTGCTGCGCGATGGCGTCCGCTGGCACGATGGCACTCCTGTATCGATCAAGGATGTTCTGTTCACGATTGGGGCTATTCAGGGGCCTGCCTATGCAGGCAACCCAAGCATTAGTGCAATCTGGAGGAACGTCACGGTCGATCAGATCGATGAGCGCACATTTTCCTGCCGGCTGAACGCACCATTTGCCGCATTTCTCGAATATGCCACGTTTCCCATCCTGCCTGCCCATCTGCTGGCCAACATTCCACCCGAACAGTGGGCGACGACGCCATTTGCTCGGCTTCCAATTGGAACAGGTCCGTATCGGGTTGCAGAACTATCGGCTGGCCGGGCACTTCTACGAGCCAATCCAAACTACTATCGTGGCCGAGCGTTCATCGATAGTATTGAACTGCGCTACTACGATAACCCACAGGCCGCGCTCAATGATCTTATTCGCGGCGAAATCCTGGGCCTCAGTTTCCCAAGCACAAACGAATTGCGTACCTATAATCTGCCGCGCCTGATCACCCGCCGATCTGCCCCGCTTGATGGCTACACAACGCTCACATTCAACCTCCGCAGCGCACCACTCGCCGATCTTGGCCTACGGCGGGCATTGGCGACTGGACTTGATCGGCAAGAATTGATTACGCGCCTGTTCGACGGCCAGGCGCTTGCCCTTGACACACCAATTCTACCGCAATGGTGGGCGGCTGCACCCGAGGTTGGCTGGCCGCCAACAGGGATCGAACGAGCAACGGCGCTATTGACAGATCTTGGCTATGTGCCTGGAGTAGATGGCGTTCGTATGCGCGATGGCAAACCACTCGTGTTTGAACTGATCACCGATGGAGCGCCGGATCGCCTGGCAGCGGCACAGGAGGTCGCACGTCAGTGGAGCCTGATTGGCGTGACCGTTCAGGTTCAGCAACTTGATGCACAAGAACTACAGCGGCGTCTTGCTACTCACGATTTTAGTATTGCGATCCATGCATGGCAACGGCTCGGCGCGGACCCAGATATCTATGAATTGTGGCATTCTAGCCAAGCACAACAGGGCCGCAATTATGCTGGCCTCCAGGATACCGAGATCGATGCGCTGATTGGGCGTGCCCGCCAGGAAACCGATATGGATACGCGGATGAGTGATTATAGCGCGTTCCAACGCCGCTTCATTGATCTCGCGCCAAGTATTCCGCTCTACCAACCATTACTGTTCTATACAACGAGTTCGACTCTTGGTGGCATCACTATTGATGCTCCCGCAACCGCAAACTCCTCCAACCCGCCACTGCTGATTGGTCGTGAAAATCGCTTCCGCGATATTACACGCTGGTTCCTGCGCAGCGCTCGCGAGATCCGTGGCGACCTCCGCCAACCATAATCATAATCTATGCTATAATCGCCGCCGTCCTACTCCGACTAAAGGCTGAGATGCTCTCCTACCAGGGTTGTAGGAAGGGACGGTATGGTTCAACACGTACGTATCGTACGCTTGCTCTGTTGGATGAGCATTCTGCTGATTGCGGCAATAAAACCTCACGATACCATAGCGGCTCCGCTGCTGGGGAGCACCGCCGAAGCCATTCAGATTGATGGCGATGGAGCCATACGCCTCACCGTCGATGCACCACAAGCTCCCGATGCCTATGGGCGCTATGCGCGTTTTGGCCTGTTCATCTCGCCATCGACTCCACTTACAAGCAATACCAATGCCATTCGGATCGATTACCAGGCTACCCTGCCTGCCCATGCGCAGATCCGTATCGATCTGCGGGCCAGTAGTGATGGCCGCCGCTGGACGGCATGGCAAACCGATCTTGCGCCCAATGCCCTTGCCGAATTCTCGCTCTGGGCGCGCTTTGCCCAATACCGGGTGACGCTGCTTGCGGATCGTGAATCGCCAACGATTACTGCTATTCGATTGCTTCCTGAACAACGCCCAGCGCCATTTATAGCGCTGGGCCAACAGCCACCCGTTGCGCCAACATTCACCATCCGAGCGACTCGCCAGGGAATGGTTGGCGGGCGTACTGCAAACGGCCACACGATCAAGAAACGTGATCGTTTTGTCTCGCTGCCGTGCTATTGTGTGTTATCCAGCAAGGATGGCAACGAATATAGCGTCCGGCTATCGTATAAGGGGCGCAGCGTGGTCGTACCTGTCTATGATGTTGGCCCATGGAACCGCAAGGATAATTATTGGGATGCACAATCCCAGCGCACATTTGGCGATCTGCGCCAGGGATGGCCGCAGGATCACGCAGCTTATTATGATGGCTATAACGATGGGAAATCCGGGTTGGGCTGGAAGGTGCGCTTCCCCACCGCTGTCGATGTTGGCGATGGGGCGTGGATCGATGATCTGCAAATCAAGGGCGATCAGGCCGAACTAGAGGTGACATTCCTGTGGATGGGCAGTGACCCGCTGACCCAAGCGCCGCCACCTGTACCAGCGCCTGTGCCAGAACCAATCCCTGCTGTGCCGCCACCAGCCCCTGCACCCGAGCCGCCACCGGCCCCACAGCCATAACAGGAACACTAGGGCTGGAAGCGAAACACCTTCCCCTGAGCGAGATCGCCAATCAAATAGCTTCCATCTGGGGTGAGCACGATCGAGCTTGGCAGATCGAGGTAGTTGCGCTGATCACAGTTCCCGAACCGCCGTGCATTCTGGCCATCCAGGGTAAGCTGGAGCATTCCACAGCGCGCTGGAATCGTGATGATCAGCACGCCATCCTGAGAAACCGCCATACGCGGCCCATCGATTGCTGTCTCCACACCAATCGCCCATAGATCCAGCAGCGCCCCATCGCGTGCATAATGCCGAATAAGCCCTGCTGAAGCATCGGCAACGAACAGGCTATTATCCCCTGCAACAGCAATACCGGATGGCTCCATCAGAATAGCATCGCCGGTTGCCCCAGTGCGCTGATCGCCAAACGATGCCTGGAGTGTGCCTTCTGGCGATAGCTCGATCACCCTGCGGCCACCCGTATCGGCGATATACACAGAACCAGTTTGGCTGACGGCCAGTGCACGTGGTTTGTACATCTGAAGCAGCGGGCCACCATACTTGCGCAGGAATGTGCCATTGGTATCGAACACATGGATCCAACCCGTTTCTGAATCGAGCACGAGTAGATGGCCTTGCTGATCAATGGCAATCGCCCAGGCCTCAACAAAACGGCCATCAGCATTGGCCCCACCCGGCCCGCCCCAACTGAGCGCCACCTGCCCATCGCTGCCAATTTTCGAAACCCTCTGAACCGCGGGCGTGCTATCCAGTACATAGATCGTATTGGCTGCATCGATTGCCAATGCGCGCGGCACCACCTGTTTGTCTGTGCTCAATGCCAGCGTGGCCACCGGCTGCGGCCATGTCTCTGCTGCCGAAATCGGCGGATCAATCACCTCGGCAGCTGCAGCAACCGGATTCGGAACAACGGCTGGTTCTGGTTGAATTGGCACCGGCTCCTGACCAACTGGTGCTGAGGGTGCAGGAAGCGGCGTGGTTCCTGGGGCACCATGGGTTGCCTGCCATTCCCCAACTGTGATAACAGATTGATCATGGACGGCGCGGTCTTTCACAACAACCACCCAATCCGGGATCTCATCAAGCCGAATATAGGGTTGACGTGCTTCACGGGCCTCTGGCGATAGTTGCCATTCGCTATAGCGGCTGATATTGGTAGAGCCGATCGCAATCAGCACTAGAACTCCAAGAACTGCAACAGGTAGACGCACACGGCTTTTCAACATGCCAATAGCCTGAGCCAACCAATTGATTGAGAGCGCAGTAAAAAAGAACAGTGCTGGGATCATAATTGTTCCACGGGCGGCATCTGGCGTTTCATTCGTCAATACCTGTGTGACAAACCAGCCAATCAAGAGCAGCATCCACCACAGCCATGTTTCGAGGCGGCGGCGCTGCATAAGGCTCAAAACTATTCCAGCAATGATAAGCACACGTGTGATTGGTTCAATTAATGATTGACCAATCGGAGCATAGCGATCATTATTGCTTGCGACCTCACCCCACAGCATGGGAATGGTATCGCTCATTTGCAGCCATAACGCCTTGAGCGGATCAAGCCGAAACTCTGGTTGGGTTAGCAACAGCACCGTAGCACTGCGCTGATTAAAAAACTCCCAATCGCTCAGGATGATCGGCAACATCGGCGCAAACAAGATCACGGTTGTCAGGATCGTTAATCCATACCCAACCAGGAGATCCTTGCGTCGCTCGCGTTCCTGTTGGAGCAACGGAACAGCCACGGCCAGCAGCACAAGAATGATCAGCCGCCCACTAAAATAACTATACAATCCCAGCGCGCAAAAGAATCCTGCCGTAATAAACAACATCCATGCCCTGCGATGTTGGCGAGGCGAGAGATGCAATATATCAACGGCCCATACCAGGCATGCCATTGCGCCCATCGCATACACGGGAATCTGTATGTTCTCCCAGCCACTGCGTGAGAAGTGTACATGCCAGAAGCTGGTTGCCATCAGAAATGAGGCAGCCAGTGCCGCGAAGGCCGAGGTTTGCCTGCGCACCAACAAAAAGAATGGCAGCACCGAGAGTGTGCCGATCAGCGCACTCGGCAGGCGGATCGCCAGCGCATTTTCGCCAAATAGGCGCAACGAGAGGCTGATCAGATAGATACTATAGGCTGGCTGGGGCTTCCAATCAAGGCCAAAGAACCCGCCCTCTGGTGGATGCCCAGCGATAATCCGCAGCGCATCCTGGCCATTATCGGCCTCATCCGGGTTGAGGGTATCGGGAAACACGCCAAGAGCGTAGAGGCGAAGAACAAGCGCCACAGCCAGAATCAGCGCCAGGCCAACCCATTCCAGGTAGCGCCGACGATCCCTGGCTTGCTCATTCATTGTTATCTGCTCTGTTTGTCTTGATGTGCCGTATCAATACCACAATCAAAAGCCTGCTAGACACCCCAGCGGAGCGTCTCTACGCCATTGTCGTATGAAAAAAATGCTTTGTCGAATTATCGGCTATCGGCTATGTTCAGGCTTCCGGGCCTTAACAACCAGACTAACGAAGGTATGCTCCGTGCCACGCAGGTGATCATTACGGGCATCTGCCATACGGAAGAGCTTGACGCCCAGGTTTATTGGATTCAACAGGCTGCCACTATTCCGCTCGCCACGAAACCGATCGGCAGTATCGCGTAGCTTCTGTGGCAGCAAGTTCTTCTCGATCAGCGGCTTGCCAATACTATAGACAATAAAATGAATAAATGGAAAGGCATAATGAGTCTGCTCTTCCAACGCCTCGATCTGAAAACCAGCCCCGGTCATGACATCATGCAGCTCGGCTGGGCGGTACAGCCGCCAATGGTTGCTCCACAGGCCCGTGATCGGCCCAGCATTGCGGATCGGTCGCATACCAAGCGCCTCAATCGTTTTGTTGATTGGGTCCCACAAAAATGGATAATTGGCGTGTGGCACACTCAGAGCTAGGATACCACCTGGTTTCAGAATGCGGAAGACCTCACGCAGCGCGGCTCGGTCATCGGCAAGATGTTCGAGCACTTCGGTCATCAGCACTTTGTCGAAGCTATTATCGGCAAATGGCATATCGTGAATATCAACGCTGGTTAATGTGGCTGGCACACGCTCGCGCTCAGCCCAATCCAGGCGAGCTACATCGCCATCGACGCCAACCAGATTGAGATTGCGTAGCTTGCCCATTGTCATCAGATAGAAGCCCATGCCACAACCACAATCCAGAACCTTCTCACCGTCCTGCAATTCGAGGAAATCCATCAGGGTTGGCACACGCCGCCGATAGGCCATATCGGCTTCATTCTGCAGAATAGTATTCAGCACCTCGTGATCATGGGGCGTCAGGTGCGGGCGATCCGGGGTCGATGCATGGCCCGATGCTGATGCCAACAATGGCGCACTCGCCCCAACCGCCTGCAGCGCCGCACGGGCCTGTTGCTGCGCTCTACTGGCATTGCGATGGCTCACAGGCGAACGCTTCTCCGCCACCAATCGCAGCATAAGATCCTCATACTGATCAAGCGAGCGCTGCGTATCAAAGGTGCGCCGCACATCGGCACGGCTTGGCCGCATATAGGCGGGATCGGTCAATGTTGCGATGATCCCATCGGCCAGCGCCTGTGGATCACGCGGGCGCACCAATCGGCCCATTCCAGTTGCCTGAACAACCTCACGAGCACCGGGAATATCGGTTGTGACAAGCGGCGTGCCACTCAGCAACGATTCGATCTGGACGCTTGGGAAGCAATCGGTGCGCGATGGCAACGCAAACAGATCACACATCGCATAGAAATTGGCCAACTGCTGCTTATCCAGAATCAGGCCGAGTGTGCTGATTCGTTCCTTCTGGTTCTCGAACAGCGAACGCCAGCGCTCAAAGAATGGCTCATAGACAACGTGAGTCTCGCCGGCATAGACAAAATGGGCCTCGGGGATCTGTTGCTGAACAAGCGGCATGGCCTGCAACAGGAAATCAAAGCCCTTCTCCTCAACGAACCGCCCAGCAAAGCCAATCAGCTTTTTGCCATCCAATCCCAGCTCGCTACGCCAGGCGGCAATAACATCCGCCTGTGGTTCTGGGATCTCAACGGGTGGGTAGATCGCATCGAGTTTATAGGCAATTGGTGCGAGAAACGCCGAGTGCCTGCCATAATCGGCACTATGCACAACAACACGCGTTGAAAGATGGAGACCGGCCGTCATGGCGGATTCCACACTATACTGAACCATGCTATTGAACAGCCCAGATGGCATCACAAGATCACCCTGATGGGTAATGATCGATGGCGTGCCAAGCATGCGGGCCAACCCAGTGACGATCGCTGTCTCCAGCATTGGTGTATGAATATGCACGATGTCATGTTCGGCGATCAGGCGTGCCGTTGTGGCAGGAAACCCTGGCATGAGCACACCACGGCTGACCCGCGCAATATATGGCAAGCGCACAACCCGCACTCCGCCAACCATCTCCTCGCGTGGCAGATCCGGCTTATGCTGTGACGCAAGAACAGTGACAGTATGGCCGCGGGAAGCAAGCCCCTCCGCAAGGCGCTTTGCATATGCCGTCAGCCCAGTCCAGTGCGGATGATAGAATGTGAGCACAACCAGAATCTTCATCGAATAACCTTTATCTCTATGAATTCAGGAGTTAGGAGTCAGCATTCAGAAAGCGCAAGCTCAACGTCAGTATTGAACATTCATACACATCTTAGCAATAGAGCATTCTAACTAAGGCGCAAGCTCAACGTCATGATTGGAATTGTACACATCTCTTCGATAATAAGTCATTCTGACTCCTGACTCCTGACAGCTACCGCTTCCGCATACATACAACAATTGTCGTGCCAAGAGGCAATCTGCTAAACAAATTATCAAATTTGAGTAGACGGTAGAAAATGGCCAGATACAGGCGGCGAGCCAGGGTTGGCTCACGCCACAAAGCCTGTGATTGTTGAGCATGGGAACCACCGCTTAGTTTGAGGGCAGTTGTATATAGCGCAACAATCGTTCGCATTGAAGGGAAGCCAAGCCACCTGATCGCAAACTGTTGATAGCCCTGCTGGAATGCCGAGAGCAATGCTGCATCTCGAAAGCGGCGTTTGTGGCCGGCATAGGTATCCAATACCGAGAACTGGTGCGGATCGCGCGGCACGCTCACCAACAAGATCCCACCTGGCCGCAGCAACTCGCCACCTCGGCCAATCAGTTCGCGCCATGGGCCAACATGTTCAAGCACCTCGGTGCAAACGACAGCATCATAGCCACCAACCGCGACAGGATGGTTTGGATCATGCACATCGCCAGCATACAAACGTGCATCAAGGCCACGCCGAGCCAGGATGCGCTGCCCAATTGCGACAGCCCGCTCCTCAACATCGATGCCATCGACTTGAAAGCCAGCCGCAGCCATATCGGCAGAAAGGCGCCCACTGCCGCATCCAAGATCCAGAATGCGCGCTCCTGGTTGGCATACCTTATGCAGTAAACCAAGCACGATATCGCTAAGATTGCGCAGCGCTGGATCATTCCACTGCCAACGCTCGATCAATTCATCTTCTTGGGTGTAGACCTGCATGTTCTTCTGCCATTATGTGCCCGATCATACGTTCATTCAGCATAGAAAACTCTTAATCGGCGCGAGTCGGCATTATAACATGGCACCAGGATACCCCTACATGGCATGTACAACATCCCTTCGTAGGGGAACAGCCCCATAGGTCTTGCGTAAGCCCTGTGAATATCTTTATATTTTATTGCACACGCCTTCATTTCCTGCTAGGATACAGCTTGCATACAAACCGAGTCTCTCGTGGCTGGCACAGAAAAGAAACGCACATGTCTATACAAAGCCATAGCGCTGGTGGTTATCATTGGCTGAATCAATGGCTTCGCATGTACGATGATGAACGCGCTCAGGGTGATGCTGCAACCGATCCCGATTTCCGTGTTGCTCCCGATTTCTGGGAGGGCCAGGCGGAACGCTTTGCAGCCGCTGCGGCAAGCTCGCCCCAACCCGATGGCTTTATGCGCTTTCTTCTGCCGCGCCTGCGCCCCACCGATCGGCTGCTTGATATCGGTGCGGGAACTGGGCGTTACGAACCATTACTCAGCCAGCATGTTGCCGATATGTTTGCGCTCGAACCATCTGCGGCGATGCGCCGCCACCTCGAACAGCGCTGCACGGCCAACACCCATATTATTGCATCGAGTTGGCCAACGCCGGAGGCACCAGCGTGTGACATTATCATTGCAGCCCACGTTCTATATGGCGTACGCGAGATCGGCCCATTTCTGCAACACATGCACACATCCGCCCGCCGTGGGTGCTACCTGCTGATGGCATTTCTACATCCAGCAATGTATATCGCTCCATTCTGGCAGGCGATCCATGGGACTTCCCGGCTGCCACTGCCTGGTGCTTTAGAATGCCTTGCAGCACTCTTTCAACTTGGCATTCCAGCCAACCTGAGCCTGATACCAGTGGATGGACGCATGAGCTTCCCATCGGAAGAGGAAGCCATAGCCGATGTGCGCTCGCGTCTACGAGTTGCACCAGAACCGCAGCGCGATCAGCGTATTCGTGCGCTGATCCGTGAGCAATTTGAACATCGTGATGATGGCAGCCTGCGCCCGCGTGGCCTCGCAGAACAGGCGGCAGTCATCTGGTGGGAGCACCAGTAAGCGATGCGAACGAACTTAGTCGATGGCCTGATCATTGGCCTCGGAATCAGCTGCTTTGTACTTGGCGCACGCTGGCTTTTTGCAGATGCACCAATATTCTGGCAAATCATCCTGATCTGCATTGGCGCGATTGTGCTTGGTGGAGTGCAAATGGTGCTCGAACGCCATCGTGCCGCCCGTGCTAATCAGAAGAAGGCAATTGATCATACTGCCGATGATGCCACACTACTGCATTCCCCACGTATGGCCTGGGATGCTGAACCGCCACCCATAAGTGAACAAGCCCCGCCACCACCAGTTGTGCTGGTACCAACAGCCCCTGAACATCCATCGGCACCTGAGCCAGCCCCATCACCAAACGCGAACCCACACGCCCCGCCACAGGAACAACTCATGCCAGAGCCAGCAGCCGAACATTCGCAGGAAAAGATGGTATAATAGTGCATGGAGAATATTGTCTGGCTATGCTGGAAAGGTTTGTGAGTGAGCGCAGCGAATGAGTTGGCGCAGATCGCCACTGAAGTGAACGCGTGTACACTCTGTAAACTCCATCAGGGCGCAACAAAAGGGGTACCTGGCGAAGGCCCGCCAGATGCCAAGATCATGTTTATTGGCGAAGCACCTGGGTTCAACGAGGATCGCCAAGGGCGTCCATTCGTTGGCGCGGCTGGCCAATTTCTCGAAGAATTACTCGGCCTTGCAGGGCTACGGCGTGCCGATGTGTTCATTGCAAATGTTGTGAAGCATCGCCCGCCAAACAATCGCGATCCAGAACCGGATGAGATGCTTGCCTGTTCGGTCTTCCTGGATCGGCAGATCGCGGTGATCAATCCACCAGTTATTGTCACCCTGGGGCGCTATTCAATGGCGCGCTGGTTTCCTGGTGAAAAGATCATGCGTATTCATGGTCAAGCACGCTGGATCGATGAACGCTTGATTGTCCCGATGCTGCATCCAGCTGCAGCCCTCCATCAGCCGCAGAACCGGCCACTGATCGAGACTGATTTTCGGAAGTTACCAGAAATCCTGGCGGAGGCTCAGCGGCGTTTGGTCAAGATGGAAGAACCACCGCTGCCAGATGAGCCGGACATTCAGCAATTGACGCTGTTCTGAACGATTGCGCTATGCGCCATTGATGATATAGAGATAATGACGACCTATCGCCTTTCGCCGTCAGGCCGCCGTACGACAATCGTGCTGCTGATCGGGGCCTTGATCATCTGGGCCTTTGCGATCTGGACGCTTCGTAGCACGCTCGCGACGGATGCTCCAAGCCCGACAATTGGCCAGATTATTCCAGCGCTGTTGATGATCGTCTTGATCATCGCAACGCCACTGGTTGTGTGGAATTTGCTCGAAGAATGGTCGGCTGCCTATACGCCAGCCGATGATGGCCTACGATTTACGGCACTTGGCATTGATCTGATCTACCCATGGGCCGGTATCGCCAGGTTGCGGGCTGTCGATGACGACACCGATGAACCAATGCACGAATTGCTGTTCAACGCCGATTATACGAGTAGCATTCGTAACCCGCTGCTGCGTTTCCTGCATGCCCAGGCCTATGGGCGAACCAAACTTCCGATCTATGCTGGCCTTGCGGAGCGCGATGCACTGATTGCCGAGATCCATCGGCAAGCTCCGCTCCTTGAGTCAGCACCTGCCCCATCTGCATCGGCGGAAAGCCGAGTTTGAGACGGTCGAGACGGGTTGCCCGCTGTGGTGGCCCGCGTATATACGTATGTTGTGCCGCACGGACGGGCTGATCCCGCCGTTCACAGAAAGGAGCGAAGTACGGGCCTGATGTCATACTGACCGGCTTCCTACTTCACAGTATTGTATGGCTAAGAACAGAATACGCGTTATTCCTCTCGGCGGGGCCGGTGAGGTTGGGCGCAACATGTGGGTACTCGAGTGTGGAGATGAAATCCTGCTTCTCGATTGCGGCGTCATGTTCCCCGAAGCCGAGATGCTCGGTGTTGATTTGGTGTTGCCCGATATTTCCTATGTGCGCGAGCAAAAGGAAAAAATAAAAGGCATTCTGCTGACCCACGGCCACGAAGATCATATCGGTGCCGTTCCATACCTGTTGGCAGATCTTGGGTTCCCACCTGTCTATGGTACCCCGCTGACGTTAGGGATTGTTACGGGGAAACTCAAAGAACACCGCCTCCTCGATAAAACCAACCTGGTGCGCTTCGAGGCCGGTGTGCCGTTTAATGTTGGCTCGTTTAAGATTGAGCCCTTTCGGGTTGCCCACTCGATCCCAGATACCGTTGGGCTGGCGATTACAACACCATATGGCCTGGTTATCTACCTGACGGACTGGAAGTTTGATCATACACCCGTCGATGGCAAACCAACGGATCTGGCAAAGATTGCCGAACTCGGCCAGCGCCAACCAGTCGTGTTGATCACCGATTGCGTGCGTGTCGAGTATCGTGGCTATACCCCAAGCGAGCAGACGGTTGGTGAGGCATTCGATAATATCTTTGCGACGGCACCAGGCCGCATTATTGTCGCAACTTTTGCATCGAACATTTCACGTGTGCAGCAAGTGATTGATTCAGCGGAAGCCTATAATCGTAAGGTGATGTTGGCTGGCCGCAGCATGGAAAATAATGGCCGGATCGCCCTCGATCTTGGCTACCTGCGTGCCCAGCCAGGCACACTCATTCGGCCCCACGAGGCTGCGGCCTATACAGACGATCAGATCGCTGTGGTCTGTACTGGCAGCCAGGGCGAACCAATGGCAGCACTGGCGCGTATGGCCAACCGCGATTACCCACACCTCAAGATCAAGGATGGCGATACTGTTGTGGTTTCGGCCAGCCCTATCCCTGGCAATGAGGTTTCAGTTGGGCGCGTGATCAACAATCTCTTTCGCCTGGGAGCCGATGTTGTGTATGGTGCCGAAGCCCATGTCCATGTTTCTGGACACGCAGCACAAGAAGAACTCAAGATGGCATTGGTATTGTTACGCCCAGAGTTTGTTGTCCCGTTCCATGGCGATTTCCGCCACATGGTGTTGTATCGCAAACTAGCGCTTGGAATAGGCGAAGTCATGAAGCCCGATAATATCATATTGCCAGAGAATGGAACAATCCTAGAATTTAGCAAGGGCTATGGCAAAGTCGCAGGGAAAACGCCAGTCGGGTATGTGTATGTCGATGGCACGAGTGTCGGCGATATTGGCAATGTTGTGGTTCGTGATCGGCAACTATTGGCCCGTGATGGCATCTTGATGGTCGTCGTCAGTATTGATCGAACAACTGGCGAACTCGTCGGTGGGCCAGATGTCGTCTCGCGCGGGTTTGTGTATATGCGTGAGTCGGATGGCCTGATCGATTCGACCAAGAATGCCGTTCGCAATGCCCTGAACAGCCGTAACGGCGATGGTGCAACAGAACTAGACGCAGGCTTCGTGAACCACAAAATCAAGGATGTGGTCAGCGAACATCTGTATAGCCAGACAAAACGGCGGCCAATGGTTCTGCCGGTGGTTATGGAGGTTTAGAAGCATAGGGTGTGTAGGGGCGGTTCACGAACCGTCCCTACGTCTTTATCGGCATCAGGACGCACGATTGCGAAACATATGTTACATCCAATGGGTGTTGTTAGATCTGGATCTGTAGTTCATCGGCCAGCGATTGAATGCCAACCCAAACCTGATCGGGAACTGGGATACCATCGCGGATGCGCCGTCGGCGCTCACGCATTTCTGGTTCACCAGGCAGCATCACTTCGCTGGAACCTGCGGCTGGCGGTGTCTCTTTGAGAAGATCCTCAAAGCGGCGGGTCTGGTCGATGAACTGTTCGACTGAAATAAATGGCCCGATACTAAGCGCCAGGAAAAGCGTGCCATTGCCACCATCATATTCGGGCAATGGGGCTGGTGCTTTGCCGGAGAGCGCACCGCCAAGCAGTTCGATCATCACACTCAGGCCATAGCCCTTATGGCCGCCAAATGGCAGCAGTACCCCACCAGCATAGAAATCCGCTGGATCGGTTGATGCCTGGCCAGCACTGTTGAGCAGCAAGCCTGGCGCGATCATTTCGCCCTTGGCGCGGGCCATTCGCAGCTTCCCCTCCGCAACACCAGATGTCGCAAAATCAACCAGGATCGGGTCGCGGTCCGGGCCACTCGGCACGGCACAGGCAAACGGGTTGGTGCCAAGCGTCCGGCGCGCACCGCCATATGGCGCTACTGCTGGCCCAGCATTACACATGGCCAGACCGATCAGCCCTTGTGCGGCAATCGAGGCAACATACTCGCCAAGCCGCCCAATATGATTACAATTGCTGATTGTCACTGCCCCAACGCCATGCTCAATTGCGAGGCGGCTCACCAATTGCGTGGCCAATCGCGCTGCCGGTTGGCCCCACCCTGATGCAGCATCCACCCGAGCCGTAGCACCACTCTGCTGGACAATTGTTGGCTGTGCGGCTGGCTGCACCTGCCCAGCCCGAACCAGCGCGACATAACTTTCCAGGCGAATAACGCCATGGGAATCGTGGCCAACCAGATTGGCTTCAACCAGTGAATCAGCCACGATCTCGGCCAGATCGGGCGGGGTACCGGCTGCGCTCAGGATCAATTGTGCGGTGTGGACGAGCGTTTCAGAAGCAAAGATCGGCATGGTCGAACCTCAATTCGTTAATATCCGCACTTCGGTAAGCCGTAGTGAGGCCAGCGCCCCAAGCAGGGCGAAGGCCAGCGCGATCACAAAGGTACCATTGTAGCCCAGCCACGCCACCAGCAGCCCACCAAGCACCGGCAGAAATGTGACCAGGCCGAGTGTGGTGTTGGCCAAGCCCATATAGGATGGTCGCTCGTCTTCGGGCACGACTTCGAGAAGATAGGTGTTGCCCGCCAGCATACTGCCATCATTGGCTGCCCCGGCAGCCAGAAACACCAGGCCGAGCGCCCAGAGCATGCCATCGCTGCCAAGTGCAAGCGCTCGCACAAGTGCTGGGCCAGCCAGCACCAGGAATGGTGGCACGATTGCCAGCGCAGCGCTTACAAGCACCAGCATCCGGTTGCCGCTGCGGTCGCTCAGGCGGCTCCATAGCAGATTCGAGAGCGCACCGGCGATGATTCGTACTGCGAGGTAGAGTCCGGCAACACTGGTCGGCAGACCGAGCGCCTCGCTGGCATAGATGATATAGAATGGCTCGGCGATCTGGCCAGCGCGGGTCAGCATTCGTGCGATGATGAACCAGCGATAGTTGCTGTTGCCACGCAGGATTGCTGGCGCACGCCGCAGCCCATCGATCACACGCATGCGCGGGCCAGGGCGGGTCTGGGGTGGCTCATTGACCAATGCGAATGACAACAGGCCGCTGGCCATGAAGATGATACCCAGCAGACACAGCAGACCAAAGTTGGCCGGGAACCCGACTGGACTCGCAGCACCGAGCAGCCAGCCAACCAAGGGGCCGACGATCACGAAGGCGAGCAGGCCACCAGCGAACTGACGCAGGCCAAAGAAGCTCCCGCGCCGCCGTGGCGGGATGATCTTGGCAACCACATCCTGAAAGGCCAGCGTGCTCGTTCCACCGGCAAGGTTGAACAGACCGTAGCTCAGCACGATCAGGCCAAGGCTGATCTGCGGTGGTAGGCTGGCCGCGTTGAAGACCACGATCAGCAGACCAATGAACACAGTTACACGCACAAACGCTGCACGCCGATAGAGCCAGAGCTTATATGGCATCGCCTGGATACTGCCGCTGACAAGCAACTGTGGCAGTAAGTAGCCACCGCTCTGCAATGCAGGCAACAGGCCAACTATCGCCAGCGAACCACCAAGCTGGCGTACGAGCAGCGCCAATACCAACCCAGGGCTGCTGAGAGATTCGCCGATTGCGAAGAGTACGCCGTTGGCCACGCCAAGCCAGTAGTTGCGCCGAACAACAGCCGGTGACTGCGTCGTGGGCTGGGACGTAGTGGCGGGATCGTGTGTGTGTGGTGCGCTGGCTGTATCGGGCATGCGCTGATTATACAGCCTAATGAATATTGATTATCAGTTCGTTGGATCGTGTACAGCAGATAAAAAGCGCTGTGGGTTTTTGATGAACCAGCCTCGGCAGCCAGGGCAGCAGAAGTAGTAGTTCGGATCTTCAAGCAGATAATGGTGCTGCGCTCCGGTGATTGCGACCTCCATGCCGCACACCGGATCGATAGCGATTTCAGGTTGCTTGTGTTCGGTGCGGCGCGGCGACGGTTGCATTGCTGTGTTTTGCTCACGCCCATGCCGGAAGGCCACAATCTCGGCCATAATACTGAGTGCAATCTCGTCGCCGCGCCGCGCACCAATATCGATTCCTGCTGGGGCACGCATGGCGCGCAACTGTTCTGGATCATTCCCTTGCTGCAATAATTGCGAACGAATCGCCTCAGCACGGGTGCGGCTGGCCACCAGGACAAGATAGCCAGGAGCAGCCTGCAAAATATGTTCGATGGCCAGTTCATCATACTGGCCGTGGGTTGCAACAACCACAAACGATTGGGCTGTAATCCGGCCAACCGCCGTGCATGGCTCGCAATGCCTCACGAACCACCGATGGTTGCGCACAGTTGCCACCAATCCAACCATACAGGGTTCCATCGGCAGTGATGATCGCCTTATCGCCGGGTTTGCCAGAGGTTGGCCGTTCGGCGCGAACCACCACAGCCGGTTGGCGAATGGCAACCCCTGGCGATCTAGCTCGGCGGCCTTTGTGTAAAAATCATCGAACATAGTTCGTGAACAAGAGAACAAAAGAGCAAGCACATCGGCACATCAATCAAATACGATGTATGTGCAATGAACTGGCCATGATCTTGCATCGCGTGGGGGCTATTTGTCATAGGTTAAGCATGCTGATGCGTTGTCAAGCGGCAATTTCAGCATCGGCAGATGGTAGCCCATACACGATAGCAGGCGAATGTCCGATTGTCTGGCCTCCATGGACGCCAATATGCGCACACATGGGCGAAGAACGACCTGCGAAATGGCCGAACATTCGCCCAAAATCACCCTTGACAAACGGATGATGACC
>JBBQSD010000070.1:0-29479 GCA_038214135.1 Chloroflexales bacterium | reverse complement strand
TGTTTTTTTTAATTTGTATTTGATGATGGCTTGGGGGCGGTCCGCGCACCGCCCGAACAAATACGCCCGTACAATCAATCAATAACGGAGAATTATATGGCAGTTACCATCGCAATTCCAACCGCACTGCGGCAGTATGTCGGCAATCATGCGACGATTTCGGTCGAACCGGGAACGGCTGGCGATATTCTGGCCCAACTTGTCGAGTTGCATCCAGATCTCGGCAAACAGCTGTATAGCGAGCAGGGCCAGTTACGCAGCTTCGTCAATATCTATGTTGGCGATGAGGATATTCGCTACCTTCAGGGTGTGGCAACGCCCGTCCCAAATGGCGAGACGGTCAGTATTATTCCGGCAATCGCTGGCGGGCAGTAGATGATCGACAGCCGCTGGCTGGCATTTGATGATCGCGCCTCCTGTCGATCATGCTTGGTTTACAATCAATGAGGGTTATGATGGCACAAACTTCGCTTTCCAATGAGGAAATCCGCCGATATTCGCGGCATCTTATTCTGCCTGAATTTGGCATGGGTGCCCAGCGTATGCTGAAACAGGGCAGTGTGCTGCTAATCGGCGCTGGTGGGCTTGGTTCGCCATTGGCGTTATATCTCGCCGCAGCTGGGGTCGGCCATATTGGCATTGTCGATTTTGATGTAGTTGATGAGAGTAATCTGCAACGCCAGATTGCCCACGGAACCAGCACGATTGGTGTGAAGAAGGCTGAATCGGCCAAGAATCGGATCGCCGATCTGAACCCGAACGTCGAAGTCACGACCTATGATGCACAGATCACATCGGATAATGCCTTCGAACTGATGCGCCCGTATGATGTGATCATCGATGGCACCGATAACTTCCCAACGCGCTATCTGACGAATGATGCCAGTGTGATCCTTGGCAAGCCGAATGTGTATGGCTCGATCTTCCGCTTTGAGGGCCAGGCGACGGTGTTCAACCCCAAAGCCGGTGGGCCATGCTATCGCTGCCTGTACCCCGAACCACCACCTCCAGGGTTGGTGCCGAGTTGTGCTGAGGGTGGTGTGCTGGGTGTGTTGCCAGGGGTGATCGGCACGATCCAGGCCACTGAGGCGATCAAACTGCTCACCGGTATTGGCGAGACGCTGACCGGGCGATTGCTGCTGTATGATGCGCTGTCGATGCGTTTCCGCGAACTGAAACTGCGCCGTAATCCAGAATGCCCGGTGTGTGGTGAGCACCCAACAGTGACAGAACTGATCGACTATCAGCAGTTCTGTGGGATTACGCCAGATGTGGCGCAGAGTGATGCCAGCTTTGAGATCACCCCAATTGAAGTGGCTGCATGGCTGGAACGGGCCGATAAGCCATTTTTGCTCGATGTTCGTGAGGCCAATGAATGGGAGATCGGGCACCTGCCTGGTGCCGTGCGGATTTCGGTGAATGAACTGGCCGGCAGAATGAACGAACTCAATTCAGCTGTCGAAATGGTTGTGTACTGCCGCAGTGGTGTGCGTAGTGGCCGAGCGGTGGATATGCTGAAGCAGGCTGGGTTTCGGCGGCTCAAGAATATGGTCGGCGGAATCCTGCGCTGGTCGGATGATGTCGATCCGAGTATTCCGAGGTATTAGAAGTCAGAAGGATAATTCGGGTAGAGACGCCCCGCTGGGGC
Organism: Chloroflexales bacterium; assembly: GCA_038214135.1. Classification (GTDB taxonomy): domain Bacteria; phylum Chloroflexota; class Chloroflexia; order Chloroflexales; family Roseiflexaceae; genus JANLSE01. The sequence continues at coordinate 27,831 of JBBQSD010000070.1, read as the reverse complement.
GTCTTTTTAGATCACATGATCATTCACACCTGTCGCCTGACGGAGCAATTCGGTTTGCCCGCCATGGTAGGTTTCGTGGAAGTATAGGAAGAACAGACGCTGCGCCAGTGGCACCGTTCGATCACCATGAGAAACTTGGCGGGCAAGATCCTCTTCTGTCGCGCTTGCCAGATACACTGCAATTCGTTCCTGGGCGTGTTCGAGTTTGGACACTAGTTCCTCCAGCTTTAGAACATTCTCCCCATTTTCCAGAAGCGGATCGGAGGAGTTGGTATAGCACTGTGTTTCCGCCTCGCTGAGTTGTGGTGGTTCGCCAAATGCATTCAGCATCCTATCGCGATTATTGGCCAGATGCCCAAGCACCCAGTTCAGGCAATTAGCGCGAATGTTGTTCGCTTCCCAGACCATGAATAGAACAAATGTAGCTTATGATTAATGATCGACATATAGCTTACATAATTTGCGAACTGGCTGAAGGCAACATCCACATGCCCAATTGTCGTAAGCTGAGCAGGAGTCAGTGCATTCTGACCAATATCGCCGAAGTGAACAATTCGTAAGCCACCAGTTTCGATCACGTAGATATAATTGCTGGCTTTCTCTACCCATGCAGAAACATCCCCCTCATGTGATGAAGCGATGCCCTGAATGGCGACAGCGCTAACAGTAATCGTACCAGGGTTCATATTGAGTTGCTGCCCAGGGAATGCTTTGGCAAAGGCAGGTACATAATGGTCTTCGTGCTTGTGTGTTGTCAGCAAAATATCCTTGTTCGTCACGGGCCGCGATAGCACATGCGGATCGGCAACATCAACAAGAACACGGATGCCATTCGGGCTGATGATTTCGACCTGCGCACCATCTTCGTAGAAAATTGTCACCAACCCATCTTTTTCCGGTGCGCGTTGGGTAGCCCCACACCCTACAAGCACCGTGGCGAAAGCAAGAAATAGTACCAGCAGCAGATGAAATGGTGTCTGTGCCAATCGAGGCTCATACAGTGGATGGAACATCGTCGTTCTCCTCCCCAATCAGCGAATGATTAACCATTATGCCCGATGGTATTCAGTTCGTTCTGTGCTTCCCAATAAGATAGTATGGTGATGAGATTATTGTTATGCAATTGAGTATCATCGTGTTATGCTTTAGCAAGTGTAGTTTTTCACATAATATAGTTGGCAGCTACGCCAAACATCTCGTATATAGCAGTCCTATTTGAATTGTAAAGGCGCGTAGCGCAAAGCGGGGTTTGGGGCGCAGCCCCGAAAGAAATCCCCCAACTCCCTTTTTACAAATCCGATAGGATTGCTATAATAGCGCTTAGAATCACTACAGGGAGGCATCATGAAATTCGGCGCACATATGTCGATCTCGGGTGGATTGTATAAAGCCTTTGGTCATGGCGAGCGAGCTGGATGCGATACCATTCAGATCTTCAGCAAAAACCAGCAGCAATGGAAGTCCAAGCCGCTCACCGAGGATGAGATCGCACGCTTTCATGCCGAGCGATTGCGAACTGGCATGGGGCCGCTGATCGTCCACGATTCGTATTTGATCAATCTGGCCTCGCCCAACGACGAACTGTGGGAGAAGTCGATTGCCGCATTTGGCGATGAGCTTGAGCGCTGCCAGGCACTTGGCATCCCCTACCTTGTCACGCATCCAGGCGCACATATGGGCACTGGCGAGGATGCCGGTTTGTCGCGGGTTGCCGCTGCGCTCAACCGATTATTTGCTCAGGGTATTGGTGGCGATGTGATGGTGCTCATTGAAACAACGGCGGGCCAGGGTTCATCGCTTGGGCAGCGCTTCGAACATCTGGCACGCTTGATCGAACTCAGCGAACACGCCGAGCGGCTGGGGGTCTGCGTCGATACCTGCCATATTCTGGCGGCTGGCTACGATATTCGCACCCCAGAAACTTATGCTGCCACATTTGCGGAACTCGATAGGATCGTGGGTCTGGACCGGATTCGGTGTTTCCATGTGAACGATTCGCAGAAGGGCCTTGGCAGCCATGTTGATCGGCATGCACAGATCGGTAATGGTGAAGTTGGCCTGGAAGCCTTCCGCGCCCTCGTCAATGATCCACACTTTGCTGCGTTGCCAATGATCCTGGAAACACCAAAGGGTGAGGATCTGGCCGAGGATATTATTAACTTGGCAACATTGCGCGGCCTGATTGCGACATCCGTCTGAGCTTGCAGGAGCAGTACTATGCGTCGATTGATCATCTGGGTTGGTGTCTTTGCGTTGGTCGTATGGGCCACGCTCCGTGCTCTACGCGATCTCGATCAGCCCGCTACGGATGCGATAGATCCCGTTTCTCCGCGCACCGAGGGAATCACCCCTGCTTCTGCTGAATCTTCTGGCATGGATGGCGATGGAATTGTCCCCCCGACCGACTCGATGCAGCCCGATTCTGCACCTATTGCTTCACAGGATTCGCAAGCCGCGGACGAACCAGATTTCGTTCCGCTCGCCGATCCATCTGCGCCAGATATGGATGCAATAAACGCTGCTTCTGATGATCCATTGACCTCAGCCGAGCCACAGTTTGCCGCTGCCCAGATTGAGGCATATTGCGCTCGTTGCCGCAAGCGGCAAACACTCAACGACGTTCAGGAAGAAACGACAGCGAATGGCCGCCGGGCGGCTCGCGGGGCTTGTTCGGTATGCGGAACGACGGTATTCACCTTCTTATCGGCGAAATAATCAGCTGAATAAGGAATATTCAATGAAACATGATCTTGATCGGCTCATGGCCGAGCGAAATATTGATGCCTTCATTGTGGAAGGGCCGGATGGCCTTGGCAGCGCGAATCCAGCCTTCAACTATTTTGTTGCTGGTGCTCACCTGACGGGTACAGTGATGAAGAAGCGTGGTGAACCAGCCATGCTCATCCACAGCCCCTGGGAACAAAAGCAGGCTGAGACAACCGGTTTGGTGTTGATTCCAACCAATCGCTGGAATCTGCGCGAGGTCATGGATGGGCAGCCAACCCGTTTCGATGGGTATGTCGAATACCGCCGCCGTATGCTGGCCGATCTAGGGATTGGTGGGCGAGTGGCGATCTATGGCACAGTCGAGGCCAATTCGAGCTATGCCATGCTGCGTGCTCTGGAACAACGTGTTCCTGGCCTGGAGATTGTGGCCGAATATGAACAGGATCTGATCTCGCAGGCACGCCTCACCAAGGACCCAGCAGAAATTGCGATCATGCGTGAAGTTGGCCGCAAGACATGTGCTGTTGTTCAGGCTGTGGTGGATTTTATTGGTGCCCAGCATGTACATGGCGACACGCTGGTTGATGACGAAGGCCAGCCAATCACAATTGGGTTTATCAAAAGCCTGATCGAGCGTGAGTTGGCCGCCCAAGGCTTAGAAGCGCCGCAGGGTACCATTTTCGCGCAGGGCCGCGATGCAGGGTTGCCCCACGCAACCGGCGAAGAAGCGGATGTGCTGCGGCTTGGGCAGGCAATTGTGTTCGATATCTTCCCGCGTCAGGCTGGCGGTGGCTACTATCACGATATGACGCGCACATTTGCGATTGGCTATGCGCCACCCGAATTGCAGAAAGCGTATGATCAGGTACTGGGGGCCTTCAATCTAGCCGTGGGCGAGCTTGAGTCTGGTGCGCCGACCAAAGCGTATCAGGATATGGTGTGTACCTATTTTGAGCAACACGGCCACGAGACGATTGGCAGCAAATACCCGATTGAAGAGGGCTATATTCACTCACTCGGCCATGGGTTGGGCCTGGAAGTTCACGAGGATTATAGCTTTCCCTCGCTCAAAGATCGCGGCGAAGTACTTGTGCCAGGCGCGGTATTCTCGATTGAACCTGGCCTGTACTATCCCAGCCGTGGCTTTGGCGTTCGCATTGAGGATACGATCTGCTGCACCGCCGATGGCCAGTTCGAGAGCCTGACGCCGTTTCCCTATGATCTGGTGATACCGGTTGAGCGCTAGTCCAGCGCTTCGACATAATCCTTGGCCTCTTTCAGGCCCATGCCAGTGTGTTGGCGAACGAGCTTGATCGCCTCGATCTTCTGGTTCTTGGCCAGTAATGCCCGAATCTGGTCATGCAGATCATCCGAGATTCCGGGACTAGGTGCAAGGGGACTTGCCGGGAGCGTTGGAGCTTGGCCCGCCTCTAGTGCTTCGACATAATCTTTGGCCTCTTTGAGGCCCATACTGGTGTGCTGGCGAACACGCTTAATCGCCTCGATCTTATTGCCACCTACCAACCATTGGCGGACCTCAGCATGAAGTTCGTCGATAGATGCCCCCGGAGCCACGGGTTTCGGCGACTGTGGTACTTGTGCTGGTACGCTCGAAACGGTTGTGATGCCGCTATTGCGCTGACGCAGAACAATCACGACAGCCACTACCGCCAACAATCCCAGGCCTATCAGTACTAATGGATCAAGCTGCATAGTTCCTCTTTTTTGGTTGTTGCGGGATGCCACTGCGCGTGGCGAGCGGCAAAGAACCGTTCCTTCTTGTTCCCTGCACTTCATTCATGAGCCTTGAGCGGAGCTACGCGCCCCGCACCCGCGGGCAGGGCCTTGCCCCGAACCCCAAATGGAACGTGGTGGTTCCCTATAGGTGGTTGCTCATGCCACGGCTGCGATCAATCCGTGTTGGTGGCTTCTTATTCGTTTGTTTCTTGTTTCTCTGTTCAGGGTATGGTTCTTGGTTCGTGGTTCTCGGTTCCGTATTCTGACTCCTGACTCCTGACTCCTGAATACTCGGTTCTCGGTTCCGTATTCTGACTCCTGACTCCTGACTCCTGAATACTCGGTTCTCGGTTCCGTATTCTGACTCCTGATTCCTGAATACTCAGTTCTCGCCTACGTCCGCTCAACATATTGCTTGCGATAATACTCCATATACTCGCCGCTCTTGATTGGCCGCCACCACTCGGGATGATCGACATACCAGCGCACGGTTTGTTCAAGCGCCTGATCGAATGAATGCTGGCTCTGCCAGCCAAGCGCCTGAAGTTTGCTGGTATCGAGTGCATAGCGCCGATCATGGCCAACTCGGTCGGGAACATAGCTGATCAAACTATGTGGTTTGCCAAGAATATCGAGCAGTTTGCGGGCCATATCGATATTATGGGTCTCGACTCCCGTTCCGACATTATAGATCTCGCCGGCGGTGCCTTTGTGCAGCACGGTATCAATGCCCTCGCAGTGATCGAGTACATACTGGTAATCGCGCATCTGCATGCCATCACCATAGATCGGGATTGGTTGGTTGTCGATTGCATTTGTAGCAAACAGCGGGACAGCCTTTTCGGGGTACTGATACGGCCCAATATTATTTGAACCACGGGTGAGCGTCGTGTGTAGGCCATAGGTCACATGATAGGCATACACCATGTGATCCGAGCCGGCCTTGCTGGAGGAATATGGGCTGCGTGGCTCAAGCGGATCGCCCTCGCGTGAACGGTTTGGAGCCGGGATGGCACCATAGACCTCATCGGTGCTGATCTGATGGTAGCGCTCTAGCTTGAGTTGGCGGGCGATTTCTAGCAGCACATGCGTGCCACGAACATTTGTCTCACTGAAGACGAATGGGTTCATAATCGATTGATCGACATGGGTTTCGGCAGCGAAGTTGATGATTGTATCGATGGCATGATTCTGGACTGTGCTGCGAACCGCCTCAAGATCACAAATATCGCCACGTACAAAGCTGAAGCGTGGATGCCCATCGAGCGCTGCCAGATTCTCTAGTCGGCCAGCATATGTGAGCTTATCGAAGACGACAACCCTGTAATCGGCGTACTTTTCGATCATGAAATGAACGAAATTACTACCAATGAACCCAGCGCCACCAGTAACTAGTAGATTGCGCATTGCTACTCCCATTATGTTGATAGCATGTCTATGCAGCGCAGTCTAGCATACCTCATGAACCAGTCAATGATAGATGGCCTATTGGGAAATGAGCCAGCAGTCATCAGGAGTCAGGAGTCAGAATTTAATCGTAGAGACGCTCCGCTGGAGCGTCTATCTGAGGTCATTGTTAGGCCGCAGGCTTATGAACCTTTATATTTTAATCGGTATGGTTCGCCTCCACACCGCAGGCTGAAGCCACGCGGCTATGGGTGATCTGAAGCCACGCGGCTATGGGTGATCTGAAGCCACGCGGCTATGGGTGATCGTCCCCTTGCCGCAGGCTTCAGCCTGCGGATGTTGAGGGTGGCGCAATCTCTCCATTTATTTTCTCAATCTCATCAGAAATTTGCGGATACATCGCGCTACGGTTCTACCCGCTTCCTCCTGCGAACCATACGCCGCAATCGTTCCCACAGGCCACGCGCACGGCGTGCATCGGCACTGGTGATCGGGACAGGTGCATAGCGTGCGCGCACATACGATTCCGTCAAATCAGCGAGATCGGCTGCAAGCTCGGGACGTTGGGTGCCAAGGGCGGATTGATACTCGGATGGGGTTTGCCCAGGCCGAAGTGGATGGCCGGCTTCGCTGGCAGTTCGAAGAATAGCACGATAGTAATGGGCAACCAGAGCGCGTGGATCAAGCCGTGCAAGGCGGCGCTGCGAGCGTGAATGGCGTGCTGGTGCCGAACGATCAAGTTGCTCGCGCACGATACTGGCAGCCATTACAACCCAGGAGCGCGTGCCCCGCCAGAATTCGGTAAGGCTTCGCAGTGTATGAGCCAGCCATATACGTAATCCTCGCAGGATGTGCGGATGCCGCCGCAGGAAGATCCTGGTTGCCTGGGCAACCAAAATAGTGATACATAACCAGAAGATGATTGCTGGCCAGAGGCGTGGTTCCGACTGAGTAGTTTCAACTACTGGTGGAAACGCAAATGGTGGCGTACTGGCAGGTGATTCACTACCGCCACCAAACATTACCAGTGAGAGCAGCCAGGCTGGGATGATCAGCAGCAGGCCAAACAGCCAGGTGACGAGATAGCCAGCGAATGCAATTGCGTAGCCAACCATGCCAAGCATTGTGCGCAGTGTATCGAGCAGCCCCATCCCATAGGTACGTGGCAAAAGAGCTGCTGCCACTAAAACTCCACCGATCAGCAGTAGGCTGCCACTCGACCAACGGCGTGCGACGCTGGCTGCCACATGGGCACCTTCTAGTTGCCAGCGCGACTGAAGTAATGCTAGCCGGGCACGGCTAAACAGCATAAAGCCGGTTATCAGGTAGGCCAATGCGCCACCAACACTCAGATCGGAGAGTGCTTGGGGCGGGCCGCCGATCTGCCCAAGATTGGCTGTCTCGATGCTTAATGCAACCAACAGAACCAACCCGCCGCTCACAAACCGCGATGCTAGCCGAGCGAGTGCAGCCGTCCGTTCGGTGGCCAAAAAGGCGGCATAGCGCTCAAATCCTTCTGATTCCGGTTCTGGCTGCTGCGTGCTGCGTGGCTCAATTGTGGCCAGATCACTCGCCGCTGCATGTGCCAGGAACCCGGTTGCTAACCCGGCTGCAATATCGAGCAGAAAAAGTGGATCGAGAACGCTGATTGGATCGAATAACCATCCACGTGCTGCTTCGGCCAGGTTCGCTTCTGGAAAGCTGAGGGTAGCGACAACGCGCATGATCGCAACCAGCACAAACACCTCGGGCACCAGGTAGCGTAGCCGCTCACCAAGCGTGAAGTGCCACCGACGCACCGCACGATACGCAAACCCGGCTTCGATTGCCACAAGAAAACACACCATAATCAGTGGCATGGGCTGCCAATTTGGGTGAAAACGCCGCACTGCCCCAGCTAGAACCGCCATAAGGGCAGCAAGCATGCAGGCGTTTAGCAGAATGGCAGGCTGATGAATGAATCTGCGCGACATAGAGTTCTCTCGTAGGGATTACGTTATTCTAGCATATTCAATGAGGTTTTTTGTAAAATCCTTTGCAGGTGGGGTTTGGGGAGGCAAAGCCCTCGCACTCCCGGCATTGCAAATGCCCTGCTTACTCAATTGGCCGCCCTTCACGATTCAGGGTGAAGGCAGCAATCCCATGGCGGCGGGGCAGGGCTAATTCATCGGGGGTTGCTTCGGTCATAATCAGGGTGACATTCAGGCCGCGCCGCCGCATTCCCAGCGCTTCTGCAAGCAGCGGCTCGCCACGCTGCCCGGTGATCATCACCACCGTGCTGCCCCACCCAAGCCCGGCGGTTGCCCGCCGCACCTCTGGCAGAAGCTGGCCTTCTTTGAGTGGTTCGAGCCGCCCAAGTAACCCAAGCGCGGTGATCAGATGCGCCCGCCCATGGCCAAGTGGAACAACTGTTGCATGCCTCGATGTGGCTGGATCGAAGCCACTCACACACACACCAAATGGCTGGCGCAGATCGGCCAGATGCGCCAGGATCGAGGCGGCAGCTGTGAGCGCATGTTCCATTGTATCGTAGGCGAAGCGCCCATCATATTCTTCACGGGTAAAGGCCAGCGCCACTAGTGTTTCCAGCGCAATCGCTGGTTGCTGGCGTCGGACCAATGGCTGCCCGGCATGGGCGCTGGCCTTCCAATCGATCCGCCGAACGCCATCGGCGGGCTGGTATGGCCGCACACCCGCCGAGCGCGCAGGGTCTTCAAATAGCCTGCGCGATGATGCTAGGGTGCCATATGGCAGCGAGGCAGGCAACCCAAAATCCGCAAGCGGCAACACATGTGGGTAGATCGTCAGCGCAGCTCGCTGATCGGAGACGAGCGGCCGCTCACCCAACCCAAGGACATCGCCGGTCTGCAGGGAGAGCGGGCCAATCTGATAGTAGCCGCGCCGCTGCCCAAAGAGTTCATAGGTAATCAGCCGTCGTTCGCCAGGCCCAAGCGAGATCACCTCACGGATCATTGGCGGGGTATGCAGTGCCGGTGGCAGGCTTTCGTGCAGGGCAACCCACGCGATGGGCAGCAGGCCGCGGTTCTGTAGTGCAATCTCAACCTGCAGGCGCTCGCCAGGAAAGGCCGCCTGTGGAATCGTTCGGCTCCAACTGAGGCTGCGAACCTGATACGAGAGCCATAGCCGAGTTGCGAGCTGCAGCCCAACAACAATATACAGCAACACAAAGAACAGGTCGCTGCGGAGTGCGATTGCGACAAGCAGCAGCACAATCGAAAGGCGGTTGAGGTTCATTATAGTTGGATCGCTACTCCCCTTCGGGATCGACCTCGATCTCGGCCAATATCCCAGCAAGAATTGCAGCGGCAGTCCGGCCACGTAGGGCGCTTTCCGGGCGAATAAGCAGCCGATGGCGCCAGACGGCAGGTACAAGCCGTTTGACATCATCAGGTGTTGCGAAATCGCGGCCCTGGAGTGCGGCGAATGCCTGAGCGGCCCGAAACAGTGCATGGGTGGCGCGTGGGCTGGCTCCCATCGCCAGATCCTGGTGCAGGCGGGTTGCGCCAGCCAATCGCACAATATATTCGCGCAGCGGCTCGCTCACATGAACATTCCAGATCGCCTGCTGAAGCTCTGGAATGCTGATTCCTATGGCAATTGGTTGTAGCGATAGGATCGGATGTTCACGTTCGAGTGCTGCTAACATGGCCAATTCTTCCTCAGAATTGGGGTAGCCAAGCGATACTTCCACCAAAAATCGATCCAGTTGGGCTTCTGGCAGTGGAAACGTACCCTCAAATTCGACTGGATTCTGGGTGGCTAGCACCAAAAAGGGCTGGCTGAGCTGGCGTGTGGTTCCATCAACTGTTACCTGGCCCTCGCCCATGGCTTCGAGTAATGCACTCTGGGTGCGTGGCGTCGCCCGGTTAACTTCATCGGCCAAGAGGATATTGGTGAAGATCGGGCCAGCCTGAAACACAAAGGCTTCTTCTGTTTGACGATAGATCGAAACACCAAGGACATCGTTGGGCAGCAGATCTGGTGTGCATTGCAAACGGCGGAAATCCAGCCCAAGCGAGATCGCCAAGGCACGCGCTAGCATCGTTTTGCCAACACCAGGAACATCTTCGAGCAGCGCATGGCCGCCGCATAAGAGCGCAACCAGCAGCAAATCAATCGCATTGGCCTTGCCGACGATCACGCGAGCCGTGTTGGCGCGAATAGCAGTCGCAAACTGCTGAATATCGGTGATGGTAGCCACGTAATCCTCATAGTTCGTTTGGGTGTGTATGAATTATAGCGTATCTGCGCGGAATGCGGGATGGCATATGATTTAGATATCGGGAGGCGGTTCTGGTTCACCCATCAAATCGCCGCGCCAGCGTTCGAGCCATTCGAGTGCCTCGCGCAATCTGGCGGGTGGCGTTCGGCGGTAGGATGCGATCCCGAATTGGCGATACAGGCCGGTATACATGCCAGGGTATTCATTACGCCGCGTGCGTTCCTGGGCTGCCAATGCAACTCGCCGGACAGCACGAGCCAATAGTTCCGCCGGTGGGTCGTCCAGCGCCTCGCTGGCATATGGATCGGCATAATTAGCACTATGTCTGGATCGCGCATCGATCTGGCGCTCTATCAGCATCTGGTGGCGTGCTAAGGTGGCCATGGCTAGTTCGGCAACATAGGCCTGTTCGGCTGGGTTCTGTTCGTGGCGAACCGGCACCAACCCATCCTCAGGGCCAAAGCCTTGTGGCCGAAAGCCCTGCCATAGGGATGATGCGGCCTCACGCTGGAATAGTTCGAGCTGTGGGCGTATGGCAGGATCAACCTTCGGCGATTCGACCAGGGTGAGCCATAGTGGCAGCAGATCGATGCGTAGACAAAGCAGGCGCTCCTCGCCATGATCAGTTTCGACATCAAGCAGGCGCAATCCCTCGGCCAGCACAACCGATGCCCGTGTACGGCGTTCGTATGGCCCGCGTGGCAGGCCTAATCGTTCACACAAGCGTGCAATCGGGGCATAGCGCTCGTTTGGGTCGAGTTCAAGCAGGGCGAAGATATCCTGGCCATAGAACAGATTATGGGCGCTGGGTGTGTTCGCCATTGTGACTCCTATAATTCGTACACGCCAAACTCACGGCCAATCTCGGCTTCACCAGTAAAGCCGCTGGCCTGGATCTCTTCAATCGCCTGGGCCGCGCTCATGGTCCAATGCGGGCTAAAATGCACGAGAACCAGTTGCTCTACACCTGCGCGGGCTGCAACCTCACCAGCCTGACGCGGCGTCGTATGACCAGGGAATGGTTCAGCAGTTGTGGCCTCGTGAATCAGCACAACGGCACCCCTGGCCAGTTCCTGAACCGACTGACAGGGCTCGGTGTCGGCGGAATAGACCAGCGCCCTTCCTGTTTTGGGTACCTCAAAGCGCAGTGCCAAACAAGGCCGCGAATGGGTTGTTGGGGCGGTACGCAAGCGGAAATGCGAACTGTTGATCGGAATATCCTGGCCGCCCTCGACCTCAATCCAATCGGCATCGGCCTGGTATCCTTCAAGGGTAAAGGCCTCCAGAATACGCTGTACAAGCGCCAATGTTGGCTGGTTGCCATAGATCGAGAGCCGTTGCCGAAAGCCGGCCAACCGTAGCGAGAACAGCAGGGCTGGCAGGCCATTGATATGATCGGTATGTGAATGTGTCAGAATGATTGATCGAAGCTGCATTGGATCCAGATTGGCGCGTAGCAGGCGTTGGTATGTGCTGCCACCAGCATCGATCAGCGTTAGCCCATCTGGCGATTCCCAGACCATATGGGTGTTTTCGCGATCCTGATCTGGAACGCCGGTACCAACTCCCAGAAGAATCATACGTAGCATCTGTTGCTCCTTCGTTATCGCATGCTTGCATGATCAGGCTAAATGATGATAGCGTCAATAGTAAGTCGTCAGGAGTCAGGAGTCAGGAGTCAGGAGTCAGGAGTCAGGAGTCAGGAGTCAGGAGTCAGGAGTCAGGAGAAGGGTTCCGCTCATTGCCTACTCAACAAAATAAAAACCAATCTGCAAAATCTGTGGATGAACATACCGGATTTAATCAGACGCGGTGCGTTAGCGCTTCTGAATACTGACTCCTGACTCCTGAATACTATTCAATAAAACCGATTTGACGGCAGCGTACACGCTTGCTATACTGCACAGGCCCGCGTTTTCGCAGAACCGCTCGCCATGATGGCGAATAGACGCCGTCGCATGTGTGATGAGGTGGTGTGGCGCACGTCTGACATCCGTTAAGGAGAGTTCGCTTGGATATTCTTAGTATCGTTCGTTCGCGTGTAGCGCTCGTTTTTCCTGGGCAGGGTTCCCAGTATGTTGGGATGGGCCGCGATCTCTATGAAGTATCGCCAGTGGCTCGTTCCTTCTTTGAGCGTGCCGACGCCGCGCTTGGGTATCCGCTCTCACGAATAATCTTCGAGGGCCCGCAGCTCGATCTTGATGATACCGTGAATGCCCAACCTGCCATTCTGACGGTCAGTGTGGCCTGTTTTGAAGCATTGCGTGAGCGGCTCCAATCACTCGGCCATGATTTTGTGCCGCGCCTGGCTGCCGGCCATAGCCTGGGCGAGTATACTGCGCTGGTTGTTGCCGGCGTGCTGCCCTTTGAAGATGCCGTCAAACTGGTGCATGAGCGTGGCCGCCTCATGAAAGAAAGCTCGGTTGCACGGCCAGGCGGGATGGCAGCGGTCGTCGGGCTGGATGATGCCACCCTGGAAGAGGTTGTTCGCGAGGCCCAATCGGCTGGCATGGTGACGCTGGCAAACTCCAATTCACCAGGGCAGACGGTTCTTTCCGGCGAGATTGATGCGCTGAAGCGTGCAATGGAACTGGCGCAGGAACGTGGTGCCAGGATGGTCAAACGATTAGCTATTACAATTGCTTCCCATTCTCCGCTGATGGAACAGGCATCACACCATTTTGGAGAACTGCTTGGCCGCGCGAATCTCAGCCCGCCCCAATTCCCACTGATTGCCAATATTAGTGCCCAGGCGATGACGACTGTTGAGGAATTGCGTCAGGAGCTTGGCGAACATCTCACTCGCCCGGTGCAGTGGACACGCTCGGTGCGCGAGATGCTCACCCAGGGTACCGAGACGTTCATCGAGATCGGTCCGCGCGAGGTACTGACGGGCCTGATCAAGCGGATTAGCAGCGATGTGCGCCTCGTTCCGTTAAGCGATATCGAGATTGCAAAACTCCTGGTCGCACTTGGCGTCAAAAACCCCACGCCTGATGAGCCGTAGAGCCCTCACCCCTGCTGTGCTTCTCCTCTCCCAATGGGAGCGGGGTCAGGGGTGAGGGGATATTCTGGAGGTCGTGATGCGGCGGGTGGTTGTGACTGGTCTCGGTGCTATTTCTCCATGCGGTAACAACATTCCCAGTACATGGGCTGCTTTGTGTGCCGGGCGTAGTGGTATCGGGCCAATTACGCGCTTCGATGCTGGTGAGATGCCGATCCGCATTGCTGGTGAGGTTCGGGGTTTTGTGCTGGATCCAGAAATCGATGCACGCGAGGCCCGCCGCATGCCACTATATGTGCGCTATGCCCTGAATGCGGTTCTGGAAGCAACCCGTATGGCGCAGCTTGATATGGATCAGGAAGATCCCGAACTGGTCGGCGTCATCTATGGGACAGGCGCAGGCGGCCTGGATCTGATCTTTGAGCAGCACGATACTCTGCGGGTGCGTGGCCCTCGGCGCGTTTCGCCAACCTTGATTGCCAACATGATCGATGATTCGGCCAGTGGCTATATTGCCATTCAGCTGAATGCACAGGGGCCGAATATGGCGGTTGTGGCGGCCTGCTCAACCGGCGGCCATAATATCGGTGAGGCATATGAAACAATCCGGCGTGGCGATGCCGATGTGATTATTGCTGGTGGCAGCGAGGCACCGATCCATCCGACGATTGTTGCCTCATTCTCAACCATGCGCGGCCTGGCGAGCGATAACGAACATCCCGAACAAGCCTGCAAGCCATTCGATATCCGCCGCGATGGCTTTGTGCTTTCGGAAGGGGCTGGGGCGCTGGTGTTAGAAAGCCTCGATCACGCAATTGCTCGTGGTGCGCCAATTCTGGCCGAACTGGTTGGCTATGGCAATAGTAGCGATGCCCGCGATATGATCGCCGCCGATGATCAGGGCCGTGGCACCGCACGCGCCATGCGCATGGCTCTGCGTAAGAGCGGGTTAGCCCCTAATGCAATTGGCTATATCAATGCCCACGGCACCGGCACGCCACTGAACGATTCCTCCGAAACACTGGCGATCAAAACAATCTTTGGCGATCACGCGAAGAATCTGCTGGTCAGTTCAACAAAATCCATGCTTGGGCACATGATGGGTGCGGCAGGCGCGGTTGAAGCGATTGTGTGTGTTCTGGCCCTCCAGTACGATCTCATCCCGCCAACAATTAACCTGGAGCAGCCCGACCCAACCTGCGATCTTGATTATGTACCCAATCAGGCCCGTGCTGCCCATATTGATGCGGCGCTCTCCAATTCGATTGGCCTTGGTGGACACAACTCGGCGCTTGTGTTTCGCCGGTATCAAACCACGTAAAAGTGCCATGCTGCCTCATCCTCCTACTTCCTTCCAGATATATACTAAACTAATCGCACCCTAAGGCATTCATGTCGCGCCGTTGGGCTGTTGGGCCGTATAGCTATACGGCACGCTACGTTGCGCTTTCATTATGTGATTGGTTTAGAATACAATCGTGTACGCGCAGAGCGGGGTTTGGGGCGCAGCCCCAGAGAAAAACCTTTCTCTCCCTCTTTACGATTTCCCTTGAATCGCGATAGAGCAAGAAGGAATGACCTATGGCCCGTATCATCTATTTTGATTGCTTTTCTGGCATCAGTGGCGATATGGCGCTTGGCGCGCTGATCGATGTAGGGCTTTCGGTCGAGGCGTTGCAGGCAGAATTAGAAAAACTCGGCGTGCCGGATTGGTCGCTATCTTCAGAACGGGGCATGCGCCGCTATATCTCTGGCACCCGTGCCCTCGTGCATGCACCCGAACAGGAAACCCATCGCCACCTTGCGGATGTGCAGGCGATTATTGAGGCTAGCACCCTCGATCCGATTGTCAAGCAGCGCAGCCTACACATCTTTACCCTGCTGGCCGAAGCCGAGGGTCGTGTCCATGGCGTTCCAGCCGAACAGGTTCATTTTCATGAGGTTGGCGCGCTCGATGCAATTGTCGATATTGTTGGTGTTGTGGCCGGGTTGGCGCTGCTTGGCATCGAACAGGTATATGCCTCGCCAGTGCCGCTTGGTTCGGGGTGGGTGCGTGCAGCCCATGGAGCGCTGCCGATTCCAGCGCCAGCAACGCTGTATCTGTTAACACAAGCTGGTGCGCCAACACAGGCCGATCAATTGCAGGGCGAAGTGGTGACGCCAACAGGTGCTGCGTTGCTGGCTGGCATGGCCGAATTCCGGCGTCCGGCCATGCAACTGGAGCAGGTTGGCTATGGGCTTGGTGGCCGCGATCCAGAAGATCGCCCGAATGTACTGCGGGTGTGGATTGGCCAGGTTGCAAATAATTCTCTACAGCAGCCAGTTCTGTTAGAAACCAATATCGATGATCAACCAGCCGAGCAACTAGCCTATACAGCCGAGCAGTTACTGACAGTAGGGGCATTGGATGTATGGATGCAGCCGATCCAGATGAAGAAGGGCCGCCCTGGCATAGTTCTGGCTGCACTCGTGCCACCCGCGCTTGAAGATGCAGCTGTCGCCATGATCATGCGTGAAACGACGACATTGGGCATCCGGCGGCGAATCGTCGAGCGGCATGTGTGTGAGCGCGAATTGGCACAGATCGAAACTGAATATGGCATAGTACGTATCAAACGCAAGCGTTGGGCTGGCGTGGATCTTGGTGGTGCGCCCGAATATGAGGATTGCGCCAGAATCGCCCGCGAACACGGAATCCCACTGCGTGAGGTTTATCGGATGGTGGCAGACGCGATTTAGCCGTCAGCTCTCAGCTTTCATGCAAGTGAGCGTTCTTTCCATCACTGCAAAGCCTGTTGCTTGTAGATGCATCTATGCGTTAGCAAATGCTGAATGGATGCTATTGCCAACGTTCATTCGCCAACAGCATCCTGAAAGCTGATGGCTGACAGCTGAAAGCTGGTTAGCGTACCTCCTCAATATTATTGAGCGGCGACCAGCCCTCATACCCGCCGACAGCCACATACATCCAGGGCGTACCCTGGGCATCGTTCTGCTGTTGGCCGAGAATGGCAACCTCCTGCCCTTCGCTCAACCGAATCGGTAGTGTCGGGCTATCGAAGCGCGCACTATCGTGAAGCCATCCCGGCCCACCACCAAGCCGAACAACTCGTCCGCGCCTGGTTGCAGCAGTTGGTGTTGGTGGAGCAGGCGGCGTGGCCTGAGCAATAATAATCGGTGCAAGCGTCGCATCAAGCGCAATCGTCGCAACCGCTGGATCATCGGGGTTCCCCGCCGATGTCAATGCAGTCGGCTGTGCATTCGGGGGATTGTCAGCGGCCCGATTGAACAGCGCCCAGGCGCCAACCAGCAATAATGCGGCCAGTATCAGGCCAGGAATCCAGCGCATGATCGTGTAATACAGGCCAACTGGCGGCGGGTCGGCATCATCGTCAAATTCCACCTGTGCGTCATCGGGATCGGCCAGGCTTTTTGTCGAAATACCGGCCAATTGCTCGGCCAGATCCGCCCGATCACACAATTCCGCAACAAAGCGCCCATAGGCGCGCACCTCGCTTGGGCTGCCGCGAAATGGCTCGCCATTCGCAAAGGCAACCCGCAACTGTTCCGATCCAAGAATGCGCCAGGCCTGCTCACGGCTCAGATCGCCATAGCGGCGGCCAAGCTCAACCAGCATCGCTGGGGTAATACCTGGGTCAGCAAGCAGCGCCCTGTCGGCGTCAGTCAGCGCTGGTTGAGTTGATAGGAGTTCGCGCAGTTGTTGATCCAGCGCTCCCTGAAAGGCCAATAATGCCACACCAAGCAGATCCTGATCACCGCCAGCCTCAGCCAGCAGTTGGATGCCACGTTCAAGCTTTTCTGTTTCTTGCATATGTGTATTCAGGAGTTAGGAATCAGGAGTCAGAATACTGAACAAGCGAACAAGATGATGAAGCGCACATACGCATATTGAACACATTCTGACTCCTGACTTCTGGCTTCTGACTCCTAACGAATCACCTCTGCGCCACCCATATATGGCCGCAGTACCTCTGGAACCACAATGCTGCCATCGGCCTGTTGGTAGTTTTCCATCACTGTGATGATCACCCGTGGTAGTGCCAGCCCAGAACCATTCAGGGTATGCAGAAATTCTGGTTTCGCGCCAGGGGTTGGCCGATAGCGCAGATTGGCCCGCCGCGCCTGGTAATCGCCGAAATTCGCGCAAGAGCTGACTTCTAGCCATTCGCCGCAACCAGGCGCCCACATCTCCAGATCATACTTGATCGTCGCTGTGCCAAGATCGGCAGTACACAATTGTAGCAGCCGGTAGGGTACCTGCAACCCTTTGCACACATCCTCGGCATTGTCGATCAGTTTCCACAATTCGGCATAGCTCGTTTCGGGAGTAGTAAACTTGACCATCTCGACCTTGTCGAATTGATACACGCGCTTGATTCCGCGCACATCACGGCCAGCGCTCATCTGCTCATTGCGCCAGCATGGCGTATAGGCCACATGATTGATCGGCAGGATGTCGGCTGGCAGAATCTCCTCGCGGTACAGATTGGTCACTGGAACTTCGGCAGTTGGAATGAGCGTCAGATCGATCCCCTGAATCCGAAACAGGTTATCGCCAAACTTGGGCAGATTGCCCGTGCCAACCAGGATCTCTTCCTTGACAACATATGGCGGCGCGATTTCGGTATAGCCATGCTTCTCGATGTGCATATCCAGCATCCAGGCGGTCAAGGCCCGCTGAAGCCGTGCACCAAGGCCCTTCAATACGAAGAAACGGCTGCCCGAAAGTTTCACCCCGCGCTCGAAATCGATAATCCCCAGCTGCTCGCCAAGCTCCCAATGCGGCTTTGGCGTGAAATCGAAGCTGCGTGGCTGGCCCTCGGTGCGTGCCACAATATTATCGTGCTCGCTGGTTCCATCAGGCACCTCGGCAAGTGGCAGATTCGGCAGCAATAACATCTGGTTCGTAAACTCGGTATCGACAGCGCCAACCTGTTTGTCCAATTCCGCAATCCGATCCCCAACCGCACGCATCTCGGTAATGCTGGCCTCACGCAGGCTGGCATCCTTCATCTTGGGGATCTCTTTGGAAACAGCATTACGGGTTGCCTTGAGCTGCTCGACCTGATTCAGCAGCTCGCGGCGGCGTACATCCAACGCCAGAATCTGATCAACCAGCCCTGGATCATCGCCACGCCGCTGAATCCCAGCCCGAACAACATCTGGCTGCTCCCGAATAAGCCGAATATCTAACATAGCACCCTCCATATTGACAATGCATATGATTTTGCGTATAATTTATACAACTGATAAGTATGATTGGGTGTGTGAATATGAGTACGATGCAACGTGTTACCCTTTCGCTGCCCAGCGATATTCTGGTGCAAGCGCGCGAATTAAGTGAAGGCAATCTAAGTCAATTTGTCAGTCATGTGCTCCAGGAGTATGTGATCCGTGAACAAAAGCGTGTCATACGCGAAGCGTTAATCGCCGCCTCCATAGCAAATGCGGAAGAAGCACTCGCGCTTGCTGAGGAATTCCGCTACGTCGATTATGAAACTACAATGAGATACGTTCCTGCCTCCCCTGAATTGGAGTGACGCGATGCCAAAGAACTTTCCCCGGCGAGGTGAGATCTACATCGCTACTCTTGATCCAATTGTTGGTAGTGAACAGGGTGGCCGTAGGCCAGTGCTCATTATTCAGAATGATATTAGCAATCAGTATAGCCCGGTTGTTATTGTTGCCAGCATCACATCTGCACCTACGCGAGTCGCCAATCCAGTTGATGTTGTGATTGTCGAACCAGGCGAAAGTGGCCTACGGCCAGCATCGCGTGTCTTACTTAACCAGCTCAGGACAATTGACAAACAACGTTTGGAACGCTACATCGGCCAACTTGATGCCAATTCCATGGCGCGTGTCGATCAAGCAATCAGCATTAGTATCGGCCTCAAGCCACTATAGGCATAATCCAAATAAGATGCTCTGGCCTATTTCCCAATCTTGCGAATGACTTTCATCAGCGCTCGGATATCGAGTTCCTCACCCGTATTAAATCGGCGGAATAATTCATAGGCTTGTTCGCGCTCCTGCTGGTCGGGCAGTGGTTCAAACGTGATCCATAATGCGCCCTGATAGCGCACAATATAGCGCGCCATCGGGCCACCACGCTCCAATGCCTTTTCCATCGAACGCAGCACCAGCGGATTGGTCACCTCCACCAGTTTCCCTGTTTCGGCCAGCGCCGCCAACTCAGGCAGGGTGTAGGTACTGGCAACAATCGGCTGAGGTGGTGCTGTCGGTATCTGTAGCACCGTCTCATTCCGCGAGCGCCAGGCTACAACTACCCCAATCACCACCAGAGCGGCAACACCAGCCCCAATCATGATCATCGTCATCGCGTCCATAGCGCACCCCCACCGCTAGATCAATGAATAATCCCACGAAACCAGCCGCTGGCCCTCATATGGCGCAATCCCATGGAACGTCTGCTGGCTGCGCTCAAACACCATATGCAGCCACATCCTGTCACTCTCCCACAGATTCAGGCTGGTCATTGTTGCCACTGGCACCCATTCAAGTGAACCTTCCGGGTTGCTTTCGAAGGGCGTTCCACTCCAGCGATCAATGCGGAACACAAATGCAAACCAATCCTCGCCATGCTTGCCAAAACCAGGCCAGTTGACCGTCCCACGCAGCACGATCTCATCGGCCTCAATCCCAGCCTCCTCACGGATCTCGCGCATCATCCCGCTGACAACATCCTCGCCTGGTTCCAGCTTACCACCCAGGCCGTTATACTTCCCATAATGCTGGTCGTCCGGGCGGGCATTGCGATGAATCAGCAACACCTGTGTACCATCGGGCGACATAATATACCCAAGTGTTGCCAGAATAGGCGTATAGGCAGCCATAAAACCCCCGTCGAGTATTCAGGAGTCAGGAGTCAGGAGTCAGAATTCGCATAAATAAATGTTTGTACAAACAATAAACGTTATAGTAACAGTACGAACTTTCTACCTGTACCAAAAGCTGATGGCTGATGGCTGATAGCTTTTGAAAGAATGTTTGTGGCTCTGTAAGCTCGCCGTGTTCATCCAACCAGTGTGCTACTGCTATGCCGCCGTGTACTGCTAGGACAGCGATCCCAAAAGGTTCTATCCAATTGTCACGCTAAGCAATACGAAGAATCGCGCATGATCATGCGAATCGTTAGATAAAGTATTGACTCGGCGAATACCCGCTCAGGATGCCGCGAAACCCTCGTCGATCTATGTCAAGTTGCCCAAACGCAAAAACTCCTGACTCCTGACTCCTGCCTCACCACAGGCTCGTTATCCCCATGGCCCCTTCCAGAAATTCGGCAACCCGCCGCTGTGTCCCATCATCGGTTCCTGGGGGCAGGGCACGAATCGGGAAGAACCGTGCCTCCGCGATTTCAAGCGATTGGGGCGGGTTCGGTTCACCAAGCGGCGCACAAATAAACACAGCAATATAATTACTGATCGTCCCGCGAAAGGCGTCGTACAGGCCAAGCACACCCTCAACCCGCACCGGCACCCCGGATTCCTCAAAGGCCTCGCGGCGGGCAGCCTCGGCCATGCGTTCATGCTTCTCGACCCCGCCACCCGGTAGGGACCACGGCTTGGCACCGCTGCGATGGCGAATCAACAACACCTCATCGCCACGTACCACCAATGCTCGCACGCCAATCAGGGTTGGCCGTTGGATCTCCCAAACGACATTACGGGCCTGGAAGGCAAGCCAGTACAGCAGTGTCAGTATCAAATTACGTAGCTTCTGCACAGGGAAGTGCTCCGAATCAAAACGCCCCCGTCCGTCGAAGGACGAGAGGCGTGCTCCCGCGGTACCACCTTCATTCGCCGCATGCTGCGGCCTCTGGCCGTGGTGATCGGCCTTCCGCGCAGTAACGGGCGCACCCGGCACAAGTTCGGCCCACGCGGGCATTTCCCTGGCGACTCAGGAGGGGATTCGGGTGGGTCGCGCTGCCGCCTCACACCATCCGGCGGCTCTCTGCAAGCCGATCACACCCTACATTGGCTCCATCATTGCCGATGGCGCGATTATAGCACGAGAGCACTGCACGGTGCAATCAGGCATGCGGCGGATTATGATCTCTATGGGCAATTCCCCCGCTCCCCGGCGTCACATAATATTTGCAGTAGGGGCAGACACATCGGTCTGCCCGCAATGATCGCCCTGGTGTAGGTAAGGGACAAACCTACTTCCAGCGCCCAGCCTCTGGATCTTCGGCATCAAAGCCAACCTCATCGAGTTCGGCCCACAGATCATCAGGGATCGATTCAGCGGCCAGATCGAGGGTCTGCGCAATCCGCTCAGGTCGGCTGACGCCAACAATCGTCGATACGATCCGTGGGTCGCGCAGCGAGAACTGCAGCGCTGCCGCAGCCAGCCGCACCTCATATTTCTGGCAGATAGCGTTGAGCGCCCGTGTTCGTTCGATCATCTCGTCTGGGGCTTCCTGGTAGGCATAGCGTGGGTACGCATCCGGCCCCTTCGCCAGGATACCGCTGCCATATGGCGCTGCATTCAGTACACCCAGGCCACGCTTGGCAGCAACCGAAATCAGTTTATCCGCCGAGCGATTCAGCAATGTATAGCGATTATGGGTGATCAGTGCCTCGAACACGCCGGTTTCGACATACCGGATCATCAGATCGACAGGGCCACCAGCCATTCCAACATGATCAATCAGGCCCTCTTCTTTACACTGCAGAAGCACCTCAACTGGCCCATTGGGTGCCATAATCGCCTCGTATGTCGTATGCTCTGGGTCGTGCAGAAACAGCATCTGAATCTTCTGCAGCCCAAGCAATTTCAGGCTACGCTCAATCGAACGGCGCATCTGCGGCCCACTGAACTCGCCAGTTTGCAGGTTACGATCAGCCTTTGTTGCAACAACATAGCCAGCGGGCACACCACCAAATTCCTTCAACGCCAGGCCAATCCGGCGCTCACTCTCGCCATCGCCATAGGAATAGGCCGTATCAATAAAATTGATCGGGCTAGTCAGTGCCGTGCGAATAGTTGCAACCGCATTCTCTTCACTTACGGAATAGGCAAAGGTTTCCGGCATATCGCCAAGCGGCGCGCAGCCAATACACAATGGGGAGACCAGCAGGCCCGTGCTGCCAAGTGGTCGATGATCAAGGCTCGTCATTGAATTGCTCCTCTACAATGATGTCTCGATGGATTTTACCAGAAGTCAGGAGTCAGGAGTCAGAAGTCAGAATACCTGCGCGTTCGCTTTGCACACCGCAGGCTCATGATCTTTGCATGTACATCGGGTCGAGTTCGGCTGCGTGTCTGGAGTGCGGCAGCCATGCTGCCGCAGCGCAAGCATGGCTTGCGCAATCCACATCCGCACCAACGGCGACAGGTGCAATCTCCCCAATGATGTTGTTCGATTTTCATCAGCCTGCGGATGGAGGGGCATCCCTACGCTTCAAGCGTAATGTCGCCCCACCAACACCAAGGGCAATAAACAAGATCGCACCAGCCAGCCGTAGCCCTGCTGACACAAACAATGCCGAACCATAGCCGATTGTGCTAGCCAGAAGTGTCGCAGCCAATGGTGCAATCAGCGTCGCAATATAGGTTGTCACCTGGTACAGCGCGATATACGAAGCAGTATGCTCAGGCGGGCAGGTTGCCAGCGAAATATCAAACAGCACCAGGTTTAATCCGGCACCAAAAATTCCGGCTAGGCCTGCATACAACAGCAGTGGCGGCACCGAATGCGTCAGGCCGGTGAGCAGCGGGTACAGGACGAGTCCGAACGCACAGATCCACAGAACAAACCCATTGCCGCGTTTGCGCGCAATTGCGGACCAGATAAAATAGCCGATCATTACGATGCCGCTGTTCACTGTAGTGATCAACCCAATCCAGAAATCTGTCGCACCCAACTCGCGCACCCAGTACAGTGGAAACAGTGGGATTGCCAGTGTCAGCCCACAGTTGAACACAAATGCACTCACAATAAAGCGTGCAAAGGTCGCATGCGCCCGTAGATCGCTCACCATAGCCTGTAAACGTGCCCATGGTGAGCCAGGCGTATTGCGTGGTCGGTCATCTGGCGGGTTGTCGGGGATCTCGATCTGCCGCGAAAAGGCAAAACTGACCATTCCACCAATGAATGAGCCAATAAACACAAGCTGGTAGTTCAGCGGAAAAACCACCTGCTCAAGCAGCCAGCCGAGTATCGCAACCATGATCGCTGTTGTTACGCCAAGTACCGACCAACGGCGGCTCATGAGATACTGGCGTTGGCGCGGCCCTGCAACTGCGCCCATGACAATTGTAAATGTAATATTGACAATCGTTTGTGGAATAGTAATCAGCGCCCAGAGTGCGATAATAGCAATCGATGCGCTACTGCCATCGTGAATGAGGAACGGCACCAGGCCAATCAAAGCATATGAGCCCTGAACAAACACGCGCGCTCGTGAATACCAGGGAACCATATTGCGCTGGCGTTCGAGAAAGCGGCCAAGCGGAATGGCCAGCAGCATACCAGTCAGCGCTGGTAGCGATGTAAGCAAGCCAACGAGCAAGGGAGAAGCGCCCAATCGCACAAGGAATACGGAAAGATATGCGGCAGCGCCAGAGACGACACCAACACCAATGCCATCGATCAGCACACTCCGCATATTACGGTGTTGCAGTGTGGTTGGTGTGAAAAACCAGTTCGTACGGAGGCCACCGCGGCGCTCCTCTGCATCTGAGGAACTCATGATCCTCCCGCGCATCAGGTTGCCGATCACTCCTGCAAGCAGCACCTGGAACTCCCTGCCGCAGCATTGTAGCATACCGATTCGGACAATCTTTAATATACAATCAGCCAGTAGAATCAGACGATAGATGGTAGACAAATATTGGCACAAGCCCGATGATTACTCTGCGGATTTTTGGGTTTTTGAGATTTTAGATTAGCTGCTGCATTCAAGCGCTGTCTCAGTTCTTGGTTCTCGCTAATATCAGAGGAGATCCTGTGGAGTACCCTGAAACAATAGCTCTTCCAGCAGCCGAAGAGGCTCCCCATCCCACCCCAAGCGCCATGCGTCGGCGGGTATTGGGCCTGGCCTGGCCAGTGATTGCCCAAAATCTACTTGAAACAATGCTCGGGATCGTTGACACAGTGCTGGTTGCCAATCTTGGCCCAACGGCGACGGCTGGAGTAGGCAGTGCGCAACAGGTCATGTTCTTCCTGCTGTCGGCTCTGAGCGCCCTTTCCATTGGCAGTGCTGTGCTTGTCGCGCAGGCGATTGGTGCAGGCGATCACGAACGAGCTGGGCGGCTGGCACGTCAATCATTGGTTTGGAGCATCCTGCTTGGTGTTCCACTTGCATTGGTTGGGTTTGTGCTGGCTGGGCCGATTCTGAGCATCTTTCGGCTTGAACCAGCTGTCCAACAGATTGGCACGGAATACCTTCAGGTCACGATGGGCACAGTGGTGGTGTTGACCGCGCTGCTGATTGGGGGCGGGGTGTTGCGTGGTGCTGGCGATTCACGAACACCAATGATTGTCACTGCGATTGCCAATGTTGTGAATGCTGTGTTGGCCTACAGCATGATCTATGGGCACCTCGGGCTACCGGCATTAGGGGCTGTTGGTAGCGCCTGGGCAACATTTATTGCCCGTGCTTTTGCGCTATGCCTCATGCTTGCGGTGCTGTGGCGTGGGCGCAATGGCGTCAGCATTAGTGGCCGCATTGGGTGGTGGCCAGAAAGCAAACTTGCTCGTCAGTTGATGCAGATCGGGTTGCCGGCTGCACTAGAGCAAATCCTGACATCGTCCGCTTTTTTCGTGCTGGTTATCGTTGTCGCTGGCCTTGGAACAAATACGCTGGCCGCGCACCAAATCTCCTTCACAGCGCTTTCCGCCTCGTTTCTCCCAGGCTTCGGGTTTGCCATCGCTGCGACAACCCTGGTTGGGCAGAGTGTTGGGGCACGCAGGATCGCCGAGGGTTATGCAGCTGCTAAGATTTCCACCGGTTGGGCAGTGATCTGGATGGGCGTGTTCGGTGCCCTGATCTTGATCTTTGCGGAACCAATCATGCGCCTGTTCACCAATAATCAGGCAGTGATTGACGCAGGAACCAATGGATTGCGCGTTGTTGCGCTATCGCAACCATTCTGGGCCATCCAGCTTGTGCTCTCTGGTGCGTTACGCGGCACCGGCGACACCCGTTTCCCATTGCTGGTCGGCAGTATCGGCATGTGGTGTGGGGTTGGGCTAGCTGCGCTGCTGGTCACAGCGTTTCAAGGGGGCCTAGCGCTGGTATGGGCAGCATTTCTTGTCGTCGCACCGATTATTGGTGCGCTCTACTGGTGGCGCTTCCGCCGCACCGTCGCAACAATCGCCAAGAATGAGCGATTGGCTACCTGATTGCTACGATTCCCTCACCCCTAGCCCCGCTCCCCGGCGTGGGAGCGGGGCTAGGGGTGAGGGAGCGTTTACGATTTTTTCGGTCGGCTCACGATCATGGCGAGTATGATTGTTCCAAAGAGAACCAGCAGGATCGCGCCAAATAAGCCAACAGTTGTAATCGATTCCTTGAGCGCGAGTTCATAGGCGACCATCACAAATGGGAAGATTAGCATAATGACAGCAACAACCGTCAGGAGCCTGTTTTTCATCGAGTTTCTCTCTGTTCTAGAAGTATGGGCATACGCAGCACCCAGGATGTTCACGGTAGCCCTAATACTAACACAAGATTCCATCGCCCTTTTCGGTTCTAGAATGCGCCATATCGTATGCGGTTTTGACAGTACTGCACGAGTATGCTAGAATCATATAAATCGGCGACGTAGCCAAGTGGTAAGGCAGAGGTCTGCAAAACCTCCATCCACCGGTTCGAATCCGGTCGTCGCCTCCAATGATGTGATGGTTGTAGCCCACTGAAGCAATATGCTCGGTGGGCTGCGCTGCTTTCTGGCTTATGAACAGGCCGCACAGAATTGGGCCACCTATCAGTTCTGCTCCAGCAAACTATCACCAAGAGACGTGAACCAAAATGGCTTTACCAACGTATAACACATGAGGAACAGTATTCGATATAGTCTGGTGAACAGATTGTTATGGCATTGATCTTGAAGACGGTTAGTGCTCCCGCTATGATAGTATTGGAGTACATCGTTCGAGCAAACTAGGAGCTGAACCTCGTTTATGTGATACGTGCATATGTGTGCCAAGAAAGGCTGACTGCCATGGCCATGGATATTACTCACCTGGAAGCCCAAGAATTGGAACAACTCCGCGACGCGATCAACCGCCGCTTACTGCAAATGCGCCGAACCAAAGGCCTCACCCTACCAGAACTCCTGCATCTGTTTGAAGAAGTTAAACAAACCCTCACCGATCAGGGCAAAGAATGGCGCTCGCTTGAGCGTTGGCAATGGATGGAGGGCGAGATTCGCTTCTGGCTGAACCCCAATGATCAGGCGAACTATCAATCTGGTTGGTTCTCGATCGATGATCTGATCGCCTGGGCACACAATAGCGGCCCGGTCGTGATTGAAGAAGAGTTTGAGGAAGAGGAAGAGTTCAACACAACCAGCTCGGTGAATATCACTCGGCTTTCGGATGAGGCCATTCGCCGGGATGAGCCGCAACCGCAGTTGTCCTAATGTCGGGGCCAGGCTTCTCTACACCATCGCTGGTGCTTGGCGAACAAGTCGTTCAAATTGAGCCATGCCGTTGGGGTTTTACCAACGTCACATCAATTGCGACGCTGGCTTCTGGTCGCCGTGTCATCCTTCAACAGATAGCCCACATTGAGCGTGCCAACGCAATAGTGCATCTGACGCAAACACTGCCGGATCTGCTCATAGCGGCAGGAATTGCCTGCCCACACCTGCTCGCCTCTGATCTGCACGCCAACCCAGCACTGCTTATTCGCGAATACATCCCTGGCGAGGCTGCAAATACGATGCTCAGCGATGACGAGGCCGCCATTCGTTTGGCTGCTCAGATGGGCCGCCTCATTCCGTTACTCGCAACAATCCCTCCGCCCAACTGGCTCGACCAAACCTGGGCCGACCCGCAACGCCTGGCGGCAATGGCAACCGGCTGGCTTGTGAATACCCAGGCGCTGCTCACACCCGATGATTACGCGATTCTGGTGCGCGATATTGCAACCCTTGAAACTGAATGGGTTGCTGGCAGTTGTTTTGCCCACGGCGATTTTTGCCCGGTCAATGCAATTGCCGAACACGAACAGGTTGTCGCGTTGGTCGATCTTGAGTTGGCTCGTGTAGCCAGCCCCTATTTCGATGTTGCCTGGTGGGGCTGGGTGGTGCGCTACCATCATCCACAACGCTGGCAGATTGCCTGGCCACATGTGCTGGCGGCAGCTGGCCTACCCAATACCCCACAGACGGCTCGACATGTGTTGGTGCTCCAGCACCTGCGTTGCCTCGAACTTCTTGAGGACGCACGCATCGATCATCCAATAGCATTACCCGAATGGATGGCGCGTTTTGCTAAGACTCTACGATGGATCTGTTAAGGGCTACCCTACAATTAGTATGGTCTGTCCACATCATCCACAAAATGTGGATATCCCTAGATACTTTGTGTAGTAAAAAGCTCAGAAAGCACCGTTGCAAGGCGCGCAATACCCTCGCGAATTCGTTCTGGCGATGAATGCGAGAAGTTGAGCCGCATGGTATTCTCGCCACCACCATTGGCAAAGAATGCAGC
>JBBQSD010000069.1:0-29498 GCA_038214135.1 Chloroflexales bacterium | reverse complement strand
TCACGTTGTCACATGATCTCCCTGCCGCGCCAATGTCCCTGCGACAACATGCACACCCCACCCTAATAATGCCAGCGTCCCTGCCACACCAATCAGATCGGCCCACGATTCGGTTGCCAATTCGGGCATATAGGTGCGGATCAGCAAGACCGTGAATATGGGTGCGCCAAGCAATCCATGCACCAAGAGCCGTAGCAACAGCGGCACCGGCAACAAAAACAATAGTAGGCTGCCAAGCGCATAATGGCGCGTCACCTGGAGTGCCGCCAGCACCCCTAACGACACTAGCGCGTTCATGAGTGCGGCCAATATAATGCCCGATATTCGTAGCGGCAGGAGTGGGCCTTCGTAGCGCCACCAACCGGCCTGTGTTCCCACCACCTCAATCACAATCTGGTACATCAGAAACAGGGTGAACAACAGCAGCGCCATTGGGTAGCTTGTGAACCATGCCCGCCGATGCGATAGCGCAATGATCAGCAATGGCGGCAGCAGGGCGGTCCAGCCCGCGAGCGCCACAATTCGTGGCAATGGGTGATCGACGAGCTTCAGCAGTGCCGGCCCGCTGATCCCATAGCTAAAGCGATACAGCCATTGCCAGAACGGCGATGGCAGTGTGCTCAACTGCCCTGCCAATAGTGCGACAACATATAACGCGGTGCGCTCACGAACGCCTTGGTAGATCGCCAACCCAAAGGCTCCTACCGTCAGAATAATAACGCCGATCTCCATTATGCTCCTGCGCTACTAGCTTTCAGCTTTCAGCTCCCTACGTGCGACTCTATGTCCTGATGATAAACTTTCTCGTTTGTGTAGGTGTTTGCATATGCACCAAAAGCTGACGGCTGAGAGCTGACGGCTGATGGCTGGTGTCCTACTCCCATTCATACTCGCGCACCTGGCCTTTTTCGAGTGTAAACAGTTGATCCGTCAGGCCATAGGCTTGCTGAACCGAATCGACCTGAACCTGATGGGCAATCGCCCCTAGAATATCCGGGTCTGCATCACTAAACGCGATCAGGAAATCCCGATTCGGGATGCCAATTACCAGGTGGCCTGGCACAACCCTGGCCCATTGTGTAAGCATATCCGTCAATAGTAACCTGGTTGCATCATACCCATCACCAGTGCTGAACACAAAGATGCGCTGCTCGCCATGCCCGGTGGTCGTAAAACGCGCCTCGGTTGTCTGTCGCTGGAGATTGACCAACGCTCGTGCGTGCAGATCCTGTTCGCCAATGCCCCAGCGATCCAGATGATCCTCATTGATGAATGCGACACTGCGCTCCTCATCGATTGTATACACAATGATCAGGTTCGCCAGAAACTCACGATAGACAAGCATTGGCAGGTTTCGTTCGCGCACCTCAACCAGCAATTCAATCGGTTTGAGCATTAGGCTCACCCGATCCGCCAGCGACTCGAAGTCCGTTTCTGTTTCTGTTGGCATTTCGCCAAGCAACACCCGCACCAGCGTCTGTGAAACTGCATCGATCTGTGTTGGCTTCTGAACATATGCCCGATAATAAGTATTCAGATCGACCGTTACTTCAAGCTCACGAACCAACAGCCGCAACTCCATCCCGTCGCGATCAATTAACTGGATTTCGTTATCGTTGAGCGAGAGCCGCCGCTCAATATAGACTGCAAATAGTTCGGGGTCCATAACCGTGTTCGGTGCGCTTTCTGGTGGTAGTGTCATCGCCATAGTCCTCTATATTCACACAACCTGGGTTGATTGCCAGGCCGCTTGTAACTGATCAATCGTACTCGCCAGCACTGCATCCCCACCCAACCCGCGCACCATCAGGCTTGGCTCCTGTGTCACCAGGCCAACCTGTGCGAATGGTAGCCCTGCCAGTGTTGCTTCAAACGCGATTGCATCGGCAGGCCGCACTTCGAGCAGAAACCGGCTTGGCGACTCACTAAACAGAAGAACGTCATCATGGGTGATCTGGTCACACGGAACCGCCAGCAGATCGATCTGCATCCCTAGCCCACCAGCAAATGCCATCTCTGCGGCAGCAACACCCAGGCCGCCCTCGCTCAGATCATGGCAGGCACGCACAAGGCCCTGTGAGATGGCCGTATGTACAGCAGACATCAGCACTAGTGCCAATGCCAGATCGACTTTCGGCAGCGCTGATTGTCGATCTGTTGCATAATGTCCACCAAGCAGTTCGTCGCGGGTCAGCCCCACCAGATAGATCCGATTATCGGCTTCTTTCAGATCCATCGTTATGGAATATCGAACATCTGGCACAATCGCCATGGCCGAAATCAGCAGTGTTGCCGGAATGGGTGTGCGCGTTCCATCGGCAGCGCGATACTCATTATTCAGCGAATCCTTGCCAGATATGAACGGTGTGCCATAGGCCAGCGCCGCATCATAACAACCAGCCGTTGCCCGTACCAGGCCCGCCATCCGATCCGGCTGACGCGGATCGCCCCAGCAGAAATTATCCAGAATGGCCGTCTGGCGCGGATCACCGCCAACCGCGACAATATTGCGCAGCGCTTCATCAACACAGGCCAATGCCATCCAGTATGGATCTGTCAGGCCATAGCGTGGGTTAATGCCGCAGCCAATCGCAATCCCACGCATTGTCGTTCGCAATGGCTGCAACACCGCCGCATCACCAGGGCCATCGCTGCGTATGCCAACCAACGGCTTGATAACCGTGCGCCCCTGGACTTCGTGATCATAGGTTCGTACAATCGGCTCTTTTGAGGCAATATTGGGATGTGCCAGCAGCACCAGCAGATCATCAGCCAGGTGACTGGGTGACGGGGTGACTGGATTTGCATTCGATTCTGTCACCGTGTCACCTTGCCAGCGTGTCATCGGGTCAGGTTGTGTCCATATTGCTTCAAGCACCCGCTGTGGCCGCCCACCATGCAGAAAGGCCATTTCCAGGCTGACAACCATTGCACCACGATGTGTGACGGTCAGGCGCTTATCGTCGGTGAAATGCCCGATCACGCTGGCCTCAACATCCTCGGCGGCACATAATGCCAGCAGTGCAGCGGCCTTTTCCGGTGGCACTGCCAACACCATGCGCTCCTGCGCCTCGGAAAGCCAGATCTCCCAGGGCTGTAGGCCGGCATATTTGAGTGGAACATGTTCTAACTCAACGGTCGCGCCTGTCTCCTCACCCATTTCGCCAACTGCGGAAGAGAGTCCGCCAGCGCCGCAATCGGTAATCGCCCGATACAACCCGGCATCACGGGCCTGCAGAATAACGTCGATCAACTTCTTCTCGGTGATTGGATCGCCAATCTGCACAGCACTGCCAACATCAGCAGCGGTTGTGTGGGTCAGTTCCACGCTGCTGAACGTCGCCCCGTGAATGCCATCGCGCCCGGTGCGCCCGCCCAATGCCATCACTAGATCGCCAGCCTGCGCGCCGCGTGGATGGCGGCCACGCGGTGCCAATCCAACCGTGCCACAATAGACAAGCGGGTTTGCGGTGTAGCCCGGATCGTATAACACTGCGCCATTGACCGTTGGAATACCAAGTTTATTGCCATAATCGCGCACGCCAGCAACCACCCCAGCAGCAATCTGGCGCGGATGCAGCACGCCATCCGTGAGCCGCGTTTCGTCCAGATCAAGTGGCCCAAAGCACAGCACATCGGTATTGGCAATCGGTTGGGCCGAAACACCAAGGACATCCCGAACAACACCGCCAACACCAGTATTGGCACCGCCAAATGGTTCAAGCGCCGATGGGTGATTATGGGTTTCGACCTTAAACGAGACTTCGTAGTCATCCGTAAAGGCAATAATGCCAGCATTATCCACAAATGCCGAAAGAACATTCAACCGAGAATCCTGTGTTGTGCCTGGTTCAGAAGCCAACTCAGATCGCTCGATCAATTGCTGCGTCGCCGACATCAGAAAGGTCTTGATCAGGCTATCGATCTCAACAATGGGTTCGGCTTCGAGCATATGCAGCGCCGCATAGTAATCCGTATGACCATCGATTTCCTGGGTTTCGGGTTCTGGTTCCGTAGTTCTGTGGTTCTGACTCCTGACTCCTGACTCCTGACTCCTGACTCCTTCGTTCCTATATAAAACCTTCGCCTTGAACGTCTTATGCGAACAATGCTCACTCCAGGTTTGGGCCAGTGTCTCCAACTCGCCATCGGTTGGGTCGCGGCCCTCGTTGCGATAGTATGCTTGAATCGCCTGCATCTCGCTCAGATCCAGAGCCAGAATCCCCTGACGACTGATCCGCACGAGTTCAGCAGCATCTGCCTCGCGCAGGGCGACAAGCGCAATCTGTGCGACCGTCTCGCCTGGTGTCTGCAAAAGTGTGCTATACCAACTGGTTCGTTGCGCCAACCCTGCACTATCATACAGCAGCGCCATCTGGATAAGTGGGTTAAACAGGCCCTGTTCTGCGCCAGGTTCTGCGATCTGGTAGCGCTGTAGGGTTCGCACGACACGCAGCCCATTCAGGCTAAGGCGTTCGGCCCCAACCCGTACACTCTCAGCCTCATTATCGGTAACACCAGGCCGATAGGCGATCTCCACCCACAAGCCATCATCGACACCCAGATCTGGCAGTGCCTCAAGCGCATGCCAATCGACCTGCTGAACAACCGGATCGTGCAACAATTCGGTTGCCAAGCGGGCGACATCAGCGTCGCTCAACGCGCCATCGATCAGATAGAGATGCTGGAATGCAGCAGCATGGCGTGAACGCACAGCGATAAGAAAGGCGGCCATTGTATCGTGTTGCTCCTCTAGATTGCCAGAAATAATGGAATGTAAAAGAAGCCACGCAGCCCATAGTTTTTGATACCAAAACCCGTAACATGCTGTGGTCGATGTGGCGTGCGCAAGCCATGCTTGCGCGGCGGCAGCATGGCTGCCGCAATCCAAAACCACGACCGAGTTTGATTGTCAAATTTCATTAGGTTATCGTCCCTTGGCCGCAGGCTTCAGCCTGCGGATGGAAGGGCATCTATCGTAATCGCCTCACCATTGATCGTATCCGATTCGGGGCCAACCAACCGTAACGCCGCCGCCGCGACCTCTTCTGGCGTAATAGCGCGTTTTTGGCCGGAAAGGTACAGAATATTTGTACGCGCTTGCTGCGCGCTACGGCCAGTTCTTGCCACAATTGCCCGAATCGCCTCGTGGAGCATGTCTGTTTCGACCCACCCAGGGCAGAGGGCATTT
Source organism: Chloroflexales bacterium (assembly GCA_038214135.1). Classification (GTDB taxonomy): domain Bacteria; phylum Chloroflexota; class Chloroflexia; order Chloroflexales; family Roseiflexaceae; genus JANLSE01. The sequence continues at coordinate 24,307 of JBBQSD010000069.1, read as the reverse complement.
GCTGTGATCCCATTGCGGCCCAATTCCAATGCCAGCGAACGGGTTAATCCAAGCAGTGCATGTTTGGATGCGCTATATGGCGCAGAGAATGGCAACCCTTGCAATCCCGCAATCGAAGCAATATTAATAATTCGACCCCATCCCCGCGCCAACATATCCGGGACAGCCTCCCGACATGTATAGAAGGGGCCAGTGACATTCACCCGCATAATCCGATCCCATGTCGCATCGTCGGTTTCAGCAAACTTCATACTGGCCGTGACGCCAGCGTTATTCACCAGAATATCGATAGGGCCAAGCGTTGATCGAACCATGCCAAAGGCGGATTTTACCGCTTCTGGATCGGTAACATCGCCTGGAACTGCGATGGCAACCCCACCATTTGCTGTGATCGCCGCACACGCATCTGCCAGAACATCCGCACTACGGCCTGTTATCGCTACAGCCGCACCAGCCGCAGCAAACGCCCGTGTGATCGCAAGGCCAATTCCACGGCCGCCACCCGTTATGAGTGCGACACGGCCATCGAGTTCTCCCATGGAAACGACCCCTCGCCTGTATCAAAGGAATAACGTATCGTCAGTGTACCGTAGCACCGTGGCATGGTCAAGCCACCGGGTGGGATTCGGGTGTGACGTAACGTCCTGCAACGCTACCCTGCCGATCATGGCGTAGGGGCGGTTCGCGAACCGCCCTATATCGTAGGCAGCATGCTACAATTGGGCATGTTTGATCAGCAGAAGAAAAGAGGAACACATGAATTGTTGGCATTGCGAACGGCCTGCCCATGGCGCCTGCATCTTCTGTGGACGGGCGATTTGTAAAGAGCATCACCGTGAGATGCCCCACATTGTTGCGCTATTCAAGGATGCGCGCGGCAACCATAAGGCCATTGTCACAGCCAGGGCGCTGTTCTGTGGAATCTGCGAGCCACGCGAAGATCCTGTTGAAGTGCCAGAATTAAAGTAGAAAATTGCCACGCCATCGTGCTATAATTCTTAACCAACCTATTACACCATGAGTATGGTTTAGTATGGTATGGTTCGTTGGCCGGCCCATAATGATGTGGGAGTGCGACAATGGCTTACCCACTATTCGAACAAGCCCAACAAGCCTTTGCCCATGGCGAACGCGATGTGGCCTTCAAGCTCGCACGCCAGGCTATTCTACAGGATAGCAAATACGCACCGGCTTGGCTGCTGATGAGCCGTGTCGTCGATGACGAAACCCAGAAGCGCGAATGCCTCGAACGTGCGCTCACGCTCGATCCAAACTACCGCGAAGCCCGTAACGAGCTTGATTCGATGCGCTTGCGTGAGTTAGTTGCCGGGTTTCGGGCACCAATCTTCCAGGAGCCGAAACGGGAGCCATTACGGCTGGGTCAGGCGCTGGTCGCAAAAGGCCTGATTACAGAACAACAGCTCCAGGATGCGCTGCGTGAGCAGCACAACGACCAAAATCGCGGCCACAAAACGATGCTTGGGATGATTCTATTGCGCCGCAAATTCATTTCCCCGCTTGCAATGGCAGCCGTGCTCGTTGAGCAACAGCAGTCCCGCAGCATCCCGGATCGGCTCGGCGAATACCTGCTCTCACAGGGATTACTGACCCCCGAACGGCTGCAACAAGCCATTGCTGAACATGCCCTCGCCTCAATCTACGAAAAGCCTATCCGCTTTGGCGAACTGCTTGTGCAACGTGGCTATATTCGCCGCGAACAACTGGATCGTGCGCTTGAAGAGCAACGCCAGGATGCCTATAATAAGTATTATTATTAATGGCAGCGTAACCGAGCAGTGAGTACATGTTCAACACACCCGAATTTGATCTGGCGATCCTTGCCCAGGGTTCTGGTTATACGGTGACGTTGCGGGCTGCTGCGGGGGTTGATCTGCCGCCGCAGCCAATCCGGTTTGCCTTTCAGTTTCCAGCGCTGCCACACTATCGTGAGATCGCCCGCTTTGTTGCTGCTGCTCGCGAAGCGCGGCTGAGCAATGCTGCGGAATTACACGCTGCTCAGCTGGTTGGTGGCATGCTGTTCCAGGCGATCTTTCCGCCTGAGGTACTGGCCCGCTTTCGGGCTGCCCGCGAGTCCCTGCCCAACAAGGGGCGGCTCTCAGTGCGGCTGCGGCTACCAGCAGGCTTGACCGCCATTCCCTGGGAACTGCTGTATGATGCCACCAACGATCAGTTCCTGGCGCTGGCCGATGATCTGGCCCTCGTGCGCTGCCCCGAAATGGCAGCTCCACTGCGCCCATTGCAGCTTGATGGCCCATTACAGATTGTCATCGTGCTGGCCAGCCCGCGTGGCGTGCGCCCGATCGATCTCGACCGGGAATTGGAGCGGGTGCAATCTGCACTACGCCGACCAATGGCAAGCGGGCAGGTTATACTGGATGTGATCCGTGGATCGGGCACCTACGATCAATTGCGCCAGCGGCTGGATGATCCCGTGCATGTGCTGCATGTCCTGTGCCATGGCGATCTCGATGAGCGGCGCGGCGAGGGTGTACTGCTGTTCGAGGATATTGGTGGCGATAAAGAGCTGATCGGTGCAGCGCAACTGCGCCTGTTGATCGAGAAACAACGCGGCCAGACGCGCCTGGTCGTGCTGAATAGTTGCTTGGGTGCGGTTTCGGGTGGCAACGATCCATTCGGCAGCGTTGGTGCGGCGCTCATGCGTGGTGGCGTGCCTGCTGTGCTGGCCATGCAGTTTGAATTTCCGGTCGATAGCGCCAATCAGTTGGCCCGCATCCTGTATGCCGATCTGGTCAATGGCCACCCAATCGACATGGCTGTCACCGAGGCCCGCCGCCATCTGTATGCTATCGATACCTATCGGCTGGATTGGGCCATCCCGGCGCTGTTCCTGCGTGGCAATGATGGCGCGCTGTTTACGCGGGCAACTGCCCAAGCGGTATCTCTGCCAACGCTACGTGTCGAACCAAGCCAGCCGATTGCGCTCCCTGTTGAGAATGAAGCGCAACAACTAGAGCAACTGCGGCGCGGTCATCAGTGGCGGTTGCATGTGCTTGAGTTGCAGAAGGCGAAATTTGGCATTTCCACTCCGCCCGAAGTGGAGATCGAGATCGAAGACATTCAGGTGGAACTGGCCAGGATTGGGGCTGCGCTCGCGGCATTGCAACCAACAACCAAGTCAGAAGCACCATTACCGCAAACGACCATTGTGCAGCCAACACTCAGTACTGCTGAACTACGCAGCCTGCGCCAGCGCGCCCGTGCAGCCTACTTTGCCCAACGCTGGGGCGAGGCCGAGCAATTACTGGCCCAATTGGTCGCTGCTAATCCAGATGATACCGAGGCGCGTACACGCCTGCATCTGCTGATTGCCTATCGTGAAGCAGGCGAACTACGCGAAATCGGGGATTGGGAAGCGGTGCTTGGCGCACTCGACGATCTGGTGCGACAGCACCCAGGCTTTGCCGATCCAAGCAAACACCGTCTATGGGCCGAAGTACAACAGCGCCGTGATGCCAACTATGAAACAGCGCTGGCCGCCTGTGAACGCAACGATTGGGCAGCAGCCCAGGCCGCGCTCGAATTGTTGCTGGCCGAACAGCCCCAGGATACCGATGCCGAGGCACTGCTCCAACGCGTACGCGACGAGCTTGCCGCGCAACAGCGCAGGGCTGCTGCCGAAGCCGCTGCACAGAAACAGGCTGAAGAGGAGCGTGCAGCGCGTTCGCGGATGATTGAACCAATCACAAGCAATATCACTAAGAAAGCGTATTCTGCTGCACTTGATCAATTGACTGCGTTGCTCAAAATTAATCCGCAGGATCGTGAAGTGGTTGGATTGGTAGCAGGGCTGATTGAGAATCCATCAGTACCGCTCAATCAGCGCTTGCAAGCAGGCAACCTTGCCGGACAGTATGGCGACCCGCGCCCCGGTGTGGTCAGCTTTCCGCCAGCGATGGTGGCGTTTGCGGGCGGCCAATTCCAGTATGGCAATACCCAAGCCGAGTATGAAGCGATTTTCGCTGCCGAGAAGCAGAATAAGCTCGAAAAGCAAGCACGCGACTGGTATCAATATACGGTCAACACACAATCGGCGATAGTCGCACCATTCGAATTGGCCCGCTATCCCGTGACCAATGCCCAATGGGCGTTATTCATGGCTGCCGGTGGCTACCAACCCAACCACCCCTGGTGGGATACGGCCGGGCAGGCATGGCTGCAACACGATAAGCGCACAGAATCATCAAATTGGCAAGATAAACGCTTTGGAAACCAGCATCCAAATTACCCTATTGTTGGAGTGACATGGTACGAGTCAGCCGCGTTCTGTCGCTGGCTGACCAAGCATCTGAATGATGGTTTTACCTATGCGCTGCCCAGCGAGCTGGAATGGGAATACGCAGCGCGAGGACGTGAGCGGCGGATGTATGCCTGGGGCAATCAGCAACCAGATGGTGAACGGGCTAATTTCAACCAGACTTATCAAGGGACAACCGCCGTTGGATGCTTCCCTGCTGGTGCGACACCGGAAGGGCTATTCGATATGACGGGCAATGTGTGGGAATGGACACGCAGTCTCTATCGACCCTATCCCTATGATCCTGATGATAGGCGCGAAGATGGCATTAAACCGAGTGAAAAACGCTTTACACTTCGCGGCGGCGGCTGGGACACTCTTCCGCTCAACCTGCGCGCGTCCGCCCGTGACAATGACACGCCCGACTTCCGTACCGACGATGTTGGGTTGCGTCTCGCCCGGCAGCCCTCGCGTGTAAAGCGTTAATTACGTATTCTGTGTCCTGATCCGCCGTAAGTAGGGCGCTGTGCATAGTACAGGTTCGGATAGCGGCGGCGAATGGGGATGCAAGGGGCACGCCCCTTGCCCGCGCCGCGGATCGGGTATATGCGAAAACCCAAAATCCCTGGCGTAGAGCGCGTATAGCTATACGCACGTACAATTCGCGATACGCGCGTACGATTGTCATTATACAGGTTCGGATAGTGGCGGCGGGTGGGGTGCATCGCGGGCGGTTCACGAATCGCCCCTACTCCGTGGTGGGCATCGTATCCGTTGTAGCGCGGATCACTATGCGGTTTCGGGAGGGACGCGATATATCGCGTCCGTACGGGATCGGGTTGGTATGGCTCGCTTTCAAAAACTCTACACCTGAATTGAGGCAGTAACGCAGATTCATTAAAGATACGCTCGGTTGTCTACAGATGCGTCCGAGCATCAATATCACTGATATGCTACCATGGAATACAGCACAACTGCTACTTTCGCTATCTTCTGAAGAGGAGCGTGATAATGACTACGCTAACCCTTGATCTACCGCCCGAGACATATGAGCGATTGCGTATCGTGGCCAACCAAGCTGGGCGTCCCGCAGCTGATGTGGCCGTTGCCTATCTTCAGAAGTGGCTTGAATCAGTGAAAAGTGAGCGTGAGCGGGCGCAAGATGTGCTTCGTGCAGCTGGATTGCTTGCGGAGCCATCGGCTGAAATGCTTGCGGAAGCTACACAAGCCACCGCGACTCTTGAAGAAGTGAGTGCGTCCTTGAGCCGCCCTGGTGGGCGACCACTCAGCGAAATTATTATTGAGCAGCGTGGGCCAAAATCGTGAGTATCTATTTTCTTGATGCGAGTGCGCTGGCAAAGCGCTATCTTATCGAGAATGGCACGAACTGGATTCGAGAGATATGCGATCCTGTAAATGCTCACCTGATCATTGCAAGTCAGATAACGCGTGATCTGTTGGCGGCAGGTAAGGCTGAGGGATTAACAGTCGAGGATCCGAATTCGTATCCTTGATAGTGGATGCACACCGTTGGTCGGTGCCGTAGAGACGCCCCGGTGGGGCGTTTGGTGTGGTAGGCGCACAGGGTTCGCAATGGTGCAATTCCCCCTCGCCCCGGCGTGGGAGAGGGGGTCAGGGGGAGAGGGAAACCAGCGATGGGCGGTTCACGAACCACCCCTATTCTTCCCTTACAAGCGGTTCGGTAGTAATCGGCAGATGCACCGTCATGGTTGTGCCCCGATCCACTTCGCTGTCCACCGTGATGGTGCCGCCGTGTTCCTTGATGATGCCATAGGATACCGAGAGGCCAAGGCCGGTTCCGGGCGTCTGGCTGCCACCCAATGCGCCCTTGGTTGTCACAAATGGCTCGAAGATTTTGTCGATCAATTCTGGCGGAATGCCACTACCAGTATCGCTGACACTGATTTCGATCTGGCCCTGGCGCTCACGAACCGCAAGTGTGAGCGTGCCGCCGTGTTGTTTCATGGCATCACGGGCGTTGGTCACGAAATTTAACACAACCTGTGAAAGCTGCCCGAGATCACAATAGGTCAGTGGTACGGACTCAATCTGGCGCACAACCTTAATCCGCGATTTACGCAGATCCAGTTCAACCAGCGTCAGGGTTTCGTGAACAACCTCGGTCACATCGGCAAGGGTGCGCTGATGCTCCTGCCGCCGCGCAAAGGTCAGCAGCCCACGTGTAATGCTGCGCCCGCGCCGACATGCCTGAATAACGACATCGAGCGAGCGGTTCTTCTCCTCGGTATCCTCACTGCTATGGCCCAATTCAGCATACCCAAGCATGCTGCCAAGCAAGTTGTTGAATTCATGGGCAATACCAGCGGCAAAGGTGCCAACAGCCGCGAGTTTCGATGATTGGATCAGTTCAACTTGTTTGTGGCGTAGTTCGTCGAACAGGCGCGCATTCTCCAGTGTGACCGCCGCCTGATGGGCGAAGGCCGTCAGCACCCGTTGCTCCTCCGAATCCAGGCCGCGTAGTTGCTCGAATGCCAGGCAGATCACCCCGAGAACGCGTTTTTCTGCAACCAATGGAATACTCAGCACCGTATTCCAGAGCACCGATTCGTGTAGCGCCGAAATGGGCGTCAGATCATGGCGATATTCGTCGGTCATCAACACCACGCGCCCACGGCGCATCACGCCATGGTAGCTTTCGGGGTTCACAAATGGCTGATCCTCAAGGGTCTCATCAATCGCAAGCCGATGGTTGGCCATTAACCGCAAGCGGCCATCTTTGTCCAGCAATACCGCCCATCCATATGGCGCATCCATCAGTGCTGCCAGGCGCCCACACAGAATATGCAGCATCACATTCACATCAAGCGTGCCGATCATGGCGGTTGCAAGCGCCTGGAGTTTTTCGAGCCGCTCGCCACGTGCGCGATGCTGGCCTGCAAGAATTTCAAGATCGCGGGTGGCGCGGTGGAGGGCAACCTGGCCACGGAAGAGGTGTTGTGTCAGGGTCAGGGTCATCAGGCCTGGAACAAACGCGAGTGGGCCGACACGCCAGAGGTGGCCGAGCGTGCCGCCAATCGGGATCATAGCAAATGCATACCAGCGCATTGTGGTAAGCCGCGAACGCCAACGAACAAATAATGGCCCATCATCATCAATTGCACCAGTCCCGATCTCGGCTATATAGAAGAACACCCCAATCAGTGGGAGAGCCAGTAAACTCGCGACTGTACTGAGCGGCAGCACATCCTGCGGGCGGCTGAAGGTGTCGATTGGTGATGCAACAAGAATCGCCAAGGCCCGCCCACCGGCCTCCACAATTGCGCGGCGCAAGCGGCCACGAACCAGGCCAGGAACGACGGTGCCAATCACAACCGCAACAATCAGCAGCGGCCAACTTGTCATACTCAGCCCGCCGATCAGCAATGCTGGGGCTGGTGAAAGCAGGCTGCCATCGCGCAGCTCGACAGCCGCCAATTCGCCGATCACAAGCAGAACGGCAATCAGCGCAGCACCAATAAGCAGCAGCGGTGTGCTCGATTGCGCCCCAAGCGTAAACCCGACAATCGCTGCACCAACGACTACCACGCTCCACACCAGCAGTGCCGGGCGCGTAATATATTCGGCTATTTTGTCCAAGAACGCGTCCCCTTTATGGGGAATGCCCTCTACTCGCATGCTGTCACCTCTCCCTCTTCTATGATCGGTTATAGCACATTGCATGGCTGCACAGCAATGGCTCATATGTCCTAACGGATAACACTTTGATGACAATAATGCATAGAATGGCGTGGTATGATAGTGGTATGAAACGAATAGATCCGCCGCCATTTGAAGCGGCCACACTGGATCGCTATGCAGAGCGAATTACGACCGGAATCGCAACTATTGGTGGCATTCTCATGCTTCCAGCACTGTTCTGGTTTCTGAGCGGTATCCTGCTGTATGGGGTTGCCGTACCGGGGATCGTGATCTCATCGGCAACTGGCGTTGCGCTGGCCGTCTGGTTGACCCTGAACTATGCGGTGCAACCCGTCAGCTATATCATCAAGGGCGATGCCCTGTTGATCAAGCGCCGCTGGGTGGGCGCGATGCGCATATCATTGCGCGATATTCTGGGGGTTTCGCCAGCTGCGGCCCTGGCCGACGTGCCACGCAAAGGGCTGCGCCAATCGTTTAACGCAGGTGTGTTTGGCTACAATGGGCCGTTTCAACTAGAACAGTATGGTAAAGTCTTCTTTACCGCAACCGATCGCGAACGTCTGGTTGCCATAGCTCGGCGCGATAAGATGACCCTGATCATCAGCCCTGCCCGCCCGCGCGATTTCATTGAGACGCTACGGGAAGAAATTATACGGGTGGCCGAGGCGACGAGTGCCGATCCCGATGTGCCACCATCGACAAAGACAACAAAGGCGAAGTAGGGCAGTTCGCGAACCGCCCTCGTTGCCCATAGTATCCGTCAGGGCGGTTTGCGAACTGCCCCCTACCCTTGATGACATCTCTACGGCCCGACAATCCACCAGGTACATATATGCAATTCGCTCAATCTGAACAGCTTAACCTACCCTGTACATTCACCCGAATTGTGCCAGGGGAATTGCATCCCGATGGGCGTCGCTATCTGCCACTGATCGTTCTGGCTCTGCCGCCCACGATTCTTGGTACAATCACGCAGATCGGTGTTGTGGATCGGCATCATGTCGTTGATCTGCAGGCCGAGGGGCAATCCGGGAGTGCCAAGCTGGTGTTCCTGTTGAGCACGATCCGTCTGCTTGGGGAACAGCGTTCTGGCCTGTTTGATCGATCTGTTCCGCCTGGTAGGCCCAGCACTAGGCCGACCGCCTATGGGCAGGTTATTGCTGTACCAACATGGGAAGCGGATCGCGAACACCTCCCATACGAAACGCTGTATACCGAACTGCTTGTCGATATTGGTGGTGGTATCATTGGCGTACGAACCAGTACAACAGCGGCTAACCTGGCGGAACAGATCGGTCATTCGCGGATCGAACCAGGCGATTGGATCGAAATTGAGCGCTCACGGGTTGATATTCTAGGGTTTAGTATATGATTGAATGCATCCCCAATTTTAGCGAAGGCCGGCGTCCAGAAGTCATCAATACGATTGTTGCTGCGATTGCTGCCGTGGCTGGCGTTGCTGTGCTAGATGTGCATAGCGATGGTGATCATCATCGCAGCGTTGTGACGTTCGCTGGCGAGCAGGGGCCGGTTGCGGAGGCGGCCTTCCAGGGTGTTCGCGAAGCCGCCCGCCTGATCGATATGGTCAAGCATCGCGGCCAGCATCCGCGTATCGGCGCAACCGATGTGCTGCCGTTTGTGCCATTACGTGGCGCAACCCTGGCCGAATGTGTTCAGATCGCTCGTGCCGTTGGCCAGCGGATCGGCGAAGAACTGGATCTGCCCGTGTACCTGTATGAAGCGGCGGCAACTCGGCCAGAACGGCGTGAATTGCCAGCATTGCGGCGTGGCCAGTATGAGGGTTTGCGAGATGCAATTGGGCGAGATCCAGCGCGGGCACCGGATTTTGGGCCAGCCAGGATCGGTAGCGCTGGGGCAATCGCTATTGGTGCGCGCAAACCATTGATCGCCTTCAATATCTACCTGGGAACCAATGATGTTCGGGTTGCTATCGCAATTGCTAAGGCAGTCCGTGGGTCATCGGGCGGCTTGCGTGGCGTGCGCGCACTCGGGTTGTTAATCGGCGGGCGGGCACAGGTTTCCATGAACCTCACCGATTACCATACGACACCGCTACACCGTGCTTATGAACTGGTTGCACGCGAGGCCGCTGCCTATGGGATTTCAATTGTTGAAAGCGAACTGGTTGGCCTGATACCCGAGGATGCCCTGCTCGAAACGGCCAAGTTCTATTTGCGATCACATGGCCTGCATCAGAACCAGATCCTCGAAGCACGCCTTCGCGCTGCCCAGGATAGTGATCAATAAATTTTACCACTTTTAACAGAAAAAGCTTGACAAATGCTGGGCGTTCTGGTATATTCTCGAAAGAAGTAGTTGGGGAGTAGCCCCCCGCTGGAATATGCGGGACAAACAGTCCGTCAATACAGAGCTTCGGCTCTCGGCTGTTTGCAGCTCCATTAGGAGTGCGGCAAGACCATCTGCGCGAAAGCGCGGTGGTTTCGCCGCGTTTTTGTTTCCATAACAACGAGACATATACGATCAGTAAGGAGTAGTAGGATGGACTCAACTATTTGGCTATGGGTAGGGTTTAACGTCTTTGTACTTGGCATGCTGGCGCTTGATTTAGGGGTCTTTCATCGTAATGCCCACGAGGTTTCGGTTAAGGAAGCGACAATCTGGAGTGTGGTGTGGATCAGCCTAGCTATGGTCTTCACTGGCATCATCTTCGTTTCCTGGAACCAGATGATGCCCGCGAGCTCCTACACCAATTCCGAAGCCGGGTTGGCCTTCCTCACCGGCTATTTGATCGAGAAATCGCTCAGCGTCGATAATATTTTCGTATTCGTGCTGATCTTCGGCTATTTCGCTGTGCCAAAGGAGTATCAGCACCGCGTGCTGTTCTGGGGCATCATTGGCGCACTGCTGATGCGTGGCGTCATGATTGGTGCCGGTTCGGTGCTGATCAAGGAGTTCCACTGGATCATCTGGATCTTTGGTGCCTTCCTGATCTTCACCGGTGTTCGTATGGCCTTCTCGAAGGACGAGAAGCTTGAGCCAGAGAAGAACCCAGTCGTCCGCCTGTTCCGCCGAATCATGAAGGTAACTGAAAACTATGAGGGCGATAAATTCTTCGTCATTCGCAATGGCGTACGGTTCGCAACGCCGCTGTTCCTGGTGTTGATTATGATTGAGACAACCGACCTGATCTTTGCGGTTGACTCGATCCCGGCGATTTTTGCTGTGACCCAGGATCCATTCATTGTCTATACATCGAATGTGTTCGCTATTCTAGGCCTGCGTTCGCTGTACTTTGTGTTGGCTGGTGTGGTGCATAAGTTCCATTACCTCAAACTGGGCCTAGCATTCGTCCTCTCGTTTGTTGGTATCAAGATGTTGCTGCCGGATGTGAGCCTGGCTGTCACTGGCATAAGCTACAAGATCCCAACCGAGATTTCACTCGGCGTTGTCCTGCTCATCCTGGCTATCGCGGTGCTTGCATCATTCATTCGCGCCCGTCGGCTTGGCGATCAGGGCCACGAAGATGGTATCGTTGTTGTTGATTAGGAGTCAGCCTGCGGCGTGGAAGCTTATTCGTGCACATCCTTTGTCCAGTGAATTGTTTGACATCTCTGTACTTCGTGATAAAATACACCAGGGTTCATATAAATGATCATATATCGTGGACAAAGGAGTTTCCCAATGAAGATGGTTCGTCTTTTGCTTCTGGCAGTGTCGCTGGTGAGCGCGCTGACCCTGGCAGCCTGTGGTGGCGGTGGCGGCGGCGCTACTGCGGGTGGCCCATTGGCAGTTTCCGCAGATGGTGAGAACCTGGCATATAAGCCGGCAGCGCTCACGGCCAAGGCTGGTGCTCCTGTAACAGTAGATTTCAATAATGTCTCAACTGCTCAGCAGCATAACTGGGTTCTCGTCAAGGGTGGCGATGATGTGGCCGGTAAGGTCGATGAAGGGGCCATAACTGCTGGTGCTCCAGATTATATCCCAGCAGACAAGGCCGATATTGTTGCGAATAGCAAAATTCTTGCCCCCGGTGGCAAGGAGACGATTACCTTCACCGCTCCAGCGGCTGGTACCTACACCTATCTGTGTACCTATCCCGGCCATTATGCGGCTGGCATGAAGGGCACGCTGACTGTTGCCCCATAACGCACTTTTTTTGGATCGAATGGCCTCGTCGCGGTTGCGGCGAGGCTATTCTTTTTCGTGTGAAAAGGCTATAACCATGCCAACCGAGCGCCTGTATTATGGCGATTCCTATCTGCAAACGTTCAGCGCCAGGGTCGTGGCTCGTGGCGAACAGGCTGGTTGCCCAACGATTGCGCTAGACCAGAGCGCCTTTTATCCAGATGGTGGCGGGCAACCTGCCGATCAAGGGGCGCTCAATGGCATCCGTGTGGCCGATGTGCAAGTCGATGACGACGGGGTGGTTTGGCATACGCTTGCGCATCCAATTGAGAGCGATAGCGTGTATGGCGAAGTGGATTGGCCGCGCCGTTTCGATCATATGCAACAACACCACGGCCAACATCTGCTCTCGGCTGCCTTTGAAGAACTGTATGGTCTGAAAACAACCTCGTTTCATCTCGGCACATCGTTTGTGACGATCGACCTTGATGCATCTATAGTAGCCGCTGATCAGGCTGCCGCTGTTGAAGATCTGACCAATCGGGTGATCTGGGAGGATCGGCCTGTGCTGGCTCGTTTTGTGAGCCCGGAAGAATTGGCAACACTCCCATTACGCAAACCGCCGACCGTCAATGGTCCAGTTCGGGTTGTTTCGGTTGCCGATTTTGATCATTCTGCCTGCGGTGGTACCCATCCACGCACAACCGGTGGAGTCGGGCTGGTTTCCATCCGGCGTTGGGAGCGGCGTGGCACAACAACGCGAGTTGAATTTTTGTGTGGTGGCCGCGCAGTACACGATCTTCGCCATAAACATAGGGTATTTGGGCGGCTTGCAGCCCAACTGAGTATCGCCAGCGATGAAATCGAGCCAACCGTCATGCGTCTGCGCGAGGCGGAAGAACAAGCCCGCAAGGGCCTCGAACATGCCCGTGGACGCTTGCTTGTCTATGAAGCCCACGAATGGGCCAATCAGGCGGTAACAATTGGCGAAATCGCTGTTGTACGGGTTCTCAGCACCGAACGCAGCCTGGACGAATTGCGAACACTGGCTAAACTGATTGGCGATCACGGGTGTGTGGCAATTGTGGGAATGGCTGCCGAGAAAGGCCACCTGATTATTGCTCGTGGAGCCGAACTGAAGATCGATTGTGCAGCAGTATTGCGGGCCGCATTGGCCCCCTTTGGCGGGCGGGGTGGTGGGCGGCCTGAACTTGCCCAAGGCGGCCTCCCAGATCCAACCCGTATTGCCGAAGCACTCGACATGGCGCTGGCATCGTTCGCCGCCTGATCCGTACCGCCGCGAGCTAGCGCGTCGTACTGCACCAACACGCTGGTATCTTTATATACTACCAGCCATAGTAATGTATCCTATTATACTATATAACAGGATAGGTGGTTGTGTTCTGCCTGATTTTATTTTAAGAATAGCGCTTCTGTATGCGGTAAACCCATTGTTTGCCATATTATTAATAGCTATTGAATAACTATCTTGTAATACAATTCTGGCGTGACTTCATACCTCATTCAGCCGACTCCATGTATGATAGTACTACGGTACTACTATCATACAGATAACCAATTCGGCTCTGTCAGCTACACACTCCTCCTGCATCCACACCCTGAGCTGTCACTCCATGAACAGTGCTGTTCAATCTGAGCGGGCATTGGTCCCTGGCTTGTAGCATCAATTGAATCGCCTATAGCGCTCGACGCGACTTTGTTCATGTCGTGTTGAATTCTGCCATGGTAGCGGCGTATGAGCCTCATTAGGGGTGGTTTTGGTGTCTGCGGTTGTTCTGGTCAATCGAATGGTCGGCAATGGTATTGCGTTGTGGAGAGCGTATGGCTGAAGAAACACTCCAAGGGGTGGCTGGTAAGCCCAGGCCCGGTGGCGACTCACCCGTCCGAATTAATGCAGATGTCTGCTTAATTATCCTGCTGATCGGTGTCGGGTTTTTGCTCCGCATCACTACGCCACTGTACAACACAGCGTCCGTTGACGAAAGCAATGCAATTCTGATTGGGCAAAACTTTTTAGTTGGTGATTTCAGCCAGCGCGCCACAACCTGGATGCTTGGCTCGTATCTCTATCCCATCATTGCAGTGCTGCTCTCGGCAATCGGTGGATTGGAAGGCCTGCGTATCTTGAGTGCTGGGCTAAATGCTATCGCAGTATCCTATATCTATTTCAGCACAAAACAGCTGTTTGGCATATCGGCAGCGCTATGGGCGAGCCTGTTGTTTGGGTTCTGCACCATCAGTATGAACCTCGGTCAGTTCGCAATTGGTGATGCGCTGGCCCTACCAATGCTGTGTATCAGCTTTTATTGTATTGTCATGGCAGGCAGTAAATCGCCAGTTCATGTGGATCTGTATTTACTCAGCGCCAGTGCAGCATTTATTGTTGCTGCACTCGCAAAATACCTGCTACTGTTGTATCTTCCGGCACTCGTGTTACTCTCGGTTGTGCTTTTGCTCATGCGTGGCTGGTCCGCAAGCCCAACGCTGACCCCATTTCTCGGGCCGATTGTGGTTGTCATCATGCTGTATACCGTCTATTACCAGGCGGATATCGCGCTCGCGCTTGTCCAGTATTTCAGCGAGACGGGGGATCGGGCGCGTATGCTGCAAACGATCTGGGATGAGGCGGGAATACCATTAGTACTTGGATTAGCAGGTGCATTCGTTCTGCCACATGTCGCGCTTCCTCGCCCAGGAATGCTTGACCGACGCATTCGCCAGATCATGTGGCTGATTCTGCCTATACTGGTGATTGGCCTGTTTGCACTACCGTTGGTTGCGCTGGCCTTTGCCACCACCCGCAACCTGTGGGAAAACCTGTTGCCCACACTCGCACTCACCGCTCCACTGGCTGGCTATGGCATTGCGACTGTCACTGAGCGTGTTCGTGCAACCAGAGGCCGCAGTGGGCTTGCCTTTCGGTTTGCGGGCCTCGCCATCACGATTGCTGGGTTATGGTGGATTGCCAATGTTGCCACAGCACGCCATTGGGGTTGGCAACATAGCTGGCCGAACGTCGAGCGAACGGTTAGCTATCTGGAACTGCACAGCCCAACCGATGATGGCCGTGTACTGGCCGAGGGTGCGCCAGTCTATCAGTTCTATCTTCGTCAGCAGAAATATCAGCCAACAACCTGGGATAACACATGGGCGTTTGGCTACAATGGGCAGAATGGCCTGAGCGCAATGCAGATCGCTATTCGTGACCACTATTTTGATCGTGTGATCCTGGATAGCTACTATACGCCAACGCTTACTGCGCAGCTTGTTCCAACACTTCTTGATGCTGGCTACACACTCAGTTTCCAGGATACACAGACTCTCACAACCGGACAAATTGCTATCCAGGTCTATGAGCGACCAGAGGTACCAAGATGAAAAGCAATTTTCTCATTATTCTGCTGCTGGCGATCCCTTTGGTTGGCTGTGGGTATGCACTTGATCCAACAATCGGGGCATCAATCGAGCCACTGCTTGCGGCAATTCTACATCCAGCGCTATTCATACAATCTGTGGCACTGCTGATCCTGTTTGTCGCAATCATTGGTATCCTGTGGGTTCTGAATATGTCGCGGGTATCGGTGCTGCTGAAGCACATAGCGGCATTCATTCCATATGTACGTATTGCGGTCGTTGGCCTGCTGATCATTGCCATCGATCTGGCCTTCCTCAAATACTTTAACACGATCAACTGGCCGCAACACTGGCCCAATTATGGGGTCTATCTGGTGCTGACACTCGTTGCCACTGCGATCTGGTTTCGTGAGTATCTTTCGGGTATCTGGGGCATTCGCATTATTGGTTGCGTTGCCGTGTTCATCGGGCAGTGCTACTTCGTGCATAGCGTGCAGATTGTCGTCAATTCCTTCTCGGCAATCGCGCTGATCCATTGCCTTGGGGTTGCTGGAACCGTGTTCGTTACCACACTCAATGTGATCAACCAATCGCTGCCGCGCATTCGTGTGACGCCACCCAAATTGCCGACTGACCTGCCCTATGTTGCTGTTGTGATCCCGACCTATGGCGAGCCATATGCGATCCTTGAGCAGACAGTTATCGCACTCAAAGCGCTCGATTATGCACATGATCGACTACGAATCATCATATCGGACGATGGGCATCGCGATGAGATCCGCCAACTGGCGCAGATCCACGGTATTCTGTATAACCAGGGTGCCCGCAGGGATGCCAAGGCTGGTAATTTGAATTCGGCGCTGGTCTATATCGAGCAGACCTACCCCGAAGCGACATTGATTTTGACCCAGGATGCCGATGAGATTATTGATCCAAATTTCCTGACCAAAACGGTTGGCTACTTCCGCGATCCCAAGGTTGCATTTGTGCAGACGCCCAAGGAAGCATTTGTTCCATTTGGCGATCCATTCGGCAATCGTGATCGGGTGTTCTACGATACCTTCCAGCCTGGACGGCATGGCAGTGGGGCAGCATTTTCGTGTGGAAGTGGCGTGATCTGGCAGATTGCGGCGGTGCGCTCCATTGGCGGGTTTGCAACCTGGAATATCGTTGAGGATCTAACGACATCGTACCATCTGCATAGCGCTGGCTATCGTTCGGAATATCATTCCGAGATTCTCTCGATTGGGCTTTCGCCGGATGACATTCCGGGGTTGTTGAAACAACGTGGAACCTGGGCAACCGATACATGGCGGCTGTTCTTGTTCGATAACCCGATCACCAAACCTGGGTTAACCCTGCGCCAGCGGCTGCAGTACCTTGAACTCGGCTTGTTCTATACATCATCGGTCACATTCCTACCAATGCTTATGTTCACGCCATTTCTATCGTTGGCCACCGGCCAATTCGTACCCATTGAAGGTTCGGCACTTTTCCCCTGGATTGCAGCAATCGCACTCTATTATGCGGCACTCTCACGCGGCTCGGCTGAGTTTACCATTCGCATGTGGCAGTACTGGATCGGCCATTGGCCAACCTATACGAAGGCACTGTGGATCGCGGTTCGCTCGCGCCACAAGAAGCCAAGCTACCAGGTTACGCGCAAGACGCGCCAGGATGGCTTCTATGGGCATCTGCTGCTCCCACAGTTCATCTATCTGTTTATTGGCGCCTTCCTGATTGTACGAGCGATGTTGTGGATGCCAGAGGCCAGCCTTATGGCGCGGGTCACAAACATTGGGCTGTTGGGCCTGTTCATGTACCTCGTCAGCGGGATTTGCCAGGCCGCATTCTATAATGTGAGCACAAAGATGGTGCTTGCCACCATCGGCGGGTATTTTACAACGCCATTGGCCAATGCGTGGGGTCAACTTTCCACTCAGGCTGGCAATCTGCGTGGCCTGTTTACAATGCGTGGAGCCAGCGTGTTGCAGCATCAGGGATCGGGTGGGCAACCATTGCCAATGAACGATACACCGCTTGCGACGATCATTATCATTGAGCAACCGCCAATCGAGGTGTTGCTTGAACGTGAGGTCGGGCGGTGATGGTTCGCCTGCCTGCTGCTGGCGTTCCCAACGATCGGCTGCACTCAAACATCCTGCCAGCTAATCGCTTGCCCAAGTAGCCGATCGGTGAGTGAGGGCAGTAACAGCCCAAGCAACACGGTTAATCTATTGGCCAGGGTGACATACGCGACCCGTGGTTCGTTGCGGGCAGCGCGCAGGATTGCGCTGGCAACTCGTTCTGGGGCAACGCCTCTGGTGCTGGTTCGCCGTACTTCGCGGCCCTGGCCCAAGCGCCGTTCGCTGAAACCTGTATGGGTTGTGCCTGGGCGCATCAGTGTGACAGCAATGCCACTGCCCTGTAGTTCGACCCTGAGTGATTCGGTGATTCGATCAAGGGCGGCTTTGGCGGCAGCATAGCCACCAAGGTAGGGTAGTGCCCGCAGCCCGACTACCGAGGAGATATAGATCAACTGGCCGCGCCCTTGTTTGTGCATATATGGCAGGGCGGCCTGGGTAAGCGCCAATGGCCCAAACAGGTTCACCTCCAGGGCTTGCAGGAAATCAGCGCGGCGCAGCTCGCCGATTGGCGCGGCCAACCCAATGCCAGCATTGTTGATCACAATGTCGATCCCACCGAATGCCGCGACTGCCTGTGCCGCTAATGCATCAACCGCCGCCGGATCGGCAATATCGGTGGGGACGATCAGATGCTGACCGGGCAACTGCTGGCGTAGCGCTTCGAGGCGAGCAGCATCACGAGCTGCCAACACAAGGCGGGCACCCGCCGCTGCAAAGACTCGCGCCGTTGCTGCGCCAATGCCGGCCGAGGCTCCAGTGATGATCACCGTCCGCCCGCGTGGGTTCATTATTGAGTTCCTTTATGATGTTGGTGGCTCACCAATATTTGTGTGTCATGCTACGGCTGCGATCAATCGGTGATTTGCGAAATCTGCGGATAATTCCAGCTCCATACAGGTTCCCCTATTTCGCCAGGAACGGCAGCAATCGTTCGATCCGCCCGCGTGCCGAGCGATAGATAACAAACCCAATCAGTGCCGCGATGCCAATCCGCAATGCCAGGCCACCAAGCCATAGCCCGAGTTTTGTGTACCAGGGCCGCTCAATTTCCTCGCGTTCGGGTGGTGGCGGGGCGAAACGCTGGAGTAGGTAGCGCACCAATGGGTAGAGCGTGCCAATTGCTGTCCCCAGGATCAGTGCCTCTTTGGTGGTTAGCAGAACTCGGCTCTTGCCGCTCAGTTTGACATCACGAGCGATCAGGAGCCCAATCATTCCAGAATCGACATGCGCCTGCCGACTGAGCGTCATACCAGCGTTACTGCCATCCAGGCGTATATTGCCACCAGCGGAAAGGGCAACCGCTGCGCCCCCGGTGATCATTGCATCACCGCCAGCGCTGATCTGCGCTGCCGCGCTGAGGGCCATTGTCACATCCTGATCGGCATGGATTGTGCGTGCGGCACTGCGTGAGAGCGATGTTCGGCGGCTGCTGATATCGCCAACCGCAGCATCGCGGATCTCGATTGCGTCGCCGGAAAGATCCTCGCCGGCGGCCGGTGCACGCCAGGCGCGGGTCAGAAACCCAACCAGGCCATGTCGCTGTGTATCGGTAATGTTTGTCATCATCAACTCCCTGCGTTCTAATGGCGAGATCAATGGAAGAATCGCCATGTTTGCAATGCATTGTACATCGAATAGGGGTTCGTAGAGACGCAATATATCACGTCCGTACGTTGCGCCCAATCAACCAAGCCCGTAGCCTCTATTCTCCGCTATAATTGAATAACAACCGACCACTGCTCTCACCCGATGATGCGTGCGGCAGAATCTATCAGGAGCCGCAATGCTTCCCCAGGAACCATCAGATCGTTCTGCTATACGACACGACCCAATCGCGGCGTTGCGGGTGGGCGATTTCCGCCTATTGCTGTTTGGCTCATTCCTCGCTATTGTTGCCGAACAGATGTTGGGTGTCGCAATTGGCTGGGAACTGTATGAACGCACCAATTCGCCGCTGGCGCTTGGCCTGATCGGGCTGGTGCAGATTGTGCCAGTGCTGGCATTGGCGTTACCGGCTGGCCAATTGGCCGATAAACTGGATCGCAAATGGATCTCGGTTTTCACAATGCTTGGTGTGGCGCTGTGTGCATTTGGGCTGACGTGGCTTTCCGCAACGAGTGGCCCGATCGGGCTGATGTATGTGTGCTTGTTCGGCATTGGTGTGGCACGCGCATTCCAAAGCCCCGCCTTCTCATCGCTTGTAGCACAGGTTGTGCCAGAGGAACACTACGCAAACGCGGCAACCTGGGAGAGCAGCGCCTGGCAGGCATCGGCAATCGTTGGGCCAGCACTTGGTGGCCTGCTGATAGCAGCACAAAATCATGCAACGATCATCTATGCAATTGTTGGCGTTGGGCTGCTGGTGGCTGGCGGGCTGTTAGCATTGATGCATACCCATCCGGTCACCCGTAGCGAGGAGCCAGTCACGCTGACAAGCCTGCTGGCTGGGATGCGCTTTATCTGGGGTTCAAAGATCATTCTGGCTGCGCTGACGCTGGATATGTTTGCGGTGCTGCTTGGCGGTGCAACCGCACTGCTGCCGGTGTTTGCCCGCGATATTCTGCATGTCGGGGCTGCCGGGCTTGGCTGGCTACGGGCCGCACCAGCGATTGGTGCGATCCTGGCAGCTGGATTGCTGGCCTATCTGCCACCACTGAAACATGCAGGGCGGGTTTTGCTGCTGGTTGTTGCCGGCTTTGGCCTAGCGACGATTGGCTTTGGCCTTTCGCGCTCGCTGGCATTCTCACTGCTGATGCTTGGCTTGATCGGCGCGCTCGATAATATCAGCGTTGTGATTCGTAGCACCCTGGTCCTGACGCGCACCCCAGATGCATTACGCGGGCGGGTCAACGCGGCCCATTTCGTCTTTATTGGTATTTCGAATGAACTGGGAGCGTTTGAATCGGGGATGGCAGCGGCATTGCTTGGCACAATTGGCGCAGTTGTTGCTGGCGGGATCGGCACGCTCCTGATCGTGTTGTTGATCAGCATTATCTGGCCAGAGGTGCGCAGGCTCGGGCGGCTGGATGCGAGTAGTGTGTAGAGAATCCAGGAGTCAGGAGCCAGAACAAGCGAACAACGATTCGGAGGGGCAATCCCTAGTGCTATAATATCCCTTATTCACCGATACCCAGAGGCCATTCATGCAATTTCGCGCCCATCTGGTTGCTGCCGCCGCCGCTGGGTTGGCACTGTACCCGCGTAGCCTACGCCGCGCTGCGCTGACAGCCCTTGGTGGCGTGTTGATTGATATCGATCACTTCTTGCTGTATGCGCTGCGCAGTGGCGATTGGAGCCTGGATGGTGCGCTGCGCTATGATAAACGTCGCCATATCCGTATTCGGCCCGGCGATACACGGCCACGCTATGGTTCGCTGCGCTCTATGACGCACCGCCCCTGGTTCAGCCTGCCGATTATGTGGATGCTCGCCTATGCCTGGCCCGGATTGCGCCCGCTTGCGATTGGCCTGACGATCCATCTGGCAATGGATACCCATCTGCCACACTATGATCGCCAGGCTTGGAAACGAGTTGGTGGGCGCTGTGAACGCTGCAATCTTCCTGGGCTGGAGCTGGAAGTGTATTGGATTGTTCTGCCCGAACATGGTGGTGATCGCATTGCAACCGAGAATCATGCCGTCTGGTGCGCTGCGTGTGCCCGTGAGGTGTATCGTTCGCAGTAGGAGTCAGGAGTCAGGAGTCAGGAGTCAGGAGTCAGGAGTCAGGAGTCAGGAGTTATTCCGCTAGAATGCCTGTGCATTTGATGGTACGGCCAGGGTAGAGACCCCCAGCGGAGCGTCTTTACCCCGGTATTCGTGTTACATTTCAGGATGCATGTCACCGACGCTCTGCACATGCTATTCTGACTTCTGATACTACCGCGTTGCAAAAACCTGTGTCCAGTAGAACGACCATTTTGCAGTACCGGGATCGTTAGGGAGATATACAAACCCGATACCAGTCTCACGTAGTGAGCAATCGAGGATATTGGCGCGATGGTTTGCACTGCTCATCCACCCAGCAACAGCATTGTCCGGCGTTGGCTGTCCTACCGCGAGATTTTCGGCGACGATCTGCCAGGGGTAGCCAGTTCGATCAACACGTACACCGACATCTGATCCATCTGTGCCGATATGCCCAAGAAAATTATGTTGGGCCATATCCAGGGCTTGTGTTTGCGCCGCCTGAGTAAGTTGTGGATCAAGGGCCAAGGCTGGGCAACCTGCCAGCGCCCGTTGCTTATTCACCAATGTAAGCACCGTCTGCATACCAGTGTTGGCAGCGGGTATAATCGTACTGCTACCATCGCGTGTTATGAGTGGTAGGCTCACTTTGAAGAGTTGTGCTGTGGCTGATGTTAGCTCCGGTGTCGGCTGTGGATTCGGCAGTTCGTCGGCATATGCAGGAATGCATACAAGGCCAATGATCAAGGCGATGAGGCTGAGGCAAAGGCGAAACATGTTGAACCTCTGGCTGAAACGTACTGCGATAATTGACTAAATTTTAATCTTTATGTGTGATGAACTCAATGGTACCATAGTCGTCACAGCGCTTCCTACGAGTATGGCCTATAACATGGGACGAATGTACCACCAGGAGATGACCATATGGAACCAGTGAATCTCGATACCCTGATCGATGGTGCGCGGGCCTATCGTGTTGAATCCAGTGCGCCAGGGCCACAGGGTAAGCTACCGCTTACCGAAGATCTGCTGCTGAATGCGCCAAGTGGTGATCTGTTTGCGCTGAGCCAGAATGTTGGCATGGGCTGGGATCCAGCTGAGCTGAATCGACCACAGGTGCTGATTCTGAGTACCAGTGGTGGTGTGCGCGCCCCCGATGGAACACCAATTGCGCTTGGCTACCATACTGGCCATTGGGAGATCGGATTGCTCGTCCAGGCTGCTGCCGAAACCCTGCGTGCCCAGGGAGCCATGCCATTTGCTGGTGCCTGTACCGACCCATGCGATGGGCGGACTCAGGGAACCGAGGGGATGCTCGATAGCCTGCCCTACCGAAATGATGCAGCAATAGTCTTGCGGCGGCTTATTCGTTCTCTACCAACCCGCCATGGCGTGATTGGTGTTGCAACCTGTGACAAAGGGCTTCCGGCGATGATGATGGCGCTGGCCGGTGCACCAAACCTGCCAATGGTGCTGGTACCAGGTGGGGTGACATTACCACCCGAAGAGGGCGAGGATGCTGGCACGGTGCAATCAATTGGGGCGCGCTTTGCCCATGGCCAACTGACGCTGGACGAGGCGGCGGCACTTGGATGTAGTGCATGTGCATCACCGGGTGGGGGTTGCCAGTTTCTTGGCACCGCTGCAACAGCACAGGTCGTTGGTGAGGCGCTTGGCCTGGCTCTGCCACATTCGGCATTGGCACCATCTGGCCAACAAATCTGGCTCAATCTGGCACGCTCAGCGGCGCAGGCCGTGCTCCTCCAGCACGAGCGCAAGATCACCCGCCGCGATATTCTGACCGACAAGGCGATTCAGAATGCGATGACGATCCATGCGGCATTTGGTGGTTCCACCAACCTGTTGTTGCACATCCCTGCGATTGCCTATGCAGCTGGCCTGCATCGCCCAAGTGTTGAAGATTGGGTTACGATCAACCGGCGCGTGCCTCGGCTGGTTTCTGTACTGCCAAATGGCCCGACCAACCACCCGACAGTGCGGGTGTTCCTGGCTGGTGGGGTGCCGGAAGTGATGTTACATCTTCGTCGGCTCGGGTTGTTGCACGAGGATGCGCTCAGCGCCTGTGGCGAGTCGCTTGGCAACGTGCTGGATTGGTGGGAACATTCGGAGCGGCGGGCGCGCCTGCGTGAGCTATTGTTTACCCGTGATGGCGTCAATCCTGATGATGTCATTCTTTCGCCAGAACAGGCCCGTGAGCGCGGTTTGACAAGCACGGTCACGTTTCCGCAGGGTAATCTCGCACCAGAGGGTTCGGTGATCAAAAGTACTGCAATCGATCCACGGGTTGTCGATGCAGATGGCGTGTATCGGAAGCGGGGCCGGGCACGTGTGTTTACCCGTGAACGTGATGCGATTCGTGCAATCAAGAGCCATGGGCCAGAGGCCGTTCGGCCTGGCGATGTGGTAGTGCTGATCTGTGGTGGGCCAATGGGCACTGGCATGGAGGAGATCTACCAGATTACCTCATCGCTCAAACATATCAGCTGGGGCAAGGAAGTGGCGGTGATCACGGACGCACGCTTTTCTGGTGTGAGTACTGGCGCGTGTATTGGGCATGTTGGGCCAGAGGCATTGGCAGGCGGCCCGATTGGCAAAGTGCAGGATGGCGACATGATCGAGATCATGGTGGATCGCATAAACCTGATCGGCACCGTCAATCTGGTTGGTGAGGGTGAGCGTTTCTATGGGGCTGAGGAAGGCACACGGGTGCTGGCCGAGCGTCCGTTGCGCAATGACCTCTCGCCACACCCGATGCTACCGGCTGATACCAGATTATGGGCGGCACTGCAACAGGTTGGTGGCGGCACATGGGGCGGCTGTGTGTATGATGTCGATGCGATTGTGGCGCGGTTGGCGAAGGGGTAAGATGGTCGATTCTTAGCTCCGCGTCCCGATCTGCCTGATCAGGCGCAGGGCGTGGCGGCGAATGGTATCGAGATCGGTGGCTTCGTTCGTCCCGCGAATATAGGTATCGAGATCCATGAGTGCCACATGGATGCGGCCAAGGCGCGATTGCA
>JBBQSD010000068.1:0-29723 GCA_038214135.1 Chloroflexales bacterium | reverse complement strand
GGTGAGGGCTTTGGCGATTGCCTCCTCAGACCGACACTATTCCCAAGGCGCTCAAACAGGTCGTGAGAAATCCAAGAGCATGCAGGGCCTGGGCGCGCAACCGAAGCGCGAGGTGAGACATATCCATCGCGTACCCTGCCACTACCGCATCGCAATGAATCCGCACCGTAATCAGGGCATCATAGCGGCGCACGCACTTTGATGGCATGGTAGAATCTATCCCGACACATGTATGGCCTTCAAGGAGAACCTATGCGTCGTCCGTTACCGCAAACACTGCTTGCATCCCTACTCATTCTTCTGCTGGTGGGAACGAGCAGCGCAGCGCAACTGCAAGCCACAGCGTTTTCGGGTTATCTCCCGCTGGTTCTTGTACCACAGAGCCAGCCCACCAGCAACTACTGGGTTTCGGCCTACTATGTTGGCTACCAGCAATCGCTGTATCCTGCCGATCAGCTCGATGTTAGTACACTCACACACCTAATGGTTGGCGGAATCATCCCGACCGGCAGCGGTGGTGTGTCGATTGCGTTTAGTCTCACCCCCGATGTCGCACGAACACTAGCGACGCGTGCGCATCAGGCTGGCCGTAAGGCGATCCTCATGCTTGGCGGCGCTGGCCAACACGATGGGTTTGTTGGTGCTGCATCACCATCAAATCGCTCGCTGTTTGTGCGGAATATACTAAGTGTGATGGATGATCTTGGGTATGATGGCATTGATGTCGATTGGGAGCCGATTGAGGCAGCAGATCGCCCGAATTTGCTTGGCCTATTACAGGAATTGCGCGCAGCCCGCCCAGCGATGATCCTCACGATTCCGGTAAACTGGGTTAATATTAACTTTCCCGATGAGGTTGATTCCTTCTATGGCCAGGTGGCAAGCAGTGTCGATCAGATCAATATCATGAGCTATGATATATCCAGCAACTATGCTGGCTGGGATAGCTGGTATTTTGGGCCACTGTATGGTGCGAGCCCAACACGGCCAGCCTCGATTGAATCGAGCGTTCAGCGCTACCTGCTGGCTGGCGTACCACCGCGCAAATTGGGCATTGGCATCGGCTTCTATGGCTCATGCTGGAAGGGTGTGAGCGCCCCAAAAGTGCCGCTTGCTGGCCTGAATGTGACACTTGGCCAGAGCGATAATGTGATGACCTACGCCAACATTGTGTCGCAATACTTGCCAGCAGCAACACGGATCTTCGATGCGGAAGCGAAGGTGCCATACCTCACAGCGGCAGGCGGCGCTGGCCCACAGAACTGCAACTTTGTCTCGTATGAAGATCCCGAATCGATTGCTGCAAAGGGCAGCTATGTCCGTGGCCGTGGGCTTGGCGGAACCATCATTTGGACGATAGGACAGGGGCATATTGCATCTGCGCCAGTTGGCAGCCGTGATCCATTGATGCAGGCGATCAAAACGGCATTCCTGGACCCGTAGAATAATGTTATCCGCAGATGACGCAGATGACGCAGATTGTAGGGGCGTATCGCATACACCCAACATACGCCGATACGGAAAGGCTTTACGATGCCAACGTTTCCAATTGTTGATGCACACGTCCATTTGTGGGATCCACAGCGCTTCCGCATGAAATGGCTGGATGGCGATGTGCTGCTGGAGCGCCCATATGGCCTAGATGAGTACCGCGCCCACACCGATGGAATCGCTATCGAAGCGCTGGTCTATCTGGAAGTCAATGTCGAACCAGATTATGCGCTGCTTGAAGCGCGCCATGTTGCTCAACTGGCATCCGAAGAACCGCGCTTGCAGGCGATTGTGGCCTGGGCAGCGCTTGAACATGGTGAGCCACTACGCAGCTACCTGGAGGCACTGGTTGCGATCAGCCCACTGGTGCGTGGGGTGCGGCGGGTGGTGCAGGGCGAGCCGGATCCAAACTTCTGCACACGGCCCGATTTTATCAAAGCCGTTCGGTTATTGCCCGAATATGGCCTAACCTGCGATCTGTGTATTAAGCATCCCCAGCTCGCGGCAACCATTGAACTGGTGCGATCCTGCCCAGATGTCACCTTTATGCTTGATCATATTGCTAAACCCGATATTGCTGCCGGGCTGCTTGACCCATGGCGGGCGCAGATGCGCGAACTCGCCAGCCTGCCGAATGTGTGGTGCAAAATCAGTGGTATGGCCACCGAAGCCGATCAGCAACGCTGGGTTGCCTCTGATTTGGCACCCTATGTCGGCCATGTGCTGGATGTCTTTGGCGAGAATCGGGTGGTGTTCGGCGGCGATTGGCCGGTTGTTCTGCTGGCATCCAGTTATCGGCGCTGGGTCGAAACCCTGGATCAACTGACTGCCGATCTGAGCGAGACAGCCAAACAGAAACTGTGGTCCATCAATGCGAAAAGGTTCTATCGGTTGACATAATATTTCCTCGCCACTGTGCGCGTCAGGCACCAGGGAACCGTTCCGCCAACGCCCAGAGGGCCACCACACGTCCAACAGCAGGCCGATTATGTTGGAAAGACACACGCTGCGTATCTGCTCATCGCCAACGTGACCTATCGGAGCGTCCACGATCGTGCGTACGGGTGTTTGCGGTTCCACTGCGACGCACACCCTATAGCTAAGAGCAAAACCATTGATCCATATCTGGGAAGAACCGATAGCCACAATGCCAGAAAAATGCCTGGGCATCCGCCGCCGTAATCTGTCCCAAGGCCGTGGCAATGGCCGCCTCCAACGCATCACGGGTGCGGGCAGCCGCACGCCGCAGATCGGCTTTGAACTGGGCAAACGCCAGCTCAATTGGCGAATAATCGGGAGAATACGTTGGCAGATAGATCAAGGTACAGCCGCAATGCGCAATAATCGTCTGCGCCTGTTCGCTTTTGTGGGCGCTGAGATTATCAGCCAACACCACCTGACCGGGCTGCACGGTTGGGCTAACACATGCTCAAGAGAGGCGGCAAAGGTCAGTTGATCGACCCCGCCATCCCCAATTGATCAATCAGAAACGCGAACACATCGGCATCCTGGGAGATCCGTTCATTCAGCCCTGTACCTGCCCCATGCCCTGCACTTGCACTTGTTCGCAATAGTACTGGCCAGCCAGAACTGGTTGCCGCTTGTAATCGTGCTGTCATGCGCCGTGAGTTGGCCGGGTTCACGCGCCCATCGTTCTCGCCGGTGCTGAACATTGCAGCAGGATAGGCAGTTCCATCAACAACGCAATGAAATGGTGAGTATGCGTATAATGCGGCAAACTGTTCGATGTTCTGCACTGTGCCAAATTCAGTAACATTGAATGCGCCATTTGGCTCAAGTTCGGTTCGCAGCATATCGTAGAGGCCAACGTACGAAATCACCGCCCTAAACAGATCGGGGCGTTGGGTCAGCGCTGCGCCCATCAATAATCCGCCATTGCTGCCACCCTCAATCGCTAATCGTGCTGGTTGGGTATACTCACTGTCGATCAAATACTGTGCGCTGGCGAGGAAATCATCGAACACATTCTGCTTGTTGGTCAGATTGCCCGCCAGATGCCAATCCTCGCCATATTCGCCGCCACCACGCAGATTAGCGATCACATACACGCCGCCGTGGTCCATCCATAACTGCCGCCGTATAATGAACGATGGTGAAAGGCTGATGCCAAAGCCACCATAGCCATATAAGATCGTCGGATTGCTGCTATTGAGCGCCACGCCCTTGCGATGAATGATATTGAGCGGTATCTGTGTGCCATCGCTGGAGGTTGCAAACGAACGTGTGACTTGCACATCATCGAAATTCGCTGGTGATCGAACAATCAGTGCGGTTTTTACTGGCTCCTCATCGGCGGGATCGAAGCGATACCATGCTGGTGGTGTGATAAAACTGGTGCTACGGAACACAATTATATCGTGATCGAGCTGCAATACCTGCCCAATCGATGAGACTGGCTCCGTTGGGAGGATACCCTGATCGCTGCCATTGTTGCCATACACCCGAATCTGTGATGGGCCACCAGTCTGTTCCGTTACATACAGCCGCGATGCCGTTGGTATCATATTCTGTATCGTGTGTTCGCCCTGTGCAATCACCGTTTCGGCCTGTGCGAGATCGGGTGTTGCCAGCGGCAGACGCAATACTTTTCCGCGCGAAGCATTCTGACGCGATAACAGATAGAGTGCATCGTCCGTACCAAACGCAACCTGCCTGATCTGATCCTCGAAATGGGTGATCTGGCTCCAATTCCCCGACTGATCACGCAGATAATGGGCATACTCACCGCCATCGCCATTCCCTACAGTAGCAAGCAAATAGCGATAATCCTCTGATGGATGCAGCTCGATCTCAGCAATGCGCGGGAATGCCTGGCCAATTTCATAGGTATCTTCTTCCGTTGGTGTACCAAGCTTGTGATAATACACCTGCTGATAGAAGTTATGATCCTCTGCTGGGCGCTCGTTGCCACGCGGGTAGCGAGTATAGAAGAAACCGCTGCCATCCGCGTTCCAGGCCACATCACCACCTGCTGTTGGGTATGTAACACGAGGAATGCGCTCACCAAGCTCGCGGCCAGTGGCTGTTTCATACAGATGCAGTGTACCTTCCTCGGAGCCATTCACGGATAACGACACAGCAACGATGCTGCCATCCCACGCTGGCACATAGAAATCGATGGTGGTTGTGCCACTTGGATCAAGCACCGTTGGATCAAGGATCACACGCTCAGAACCAAGATCGTCAAGCGATTGCAGCGTAACGAGCAGCGGTTGTTCCTTGGGTGGCTGCGATTTGATCGCATAGATCATTATGCCGCGCTTGGTTAGGGCATAGTAATCCGCCGAATTGGCTGTGTATAATTCGTGTAGTCGCTGATAGATCGCCGCACGCGCTGGGATGGCATCCAGAATTGTTCGTGTGTAGTGATTCTGGGCTGCTGTCCATTCACGCACCGTTGGATCATTGATGTTTTCTAACCAACGATACTCATCAACCACAGTCGTATCATGATAAGTGTCGGTTACGGGTTGTTTTGGCGTTGCCGGGAACGCCTGTTTGGTGGACACACTCATTGATCATCTCCATTATAGATAGGCGCAATGCGTTTGAGCACAAAACGCAAAACGGACTGCGACAACTCAATCGTTTTGCCCACCGCTGTAGAATAAACCATTATGGATAACATGTTGCTATTATACAGGTTGGGCTGCCCTCGGCACAGAAAGTCGTTGCCATGTGGGTTATGGTAACACTCCGTTGCATTGTGCCCCGTCCATTGCTATGGTAACAGTTTTTTCGGATTGCGGCAGCCATGCTGCCGCCGCGCAAGCATGGCTTGCGCACTCCATATCCGCACAAGCACAGTACGGGTTTTGATTGTCAAATTTGATGAGGCACACTCGTATACAAGAGGGCACATCACAATATACTCATCGCTGCTGAGGATTGGACACTACCCAAAACGTCCGCAGATCCATGCATGATCTTACGGGCGTGACGGAACGTTCTGCACTGCTACCCATGTGGGCGAACACGAGGTTTGCCCCTCCGCGATGGTTGGGCCTGGTGGTTCATTGCAGGCGTTGCGCTACCCATGTGGGCGAACACGAGGTTCGCCCCTCCGCATTGGTGTTTCTTGGCGCATCATCGATCTCCATGGCAGCCGCTTCTGTTTCACGCTGCCGCTCTAACCTACAACGCCAGATATCGCGAGTGCCTAAGACCAAGAACAAGAGAACAAGAGTCGAATAACCTCACATGTCAGGTAAAATATGGATACCCCATACGGAGTTTCCCTGCTACCAGATTCAGGGATGCACTGCTAGTATAAAGCCGTATTACTTATAGAAAGAACAAACGAACCCTGTATTCCTTTGTTCTTTATCCGCAACCCATTGCTCGCCTTCCAATCAACTCACTGATCACTCGTAGTGCGAGCCTTGGCACAGCACCTGCACGAATGCTGTTTCAGGGATCATCCTTCATATAAGGAGATACGAGCGATGGCAAATCCTCATGATCTCCACAGAGCCGAGTCTGTGGAGCCATCCTGATCTTTGCTCGTCTGCGTGATGCCGACATGAGTGGCGCTGACATGAGCAGGGTTAATTTGCGCGAAGCCAACTTGACGAAGGCCAACCTCTATGAAGCCATATGGGATAGTCTCACCACATGGCCGGATTTGTTTGATATACCTGGATCAGGTGCAATGCAATCAGATTACGATTACGGTTAAGAATAGAATCGCATGAAATTTGTTCCGAACTAATCGGTTTGCGTGCCAAGGGTATTGGCGACAGCCGCATATATACAAGGAAAGGATACAACCATGAATCGAACGCTTCTGATCACAATCGCATTGCTTGGGGCCATCTGGCTTGCCAGCATTGGCGTGCTGTTGTTTTTTGTGGCCGGGTTAACGAGCGTCCCGTGGTTGCTTGGTGCGGCGGTGTTGCAGATCGGCGTGTTTCTGACGGCACTCGGGCTTTTGCTTGTTACAAACACCCGTCGTCCGCGGGGGATTAATCCTGATCAGCCAATTGATCGCCAGGTAGTGCCGATCGATATCGCACTGCTGAAAGATCCGATGGCCATGACTGCTGCCGAGTTGGAGCGGGCGGCAATTATGTTGCCAGATGGCAACTCCTATGGTCGGCGTATGAAAGATGATCATGAAGTCGTGAAGCGTGTTATTCAAAAACTGCATGCGGATGATGGCAAGCGGCCAATGTCCTCGGAAACGCCTGAATGGGCACGCGAGTTGCAACAAGCACATGCCGCACATAATGGATCGGTTGAGCGCTTGATGAGTGATCTGCAGCCATTTTCTATAGATATGCCCGATGAAGAAGCCCATCCCGAACACACTGATCAGGTACAACACATCGAAAAAGGCTGATATGGCCCTGGAAAAAGGAAATGATATAGTACTGCACCAGAGT
The DNA here is from genome assembly GCA_038214135.1 of Chloroflexales bacterium. Taxonomy (GTDB): domain Bacteria; phylum Chloroflexota; class Chloroflexia; order Chloroflexales; family Roseiflexaceae; genus JANLSE01. Next base: position 22,827 of record JBBQSD010000068.1, on the reverse strand, counting down.
GCCTTGATTAACCAGGCGGTGCTTGATTCGTTAACCGCGCATATTGCCCTATTGAATGCAGATGGTGTAATTATTGCTGTCAACCAGGCCTGGAAACAGTTTGCCTCTACAAATGGCGACGTGAACCTGACTCACACTGGTATTGGCATTAACTATCTGGATGTTTGCCAACTGACAGTTGGCGCAAACGATGTCGAGGCTAAGCAGGTTTCGCAGGGGATTAGGGCGGTACTGGCGCATGCGCTCGATCTGTTTACGTTGGAATTCCCCTGCCATTCGCCAAATGAGCAGCGCTGGTTCATCATGCGCGTCACGCCCTTGGTCGGCGAGCAAACCGGCGCGGTTGTGGCGCACGAAAATATTACTGAGCGCAAATTGGCCGAGCAGGCGCTGCACGAAAGCGAGGAACGTTTTCGCAGCGCCTATGATTATGCGGCGATTGGAATGGCACTCGTCGGACTCGATGGTCGCTGGCTCCAGGCCAACCGTGCGCTATGCGACTTCATTGGCTATACCAAGCAGGAGCTGCTGGCGACGACCTTCCAAGCCCTTACGCATCCAGATGATCTCATGATCGATCTCGATAATATACGTGCATTATTGGCAGGTGAGATCCATTCGTACCAGATGGAAAAGCGCTATTTTCATAAATATGGCGCAATCATCTGGGTGCTGCTTAGTGTCTCGCTTGTACACGACGACCAGCACCAGGCGCGCTATTTTGTTTCCCAGATCCAGGACATCACCGAGCGCAAGCGCACCGAGGATGCACTGCGGATGGCAGAAACGCAGTATCGGACGCTGATCGAACAGCTCCCGGCGATTATCTACACTGCTGAGATCAATGAACAGAGTAGTACACGCTATGTCAGCCCACAGATCGAAACAATCCTCGGATTTTCGCCGGAAGAATGGCTCGCCAGCCCCGATTTGTGGCTTGATCAGGTGCATCCCGATGATCGTGCCACCGTATTGGAGGGAGTAAGCCGCACACAATCCAGCGATGCGCCAGTTCCGCTGGAATATCGCACATTCACCCGCGATGGTCGCATCATCTGGCTGCGTGATACAGCGCGAGTCATTCGCGATGAAAGCGGCCAGCCACGGTTTCTCCAGGGTGTCACCCTCGATATTACTGGGCGTAAAATGGCTGAGCAGGCACTGATTGAGGAGCGTGGCCTCCTGGCGCGGCGGGTGGCCGAGCAGACTGCTGATCTGAGTAGAGCCAATGCTGAACTCATCCGCGCGGTACGCCTCAAGGATGAATTTTTGGCTGGTATGAGCCATGAGTTGCGAACGCCACTCAGCGCGATATTAGGGCTTTCGGAAGCACTGCAAGAACAAATCTACGGCCAGTTGAATGATCAACAGATGCAGAAGCTGGGATATATTGAATCCAGCGGTCGCCATTTGCTGGATCTGATCAACGATATTCTCGATCTGGCCAAGATCGGCGCAGGCATGCTGGATCTGACCATCGAGCCAGTGTTGATCGATATGATCTGCCAAGCCAGTTTGCAGATGATTAAGCAGGCCGCACACCAAAAGAACCTCGCGGTGACGGCACGCACCGATCCGGCAGTGGTGCAGATCTCTGCGGATGCCCGCCGATTAAAACAAATCCTGATCAATCTGCTGGCCAATGCGGTCAAGTTCACACCGGTAGGTGGTGCTGTTGGACTGGAAGTCGTTGGCGACCTGACTGAGCATGTTGTACGTTTCACCATCTGGGATACTGGTATCGGGATTGCAGATGAGCAACTGCCACTGCTGTTCCAACCGTTTGTCCAACTGGATAGCCGGCTCGCGCGGCAGTACGAAGGCACTGGGCTGGGCTTGGCGCTGGTCGCACGGATGGCCGAATTACATGGTGGCAGTGTTGCTGTGACCAGCGTGGTTGGAGTCGGCAGCCGCTTCACAGTCACCCTCCCCTGGAACATAAGTACCGTGAAACCCGATCCAATCATGCCAATACGGCACCGGCGAGTAAACAACCCGTCTGCCTTCCAGCCTGTTCTGATTATCGAGGACTCCAAGACTATTGTGGAGCAACTCACCCGGTATCTCAACGAGTTAGGTGTTGCACATATCGTGCAGGCCGATGGACACGATGCCTGTGCCCAGGTGATTGCGATTGCACCAGAACTCATTATTTTGGACATTCTATTGCCGGACAAAACCGGTTGGGATGTATTGATCGAACTGAAAGCGGACTCGCGCACACAGGCAATTCCGGTGGTGATTGCATCGGTGGTCGATGATCGTCAACGCGCCATGACGTTGGGTGCGGCAGGCTACCTCGCGAAACCATTTACCCGCGCTGCGCTCCAATCTGTATTAGAAACACTCCATGTCAGTGTGCATCAAGCGCTTGGCCAGCATGCAGTCGGCCAGATCACAGCACGAGTCCCAACGGGTATACAACCCGTACTTCTCATCGCAGAAGATAACGAGGCGACGATCATGCTGCTCTCCGATTATCTGTCAATGCATGGCTATCGGATCATCGTTGCGCGTAACGGCATTGAGGCCATTGCCCGAGTTCATGAGACACATCCAGCAATTGTGCTGATGGATATTCAGATGCCGGGCATGGATGGGCTGGAAGCGATTCAGCATATTCGTGCCGAATATAACCAACCAGACATGCCCATCATTGCGCTGACGGCCTTAGCCATGCCGGGCGACCGCGAGCGCTGCCTTGCTGCTGGGGCGACCGATTACCTGACCAAACCGGTGAGCCTGCGTGGGCTTGCCGAACTGATCGACACCCATCTGCAACATCAAGGCAGTTCACAAAGGAACAACTCATGAACCCGCACATCTCCATTCTGATCGTCGATGATCAGCCACTTGGCCAGGAAACCGTGGCATCACTGCTCAGCCCACTCGGCTATCAGCTGATCTTTGCCAGTAACGGCCCTGAGGCGCTGCGGCTGGCGAGCGCCACACCGCCGGATCTGATCTTGCTTGATGTGATGATGCCGGGGATGGATGGCTATGAGGTTTGCCGACGCCTACGCGATTCTGTGCTCTTGGCCGAAGTGCCGGTGATCATGCTAACAGCGCTTGATGATCGTGACTCGCGCCTGCGTGGTATTGAGGCTGGTGCCGACGATTTTATTTCGAAGCCATACGACCGTGTTGAACTACGAATGCGGGTGCGCACGATCACGCGGCTGAATCGCTACCGTCGGCTCGTCGGTGAGCGCACCAAGTTCGAGTGGGTCGTTGAACATGCCGATGATGGCTATCTGGTGGTCGCAGCCAATGGAATGATCAGCTATGCCAATTCGCGTGCACGTCTCTACCTTGGCCTGCAACCGGAAGGCCAGTTCGATACTCCTTTTCTGGATCTGGCGACCAGCCAGTATCGCCTGGAACCAGATACGAGTTGGGAGGATTGGTTCGGTTCGCCCGCTACTGAGCATACAGCACCGCGCATGCTTATTCGCCCAGCTACGGGTACTGCCAACAGCTTTATGCTCCATGTTGAACTGCTGGACATGGTGCCAGATCCCGAGCCGCGCTGCCTGGTGCGCCTACGTGATGTTACTGAATCATTGGCCAGCCAGAGGAGTGTCTGGAGTTTCCAAGCGCTGATTCGGCACAAGCTCAATACATCACTATCGCAGCTGATTGGTGGGATGCGATTGATTGAAGAACTTGATCTGGCACCAGCCGATGGCATGTTTGCCGAGATGCTTTCGATCACGATGCAGAGTGCGAACCGCCTACATTCAGACATCAGCGATATTTTCCGGTATATTGCCGCGCCCGAGCTCCTGCGCTCCGAGTATGGAGGCTGCGCGGTTGCCGATCTGCCATCGATCATCGCAGACATCAATGCCAATCTGGCGATCACGACACTTCGGGTGCAGGAGATCTCGAAAGAGTTATCGGCGGCAGGCGATCTCGCGATCTCACGCCATGGACTGCAACTGATCTTCGGCGAGTTGCTCGAAAACGCACGCAAATTCCATCCCGGCCAGAAACCTACCATCGATATCTCGATCACGCGGCACAACGACGCTATCGGACTGCATATTCTTGATGATGGCCTGACGCTCGCGCCTGATCAACTGGCACGGGTGTGGTTGCCATATTGTCAGGGCGAGCGCGTCTTTACAGGCCAGGTACCGGGCATGGGGCTGGGCTTGCCGATGGTAGCTCATCTGCTCTGGCAGATCGGTGGGTCGTGCCGAATGAGCAATCGTGTGCCAGGGCCAGGGCTGGATGTCGAGATCCGCATTCCATTGGTGGAACACGCTGCGGGCTGATGGATCTTTCCATGTTCATTGGGTCGTGTTGCATCGACCGGGCGCCGTAGGCTTCAGCCTGCGACTGTGTATGGAGTGCGGCAGCCATGCTACCGCAGCGCAAGCATGGCTTGCGCAATCCACATGTGCGCCTTCAGATAGCAGGTTCGATCTGCTCGATTATGTGGGTTGCTCTACACCCGCCGCACAATATGCAACAAATATTCCTTGCGATTGAGTGGGTTGTGATCCGAACGTGCCCTGGTTGGGGGGGTGCCACGAACTGGTATGTGGCGCTCGAAGGCTGATTCGAGTACGCCCTCGCCTCGTGTCAGCCCTGGTAGTTGTTGCTGCAATTCGTGAACCTGTGCCGCTGGAATCTCACCGATCAGGATACACGTCGCATCTCGGATGATTGGTGCCTGTGGAATGGCCCGCAGTTGTGCCAGTATCGGCATCATGCGCCCGTATGTGTCGGCTGGGATTTCAAGCTGGAAGCGCTGCATTGGTTCGCATACAATCGTCTCGGCCTGCTGCAATGCACTCATCACGACCAGTGGCGTCAGGTTGCGGAAATCGCCTGCTGTGCTTGATACGCTACTATAGCCAGAATGCGTCATGGTCACGATACAATCGGGGATTTGCCAGCCATACAGCCCCTGTTGCAGTGTTGTGGTTACAGTTTCCTCGACAGCCTTATGGAATGAGAGCGGAATCGAGCCGAGTTCAACCTCTAGTCGGAATGTGATGCCGGTGTTGATCGCTGCTGGCTCGATGCGTAACCCAACGGTTGCGGTAAATGGATTCGGTGCTTTGCCCATGATCTCGAAGGCTGCACCGCTACCGACGAGCCGTTCAATGCAGATCGTCGTTGTTTCACGGAAATCAACATCGATATGAAAGTCGCTGGCGAGTGTTGCCTGAATAACCTCCTTCTGCACTTCACCATACAGCGAGATATACAACTCCTGCTGGGCGTCGTCCTGGCGCAGGCTGATCAGCGGGTCCTGTTCGGTGAGTTGAGCGAGTGCAGTATGCAGCGCGCCTCGATCAATCGGACGGCGTGGGATAATCACTGTTTCCAGTGTTGGCGGTGCGAAATAGTGCTGCTGTGTCGTTGTTGGTGCGATGCCGATTGCATCGCCGATCTGGATATCGTTGAGGCCCCAGAGCTTGCCGATCTGCCCTGCACTCACCGATGCGCGCCGAATGGCTGGGCCACCATCAAACGCGCTGATTGCTGTCACCCGACCTTCTTTATCCCGCCCGAAGTGGAGCCGATCACGTAGCTGGATGGTTCCCGAAAACATACGCACATAGGCGATCTTTTCGCCTGCCGAACCGCGTTCGATCTTGAATACCGTGCCAGAAACCGGATCATTTGCTGCCCCATGTGATGTTGGCAGCAATTCTTTGATCCCAGCGATCAGTGGATCGACGCCAGCGCCCGTTATTGCCGAGCCGAAGAATACTGGATGCACAAGGGATTGCATGGTTTGGGTTGCGAGATCACTACGCAGCCGCTGGTATGAAACACTTGCCTCGCCATTGATATACGCAGCCAGCAATGCATCATCGTGTTCGGCAAGCAGATCGATGAGCCGCGCAATAAACGCACTATCAGTGGCATCGCTTGGCTCATAGAGCGCGCCGCGACTGCCAAGATCGCTTGTTGATCCCATCGGAATGATCGCAGTGGTCAATTTCTCGGCAATGCTCTGCAGCACGAGATCATGGTCCGCACCACGGCGATCAATCTTGTTGACAAACACAAGTGTGGGAATATGCAATCGCTGCAACGCCCGCATCAGCACACGGGTCTGCGCTTGCACACCCTCCACCGCCGAGATCACCAGCACAGCGCCATCGAGTACGCTCAACACTCGTTCCACCTCGGCGATGAAATCCGGGTGGCCTGGTGTATCGATCAGATTGACGGTGACATCATCGATGACAAACGACACGACGGCGGATTTGATCGTAATGCCGCGCTGCCGTTCCAACGCCAGCGAATCGGTCTGGGTGTTGCCGGCATCGACGCTGCCGAGCCTATCGATCACGCCAGCGATATACAGCAACCGCTCGGTCAGGCTCGTCTTGCCAGCATCGACATGTGCCACGATTCCAAGGTTAAGAAACTTCATATGATAGATGCCTTTATGTTGTATAGAGTATTGTCACCTCTCCTGTACCGCGGGCTGAAGCCACGCGGCTAGGGGTAGGGTTGCCCATAGCGTAGGGTTGCCCATAGCGTGGGGTTGCCCTTTGCCGCAGGCTTCAGCCTGCGGATGGATGGACAATGCCATCTTCCCGATTATTGAGTAAATCTTCATACGCCTGCGGATTCCGAGTGCTCATCTATTTCGCTATCCCATAACCGCCGCAGCTCATCGGATGCTGCCAGCAGTTCGTTGAGCGTGCCCTGTGCTTCGATGCGCCCATCCTTGAGTACGATGATCTGATCGGCGCGGCTGAGTGTGGTGCGACGGTGCGATACGGCGAGGATTGTCAATTGTCGATTGTGGATTGAACAGTGGGTTGAATCGCCCTCGATCTGTAATCTGCAATCTGCAATCTGCAACTGTGGATCGAGCCGCTCCCATAGTGTGGTTTCCGTTTCGACATCCAACGCACTGGAAAGATCATCGATCACCAGCAGCTCGGCTCCACGCACGAGCATGCGCGCCGCCGCTGTGCGCTGTACCTGTCCACCAGAGAGCTTGACGCCACCAGCGCCCACTCGTGTCTCTAATCCCGCCTCTAGTGTTTGCAGATCATGTTCAAGAACAGCACTGCGTATGGCAGCATGCAGAACCGCAGGGTCGTCCGGTAGTCCAAGCAGGATATTCTGCTTGAGCGTTTCGTTGAACAGGCGCGGTACCTGCGCTGTGTAGGCACAGCGCGGCGGCACAAAGAACGAGGCGATATTGTCCACAACCTGTCCATTCCACTGGATTTCGCCTGCTTCACGCGGCAACAGCCCCAGCAGCGTTTGTAGCAGTGTGGTCTTGCCTGCGCCAACCCGCCCGGTGATTACCGTCAGTGTACCGCGTTGCAGGCGCAGGTCTATCGAGTCGATACCGCGCCCCTGTGGGTGACGATAGGTCAGCCCGCGTGCCTCCAGGAGATCCAATCGGTCGGTTGCGCTGTGTAGCGGTGGTGGCACTGTTGGCAGTGTGCCGCGCAGATACAGTGGAATGGATGCCACTAATTCCTCTGGTGCAGCATCACCAAGCATTGCATCCATGCGAGCGAACGCCACTCCGGTCTGCTTGTAATGGGCTAGGTACTGGCCAAGGCTTGCGGTGAAATCGGCAATGAAGCCCAGATAGGCGACGAACAGCACAAAATCTCCAACCGTTAGGCTGCCATCGCGCAGGATGCCAGCAGCGAGCAGCATGATCAGCCCTGTACCAATGCTGACCGTATTGGCCGTGATCGCATCCACAACCTGTGTCACCACGCGGTCGGCCAGGATGGCACTACGGCGGTGTTCATTGAGCCTGCGAAAGTGGGCGACGATTCGTTCTTCAGCACCAGCGGATTGCACCGTCTGCACTGCGGCAACAATATCGCCAATGGCCCCTGTGACGTGGCTGGTTGCCTGGCTACTGGCTGCACGATAGCGGCCAAGTGCTGCACTTGCGCGCTGTGCGAACATTGCAACGATGATTGTTGGTAGGATGACAACCAGCGCCATGGAGACGTTGATCTGGAGCAGGATGAGGAATGCTATGCTGGCGAACAGGCCGTTACTGATGATCTCATCAGTCCAGTCCATGTTATCCTCGGCCTCGTACGCATCATCGCGGAAGCGGCTGATCGCCTGCCCAATCGAAAAGGGCAGCGCATGTGCGCCAGGTAGGTTGAGGACGAGCCGTAGCAGGTTGCGGCGCACCAAGCCGCTCATCGTGAAGCGGAAGGTGATCTCAACAAAACCAGCCACCATCCACAAAACTGCACGCCCGATGGTCAGAATCAGCAGTAGTGCGAGAGGCCCGGTGATGCCTCCTGGCAGTGGTGCCGCTCCGGTGAGCGTATCGAAGAAGGCACGGGCGATCAGCCCCGGCAGAAGCGAGAATACATTCATCAGGCTCCACAATCCTGCGTGGAGCAGATACAGCCAGGGCGCATAGCGGGCCATATGTAGGGTGTAGCGCCAGGTTGGCAGTGGTCTCATGCTGGGATCTCCTCGGTAGCAACGCGCAGCAATCCGGCAAAATGCGATGTGGGATCGGCGGTGAGTGTTTGGCGCGGCCCATATTCGCGCACCTGCCCATCATCAAGAACCAGGATGTCATCGGCGTATGCAACGGTACTCAACCGATGTGCCACGATAATCCCTGTACGGCCATCGAGTAGCCGACCCAGTGCCATATGCACCAGCCGTTCTGTTGCTGGATCGAGGCGTGAGGAGGCTTCATCCAGAATAACTACATCGGGATTGCGTAGGAAGATGCGGGCGCAGGCCAATACCTGTGCCTGGCCAGCCGAGAGCCCGACGCCGCCAGAACCAAGTAGTGTATCCAGGCCACTCGGCAACTCATGCAGCCAATCTGTGAGGCCTAATCTACCCAGCACATCGCGGAGTTGATCATCTGGCACACCGTCATCAAACAGTGTCAGGTTGTCGCGTACGCTCGCATTGAACAGGTGGATGTCCTGCGTGACCACGCCGATGCGTGAGCGCACAGCCGCGAGCGACACGGATCGTATATCCATGCCGCCCAGGCGAACGGTTCCGGCCAATGGATCATAGAAGCGTGAGAGCAGCCGTGTCAGTGTTGTCTTACCACTGCCTGTGCGGCCCACAATACCAAGCACGCGGCCCGGTTCCAGGCGTAGGCTGAGATCGCGCAGAACCAGCGCATCCTGTGTATAGCCGAATGAAACGCGATCCAGCTCCACGGCCAATCGTCCTGACGGCAGCGCAACGCCAGGGCCATCTGTGAGCAGCGGCATGGTATTGAGCAGTGCCTCGATCCGGCCAATACTGGCATCTGCCTGTTGGAGATCCTGTACCTCATTGCGAATCTGCTCAGTCGGCTGGCGCAACATCTCGGTATAGCGGAAGATCAGATAGACGGTGCCGATGGTAAGCGTGCCATCCATAAATAGCACGGCGCTCAGAGCAAAGGCGGTAATCGTGCCAAGAGCGAACAGCCCCTGGCTACTGGCAACCAGGGCATAGCCACGCATCTGTGCTCTGCGTGTGATCGACAGCCACGAGCGCATCACCTCGGCACAGCGGCGTAGCACAAACGCGCCAGCTCCACTTGAACGAACATCCTCCAGGCCAGACAGGTATTCGCCCAGGAAGCCATAGAAATCGGCACTTGCCTGGCGTTCCGCCGCCCATAAAGGGGTAGCGGCGGCGCGAATACGCAACATAGCGATCATGGCGATCACAACAAAGGTAGCGAGTCCCAGGCCGACACGCCATTCCATGAACACGAGCAATCCGAGCACACCCATGATCAAAACGCCATTGCCGAGAATCGATACCACAAAGCGCGAGAAGAAGCGCGCCAGTGTTGCAACATCTCCATCCGCCCGTTCGATCAACTCGCCTGGTGAATGGGCCGTGTGAAACGTGGCATCCAGGCGCAATATATGCGCTAGGAGATCCGCACGTAGTGAGTTTGTTGCTGCCCAACTCACATATTCGGCCACATAGGTTTCAGCGATTGCCAGGCCCTGGCCTACCAACGCTAGGCCCATGGTCAATAATGCCAGGAAGATCAGATCATCAACAGCCCCCCCAGTGGTAGCCTGATCAATGAAGCGGCTTGCCACCAATGGCACGATCACCTGCACAGCGATGGTGCCGCATAGAATGATCGCCAGCAGGCCAACTCGCAGCCCTAGTGGCCGTAGGTAGCGGGCCAACAGATGCCAGTAGTGGCTCAGTGTCTGAAACGAGCGCATGAAAACTCCTCATCTGGCTGGAAATACAAATGACCGCAGGTTTCCCTGCGGCCATACAAATGGCCACGGGGGCGATCCCATGGCCGTTCAAAAAAGCGCGACCACAGGGCCTATACGCACCCATAGCCGCTTCAATTATCTATCTGTGCTGTGCCGAGAAACACGAAGGAATACAACCGATCAAGCAATCCACAGATGGCTGTGCCATCCATGAAATGAATTGATCGCGTGTCCGTGTCGATCCAGCAGAACTGCGGTAGTAGCTAGGCTACGAAGCCGCGATCACTGGATCGCCTGTGTTCTCAGCGCAAGCAATGGAGGTGTCGGTCACCAAGGGTACTTACAGCAGGCGCTCACCCGAGATGGTGAGCAGCCCAAAATTGTAAGTTGTGTCTGTCATGGTGTTCCCTCTCCTTGGTTATATGTTCATGTATCGCCAGTATACCATGCACGGCGGCGAGATCACGTACGCCAAAAGATGGACATATAACTACCCGCGCCCGATATAGAGCTGTTCCACTGGCAGAACAATCGCATCGATCAGGTTGACGTGTGCGGGAAGCGCTGCCATGATCACAGCAACGGACGCAAGCTCGTCCGGGGTCATCATTGGTTCCTGATCGGCGGGAGCAGCGCTGGCCTGGCGTCGCTCGGAGGCGACATTGCCGGGATGCAGGCAACTGGCAGCGATGCCATAGGCGCGGCCATCAAGCGCGGTGGCTCTGGTGAGTCCCTCCAACCCGAACTTTGCCGAGACATACGGGGCGGAATGCAGGCGCGGTACCTGGGCGGAGATACTGCCGATATTGATGATTCGGCCACCGCCCTGGCGCTTCATGATCTTGAAGGCCTCACGGCTACACAGAAACGGCCCGGTGAGGTTCACGCCAATCACCTTCTGCCAGGTCTCTAGCGATAGTTCATCCAGTGGGCCACCATCGAAGACACCAGCATTGTTGATCAGGATGTCGAGCCGGCCAAACTCGCGCATCACATGCTCGAACAGTGCCACAACCTGCGCCTCATCGGTCACGTCGGTTGGGATTGCGATGGCATGCACGCCCTGCGCCCGCATCTCGCCAGCAGTTTCTTCCAGCCGCACACTATCGCGCGATGCGAGAATAAGCCTGGCTCCTTCCTTGGCAAAGGCGCGTGTGATTCCAAGGCCAATTCCGGTGGCGGCACCGGTAATCAGGGCGACTTTATCCTGGAGTTGTGCCATGTACTACTCGCTTTCATTTCATAGCCGTAGAGACGCAAAACCTTGCGTCTCTACGGCCATCCCGTTCTATTCCAGCCGGATGGTTCTGCCCTCGCGTGCGGAGAGCCGTGCTGCATCCAGAATCTTTGCAACGCTCAGGGCATTTTCGAGCGACCAGAGATTGCCTGGTTCGACGGTTTCCCTGCCGCGTAGTACTGCAACCAGATACGCAAATGGATCGCGTATCTGTTCTGGCGCTGGTGGCAGGTTTAGCGTTTGCTCGGTCTTATCCTCACGCATCCGTACACGCATCGTCTGGTCGTTCACCGCTACAAGATAGCCGTTCGTAGCATAGATCTCCATATCCTTGCGCGCTACCGGCCAATTCCATGATCCCTGGATGATGCCCTGCATGTGTGGATAGGTGAGGATGATGGTCGCATCATCGTCCACATGTGGGTAGATATCGGGTTTCAGCGTTTGTAGGATTGCCGTTACCGTCAGGGGTTCAATGCCACCCAGCAACCATGTGATCAGGTTGGCCCCATAACAGCCGAAATCGATCACTGCGCCACCACCATTCAGCACTGGATCGGTCAGCCAGGCCAGAAATTCGGCATTGCAGCCGATCTCCACCGGGCCGCTGTGCCCATCGTGAACGACGACCTTGCGAAGCGGGCCTAATGTCTGTTCTTCGATGGCCATCCGATAGGCTGCATATGTGCTGGCATACCAGGTGGTTTCATAGTTGGTGATCAGCTGGATCGCATGGGTTCGCGCCAACAATGCCATGCGCTCGGCATGTTCGAAGCTGACGGCTAGTGGCTTTTCTACCATCACATGGATCTTGCGTGGCGCGCAGGCTTCGACAACGCGCAGGTGATCATAGATCGAACCAAAAGCACAGACTGCCTCTGGCTGGACGACATCCAGCATGGTATCCAAATCACTATAGACAAGATCAATCGGGAAGTTGAAGCGCTGTGCATAGCGCTCGACCAACGCCCGATCCGGCTCCCAGAACCCAACCACATCCAGATCGCTGCGCTGCCAGTTGCGCAGCAGCCAGATTACATGGCCATGGCTTAAGCCGGCAATTGCCAGGCGGACAGGAGTTTGTGGCTGCATGTGTATCTCCCATGTGTGGTATGAACCCAATTAATTATTTACGGAATGTTACATTAACTTCTGCCGATCAAGAGCATCTGCCTGCTGATCGAGTGGGCTGCCTGGTACACGATAGCCACAGATATGCAGCGCTAGTTCGGCATACATGGCATTGGCCCAAGCGAACCATGGGCGAGTATAGTTGTTTGGGTCGTCGGCATCGAAGCCTTCGTGCATGAAGCCAGTGCCTGCATCACTGGCAGCCATGATCTCAAGTATGCGCCGCTGTTCTGCTGGATCGGGTGATGTAAGCCCCTGCATGGCCAATGCGATATGCCAGATATAGCGAACTGGCGTGTGTGGGCTGCCAACTCCCGTAGCAGCAGAACCACGATAGAAGAATGGATTATCGTCGCTGAGTACATACTGGCGCGTCCGCAGATAGGTTGGATCATCGAAGCGGCAATAGCCCAGATATGGCATGGCCATGAGGCTCGGCACGTTTGCATCGTCCATCAGGATCACGTTATTCATTCCATCTGTTTCGTAGGCATAGATAGTGCCATGCGTTGGATGATCAATTAGCGCATAGTGCTTGATGCCACTATCGATCTCGGCTGCCAGGCTGGCTGCATTCGCGGCAAGCATAGAATCTCTAAGCACATGCTCGGCCAGTTCGTTCAGATAGCCCAGAACAACGACGGCAAACATATTCGATGGCACCAGATAGCCATAGATACAGGTATCATCGCTTGGACGAAAGCCCGACCATGTCATGCCAGTGTGGGCGACTGGGTTTCCATTGCCGCCATTCGGCAGCGTATCGGTGGGTGGGCAATTCGTACGCACAAAGGTATAATCGGACTGTTCGGTGTGGTGTTGCTCACGACGCCAGAGTTCAATGATCTGGTAGGCACCATCGCGGAAATACTGGTCGAGATGATCGCTGCGGCCTGTTGCCTTCCATAATAAATAGGCCAATTGAAGTGGGTAGCACAGCGAGTCGATCTCATACTTACGCTCCCACAGCCAATCAGTCATCGGCGTGAGATCGGTATGATGTCCCTGACCATTTGGTTCGGCATTGAAGGCGTTCGCATATGGATCGTGTGTGATATAGCGAAACTGACGCCGAACCACCCCAGCGAGCAGATCCGCAACAATTGGATCATCGGCTGCAAGGATAAGATATGGGCGCACCTGCAGCGCCGAATCACGCAACCACATCGCTGGAATATCGCCAGTCAGCACAAATGTTGTATCATCGGGGAGTTGTCGGAGTGTTGTCTGCCAGGTATTGGGGAAACAGTTGCGAAACAGTTGGCCAAGGCGCGGCGTAGATGCAAAGTGTTCGTTCACATGGTCGATCATGGCCTGCATTGATGCTGGCATCGCGGGACTGGTATTCATCATCATTGCTATCCATTTCACTGAATGCTGTGTGTGTATTCTACAGCACGCAGCGGGTTGAGGCTACGCGGGCATCGGCTACGATACCAAGTTACCTAACGTAGTCACCCGATGGCACATTCGTGCTCTACACGCTCTTTCTCGGTGGCGGTGCCGATATCTGCTGGTTGGATATTGGATTGGACACCTCGATAGCCGGAGAGCCAACGAGCTAACGAGACGATTGTTGAATGATGTAGCCGCCCAGCACACCCGCATGGTCATTCTCGATATCGCCGGGGTGCCAACGGTTGATACAGCCGTAGGGCAATCACTGCTGCGAACTGTCCATGCGGTGCGCCTGCTTGGTTGTGCTGTGACGATCACTGGGATCGCGGCTTCGGTAGCCGCCACGATGACCCAGCTCGGAATCAATATGGCCGATGTGCGCACGGCGCGAGCGCCGCAGGATGTGATCCGCACCGACCTGGAGATTGTGGGCAAACCCTATCGCAATTCTGAAACTCATAATGAACGCAGGCTATAAGCCCTCGGAAAGCCGCCACATCCCGAATGCTGGCCCATGTGCGGGAAGCGTGATCAGACCATCGGTATCGGGCATGTCGTTTCCTTACTGCGAATAATGCGAAGGCCAATTATATTATGCGGCGGGCGAGCAAATCACCCGAATACTGCCCACGCCGATCTGCTGCGGGCCAACAATCTTCACACCAAGGGCAAGTAGTTCACCCAGGTAGGCCACCAGATCAGCGCTGATCTGTTCACCAGGCATGATCAATGGAATACCAGGTGGGTATGGAATCACTGGCTCGGCGCAGATCATTCCAACTGATTCTGCCAGCGCGATTGGCTGCGATGACTGAAGGCTGGCCTGGCGTGGCGTCAATATCATCGGCGGGAGCGCATGGGTTGGCCAGATTGTTGGGTACTGGGCCTGTACTGGCAGCGGTTCGGCGGCGATGGCGCGCAGTGCGCCAAGCAAAACATCGATGTTTGCCCGCGTATCGGCCATGCTGATCGTTCCAATCAGCTGGTGTGGATCGGCAAACTCAACACTCAGCCGATAGCGCGCCCACAGGCGTTCGGCAAAGGCAATCCCATTCCAGCCGCTATCACTCACACGAATCACAAGCTTGGTTGGATCATGGCCAGCAATGCCGTTCTGGCCGATCAATTCATCGCCATAGCACCATAGACCTGGAATAGTGCGAATAGCTGCACGGGCATCGTTTGCAAGCGCAATGGCATTGGTCAGTAGTTCGTGCCCGCGTTGGCTAGCCTGCTGGCGCGATGCATCGAGTGATGCCGTCAGTAACACGCTTGGCGAGGAGGATTGCAGCAGTGCGAGCATGGATTGGATGCGGTTGAGATCGACGCGATTGCCAGCATGATGCAGCAGTGCCGCCTGTGTCAGCGCGCCAAGGGTTTTGTGGGCACTCTGCACAACCACATCCGCGCCACAGCGAACAGCCGATGGTGGCAGCGCCGGATGGTAGGGGAAGTGCGCGCCATGGGCCTCGTCCACCAGCAGCGGAATATGGTGGGCATGGGCGAGTTCTGCTAAAGCTGGCACATCCGAGACATAGCCATAATAGGAGGGGCTGGTGATGTGCAGAGCAACAACATCTGGGTGTGCCTGCAATGCCTCCGCAACAGTGGCGCAATCGATGGCCAGTGGAAAGCCGAGTTGCGGGTGCGGCTTGGGCTGCAAGTAGATCGGCGTCGCACCAGAAAGAATCAGCCCGGCATATACAGACCGATGTGATGCCCGTGGCATCAGCACACGCCCACCATCGTGGCCAACAGCCAGCAGCATCGCCTGATTGCCAACCGTCGAGCCATTCACCAGAAAAAAGGTGTGTTCTGCGCCAACCGCCGCCGCCGCCAATTGCTGCGCCGCAACCAGCGCACTCGTTGCGCCATGCAGATAATCGACGGATGGCATTGCCTCGCTCAGATCCCCAGCGATCACACCAGCGCCAAACAATGCGCTAAACCCTGGCAACAGCTGCGGATCGAATTTGTGTCCAGGCATATGAAACGAAGTCGGCTGTTCTGCGATGGCCTGGGCCAATGATTCCAGAAATGGGGCATGATCGCTGATGTGTTGCATTGGTGCCTCTAGAATTGCGGGCGAACACACGGTTCGCCCCTGCTGCGGACAAATGCGTTGGTCACGACCATTGCGGGCGAACACACGGTTCGCCCCTACGCAATCCGCGGACAAATACACGCCATGGTATGGTTTGACCGCACCGCGCTTGGATGCTACGATAGCTCTATTCTGAATATTCTGATAGCAAGGTTAGTATGCATGACTCTCCATATCGTTGCAACGCGTGAATTCACCCCGAATCAACTGAATATGCTGCGCGCCATTGCGCCACATGCCGAAATTACCCATCTGAATGCGCGGAATGCCGCCGAGATCGAACAGGCCTTCACGCCTGATACCGAAATATTGTACACGGGCCGTGGTGATATTGCGCTTGAACGAGCGACTGGTCTGCGCTGGGTACAGGGCGAGTTTGCTGGCGTTGATCATCTGCACGATACCCCGATCTGGAACAGTTCGGCAATATTAACCAGCGCCAATGGTGCCCATACGCCGCATATGCCTGAATATGTGCTCTCGCTGATGCTGGCATCGGCCTATAATCATACCCTGGCATATAATTATCAGCAACAGGCGCTATGGGGCGGCGGCGAACATCGGGTACTGTTCACACCACGTGTACTACGCGGGCGAACGCTTGGGATTGTTGGCTATGGCGCAATCGGCCGCGAAGTTGCGCGCCTGGCCACAGCGCTTGGCATGCGTGTTATCGCCACCCAGCGCAGTAGCAATGCAGCCCGCGAATATCTTGGGTATAGCGTTCCTGGCACGGGAGATCCCGATGGGCGCTTGCCAGAGCAGTATTTCACGCTCGATCAGTTGCCTGAACTCTTGCAGCAGAGCGATGTTGTTGTGCTGGTGCTGCCATTGATCGCTGGCACGCGCCACCTGATCGGAGCCAGCGAACTGGCCCACATGAAACCTGATTCGCTGCTGATCAATATTGGCCGTGGCGGCCTGATCGATCATCAGGCGCTGATCGACGCAATGCAGCGCCAGGTGATCGGCGCCGCCGCATTGGATGTCACCGATCCCGAGCCACTGCCGAGTGATCACCCGCTGTGGCACACCCCACATGTGATGATCACCCCGCATGTCTCTGGCATGAGCGCATCCTATATCGATAATGTCGTTGGCGTGTTTGCCGAGAATCTGCGCCGCTATGTGCAACACGAGCCATTACTGAATATCGTCCAGCGCGAGTTGGGGTATTAGTTCAACAAGCAAAACCTCGAATGGGGCTACCATTGCAGCGCATTGTATTCCCCAACAATTAGTGCTGGCGTTGCTCGCCGGAGATGCAGCATGCGCCGATAGAAACTGAGCATTGATGTCGCATCGCCATCTTGGGCGGCAACGCTCACGCCATCGGCATGATTTGGGTGGACGGGCAGCCAGGGTTGTATATTGGGCGGGCTGAAGCCAGCGTTTGTCTCACCGCTCCATTGCAGCGGGCTACGGCAGCGATCACGAGTTGCTGCAATCACTGCTTGCAGTGCTTCCTGCGCTGCCACCCCGAGCCGCGTTGTCATGATCTGATACTGGCTGATGGCGGCGGTATCACGCAGTTGATCGAGTGTTGTTAATTCAAGATCGGCCATGCCGATTTCCTCGCCATTAAACAGAAATGGCGCACCCTTGAGCGTCAGCATCAGCGCCACATGCACACGGGCCAGCGCATCGTTAAGGGAAATCACCGATACCATCGCCATTGCCATCTGCGGATCATACCATCATCGCGGGCGAACACGAGGTTTGCCTCTGCGTATGGATTTGCAATAATCTGCGCAATCTGCGGATCATACCATCATCGCGGGCGAACACGAGGTTCGCCCCTACGTATGGATTTGCAATAATCTGCGCAATCTGCGGGGCGAACACGAGGTTCGCCTCTACCCCATCCGCGTCATCTGCGGATCATACCATCATCGTGGGCGAACACGAGGTTCGCCTCTACTTGCTCCGAAGGGCTCGATGCATGATAAGGATTCGTTGCACCGGTTCTCTGTTGATGCTGCCCCGCGCATTATCAACCTCGTCCAGGGGAGTCTGGCCGTGCATTCACATCCCCCTCCATACTCGATCAAGGCCTCGACCACGTTGGCGAAACCGGCTTTCGCGGCGCAGTGCAGCGCCGTACGGCCTTTATAGTGAGCTGCTACATCTGCGCCGTAACGAAGCATGGCCCGCGCCAGCGCGGCGTTCTCCTTATGGCCACTGTTACCGGTGCAACACATGCCGATCCACGCGCCCGGTTCCTGGTTGACATTCGCGCCCCGTGCCAGGAGCTTTTCCGCGATGGCGGGAGACATCACCCATGCGCCAGCACCGATCAAGGCGGGGTCGGCACCATGCTCAAGCAGAAGATCGCTCAGCGCCTCATCACCGCGGTTCGCAGCGGCCCGCACCAATCGCACGCTGTTCGTGCCAACGGTTGCGCCGCGTTGAAATAAGAGCCGTGCGATTTCGAGTTGCCCGCAGCAGACAGCATGCATCAGCGGGGTGATCTGGGCAACGTCGCACGCGGGGTCGCGCGCATCCGCAAGTTCGGGGGCCAAACCCAACAATTTCCGCACGGCATCAAGATCGCCAACACACGCGGCGGTGAAAATATCGTACTGAGCGCCATGTTCGAGGAGCAGCTTGATCACCGCTTCGCGCTGATTGGCGAGCGCTCCGCACAGCGGGGTGATCTGTAGCATAGGCAGGCCATAGACGCTCGCATCATTCCCTGGCGGAATCGCAACCGCGTTTGCATCGACCCCCTGGCGCAGGAGTTCCTCGGCGACCCTGGCCTTGCCGCGAATGGCCGCGATGAGCAAGAGCTTCGGCCCGTGCAGCAGGAACACCTGTGGCTTTGCCTCGGCCAGCGCCGCGAGGCCTGCCACGTCATCGCGCTGGACGGCAGGTATGAATCGCGGGTCGCCAACATCGCGGAGCGGCTCTCCCGGCACAGGCTCATCAATCCGGCTGACGAGCCCCAGCGCGAGGCGAGCAATGCGTGGTTTGATGTCGTTGATGATGGTTGGGTCTTTCACTACATCGGCGAAGGTGGCAAGAAAATGTTCGAGCCAACGGCCCGCCATGCCACGGCTGATTGAGACTGGCTGATGCGCCGCCTTGAGACCCGGCGGCCACGCCGCGTCGAAGTACGTTGGCACACCGCCAAACCACGCCTCAAAAAAGAGCTTCTGCCGCTCGCGTTCCCGCGTCAGGTTGCGATTGAACGCCGGGCGCAGAACGGCGTCCGTTTCGATCCGGTCGTACAGTCCGTCAACGATCTTGGCGACAGCCTCGCGGCCACCGAGCGCCTCAAACGTCCCTGCTGGCGGAAACAGCGTTGCATCGCCCGAGCCGCCTCGGTGACGAAGGTCGGTCTGAACCTGGAGCTGTGCTAACCATGTTCTTTGATGCCCTGCTTCGTTGATCAAGCGGTACCTCTTGCTCATGGTGATATGGGCCGTAAACATTTCCGCCAAATCTGCGACATCTGCTGCGCGCGAACACGAGGTTCGCCCCTACGCAATCTGCGACATCTGCTGCGGGCGAACACGAGGTTCGCCCCTACGCAATCTATTGGTTAGGATGCGTTGAGGTACCAGGGCACATTGATCACAACGACGCGCTGCCCGCCTTGCAGCAACAGCAGGACCCTCAGCACCTCGGCGCGCTGGTTGTGCAGCAGATAATGCTACCAGCGGTTCTCAACCAGCTCTGGAATAATCACCGCAATCTGTCGAGCAGGGTATTCGTTCTTGAGCTGCTCGATATAGTTTAACAGCGGCGTCAACAAGCGCCGATATGGCGAATCGATCACGACCAATTGTGGCGGTGTGTGGCCGGCATGACGGGCAGGCACAACGACGAATTCATCCCAGTTAGTTTCAAGATCATTATGCTGTTCGGGAACCCGAATCTGCACGGCGTAGACATCCTCCGATAGTTTCAGGGCAAAGCGCATAGCCTTGTGCGTCAATGTATCCCAGCGGTGAATCGGCACAACGACAATCGGTGGTTGCAGGTGATCCAGATTGAGTGGTATGGCACAGGCAGTCTCACGCCGAACAGAATCATAGTGTCGTTTGACAGACAGGAACAGCGCAAGCAGCACCGCAACAAGCAACAGCGTAAACCATGCGCCCTCACTAAACTTGGCAACCAGCACAACCACAAGCGTCACGCCGGTTGCGAGCGCGCCAACACCATTGATGATCAAACGATAGACTGCCCGTAGCGCGTTGCTGCGCTGCCAGTAGGCGACCATGCCTGCCTGGAAAAGGGTGAATGCGCCGAAGGCACCAACCGCAAACAGCGGAATGAGCCGATCGGTGAAGCCGCCAAAGCCGATCAGCAACAGCGCGGCGAGCCCTGTAATGACATAAATACCCTTCAATTCTATTCATTCGAAGCAGGCGCTGCAGTCATGCTATACTCAGACAGACAGCCTGCCAATTTCACCAATCGAATGCCGTAACAGGAAGCAACAGGCGCTCTGCCGAGCACAACGTCGATAGGATCGCGATGACCGCTGAAACACCATCTGTATCCAATGAGCGTTTGCTGCACGCCTTTGGGTGCAGTCTGGATGATCTCGTGGCAAATCGTCGTGGCTCACTGACGCCTCATCAGCAGCAGATTGTCGCACAGCAAATCGCAATCGGAAGCTGGAGTAGTGGCCTTGCGGCACTCGTGATCCTTAGCAGTGCAGCCTTCTTCTTGATTGGTGCGCCATTCCTGATCAAGGACGGACCAGTTCTACCACAAGCAGTGCCATATCTCATTGGAACAATGCTGGGGGTGCTTGGGATCGTGAGTGTCTTTATTGGCATTGGCATGCGCCGCGTGCAGGTACTTCGTCAGGCACACATCAGTGTGATTGAAGGCCCAATACGCTGTACAACGAAGCAATTTAGGCACGGTCGATGGATAGCATATTATGCGTGGATCGGCCATCTTCGCTTTCAATTGACGACCCAGAAGCAATACAAGCTGTTAGAAGAGGGCAACAGCTACCGCATTTATTATATCAACTATCCGCCAGTGCAGCTTATATTATCAATTGAAGAGCTGTCGAGGGACAATGATGGTGTTGTAGTTTTGCCATGATGGCAGGTTAGTTTGATCTGGCGATGGAACGATCATCAACGATGTTGTCTTCAGCGGTAGCATGGATAAGCAGCTTGGCGTTCCGCATTCCGCATACACACACGCTGGGCCACTCAACCCCTGCTCGCCTTGCTCACTTCTCCTTGACCCGCGCCAGTTCCTATGCTATACTCATTGTACAATTGTACAACTTGGAGATCACTATGCTCTTGGTCGTTGATACCTCCGTTATTCTTGCCGTTGTACTCAACGAGCCGACCAAACCCGAGCTTGTTCGTCTCACGATGAGTGTTGAACTGGTCGCGCCGCTTTCGCTGCATTGGGAAATCGGTAATGCCCTCTCTGCCATGATCAAGCGTCAACGCCTGATCCGCTCTGAAGCGCTCCAAGCGTTGATTGAGTATCAAAAAATACCCATCCGTTTTCTTGACGTTCCCCTTGATGCGACCGTTCTCGTTGTCGAACAACATCAGATTTACGCGTATGATGCCTATTTCATTGTCTGTGCTCGCCAGCAATCGTGCCCACTCCTCACCCTCGATGGTGGACTGAAAACCGCCGCCCGTGCGGCACACATTAACGTGGTGGAGGTGACACCGTGAAGAGCTATACCTTTTCTGAAGCGCGTCAAAACTTTGCGGCGATCCTTGAGCAGGCGCGCCAAGATGGCGCCGTACGCATTCAGCGCCGTGATGGACAGAGTTTTGTCGTGACACTGGAGGCGCAAAAAGCATCACCGCTTGATATTCCCGGTGTCCAGGTACGTCGCCCATTGACAAAAAACGAGATCCTCGAAAGCATCCAAGAAGGCCGCCGGAACTACGAGTAAGCATATACCTGTGGGAGCCGTTCCGCTGATATTGTAAGCGGCCCAACACCTCGCTCAAGTCGACCTGCCAGAATCGGCGCGATTTTGGAACATCCTGGCCGTCGTCGCTCGGTGCGCTTGGGAAATCATCGTGCCAACCCGCAGCAGTCGGCTTACCGCCAGCGTTGGGCGGCAGCATACAGCTTGTATGAACGTGGTAGGTGTGTAAGATAGAATTGCAACTACGTGTTCCCGCTCGGGTATACGATGGCAGGAATTACTATTATAAGGAGGAGCTGTGGCAGAACACATTCGAGTGACGCTAGAAATTGGACCGAAGGACAAGAAGGTTGTCGCCGTGGCGCCAGACTGGCCTGGTCTGGCGCGCGGTGCGAAGACCGCAACGGCCGCGATTGAGACGCTACAATCCTACCTTCCACGGTACGCAAAGGTCGCGAAGCTGGCTGGGATGGAGGCAGAGTTTGCGGCCACCACGGACGTTGACGTTGTAGAGCGATACAAGGGCACCGGCTCTACCGACTTCTGGGGCATCTCGTTCGCGTTTTCGAGCATCGACCGCCAAGACATGTCAAGCGAAAAATTGGAGCGGGAACTGACCCTGATGCAGGCGTGCTGGAAGTATTTCGACGCTATACGTTCGCGCGTGTCGGCCGAAATGCAGAAGGGTCCACGCGGGGGCGGACGTGACCGGGACCGAATCGTTCTGCATGTCTGCGCCAACGAACAGGATTGGGCGAAGGGGCTCGGGGTGGGCATCAAAGACGGTGAGTGGGTCACTGACGCCAAAGGGCTGAAAGCCTTTCGCCGCGACTACTGCAAAGCGATCCAGACGTTCCACGCTGAGGGCAAGATGGCCCGCACCTGGCCGCTG
>JBBQSD010000067.1:0-29901 GCA_038214135.1 Chloroflexales bacterium | reverse complement strand
GGTTTTAGAGGTATAACGCGGGTCTACCAGCACAACCACACGACCGGCACTTTCAGCCTTGTGCGTGAGTCGTTGCACCAAGTAGCCCCATCCCGCGTCCAAAATACTCTTTGCGAGGTTGCCATGCACCATGCGGGTGATTGCGAGGTCTTCCAGCGCGATTCTATCGTAGCGGGTCGTAAGGTCGCACGCCAGCTTGTTCAGGAAGTCTTTGCGCTGGTTGCCGACATGTTCGTGCTGGCGTTGGAGGATTGCAATCGCCTTGCGTCGGTTCTTTCCACCCTTCGCGCGGCGTGCGACCCGTCGCTGTGCAATCCGCAACCGGCGTTGCGCGGTGCGATACAGGCGCGGGTGATCAACCTTTTCGCCGTCGCTGGTGGTCATCAGACTCGCCAGCCCCACATCGATGCCAATATCCTTGCCCGTTGCGTCCAAAGGCGTGGTATCTTCCACAATGCAGGAAAACGCGGCGTACCACTTGCCCGCCTTTTTGGAGATACGCAGCGTCTTGATCTGGCCGAGGGTGGGACGATGCCAGCGGACGGCGATCCGCCCGATACCCGACAGTCTCAGCCGCCGCCCATCCACCTTGAACCCGTTCCCAAGCTCCTTGTAGCCGAACGAATGCCAGCGATTACGACCCTTAAAGCGCGGATAGCCGGGTTTCTCGCCTGCTTTCACACGGCGAAAGAACGCATCGAAGGCTGTATCGAGGTCTTGTACCACCGTCTGCAAAACGTGGCTATGCACGTTCTTTGCATAGGGATTGGTGGCCTTACGCGCTTTCACCTGTCGCAACTGCTCAAACTTGCCGATTGTTTCACCACGTTCCTCATACGCTGTTTTGCGTTCGGCCAAACAATCGTTGTAGAAAAAGCGACATGTTTCCAGCGTTGCATCAAGCAACCGCGCTTGGGTGCGACTTGGGTACAGGCGATAGAGAAAAGCCTTGCGCGACATGGGTTACAGTCCTTTTTGGGCTTCGATTTTCTGCATCTTCGTGGGATTGCTCAATTGATAGTCGATCCGATCTGCGCTCTACCCTTTCTCGTATGCCTGAATGCGCGCATCAAAACGCACGACATCACCGGGCAAGCGCGTGAGCTGCGCGAATCCCTTGGTGAGATTAAACCAGAGGTGATCACAGATTGCGATTCCTTCCCGTGTGCGAATGTCGGTGAGGAGTACCGTCGAAACGACTGCGCCCCGCCATCCCGCCTTCGTGCCGAGCCGCGCAAACGTGCCATGAAAGGTGGCGCGCTCCCCCGCGCGTTGTTCACGTGCTTCTCGCATATTGTCCGATCCGTTTCTATGGTATAATGCTTATCAATATAAGCATTATACCATAGGTAGAACAAATGATCAAACGATTTCCGCTTCAGTTCACCGAAGCCGAACACCGCGCGATGAAGGTAGCAGCAGCACAGATCGGCGTGAGCATGAATCAGTTTGTGCGTGATGCGCTTACGGAAAAGATCAGCCGCCAAAGCGCGGCGTCCAAAGAGTCCGCTGTCTTGGCGAAAGCCAACGAGAAACCCGCCTAACCGCGCGGCTAAAGCCTGACGGCTTGCGGCGGGTTTATGCGGTCAGTTGGCTTTTGCGGGGCTACGCGCCCCGTACCCGCGGCCAGGGCGGTCCCGTCCGCCCTAGCGGGGCCTTGTCCCGAACCCCAAATGGAGCTTTGTGGCTCGCCAAAGTTGGTTGGTTATGCCACGGCTGTGATCGAGATGCGTTGGAGGCATGTTCGATAGTGGTTTTGATTGCTGTCGCGAATGGATGTTGGTAGCTTCCTATCGTCTGTTGGTCATGCCACGGCTGCGAATAGGCGAACACGGTGTGATGAGTGAGGCGGCAACGTATACAATGAATGTAGGGGCGATACCAAGCCGTTCGTATCAAACCACCATTGTTGCCATGCAACGCGGCGCGTGTTCGCCCGCAACGAACGCCGCATTGATAACACTGGTTGGGCAGACCCGAGGTTCGCCCCTTACGCGGGTTTTTGGTTCTTGAAAAATCCTGCGGGCGCGTAGCGCGCTACGCGCTACCCTGGTCACGGGAGTCGGTTAGAGTTCTCGGTTCTTGGCGGGCTATTCTGACTCCTGACTCCTGAATACTCGGTAAGGAGCATATCAATGACCGAAGATCGTACCAGTGTGTTGGCCTGGCTACAGCGGCGCTTTCGGGATCGCCGCCCTGTGCATATTATTCCATACCATGGCTATGGGACGCATTCGCAGGTTCGGTTGTTTGGGCGGGTTCTGCGTGATCCTGGCCTACCGCCACCCGAAGCCGATGATAGCGCCTGGGAGAATTTGCTGGCCAGCTATGAGCGCCTGGAGAGCGATGAGGTAAGCGGGATTACAGTACAGGGTAATATGGCAGGCTCGATCGTTGAGGCGATCAGCGATGACGAAGGCTATATTACGCTGACCTTTCGCCCCGATTCGCTAGCGTCTGCTGGATGGCATCTTGTGGAACTCATGGCCGATCAGATCGGTGCAGCCGCCACGCAAGGCCGGGTGCTTATTCCGCCAGCGCATGGGTTTGGCATCATCAGCGATATTGATGACACCGTGATTGAGAGTGCGGTGACGCGCCCATTGCAGCTCGCTCGGCTTGTGCTGCTGGCCAATGCCCAAACACGCGCAGTCTTCCCTGGCGTTGCGGCATTGTATAAGGCACTCCAGTCCGGGCCAGATGGAAAAGACCAAAACCCGATTTTCTATATCTCGGGCAGTCCCTGGAACCTGTATGATCTGCTGGTTGATGTGTTCGAACTGCATGGTGTTCCGGCTGGGCCGCTGCTGTTGCGCAGCCTTGAACGTGAGGTTGTGCTGCCAGCATTGCAGGGCCAATCGTCGCTGGTGAGCCACAAAATCGCCAGTATTGTCCACATCCTGGCCACCTATCCCGAACGGCCATTTGTATTACTTGGCGATAGTGGCCAGCGCGACCCAGAAGCCTACCAGCAGATTGCGCGCGATTTCCCAGGCCGCATTGCAGCCGTCTATATCCGTGATGTCACAGGCAACCCACGAGATCAGCAGATCGAAACGATTGGACAATGGTTTGCGATGAATAGCGTGCCATTTGTCTATGCGCCAACAACACTGGCGTTTGCAGAAGATGCCGCAGCCCGTGGCCTGATTGCTGCCACGGCTGTGGATGCAGTGCGGTCAGCAGAGATGTAGTGCTGCTCTCCATAGGCAGATTTCCAACATTGAGTAGTAATTTGTTGCACACAGGGAGGTCGTATGCTACAAGTCGCAAAAGGCGAGTTTACCGTCTCAGTTCAGCAACTGCCGTTTGAGGGTGTCAATGCAGAAGCTCACATAGGTCGCATGAGTATCGACAAACAAATTAGTGGAGATCTTGTGGCAACCACACAAGGTCAAATGCTCAGTGCAATGACCGACACCAAAGGTTCCGCCGGGTATGTAGCTATCGAGCGAGTAGACGGAACATTGAATGGCAAGTATGGCACATTTGTACTCCAACATACGGGGCTTATGAATCAGGGCGAGTCAAGCCTCTCGGTTATCGTTGTGCCAGACTCAGGCACAGGTGAATTAATTGGAATATCGGGCGATTTCATCATCATCATTGAGGGCCAGAGGCACCTTTATGAGTTCAGGTATTCTCTACCATCCAATCATGGCGCCTAACGCGTGCGTTCAGCCGCCTGCCGTAGTGTTGCATACTGGCTGCCCAAGTGCGCCGAGGCTTGGTCGGCTTAATGGGCGTGTTGGGCGCCTGCGGGCAGATGCTGGACAACGCATCATCTGGCTATCCGTCACTCCGTGTCCAGCAATTCCAGCGGCGGCCAGTCAAAATCGTGCAACCAGCCGGTGGGCGGTTCGACGCGAATGCCGAGGTGTTGAAATGCGTGGCCCCACGCCCGATAGCGACGAGTGCGAAAGCCCACGACGCGTTCGCGATCGTTGTGCCGATATTTGATCTTGATGCCGAATTCCAGCAGATTGCGGATCTGCTTGACCATGACGATCGCTGGTACTGGGATGGTCAGCGTGGTTGGCTGCACGATGGTGCCGAGGGAGAACTGTTCTGAGGTCAACCGTGCTTCCAGGAGGCCACGGTAGGACCACCCGTTGAGTTGTCCGGTCAGAAACGATTGGGCCATGAGGGTTGTCATCGGGTGCTCCTCCTCGTACGCTCACCAGAAGGGGGCAGCATCTCTCGCGTACATTGATCAGTGATGACGCACGTTCTGGCAGAACAGACGTATACGCTGAAGTGTATAGCCAGCTGCTTCAAGTCTACCACACAGTTGTTCCAGAGCGTGCTCTGCAACTGGCACGAAGCATGAAAGCAGGTGCCCAACAAGGTGTTTAACCCGCATCTCTGTGGCCACCAAACGGCGCTGGACTTCTGGCTTCTGAATAAACAGTGGCATTGAAATACTGCGCGCTGAGCCCTTAGTCCACCCACTGCCGCAGGAACGCCACGCATCCAGCAACCTGTTCTTCGGTCAGGCCGTGCAGAATTAATGGGCCAGTATAGCCAGATTGCCGCAGCAGCCCGATATAGCGCGCATAATCTAGAACGCCCTGCCCGGCTGCGAGGTTGCCAGCATCACCATCGTGATCCAGATCCTTGGCATGCGCCAGCACAATATCAGGGCCAAGCAGCGCGAATGCTTCATCCAGAATCTCGCGCATGCGGCTCAATTCGCCAGTATGAAACAGATTGGCTCCATCCATAATCACCTTCAGATGCACTGAGCCGATCTGATCGATCAGCAAGCGTGCTTTGTAGGCCGAATCGATAACATTGCTGACCTCTGGTTCAAAAGCGAGTGTGACCCCATTTGCTTCGGCGAGCGGCATCACCTCACGCAATGAGGCCAACAGATCCTGCCAGGCTTGCGGCGTCGTATTATCGGGATGCGTATGCCACATGTTATCGGAATTGCGCGTGCCGGTCGAAAGCGTGATCACTGAGGTTCCAAGCGCATGGCAGGCTTCAATCAACACTTTTAGCTGCTGTATTCCCGACTCCCGGATCGCACGATTAGGATGGATCATATTAAACGTTCCCGAAAGCGCTGAGATCTCGATAGTGCGCGCTGCAAACGCCTGCCGAATCTGATCGGCCTGCTGTGGCGTAATCTGATCGGGCATGTTTGGTAATCCAGCAGACGACAAATTGAACTGGACGCTATGCAGCCCATGGGCCTGAATGGCATCCAGCGTTTCGTCAAGCGATGCTCGTTCGCATGTTCGAGTAAATATGCCAATGTTCATAGGATGCTCCTTAGCCGTCAGCTTTTTGGTGCAGGTAAACGTTCTTTCAGTTACTACAAGGCTGTTGCTGATATAAGCAGCTATTGTTAGCGAGCTGAAAGCTGAAAGCTGAAAGCTATTCCAGCACCAGCCGATAGGCCTTGACCAATTCGCCGCCTGGTGGCTGAAAATCTTGTTCTGGATCGCGAACAAACCCCATTCGTTCGTACATTC
The DNA here is from genome assembly GCA_038214135.1 of Chloroflexales bacterium. Lineage (GTDB taxonomy): Bacteria > Chloroflexota > Chloroflexia > Chloroflexales > Roseiflexaceae > JANLSE01. The sequence goes on along the minus strand of JBBQSD010000067.1, from coordinate 24,421 downwards.
GCATCGCGACCACCATACTATCCGATGTGTGCAGGCCCAATCCACCGGTGCCGATCTCGCGAGACCGCTTAACACACGCATCAGCGAGCGCCTGTTTCAACGCCCCACCATCGACGTAAGCGGCTATCGTTGGTTTAGTCCATGGCGCATGCAAGGGCACCACGAAATAGGGGTTCTCGTACGGCGATTCCCAAAGAGCCGTCATCTAGTCAAAAAACTGTCACAACCTGCCATTTGCCCGCAACGTCACCAGCGCCTGTAGCGTCACCCAACCGCGCCATTCGTTATCGGCGGCTGGGCTGGGAGGTGGCCAGGAAATCGGCCAGCCGCCATCTTCCTGTTGGCGGGCGATGCGCACATCCAGGCATGCGGTGATCTGTTCCTGGCTGAAGAATCGCCGTAGTGGATGATCGGGTGTTGGTGCCCAATCGAGCGCATCGCGGACATATCCCTCTGATCCTGCTGCTGCAACCATCCCTGATTCGATGAGTGCAGTTCCCAATCGCTCGATCTGTTCTTCGGCCCGTTCCCATTCCGGTGCATGGCGCAGAAACCCAATCGCACACAGCAGTTCGTGCTCATCCTGGGGCTGCAGGCTTGTGATCTTTAGCCAGCAGAAGGCTGATGCATGTGTGAGCCACTGATGCTGGAATTGCCATTTGTGCAAAATCCCGGCGATCATCGCGGTCGGGTTCAGCGACGCTGCCGGCTGACCATCAGTCTCCCACCATGGTGCCCGTGGGTAGGCGCGCACACTCGGCAGCACGAACGGCACACCGCCTTCTTCCGTCGTGATTGTTTCGAGGAAATCACAAACCCGTTCGGTCAACTGTCCATCGAAGTGCCCAATGGCATCGAGATATTCAAGCCCATGCTGCGTCGGAACCGGTTGGCTATCTGGGCTGCGAATATCTGGCTCCAATGCATTGCCGAAGCCACCATCAGCATTCTGGTAGGCTCGCAATGCCGCAACGACAGCATCAGCCGAGCCATCCTTGAAATGGAACGCAAACAGTTGCCGATCTAGTAGGCGGGCATTGCGCCAGATGAATTCCTCTGCGTGAGTAAACAGCGTATGCATACGAACCTCCTTGGTTGCCTGACACGGTGACTTGGTGAACGGGTGACACGGTGACAGATGCTGGATCGAAGTAGTACTACACTGATCAAGCGCATTCACCGTGTCAAAAAGACTCATTGTCACCTTGTCAAACAGGGTCTATCCATCATGGTGCCGGGTATGGTGTCGGGCGAGTGACCTGCACGAGCACAAGGGCGGATGAGCGCACAACCCCGTTGTTATCGAGATCCTGAACTTCCAGCACAATCGTCCCATCGCGATCCGGGAGTGTGAATGTCACTGGGCTATTGAACTGGCCTAGTTGCCCAACACTACCAGTTATCTGGATCTGCGTGCTGCCCAACAGGCGTCCGTTAGCATCACGGATCTGGACGCGCAACTGGCTGGTTGCTGGCGTCACACTCACACGCCCAGTGATCGTCATTGGGCTGCCAACAGCAGTACCAGGAACTGGGCTATCGATGGTGATCACGCCACTTGGCAACGAGGTTGCAGTAATTGCCGTGACCACTGGTGTCGGGCCAATAATGCTTGTCGGGCTGACAGCAATTGGCGTTGGTAGGCCAACAACACGAACCTGAAGGCTCTGGCGTGCAGCAACCACACCAGTGACGGCATCCTCATCGGATAATTCGACGCGAACATCACCGCCTGGGGGCAGGGCAAAGAAGACCTGTGCGGTAAAGTTGCCTGGCCGCCCTGGCTCGCCCTGAACCTGCACCAGCCCTGAGCCAAGCTGCTGATTATTTGCAGCATACACCCGATAGCTGAGCGCACCCTGGAATGGGTAACGAGCCGTCTGGCCAGTGACTGTCATTGGGCTGCCAACAAACGTCCCGGCTGGTGGGCTATCGAACGTTATCTTCTGTTGTGGCGCAACATTCAGGCTGATTGCCGCCGTTGCCTTGCCTGGTTCGCCAATTTCAACACTAATTGCGCCACCATTGGGTGGTTCATTGAAGATCAGCGAGGCAACAAAAGCGCCATTGGGCTGCACTGAGAAGTTGCCGCCACCAAGCTGCGTGCCGGTTGCATCACGAACCCGAAAACTCAGTTGCCCATTGGCGGGGTTCTGCGCCACACGGCCAGTGATCGTCACTGGGCTGCCAACAATTGTCCCAATGGGAGGCGTTTCGATGGTGATAACCTGTTGCACCCCAGGAATTGGCGTTGATGGAATCGGTGTTGGCCCGCCTGGTGTGACAATCGCGGTGCTTGCGGGTGTCGCACCAGGCGTTGTTGGCAGTGAAGCCATCAGTATCACATTCACGGAAGCGACCGCCCGGATCGAACCATCTGCTGGGTTGATTTCGAGCACTTCAACTCGCCCTGGCCCAGCCAGAGGCGCGGTATAGTTTACCGATGCATCGAAACGCCCGATACTGCCAGCAGGCCCAACAACTGGCATGGTTCCGCTACCAACCAGGCTGCCCTGGCTGTCGAATATACGATAGGTCAGCTTGCCATCGATTGGGAGTGCGGCAGTTGCACCACGCAGCACCAATGGTGCCGATACGGTAGCACCGGCTGGGGGCGCTTCCAGGCTGATCGCTTGTACTGAACTGTTGACCAATGTGGCGGTTGGTGTTGTGACAGGCTGAACACAACTTGTCAGCATTCCAACCAGCAGACACATTGCCAGGAGCGTTGTTGCCACTCCCCGAATCTTCCTATACGAGTATTTGCTGGAGGGAGTTCTGATGCACTTATTTCTCTCTGCCCCTAACCCCCTCTGCCACGCTGGAGAGTGGGGGAATGGCTCCATTGCGAACCCTTTGAGCCCCTCGCCACTTGTGGGGGAGGGGTTGGGGAGAGGGGAACCACCTGCACTATTCATTGGCCTGACCTTCTAGGCAGCGCACGGCCGCATCACACAGGATGGCTGCGCCAAGCGGCATGCAGCGCTCATCGATATCGAAATGTGGGTTATGGTGTGGTGCAACAAAGCCAAGCTCTTCGTTGCGAGCACCAATAAAGAAGAAATTGCCAGGAATGCGCTCCAACACCGCCGAAAAATCCTCGCCACCGGTCGAACGAAATGTCGTATTGATCTGCTCGGCACCAAGAACTTCGACAGCAGCAGCATACACGACCGCGGTTGGCGCAGGAGCCGAGATCGTCGCACCTGTCTCAAATGGTATACTGACGGATGCCGTTGCGCCGAAGGTCATTGCAATGCCCGTTGCAATCTCCGCGATGCGCCGATGGATCAGTACACGGGTTGGCGGATCAAAAGTCCGCACCGTTCCACGCAGCAGCGCCGAATCAGCAATCACATTTCCGGCATTGCCGGCCTGAATGCTGCCAACCGTCACAACCCCGGTCTGGTCTGGATCGATCCCACGGGCAACAATCGTCTGCAACGCAACCACAATATGGGATGCAACCACAACGGCATCGATCGTCTCGTGTGGGCGGGCACCATGGCCGCCATGGCCCTGAACCATGATTTCGAACAGATCCGCAGCAGCAAGCAGCGCACCACTCCGAATCACGGCCTTGCCCAATGGATGTCCAGATGAGACATGCAGTGCCAGTGCGACATCCGGCTTCGGCCCTTCGAGCAAGCCGTCTCCGATCATGGCCAATGCCCCGCCCAAGCCCTCTTCGGCTGGCTGGAACATGAGCTTCACCGTGCCACCCCAATCGGCGCGATGCTTGGCCATCAGTTCGGCAACTGCCAACCCGACAGCGACATGGGCATCGTGGCCACATGCATGCATCACCCCTGGCGTCTGTGAGCGGTAGGGCACATCATTCGCTTCGTGAATCGGCAGTGCATCCATATCGAAGCGTAGCAGCACTGTGTGATCGCTTGAACTGGCTTTCGCGCCGCCAAGCAAGCCAACCACACCTGTTTTGCCAACCCCGGTGACAACCTCATAGCCCAATTCGTCCAGCCGATCCGCCACGATCCGTGCCGTGCGAACCTCCTGAAACCCCAACTCTGGATGGGCATGCAGATCGCGTCGCACAGCAACCATTTGATCGGCCAGCGCCTGTGCATCAGCCAGAAAACGTGCAGTCATGTGAAATCTCCTTCTTTCTATAACCAGTGACGAGTGACCAGTGACGAGGTGAGCCGATGAACCGTACGGGCGCAGCAGCAGCTTTGTTCTTGAAAGGTGTGCTCATCTGCCAGGCTGCTGCTGCGCCCGTACTATATGCCCACCATCCTCTCATGTCACCCCATCATCCCGTCAGGGTTTACCCGCGTACCAGATCGGGCATGGAAAAAATCTGGCCTGCCTGATAGATTTCCGTCGTATTCTTGCGATACAGCGTCACCGTCGCACGCCCATAGACTTCCCAGACGCCATCGCTGCCAATAATGCCAGTCTGCTCATCAATGCCAATCAGTGTGATATCGGGAAGGGTTGCCAGGATCGTTGCCGACCAACTACGGCCATAGGTGTTATGGTGTGGCAGCACGCATGCATGTGCAACCAACCCCAACCCATCAACAACCATACGGCGAGCTGGATCGAAGTACCATTGGCACACAACCATTGCACCAGCACTGCTGCCACCCACCACTGCACCAGCGGCATAGGCTTGCTGAACAGCCCGCCAACAACGGCTGCCAGTCAAAGTCTGCCCAAGGTAATGCGGGAAGCCGCCTGGAATATAGATCAGCCGCGCCTGCTGGAGTTCCAGAGCGAACTGTTGGTCATCCGCCGAATGGACATCGATAATCGGCAGTGAGCGCACATTTCGCGCACCAAGCTGTGTAAACCATGCCGTCGCAATCTTCCCAACCCGTTCGTCATTATGATCGGGAGCGGCAGCAGATGGAATAAACCGTACTGGCGCATCCGGCCCGCCAGCCAATTCCAGCGCTTTCGCATCTGGTTTGGCCATGTGTCCGCCAAACTCAGCACCACCTTCGAGCAAGATATAGCCCATATTCAGCCTTGCCTATATGTAATAGCCCGCGTTATGCTGATGAGATTGAGATTGAATTGTACCACTATCATTCTCCTATAAACTAGCCCCCTCTTCCATATGGGAAGAAGGGGCATAGTAGACGCTATGATCGAGCCAAAGTGCGCCATCATATGCAAGCAATACTCATATAAAGAACAAATGAACCAGAGTCTGATGCTTCTTTGTTCTCTCTAGAAGTTATTCGATCACTGGCGTCGGCTCGGGGCGGTTGGTCGTGCGTAATGGCTTCTCCGGTAGGAAGAACGTTACCAGCAGGAAGGCCGCTGCAACAAACCAGATCGCATATGAATATATCTGCGTGACACTATTCGAGAACGAGAGCTTGAGTGCATCGCTGATCTGCCCGCCAATCAGGTTGGCCTTCTCTGCGCCAATGATCGGCGTGAGCTTTTGCGTCATATTGACCTGTTCGCCACCGGCGCCTTCGCCAACAGCGCTCTGTCGGAAATTGGCTGCATTGAACTGCGCCTGAACCGCAGACGGCAATTCGGCAATCACTGGCGCAAGATTCTGGGTGATCTGCGCCGTTAGTGTCGTCGTCAACACCACACCAAAGATCGTCGCCCCAACGGCCTGCCCAAGCTGCTGGAAGAACTGGCGGTTGGCGGTAGCCGAACCAATCACCTGGTAGGGCACGTCATTCTGCATGGCCAGGTTCAATAGTGGTAGCGCTGGGCCAATGCCAAGGCCAAGCAGCAACATACGCCAGGTGACATCAAACATGGTGCTGTGTACATTCAGTTGTGTCATTGCAAAGAATCCAACCAGCATAATGGCGAAGCCAGCGATAATAAAGCCCTTGTAGCGCCCGATGCGTGCCACAATCTGTGATGAAAGAATGCTGCCAGCAACGAATGCGACCATCAGCGGAATCTGGGCCGTACCAGCCTGCGTTGCCGTCATCCCGACCACATTCACCAGGTAGAGTGAAAGGAACAGAATTGCCCCAAAGAATGCGCCACCATTCAGGAATGAAGCAATAATCACCACGGAAAAGGTGCGGTTGCGAAACAGCGAGAGCGCAATAATCGGTGATGGCACCCGCGTCTCAACATACAGAAAGACAATTGTGCTAATGATTGCAGTCGCTAACAGCCCAACAACTAGTGGTGAACTCCAGGCATACACAGTCTTGTCGAGTGTCAGGCCCAATAACAGCGGCACAACCGAGGTGATCAACAGCATGGTTCCCAACCAATCGATTGGCGCACGCAGGCCGCTCTTCAGCGCAGGCATCTTGGTCACAAGAAATGCTAATGCAATCAATCCCAATGGAAGATTAACATAAAAGACCCAATGCCAGCTAATCTGATCGGTGAGCAGGCCACCAAGGAATGGGCCAACGACGCTAGCGAGGCCGAAGACGCCACCAAAGATGCCCATATAGCGGGCGCGTTGTGCTGGCGCAAACAGATCGGCGGGGATCGCAAAGGCGGTTGAGGTTAGCGCCGCTGCGCCAATGCCCTGCAGAACGCGGAAGCCGATCAGCTGAAACATACTGGTGGCAATCCCACACAATGCCGAGCCAAGCAAGAAGACCGAAACCCCCCAGATCAGGATCGTCTTGCGGCCCCATAGATCAGAGAGTTTGCCATAGATCGGAACCATAGCCGTGCTAGCCAGCAGGTAGCCAGTAGAAACCCAGGCTACGAGATCAAGCCCGTGGAGATCGCGAATAATTGCCGGGAGCGCCGTCCCAACAATTGTCTGGTCCAGGGCGGCCAGAAATAAACAGAGCAACACACCAGCAAGAATGACAAGCTTGGTGCGATGATCGAGAATTGTTGCATAATCAATTCGTTCGCCGCTTGGGCTATTTGGGTAGATTGTTGTTGCCATCGTATTCCTTCCAGTATTCAGTATCACCGTTTTACATGGTTGAGTTGCGCCATTGCTTCGCTCATAATTTCGTGCATTCGCTCAAGCAGCGGTTCTGGCAGCCCATGCAGTTGGCGGCTCAGATCGACAATGCGGGCCTGCTTGATCTCGTTGATGAATGTATGCCCGCGCTCGCTCAATGAGATCCGCTTCTGACGCCGATCCTCACGGCATTCATGCCGTTCGACATAACCACCCTCAACTAGTTGATCAACAATATGGCTGGTGGTGCCAAGCGTGAGATTCAGATGCTCACTGATCTCCGAGATTGTCTGCTGGCCTTGCCGGTCCAGAAGCATCACCGTCGCCAGGCGTGGCATGGAAAGCCCCTCGCGCTGCATCAGTTGCAACATTTCGCCTGTGCTACGGCGCATCACCTCGGCATTAAACGCGCCGATGACCTCCGCCACCCGGTGGCTCAAATTACTTGTTGTTTCAAGAGTGTTTGGCATGTCAAATACTTTGGTCTATCAAACTATTTCCCAGTATACTAGATTGTGATGAATGTGTCAATCAATCTAAAGTCGGAGATAGAATATAGTACCTTCTTGTTGCAGTGGGGTTTGGGGAGGCTTTGCCCACCCTCATCCCCGAGCCCCTTCTCCCATTACCAGGGAGAAGGGGAGCAAGTGCCTGTTGAGAGCCGTTTGCGCCCCCTCTCCCATGTGGGAGAGGGGTTGGGGAGAGGGGTGCAGTCCGTGACCAGGGAAATTTGTATCGGTGTGTATAGTAGTATGCATACAGATCAGCAATACGATGAAGGGAGCCTGCGATGAGTGGGATCGCATATACCATTACGGTTCGCTGCCATATCGAGAACCAGCCGGGCATGCTTGGCAAAGTTGCCACGGTGATCGGCGAGGTTGGCGGCGATATTGGTGCGATTGATCTTGTGCGAACCGAGCGCAAAGCGATCATCCGTGATATTACCGTGCGGGTGCAGGACGAATTGCATGGTGATCGGATTGTGCGGCGGATGAATGCGATTCCCGGGGTGCGCGTGCTGAATGTCAGTGATCGGGTGTTCCTTATGCATCTGGGTGGCAAGATTACTATTCAGAGCCGCCATCGGTTGCAGACCCGCGATGATCTATCGCTGATCTACACGCCAGGAGTTGCTCGAATCTGTCGGGCGATCCATCGCGACCCAGAAAATGCCTATTCGCTGACGATCAAGAAGAATAGCCTGGCGGTGGTAAGTGATGGCAGCGCCATCCTTGGGCTTGGCAATCTTGGGCCAGAAGCCGCCATACCAGTGATGGAAGGCAAGGCCGTGCTGTTCAAGGAACTGGCCGATATCGATGCCTTCCCGATCTGTTTGAAGAGCCAGGATACCGACATCATTGTGCAGACGGTCGAGCAGATTGCGCCAGTGTTTGGGGCGATCAATCTCGAAGATATTGCGGCCCCGCGCTGTTTTGATATCGAGCAGCGCCTGATTGATCGGCTGGATATTCCGGTGATGCACGATGACCAGCACGGCACGGCTGTGGTTGTGTTGGCAGCCCTGCGCAATGCAGCACAGGTGGTTGGCAAGCAGATCGAACAGATGCGTGTGGTGGTGAATGGCGTTGGGGCAGCTGGCACCGCAATCATCATCAGCCTTGTCGATGCTGGTGTCGGCGAGATCACTGCCGTTGATCGCATGGGCATTCTTCATCGCGATGATACACAGTTGCTTGCACCAATGCAACGCCAGGTTGCCGCGCGAACCAACCGCGAAGGGCGGCGTGGCAGATTGGCCGATGCACTGGTTGGTGCCGATGCCTTTGTTGGCGTCTCGGCTGGCAATATTCTGACTGCCGAGATGGTGCAATCGATGGCTAGCGATTCGATTGTCTTCGCGCTTGCCAACCCCATCCCAGAGGGTGATCCAGAGATGTTACTGCGCCATGCTCGGATTGTGGCAACCGGGCGTTCCGATTTCCCCAATCAGATCAACAATGCGCTCAGTTTCCCTGGGATCTTTCGCGGTGCCCTGGATGTGCGCGCCAAGGGGATCACGGTTGGAATGCGGCTGGCGGCTGCCAATGGCCTGGCGAGCGTCATCCCACATGCCGATTTGAGTGAAGAATATATTGTGCCAAGCGTGTTTAACCGCGATGTCGTGCCAACAATCGCTCGCTATGTAGGCCAGGCGGCTCAGGATGAAGGCATTGCGCGGCGGGAGAACACAGAGTGATCTTCTTGACCAGGTGACACGGTGACACGGTGAACATGTTTGATTGGTGTCGTACGGCTTCGATCCGCACACTGTCACCGTGTCAGAGTTCGCCGTGTCAGGTTCAGGTTTATCGGGTCAAAAAGGGCCGTTGGTACAATAACCCCTGGCTGACATATAGTTGGGTTGGGACGAAATCGGTGTAGAAGCAGAGCTGGCCATGTTCCCGCTCTGCCATAGCGGCGACGATCTGCTCGGCATCGCGTAGATCACCATCGCTATTATCGATATACAAAATTCCGCCTGGTTGGAGGCGGCCAATCGCTGCTTGAACACAGGCCGTGCGATGCGAGCCATCAACAATGATCAGATCAAACAATAAGCCTGGTTGATTGGGGAAATTGATATAATCATCTGGAGTGGTTTGCAGCGAATAGGTTGTGTTGGCCAGCCGATGATCATGCAACAAGCCCTGTACACGCTGATACCAAGCTGGCGAATCCTCGATGCTATAGACATGGTCGCTCTGGCGGGCCAGCCAGATCGTTGAGCGCCCAGAGCCATATTCCAGCACAACACTGTTTGGGTTGAGGTGCCGAGCAAGCCGGGTTGTTGCATCATAGGAGATCCAGGGGCGTTCCGGCCAGATCTGGAACAGCAGACGTAGTAGGCCCGAGATGAGCGCCTGCGGCCCATTGCGAATCAGGCGGCGTATGCTGACCCGATTGCCCTTGCCATCGTGCAGGCGGGTTGGGCGATCCGGCGCGGCGCGCAGTAATTTCGCAAGGAACCCAATGGATCGGCGCATAGTTCTCACAGCATCTAAGGCTCGTACGATTGTACCACAAGCCGTTCGCAGGGTGGTTGAGTACTAGCAGGATGGCTGCGTTCGGATGCGCCGCATGCAGTTTCTGCGGCAACTGACACACCAACACTGCCTGCACTTGGCTATAATAGCTCCCCACCAATCAGCACTCGCAATGTTTGTTCGGCGCAGCGATCCCAGGTGAACAGTGCTGCCTGTGCTAGGCCACGGGTGCGTAGTTCGGCGCGCAGATCAGCCTCCTGTGCTAGGCGCGTGAGGCCAGCAGCAATCGCCTGGGTCTCCTGGGGGTCAACCAAGAGCGCTGCATCACCAGCTACCTCAGGTAACGAAGAACTATTCGAGGTCAGCACGGGAATGCCAGCCGCCATTGCCTCAAGCACGGGCAGGCCAAACCCTTCGTACAGCGATGGGAATACAAATGCTGTTGCGCCAGCCAGCAGCATGGGAATATTGGCATCTGGCAAGTAGCCGGTAAACAGCACCCGTTCTGTCAGACCAAACTCGGCGGCGCGTTGCACAATCGGCCCACTCAACCAGCCCTGCTTGCCAACAATCACCAAACGCCAGTGCGGATCATTCTGCGTGGCGAGCGCAAAGGCTTCGATCAGGCGCACCAGATTCTTGCGCGGCTGGATCGTGCCAACATACAGGAAATAGGGATTCTGGCCGATCTGCTGCATCAGAGAATGTGTGGCGGGTGTATCTATGCGCTGGGTGGGTACAAATCGTGAGGAAACGCCATGATGCACTACAGCAATTTTTTTGGCTGGAACATGCGCCAGGCGCACCAGATCATCCATGGTGGTCTGTGAGATTGCAATCACAGCATCGGCGATATGTGTGCTCCAGGCGGTTGTCAGGCGTAATTGCAGCCGTTGGGCGCGGGTATGGGCTTCTGGAAAGTGTAGATACCCAAGATCATGGATCGTCACTACCAGGCGTGTGTTACAGGCCATTCGTGCGCCAAACGGAATCACATGCGCTGGAATGAACAATGTATCGGGCGGGTGCAGGGCCACTTCTGCCGAGAGCCGTAGGTGAGTCCACAAACGGCCCAATGGGATATGGCGTAGCGCGAAATTCGGGGGCAGTGGTGGGAGCGCGGCGGGCAACCGATTGGTATATAGTGTATAGTCATTGCGCCGATCACGCCGCCCAAGCGCCGCCAACAACTCATTGGTATACTGCTCGGTGCCGGTGCGAGCCGTTGCCGCAATCCGGCTTATGTCAATGCCAATCCGCATGCGCGCTACTCCACACAGCCGAATATATTGTCCGCAGATTTCGCATAAATAGTATAGCACTGGCCCAAGATGCGGTATGATAGAGAGCTATCAGCCATCAGCTTTCAGCTCTCAGCTCTCACGATAAGAGTTTGTTCAGCAGCCTTTGCAGTGCTAGTGGGACACCATCAATCTGCACTAAAAGGCTGATGGCTGAAAGCTGAAAGCTAAGCAAAAGGAGCACCACCATCATGTCAACCCTACCCGTTCCACCGCGATTGCGCAGTATTCTGCGCCCAGATGGCCGCTGCTTAGCGGTTGCAATGGATCACAGTATGATCCACGGCCCGATTCGCGGCCTGGAAGATCCACCAGCGCTGATCGAGCGCATGATCGCTGCCGGTGCCGATGTGTTGATGGTGTCCTATGGCACACTACGGCGCTATGGGCATCTGATGCGTGGCCGTATTCCGGTGATCGCTCGCATCGATGGCGGCCCGAGTGTTCGTACTGGCACATGGCGTGAATACGAGGATTGGCGGCTGATGTATGAGGTGGAAGATGTGGCCGCCCTGGGTGCCGATGGGATTGTGGTGATGCATTTCGTTGGCGCTCCGGTCGAGATGGATACACTCCAGAATCTGGCCGATGCCGCAGCCCAATGCCAACGTGCCGGATTACCATTGCTGGTTGAGGCATTACCCTGCCCGCACGCCAATATCCCCAATCTGTTCGACCCAGAGGTGATCGGGATGGCGGCGCGGATCGCGGCAGAATTCGGGGCCGATTTCGTCAAGACAACCTATAGCAGCGACATCGATTCATTCCGGCGTGTCGTCACTGGCGCAACTGTGCCGCTGCTGGTGCTTGGTGGCGAGCGCATGGACACGGACCAAGCGGTGCTTGAACTTGTGTATGGTGCAACCGAAGCAGGCGCGGCAGGGATCGTGATGGGCCGCAATATCTGGCAATCATCCGATCCAGTACGGATGGTGCGGGCGCTACGGGCGATCATCCACGATGGCGCGACGGTCGAGGCCGGGTTGGCGCAGTTGGAGTGACGTGAATATAGCCGTCAGCCGTCAGCTTTTCTGGTGCAGGCGAAGGTTGTTTCGGTTTCTACAACGTCTATCACAGATACAAACATTCAATGCTAGAATGCTGAAAGCTGAGTGCTGAAAGCTGAAAGCTAACATTGGCATGGATCTTATTCTCGGCATCGATATCGGCACCACCAACTGTAAGGCCATCCTGTTCACGCTCGATGGCCAGTTGGTTGCTGCTGGTAGCGCTCCAACGCCAACCTATCATCCGCGCCCGGAATGGACCGAGCATGATCCAGAACAGCTCTGGCAAACGGTGGCGGGAACGATTCGTCAGGCCATGCAAGGGCAGAATCCAGCATGTGTGCGCGGCCTATCGATCACCAGCGTCGGTGAATCTGGAACGCTGATCGATGCCAATGGACGAGCGCTCTGCCCAATGATTGCCTGGCACGATGCGCGTACGGCTCCCGAACTACGCCATTGGCAGGCCAGCATCGATCAGCGGCGTGTGAATGCGATCACAGGCTTGCAGGCAAAGCCAATTGCAACACTGTTTAAGCTGCAATGGCTGCGCGATCATGCCGCCGATTCCTATCGAATGGCAACCCGCTGGCTGTTGACCGCCGATTATATTACCTTCCGTCTGTGCGGCGCACAGGCAACCGATTATTCGCTGGCCTCGCGCACGCTCCTGCTCGATCTGCATAACCGCCAATGGTCGCACGAACTGATTGAAGCAGCACAATTGCGCCACGATCTACTGCCCGAATTGTTGCCAGCTGGCACATGGATTGGCACAGTAACGGCACAAGCTGCTGCCGAGACGAGCCTGGCGATTGGGACGCCGGTCGGGCTTGGTGGCCATGATCATATTGTTGGCGCGTTTGCCGCCGGAGTTGTGCATGGTGGGCAATGCCTGGATTCGCTTGGAACAGCTGAAGTGACTTTTCTGCCACTCGACACACCACCATCCGCGGAAGTCATTCACCGTACCGGCCAGACCTTTGGCGTGCATGTTGCCCACAACCGCACCTTCATGATGGATGGGTTACTCAGCGGCGGCGCTTCGGTCAATTGGGCACGCGATCTGCTCACACCAGGTGAACGGAGCTTCGCACGGCTCGAACACATGGCCGCCAACACCCCAATTGGCGCACGCGGAGCCGTTTTTCTGCCACATTTGGCGGCTGGTGAGCGCGGAGCGTTTGCTGGGCTAACACTCGCAACCGGGGCGAACGAATTGGCCCGTGCCGTTTATGAAGGGCTGGCATTGGGCTGGCGGCGGTTACTCGAACGGGCCGAACGGATGTTGGAGTTCCGCGCCCATACAATTCGCGTGATTGGCGGCGGCAGTCAATCCGATCTCTGGCTACAGATCAAGGTCGATGCGCTAGGCCGCCCACTGCGATTGCTTTCACTCAAGGAAGGCGTTGCGCTTGGCGCAGCCATGCTTGGCGGAATCGCTGGTGGTGCGTATCGCGATGAGGATGAAGCACTCAGGCGGGTACAATTGGATGAACAGGTGATCGAGCCGAACCAACAGCGTGCAGTAATCTATGAACAGATCTATCACGAACGATTTGTCGATCTGATGCCTGCACTGGCAAAAATTCATGCGACGATTCGCGATGACGAATGAGAATATCGAAAGGCGCGATGATGAAGATTGATCAAATAATTGGGGAATAATGGATGCTCTTCCATCCGCAGGCTAAAGCCTGCGGCCAGCGGCTCTACGGATTGCCGCTCAAATGCATACCGGGGAACAATCATGATCTACCATCTCGCGCCAGCCACCCGCTGGAACGATTGGCCAGCAACACAACCCTACCTACCAGCGGAATATGCCGCCGATGGTTTCATTCACTGCACCGCAGGCGCTGATCTGATGCTGCAGGTCGCCAATCGCTTCTATCGCCAGGTGCCCAATCCATTCGTGCTACTGGTGATCGACCCGCAACGCCTGGCATCCGAATTGCGCTGGGAACAACCACCAGATGACCTCGCGCCGCTGTTCCCGCATATCTATGGGCCAATCAACCGAGAATCGATTGTGGAAGTGAAGCACGTCCAGCGTAGCACCGATGGGCAATTCCTGGGGTGGGAAGTATAAGAAAAAGGAGGGATTGAAGGCTTCGACCTCTATCCCTCCCAAGTGCTAACCAGAGTTTTGTGGAGGCCCAAGCGCTCTAAGTCGCAGAGCAACGTGCATCAGCGATCCTGAAAGCTGATAGCTGATAGCTGATAGCTATTAGCTAAGCGGCACCCGCAACTCCACATTGGTTCCTTCGCCCTCAACCGAGCGAATACGGAATTCGCCACCAATCAGCCGTGCCCGTTCGCGCATGTTCAGCAACCCAAGTGAACCGCGGGTGTTATAGCTCGACTCAACCGCCAGCAGATTGAAGCCCCTGCCCCGATCACGAACGCTGGCCACCAGTTGCCCTTCCTCCTGGTACAAATAGATCACGACTTCGTTGGTATGGGCGTGCTTGCGGGCATTATTGACCGACTCCTGCACGATGATGAAGATCACGCCTTCGATCTCAACCGGCAAGCGCGGAATGCTCTGCGGTGCTTCAAGGCGCAGCTTCATCGAGCCATTCGGGTCGCGATAGCGTGAGACGTACTGCTGAAGCGTTGATAACAGGCCCTGGGTTTCCAGGCCCAATGGCCGCAGGCCAAACAACAGATTGCGAATATCATAGGCCGTCTTCTGCACCAATTCAGCCAGTACATCCAGCTCTTTCTCAACCCGATCCGGCATGGCGCGCATGAGCTTCTTGACGAACTCGATATTCATTGAGATCGCCGCGACACTCTGGGTCGGGCCATCGTGCAGATCGCGCGCGATTGCTGCGCGCACCTCGGCTTCCTTGGCCAGCAGCCGATCGCGTTCTTCCTTCAGGCTGCGAACCAGGCGCGCATTCTCGACAGCAATCGCCGCCTGTGCGGCCAGTGTCGTCAGCAATCGCAGATCCTGTTCGGTGAACAATTCGCCATTGTTCTTGTTCAGCACCTGCATCACGCCAACGATTCGTTCGCCACCCCGCATTGGCGCACAAACAATCGAGCGGGTCACAAAATCGACATCACGCGAGACACCATCGAACCAGCGGGGGTCCTGTTCGACATCATTGACGATCTGGCCGATGCCATTTGCGGCAACCCAGCCAGCAATACCCCGATCAAGTGGAATACGGAATTCGCGCGGCTCATTCGTATGCGAATCATAGGCAACCAGCACGAGTTCGCGGCTGGCATCATCGATCAGCATGATCGAACAGCGCTCGGCACCCATCACATCGGGCACACGCTTCTTAATATCTTCCAACAAACTGCCAAGATCAAGGTTACTGGCCAGCGCCTGGCCGACTTCATACAGTAGATGCAGTTCGCGCAGATCCTGTTGCGCATGCTGGAGCATTGCGAGTTTATCTGCCTCTCCGCCAATTGCCCGAACAAGCAACATCACCACATCTTCATCTGGTGTGACGGAAGGGCGGCTGATCTCGCCATCACGTACCACCAGATGCAACATCCCAACGATCTGATGATTGCTCTGGAGTGGCAGTTCCAGCAACTGGCGATCATCATCGAGTGCATACGAGCCGACGGCTGGTTCCTGGCCTTCTTCACGCCGAACAAAGGCCTCGCGCGCCTCCATAATCATCCGGCTGGCCTCAGCGCCGATCTGCCCATGCTCAAGCCGTATTACCTCGCCATGCGGTGCATGGTAGATCAAGGCACCGCCCTCAGCCGGCCAGAATGTCACCAGCCGATCAATCGATGATTGCAGCATGCCATTGACATCGGTATATCCACCAGATGAAATAAGCTGTCCTAAGGTCTGAAGCTGGCGTTGGTCAAATGTAAGTGATGACATAGCTTCCTCAATGTTAGCCGTCAGCCATCAGCCGTCAGCCGTCAGCCATCAGCAGGTATGGAACAAGCGCATCGCAACGCTAGAAAGCTGAAAGCTGAAAGCTGATGGCTGAACGCTCGTTTACAATACACGTATCAATTCAAGCAGATCTGGGCGTTCGGTATTGGCCGCTTCAAGTGCCTGCTCGCCACCAAGCACCGCCACCAACCCATGGGCATTGATCTGATCGAGGGTATCGGCAAAGCTCTTGAAATCCGCGATTGTGGTGCCGAGCACTTCTTCACGCAACTGCTGGCGATAATCTTCGTCATCGCCGGCCAGATGGCGCAACATGGCGGAATAGCCGCGTGCATCCGGCAGTTGGTATGAGTCCAGGTCGCTGATTGCACCGATAATCGAACGGGTAAGTTCCTGTTCGCTGAGATCGAGATCGCGCAGGAAGCGGCCCGTTCGATCATAGACATCAAGCGTGGCCAGCAAATTCGGATCGCGGTATGAGAGGTAGCTAAACACACCAGAGCGTGGGTCAAAGATACAGAAGCCACCATAGGCCCCGCCACGAACGCGGATCTGCTCCCACAACCAACTCGTTCGCAGATAGCGCGTTGCAACAAGCGCCGAGCCATGCAACTGATAGCCAAGCTTATACAGATCGGCGGCCTTGCCAACATAATTGACCTGCGCTGGAATGATCAGGCCCTCATAGTTTGGGTTGGCCCGAGTTGCCCATTCAACCGGCAATACGGTACCAGCAGGCACCTGTTCCAGGAATGCATCGAGTTGTGGTGCAAATCCCGCCCATCCATCTGCATTGACCGTCACATTCACAACCAGGGCATTACGGTTGACCAGCGTTGTGCGAATCTGTTCCAGCACTCCCTGAACTGTCGGCCAATCCTGATCGATCACCTCGGCCAAGCGGCGCAGGAACAGCAGATAGCTCACACCACCAATCTGTTCGGTGGCCCAATCGGCCTCATTGAACTGTGCCCGCAAGCGGTTATTGACAACAATATGGCCGCTTGGCACCAGCGCAGCCTCACGCGATGCTTTTTCTTCAAGCACAATCTGGCGAATACGCTCCTGGTTATCGAACCGAGCGCTGCGTAACACATCGCGCATAATCGCTAGCAATTCCTCGGCCTGGGTGAGTGTTGCTTTGCCGCGCAGGAACAATCGTGATCGGCCAATCCCCGAGCCGCGAACGGCAGTGGTAAAGACCTGTGGATGCAACCCGCCGGTTTCACGCCCGATCCGTTGCTGGAGCTGAACTGCGCTCGCGCTTGTCGTTCCGGTTTCGAGCAACGCCCGGCCAAACAATGTCACATAGGGTAGGAACTGCTGCTGCAGGGTGTGCAGGTTCAGGCCAATATCAACATACACAATCCCGTTGGTAAAAATATCGTGGTAGATGATGCGCGCCCCATTGCGCTCCTGCTCCTCAGTTGGCGTGATCTTATTGCGCAGCGGCAGATCATTGCGCGTCAGGCTGGGCAATGCGGCCAGTGCCTCTGGCGAATCGGGTGCCTCCTGGAGTTCTTTCAAACGGGCCGTATTGGCAATCACCGCCGCAATATCATCGGGGGTCATCTGCGCCCGAATACCAGCCAGCCGCGTCTCTTCAGCGGCCTTGACTCGCGTACCCAGTTCGGCATCTGGCTGTAACACAACGGTTGTGCGATGCTGGTTGTGCAACAGAAAGCGCTCGATCAGGCCTTCAAAATAGTGCTCGCCCTGGTTGAGCCGCTGCCGAATGGCGGCGAGTGGTGCTTCAAAGGCCAGTTGGGCAAATGGATCGCCAGCATACAGCCAGGTATTCAGCGCCCGCAGCATCAGCGAGAGACCGCGTGGGTAGGAACCAGTATTGTTCTCACGCAGCGCGAACTCAATCGTATTGAATGAGGCTTCGGTTGTTGCTGGATCGATGCCGTCGCGCACCAAGGTTGCCAGTGTTTCCAGAATCAGTTGTTCGATAGCATCGGCCTTTGTTGGATCGGCACCCTTGAGGCCAACCGAGAACCACATCTGGCGCAACTCCTGCAGCCCGCCACCAGCCATATTCTCACCCAGGCCCGAATCGATCAGCGCCTTACGCAACGGCGCGGCAGTTGTGCCGATCAGCACATGTTCAAGCACACTAAGGCCCAGGCTCAGTTCCGCATCGGTGACTTCATCAAACATCCAGTTGAGCGTCACATAGCCCTTGGCGGTATCCTGAGCGCTAGCGGCATACGATTGCACCACACGGCGTGGCTCATCGAAGCGCGGCTGCAGTGGAATGGCCGAATCGACCTCACGGCGGCTAAATTCGCTCAACACGCTATCCAGCAGGCGCAACCGTTCCTCTGGTGGATCATCGCCATACACATAGATGAAGGCATTTGATGGATGATAGAAGGTTTCGTGGAACAACTTAAATTGCTCATAGGTCAGATCAGGGATATGCAGGGGATCACCACCCGAATCGACGCCATAGGTATGGCCGGGGTACAGCGAACTCTGGGCGGTTCGATACAATACCCGTTCGGGCGATGAGTTGGCACCCTTCATCTCATTAAACACCACGCCTTTATAGCGCAACGGTTCGTCAACCGTCGTCAGCTCGTAGTGCCAACCCTCCTGTTGCAGGATCTCGGGGGTGATCAGCGGATGCAGAACTGCATCGAGATACACATCGACAAGGTTATAGAAATCCTGCACATTGGTGGAAGCAACCGGGTAGCACGTCTTGTCTGGGTAGGTCATCGCATTCAGGAATGTCTGCAATGAGCCCTTGAGCAGTTCAACAAATGGTTCCTTGAGTGGGTATTTGCGCGAACCACACAGCACGGAGTGTTCCAGAATATGGGCAATACCCGTTGAATCGGCTGGCGGTGTGCGGAAGTTAATCCCGAATACCTTATTTTCGTCGTCGTTCTCAAGCGAAAGCAACTCAGCGCCGGTAGCAGTATGGCGGAAGCGTCGTGCAGTGGTGTTCAACTCAGGGAGTGTGCGCGTTTCGATCAGCTCAAAGCCATGCAATTCGGTCATCTGGCCCTCATTAGCATATGTTGCGGTCGCAGAATAGATCAATCAATAATCAACGGTGCTGCATATTGTAGCATATCAGGCAACGGATCGAGAGCCGAGAACCAAGAACCGAGTATTCAGGAGTCACGAGTCAGAATGCCATGACACAACCAAAACCCCCAGAACCGCAGAATGATCGAACCTTCCTCAGCTAGCTCTAGACCGAATGAATGGTACAATCGTAATGCCTGACATGGTGATAAGGTGACATGGTGACATAGTGATTGTTCCTGATTGATGTTGTACAGCTTCAACTAAGTATATGTCACCATGTCACCCCTTCACGAGGTGATCATGTCAAGACAGTCACTCAGTCAAGGCAACCATTCAGCAAAGGAACACCTCATGACCTTCAAACCAGGCAGCCTTCAGCAGAAGATTCACGTTCAATACGCCGCCGAGCATGTCGCCCTTGGCGAAGCGGGAGCCATCCGCCAGCTTGAGCAGGCCCGCCTGTGGGATCTTGCGCCATTGCTGCGTAGCGGTGGTGGTGTCGTGTTTCCACATGCTGGCGTTGCCGATTGCGGCCATCAGATCGCAGCGGCTGTACATGCCAGCCTCGATAGCGGTGCCGATACAGTGCTGGTAGTAAGTGTCCTCCACGCCTTCACCGAAGAAATGGAGCAGGCGCGTCAGCGGGTAGCGGCTGGTGGCAGCCCTTCTGCCGAGCAGTTCTGGGGCATTCAAGGGCCAGGGTTGGATGGGCGCGAGGAATGGCGTGGCGATCATGCATTGTATAGTTGGCGGTTCTTCTGGGAACTGGAAACGCGCAGGCGAGGCGTTAAAGGGCCACGGGTGATTGAACGTTACCCGTATCTGGCAGGCGGCAAACCCGAACAGTTGCCTGGCATCGAAGAATTACAGGAGATCGCCAAAAACGCCGTGATCGTCACCACCGCCGATCCATTCCACCATGGGATTGGCTATGGCACTCCTCCAGAAGAAACACTGCCACCAGATGAGAGCGGCCTAGGGTTAGCACGCCGACGTATTCAGGAGGGCATCGACATTCTGGGCAAGGGTGATTACTGGGGCTACAATCAGCATTGTGTCAGCGCAAAAAGCGATGCCCGCGATGCAGGCCAGGTCGTTCGCTATCTGCGCGGACCAATGCATGGCGAGATCCTCGATCTGACCTATACCGATGCGACAGAACTGTACAACTCGCCGCCACCAACCTGGGTGGCCGGAGCGCTGATTGCGTGGACGCCGGAACGCTAAGGGTGAGTATTCAGGAGTCAGGAGTCAGAATGACTCGCTTTTACAAGGTTCTTGCGTCTAATCGGCGGAATTCTTCTCCTGACTCCTGACTCCTGACTCCTGACTCCTGACTCCTGACTCCTGACTCCTGACTCCTGACTCCTGACTCCTACGCAAACGGCTGCCCAATCTCGTGGCCGAGCTGTTGCAGAAATGCACGCATATAGGCGGTGCGGGATTGGGCCTCTGCGCGCCCAGCCTGTGTGTTCATCTGATCCGCCAATCGCAGCAGTTTGGTGAAAAAATGATCGATACTGTTCGTGAGATCATCAGTTGCACGCTGTTGCGGAAATGGCTCGTCTGGATCATACAACCGCCGGCCCATTGCACCGCTGAGCATCAGGCAACGTGCGACACCAATCGCGCCAATGGCATCCAATCGATCCGCATCCTGAACGATCATGGCCTCGCGTGTTCGTGGCCTAATCCCTGCCGAAAAACTATGTGCCTCAATAGCATGGCGAATCGCTGGCAGATACACCATTGGGTAGCCAATCGATTGCAGGAAGGTGATTGCTGCTTCAGCGCTCAGCGATGATGCACGCGAGCGCAGTGGCGAATCCTTCGGAACCAGTACGCAATCGTGCAGCCATGCGGCAGGCAGGACGATAGCAGTATCGGCCTGTTCAGCGTGCGCCAGCAGCGTCGCATTCACCACAACTCGGCGGATATGTTCACGATCATGGGCAGGATCGGCTGTGAGTTGCTGATTAAGGAAGGCAGTGATCCGCCCTTCCCATATCGACCAATCGAATGTTGTCATTGGTGAGTCTCTCCGACGATCAACGAATCTGATTCATGTCCATGACGATGATGAATATCCGGGTAGTGTGGATGCATATGGATGAGTGGCGTATGGGCATGCATATGGGCATGTCCATCCGTGGTGGCCATATCCGGCCCGTGGTCATGGGCATGGTGTAGATCATGGGTATGGCCATGGGTGTGTTCAACCACCAGGTGGTCGTGGTCGTGGCCATGGCGCTCGCTGAGATGTAGCCACAGCCCAATACCCATACAGACTCCAGCAACCAGCAGTTGGATCGTCACCGATTCACCAAGCAATGCCACCGAAATCCCAACACCAATGAATGGCGCGGCTGCATAATACGCGCCCGTCCGAGCCGTACCAAGCGCCCGCAAGGCAACAACATACAATACCAGGCTCAGCCCGTAGCCAATCAATCCGACCAACGCGGCACCAATTATCAACGGAAATGGCGGCAGCGATTGGCCAAACGCCAACCCCAACCCAAGGTTCACGCTGCCTGCAACTAACCCCTTCAGGCTCGCAATCTGCAGTGCATCGCCGGATGTAACTCGCTGTAACAGGTTATTATCGAGTGCCCAGCCAGCACAAGCAGCAATAATCAATAATGCCCCTGGAGCTAAGGCAAAGCCGCTGCCTGGTTGCCATGCCAGAACAACTCCACCGGCAACGATGGCAACCATCCCAAGCACGATGCGCTTGTCGGCGGCCTCACGGAACACCAACCAGGCTAACAGGGCAGTAAACACGCCCTCAAGGTTCAGCAGCAATGCTGCGGTGGTACCAGGCGTGGCACGCAGCCCCAGAACCAGGCATATTGGCCCGATCACGCCGCCAGCAACAATTGCGCCAAGCAGCCACGGCCAATCGCGGCGCTCAATCGGCACCGTCGCAGATCTGCGGCGTAGGGCAAAACGCACAACGGCCAACCCCAGGCCAGAGCCAAGGTATAACAGCCCCGCCAGTATCAGTGGTGAAACCCCACCGAGTAGTTTGGTCAGCGGGGTGCTTGCCCCAAATAATGCCGCAGCCAACAGCGCTGCACTAATCCCGCGTGAGAGGCGCGGAGCCGGTGTTTCACTCATCCCATATCCGATCCAGATCATCGGCATACAAGCGGATAGCGCGTGCATAGCCATGCACCGCCGGATCAGCGCTGGTCTCGGCAATCACCCGTAATAAATTTGCCACAGCATCGTGGTGCCGCCCAAGATTATAGGATGTCATCGCCAGGAACACCTGGAGTTCAACTGCATCTGGAAAGCGCACCAACCCTGCCAGCAGCGTCTGTTCAGATTTAGCATAGCGGCCAAGGGTGCGATAGGTGCTGCCAAGCCCCAGGTACGCACCGCGCAACTCCTCGTCATCGAGCCCGGCTGCAATTGCTGCCAGATAATAGGGCACTGCCTGTGCTTCCAGGCCAAGGAAATCGTGAATACAGGCAGTAGCATACTGTACAGTACCAGATCCAGGATGAGCAGTGGCAAGTTCCACCAGCAGATTACAGGCAGCCTGGTGCTGCCCTGCCCGACGCAGATGATCGGCAGCGGCAAGCTGAGTTGGTATGATTGATTCATCGATCATGCTGCTCTACTCCATGCGGCAAGGGTTAGATCGTGCGTAACACAATCGTATTCTGCGATGGATCACGAATCACCCAGCCTGCATCAGTTTCCGTGATCGGCAGATCGGCGGCGCGGATCTGATCCAGCAGCGTATTGAATGATGCGCTGGTTGGCAGATTGATCTCATAGCTCAGCAGGCGCGCAGCATGTGGCGGTGGTGGCGGGACGCCAACGCCAGCCCAGGTGTTCATGCCAAGATGGTGATGGTAGCCACCAGCACTGACAAAACTGGCCGAGCCCATATTGACCATACGCTCAAATCCGAGCACACCAAGATAGAATTGTTCGGCTGCTGGAATATTGGCAACCTGCAGATGAACATGGCCCATATCGGTATCTGGGTGCAGCCCAGCCCAATCCGGTGTTGCCGCATTTAGTTCGGCCATAATGCCGGGAACATCAAGCGCAAGCGTATTCATCAGGAATTTGCCCTGTGGATCATACCAATCGCTGCGTGGCCGATCACGATAGATTTCGATCCCATGGCCATCTGGATCAGAGAGATACAACGCCTCGCTGACGGTATGATCCGATGCACCATCGATCGGTGTGCCGCCCTGAATGAAATGTTGGATCACCCGTGCCAGTTCAAGCCGTGATGGCACCCGTATCGCATAATGATACAGGCCCGTCGCACGCTGTATATGCTGCGCACCAGGCTGCTCGTGCAAACGCAACAATGGCCGATCACCAGCGCCAAGCGTCGCAATCGAACCATCGCGCTGTTGCAAGGCCAAACCGATATGTTCCTGGTAATAGGCAAGCGAACGTTGCAGATCGGCAACGCTGAGCGAAACAACGCCAAGGCTCATATCAGGAGGCAGTAGTGTTGTCATATATAGTTCTTTCTTGTGCATGTTCGTACTATAAATGATACACCACAATAGGGTGCTGTGCATGGGTTTCTGCCGCTGTGCGCGGCTAGCATTTTTTGCCGCTAGCACTGTTATGTGAATGCCGCTGCGTGCGGCAGGCGGCAAGGAACCGTTCCCGCCCAGAGGGCACCCGGTTGCCTGCACCCTCCGAGCGGCAGGCGCTACGGCACCCAGAGGGTGCCCGACGCGGAATGGATGTTGGTGGCCTGCCAAGGCTCGTTGATCATGCCACAGCTGCGGGCGATACGCCACCAGCGCCAATCATACGCCCGCATCGGTCACAGCGCTGCGCAATCATCATACACCGATAACAATGATCGTAGGGGCGTAGCAGGCACCTCCCGCCCGCGACACGTTCTATCCATCGGGTGCCTGCTACGCCCGCATTGATCACCGCATGGCCCAGCGCCGTGTCGTAATCCCCTCTCCGCGGGGCGCACTAAACATACGATTGGCGTCGGTGGTCGACATGCGTTCGCGAATCGGAGTCGGATGCGTCGTGCCAGCGACATGCGTTCCCGAACTAGAGTCGTTTCCGTCCCCTCACGAGGATTGAGGCCATTCTGAGCAACTCGACCTGCTGGAAGATACGCTTCCTGAATTAAGTTTCCGTCCCCTCACGAGGATTGAGGCCATTCTGAGCCTGCTGTTTCAGGCCCATAATCGCCCGCACCCGTGGGGTTTCCGTCCCCTCACGAGGATTGAGGCCATTCTGAGTTCCCCATGCTATGGACATTACAGATGTAATGTCCACGTTTCCGTCCCCTCACGAGG
>JBBQSD010000066.1:0-29934 GCA_038214135.1 Chloroflexales bacterium | reverse complement strand
CAGAGCGCGACGGATGGCAAAACATATCTCACGCAATGGCTCGAACGGGAGCGGCTTGAGTATCATCCTGAATTGCGTGGTACTGCCTATGAGATTCTGCTCGGACTTATGGGTAGCGAAGAGCTGCGGACACGTGGGTTTTTACCATAACCGTGAAGGGTGACAGGGCGGGCCGTAGAGACGCAAGATTTTGCGTCTACGGCCATGAAACATTTGTGCTAACCAGGTGTGCATGCTATAATAAACCAAACGAGTTTATACACCGAAAAACCCTAAGGTAGCCCCCGGTCTTGAGACCGTGGGGAAGAATTGGGCACGGCGCAATGAACCGCATCCACGTTCAATCGGGAGCCGTGTCGAACACACGTTCTTGCAACATGTTTCGTTGCAGGTTAGAATCAACACTATGCAACGAACACTACGGGTACAACTGAACCCCTCGCACGCGCAAGCGGAGTTCCTGGCTGAGACAAGCCGATTGTTTACCGCTGCGTTCAATCGGTTTGTCCAGTTCGGATGGGACGCGGGCATCAGCAACGCCACGAAGCTGCATTATTTGGCGTACTATGCCGTACGGGCGGAACTGCCCGATCTGAACAGCAATCTGATCAATACCGCTCGTGCCAAGGCTGCGGAAGCGGTCAAAAGCGCATTTGCACTGCGAAAGAAGCCCGACGCCAAGGTTCGCATGCCACACTCAGACATGTGCCCGCCGCGCTATAACGTGCATACCTACCGTGTTGATTGGGAGAGTCAGACGGTACGCATTTCTTTGGTTGGCGCACGGCAGACCATCCGCTTCACCATCCCCGACCATAGCGCGAAATGGGCGGGTTATCCGACGGATACCGCCGATCTGTTGTTCCGACATGGCTCCTGGTGGCTGCATATTGTTGTGACAGTTCCCGCTCCGGACATTGCACCAACCGAACAAGTTACGGGTGTTGACCTGGGGATTGTGCGACCTGCGGTGACATCCAATAATCACTTCCTGGGCAAGCGGGCATGGAAGGCGATTGAAGGCAAGCTGTTTCATCGAAAACGAGCGTTGCAACGGAAGGGCACGAGAAGCGCCAAGCGTCACTTGAAGCGAGTGCGCTCGCGCCAAGTCCGTTTCCGGCGCGATTGCGATCATGTTCTGAGTAAGCAGATTGCCGGCTCGGTTGAATCAGGCAGCACGATTGTGATCGAGAGTCTGACCGACATTCGGAAACGAAGCAAGGTCAGACGAAAGACCGCAACGAGCCGCCTGATTCATGGTTGGTCGTTTGCTCAACTCCGCACCTTTATCGCGTATAAGGCCGAAGAACGCGGGTGTACGGTGGTTGCGGTTGACCCGCGACATACCTCGCAGACCTGTAGCTGCTGTGGGCATGTCGCCCGCAACAACCGTCGTTCGCGCGGGCGTTTTGTGTGTCGGAACTGTAGTGTTGAACTGCATGCCGATCTGAACGCTGCCCGGAACATTGCGGCCAAATACCATGCCAGTGTCGCTAGACGTGATGCTGGCGGGCTGCCTATCAGTCAGCCAATCGTGTCCAGTCGTGAGTCCGCGACTTTCGATTGAGATGCAAGCCGCCGGATTGTAATCCGTGCGGTTACTGACGAAACCGGAGTAACTATGAGCCTGGATCGCCGAGCCCTACGCACACTTCTTGAGCGCGAATTCCCCACGTTTGAGCTACACGATTGGTACATGCAATATCGCGGCCTGAAGGCCGACGCACCCGATGCTGTCCTGTTCTACCGCATGGGTGATTTCTATGAGGCCTTCGATGATGATGCGAAGCTGATCGCCGAGTTGATGAGTGTCACGCTTACATCGAAGGAATTTGCCATTCGGAAGGGTTCAAAAGAGCGCGTGAAATGCCCGATGGCGGGCATGCCATACCATGCCATTGAGCGCTATGCTGGCGAATTGGTCAAGGCTGGCTATCGGGTTGCAATTGCCGAACAGATCTCGGAAACGGCATCGAGCCGCTCCGATACTCGCCCGCGTTCGGTATTTGCTGCTGGCCTCGAACAGGGCACTGGCGGCAAGGGCATGGTTGATCGCAAAATTATTCGGGTGCTGACGCCAGGAACGATTATTGAGCCGGGCCTTCTATCCGCCGAACAGAATAACTATCTTGCTGCGATTATCGCAGATGGTGGCAAGGTCGGAATTGCATATGTCGATCTGAGCACCGGCGAATTTGCGGCAACAGAATTAACTGGTGATCGGGCGGCCATACAGGCGCAGAGCGAGCTTGCGCGGCTTCAGGCTGCCGAGATTCTAGTTGCCGACAAGCCAGAACTGCGGTTGGTTGGGTTGGAGCCTGTGAGTGCCCGGCTGACGCAGGATCTTGAGTTTATGTCGAAGGAGGAGCGCGATCTGCTGTTGCCTGGCGAGCGGGTTGCGCGGCGAATTGAGCGCGAGAATACAGCTCGTTGGGCCCATGGTCATATCACGGCTGTTCCTGCCTGGCGTTGGGAAGCACGCACGGCCCGCGAGGCATTGTTGCGCCAATTGGGAGCCAGTTCACTCGCTGGGTTTGGCCTGGCCGATAAACCACTGGCGGCTCGAGCTGCTGGGGCTGCTGTTCAGTATTTAGAAGAAACACAGGCTGGGGCGATCACCCATATTGGCACGCTGCGGGTCTATGCTATTGGCGAAACGATGGTACTCGATCCGCAGACGCGCCGAAACCTGGAGCTGCTGGAGGGTTCGGGCGGGCGGGCCAAGGGCTCGTTGGTTAGCGTGTTGGATCAGACACGTACGCCAATGGGGGCCAGAACATTGCGGCGCTGGATCGCGCAGCCACTGCTTGAGCTCGATAAGCTGCTGGCACGCCAGGATGCCATCGCCCATTTTGCCGATGATACCCTGCTGCGGGCGGAGATCCGCGAATTGCTGAAGCAGGTTGGCGATATGGAACGAGCGGTGAATCGGATCATGCAGGGTACTGCCGTCGCCACCCCACGCGATATGGTTCGGTTGCGCGAAGGGCTACGGATGTTACCGGCGCTGATTGCGCGCCTCAATGGCTGGTTGCCACCATTTGAAGCCGAAGCGGAAGTGCAGCCCGAATTAGATGATACAGAACAGGATGATCTGCTGTTGGCAGAAGCAGAGATTTCAGTTCCTGATGCTCAGCCGAAGCCGCCGACGCTCAGCCTGCGTGAGCAGCGTGAAGCCAAGCGCAGGGTGCAGGCCCGCCACGATGGTGATGATCTGTTTGGCGAAGATGATGATGAGCTTGAAGCTATTCAGATTGTTGCGCCAGCACCAGCCAAAGCGCTTGCTTCTATAGCGGCAGCCCCTGTTGCTTTACGTCGGCGTGTGGTTGCTTCTGGGTTTGATGCATGTGCCGATGTTCTGGCTCTGCTCGAAACGGCGATTGATGATGATCCGCCGGCCCTGTTGGGTGCTTCCAACTATCTGCGTGCTGCTGAGGAAAACGGCGAGAAGCCACGGCGCGTGATTCGGCCTGGGTATGAGCCGCTGATGGATACCATCGTTCGTGCGAGTAGAGATGCTCAGCAGTGGATCAGCGATCTGGAAGCGGTTGAGCAGCGGCGAACCGGCATTAAGGGGCTGCGGGTTGATTATAACAAGGTGTTTGGCTATTATATTGAAGTTGCCAAAACCTATGCCGATCAGGTGCCATCTGATTATATCCGCAAGCAGACGCTGACGAGCGGTGAGCGCTATATTACGCCAACCCTCAAACAGTATGAGGAAATCGTCGAGAATGCCCAGCAACGGTTGGTTGAATATGAGCGGCGGGCCTTTGCGCGGGTTGCGGCTGAGGTTGCCGAACATGGGCCACGCCTGTTAGCCATGGCTCGTGCCCTAGCAGAAACCGATGTGTATGCCGGGCTTGCCGAAGCGGCAGTACGTGGGCGCTATGTGCGCCCGAGCCTGCACGACGACACCCGCCTGCGGATCGTCAATGGCCGCCATCCGGTGGTTGAGCGGACGCTCGATGAGGCATTTATTCCCAATGGTGCCGATCTCGATACCGATCTGCAGCAGATTATGCTGGTGACTGGCCCGAACATGGCGGGAAAGAGCTGCTATCTGCGCCAGGTGGCCCTGATTGCGCTGATGGCACAGATTGGCTCATATGTGCCAGCCGATACAGCCGAAATCGGGCTGGTTGATCGGATCTTTACTCGTATTGGTGCCCAGGATGATATCGCTACCGGCCAGAGCACGTTTATGGTCGAGATGACCGAGACCGCCGCGTTGCTGTTGCAGAGCACCAGGCGCAGCCTGATTATTCTTGATGAGGTTGGGCGTGGCACCAGCACCTATGATGGGTTAGCAATTGCACGAGCAGTGCTTGAGTATATTCATAACGAACCACGCCTCGGCTGCCGAACCCTGTTTGCGACCCATTACCACGAGTTGACGGCACTGGAAGGGCTGTTGCCACGAGTCAAGAACTACCATCTTGCGGCAATTGAGCAGGATGGTCAGGTTGTGTTTCTGCACGAACTGCGCGCTGGCGGTGCTGATCGATCCTATGGTATTCATGTCGCGGAACTTGCTGGAATTCCGCGTGGGGTGATCCGCCGTGCAACAGAGTTACTGAGCGAATTAGAGGGCCGCCCGCCTGTAGAACGGCGCGCCTCTACTATGAAGCAACGGGTGCCACAACAGGCTGCGGATAATCAACTGGCCTTGTTCAATAGCCTATCGCATCCAGCGCTTGAACAATTACGTCGAATGAATGTCAATGAACTGACTCCACTCGATGCGCTTACACGATTGTACGAACTGCAAAAGCTTGTATCAGGTACCGAATAATACATTATATATTGTGCAATGCGCAGGGACGCGATATATCGCGTTTGAAGGGTTGCGATGCGCAGGACGCGATATGTCGCGTCCGTGCTTTCGAGATAATAGAATAGTTCGCGTTTATGAGCTATTGTCCATCAATCGATTTGTGAATAAGAGCGGATACAATGTATGCACCCGTCCAGACGATTATTGGCCATAGTGCTTGCTTTTCTGATAACGCTGGCTGCCTGCACCTCGAACACTCCACCCAACCTCCCGCCAACAGCACAACCAACAGCCATGCCGGATCTGACGCCCACCATTCCGGCTCCTGCCGATACGCTGCGCTGGTCGTTGGAGGGAATTAGTGATCTGGCAGTGATAGATCCAGCTCGCCCCGGCGGCCTGCCATCGGTGACGGTGCTCAGCCTCGTTTTTGGAGGGTTGGTACGCCTGGATGAACAAATGGAGGTTCAGCCGGATGGCGCCTCGGATTGGAAGGTCAGTGATGATGGTAAGATCTATACGTTCACTATCCGCGATGGGCTGACATTTGCCGACGGTACTGCCGTAACAGCGGAAGATTGGGTCTACTCAATCAATCGTGCGCTCGCACCCGAGACGTCATCCTATGGTGCGCCAGCACAACTCAGCCATATTGTCGGGGCGCGGGATGTGATCGAGAAGCGCACCCGCACGGCAAGCGGTGTGCGAGCAGTTGATCCACGCCATCTGGAGATTACTCTTGATGCGCCATTGGCCTATTTTTTGGCGCAGTTGGTCTACCCATATACCTATGTCGTCCCGCGTGCATTAGTCGAGAGCGGCGACGATTGGGCTGTGCGTGCCTATGGTACCGGGCCATATCGTGTCCAGGAGCTCAAGCGTGGTGATCAGGTGCTGTTGGTTGCGAACGAACGCTATTGGCGGGGCATACCGGGTGTTCCTAAAATTGCGCTGCCATTTAATCCGGATAGTGGTGTATCGTTTGAACAGTATCGCGCTGGTAGAGTCGATATTATGGGCAGTTGGCAATCGCCGGTTCCATCGGCATTTGTGAGCCAGGCCCAGAGCTTACCCGGTTTCCAGACCGCTGCTATCCTTGCAACACGCTATGTTGGGTTTAATAATCGCCTAGCGCCATTCGATAATCCTACCCTACGGCGGGCATTTGCGCTGGCGACCGATAAACGGGCGCTGGTGACAGGGCCATTGCATAATAATGGTATCGCGGCTGATCGAATCCTGCCAACTGGGTTGCTCGGCACCCAATTGCCGATCCAGCCGTTGGCCTTTGATCCAAAGGCGGCTCGACTGACATTAGCCGAGGCTGGCTTTCCGGGTGGCCAGGGATTGCCAGAAGTGACCCTGAGTTTTGCGATTGAGGGCGATAATGTGGCCGTCACCACAGCACTCAAGCAGATGTGGGAAACAAATCTGGATATCAAGGTTCGCCTTGAACCACTTGATCTGGATAGTTTCAGCAAACGGCTTGATGATACCTACCGTGCTCCGCAAACTGGCTTACAGATCTACTATAGCGTGTGGGGAGCCGATTACCCTGACCCGCATAATTTTCTTTCGCAGCAACTCCAGAGCAATACCGCCAATAATAATGGTCATTTCTCCGATCCGCAGTTTGATCAATTGGTCGCAGAAGCGGATCAACTAGGCGATCGTGCCCAGATCGAACGACGCCTGCAACTCTATGTTCAGGCCGAACAGATTGCCATCGATAAAGTCGGTTGGCTGCCACTCTTCTACCCGAAATTCAATATGCTGCTGAATCCACGGGTTGAGGGCCTCGTCATTACCCCGAATGGCTTGGTTGCCCAGGATTGGACCAAGGTGCGGCTTCGGCCATAGCTATCTGCACACATCTTCTAACCCCTGTGATCAAGCAATGGTGATGGCTTGTTCGGGCAGCTATGCGCCCTACTTATTCTTTTTTTGATTCAAAGAATGCTTGTGGCCCGCGAACATTGGTTGGTCCTGCCTCGGCTGCAATGAATTCAGGTTGGTGGCTTGTTCGACGAACACGATGCCGTTGCGTTGTAGATACCCGACACGATATTGTTACGTTGCGGGTGGACACATCGGTTCGCACCCTACACGCTCCCTGATTTTGTTCACCTGGTCACATTGTCACCTAGTCAGGCGGTCGGGGTATTTGGTCTTCTGACTTCTGACTCCTGTCTCCTGAATACTGTGTTAAGGTTTTCTTCATCATTCCTCAATTGCCTCTTGACAAGCCATTATCCATCGTATACACTTATAGTGTCAATTTAACAATAAATGGAGAACCACCATGAGTATGTTTGACAATCAGCGTATTCCGAGTGCCAGCTTCAAGATCGATGCCGAGCGCATGCGGGCTGGATGGTATTCGGATAAGTATTTTGAGAATATTACTGGGATGTTGACGGTTTTAGCACAGCGAAACTATGCGTTTGGTGGTAGTTCCAGTCGTTTG
This sequence comes from Chloroflexales bacterium, assembly GCA_038214135.1. Taxonomy (GTDB): domain Bacteria; phylum Chloroflexota; class Chloroflexia; order Chloroflexales; family Roseiflexaceae; genus JANLSE01. Next base: position 22,690 of record JBBQSD010000066.1, on the reverse strand, counting down.
GCGGCCCGTGGGATTGATGCACACGGGATCGATATTGGCAACCTGGAAGTGGAGATGCAGTGGTTTACACGGCGTAAGCCATTCTCTGTCGTTGCGGGAGTCGATAAAGCCCTGGCAATGCTGGAGCTATGCACTGGGTATGTCGATGAGCAGGGGCAATTTGTCAATACCTATGAGTCACTCGAAGTTGAGGCTGTGCATGATGGCGCACTTGCACGCTACAGTGGCGATCCACTCAATATTCAGCCAGTGATCAAGGCGCGTGGCCGCTATCGGGATTTTGCATTGCTTGAGACGCCGACCCTTGGTGCGCTCACTCGGGCAACCCGGATTGCGACGAATGTCTATAATGTGCTTGTTGCTGCACGTGGCAAGCCAGTATTGTTCTTCCCGGCACGCTTTGATGCCCACGAAGTTCAGGCCGCTGATGGATACGCATACAATATTGCGGTTCAGCGCTTTAATCAGGATTCTGGCCATGATCTTGGTTCATTTATTTCCACCGATGCCCAGGGTGATTGGTGGGGCGGGTTGGGCGGCGGAACGATTGCCCATGCGGCAATTGCTAGCTTCCTTGGCGATACCGTCGAATGTATGCTGGCCTTCTCGGAGGCACGCCCTGTTGAGATCCCACGCATCGCACTGATCGACTTTGATAATGATTGTGTTGGCACAACCCTGGCGGTGATGGATGCCATGTTTGCACGCTACCGTGAATTGACCGATGGCAACCAGATTGCTGAGGCGCAGCGCTACAAATTGTTCGGGGTACGCCCCGATACCAGCGGCTCACAGCGCGATGTCAGTGTGCCTCCGCTTGGCGATCCAGCGCTGGATCTGGGGGTAACGCCCCGCTTGGTGTTTATATTGCGTCAGGCGATCGATGATGCCTGGAAGAACTGGAATATCCCTGCCGAATGGCAGGAACGTGCCCGCCAGTGGTGCCGTGATGTGCGCATCGTTGTGACTGGCGGGTTTGGGCCAAAGAAGATCCGGCGCTTTGAGGATCTGGGTGTTCCCGTCGATATCTATGGTGTTGGTGCCTCGCTGTTTTCGAATAGTGATGAGGAAGGCACCAATAACGATTTTACCGCCGATATCGTGCGCGTCAAAATCAAGGGCGAATGGCACGATATGTCCAAAATCGGGCGACGCGCGTGCAATAACCCGGATCTGATGCGGATTCAGTAGGCTTATTGATCAATCGTCACCGAGGCTGTCATATTCCAGCGTAACCGTGGGTCCTGCTGGTTTAGTTTGATCGCAACGGCATAGGTGATGTCGCCCTGTTTGGCTTCACCCAATGCGCGGATATGGCTGACGGTGCCAGGCAGTTCCAGGCCGCCAATCGCATCAAAGGTTATTGTGGCCTGGCTGCCCTCATGAACTCGGATAATATTTCGCTCGGTGAGGTCGGTTGTCTCGATCTGCCAGGATGTTAGATCGGCGAGTTGCACAATTGGCGTGCCGAGCGCAATATATTCACCAATATTCAGATCAATTGCCGCGATTGTCCCATCGAATGGTGCGCGTAGCTCACTATCCGCTCTGCCGATCTGCGCTAGCTTGAGTGCAGCCTGAGCGCGCTGCACTGCGGCATCTGCTGCCGCAAGATCATCCTTCGATGTCCCAGATTGGAGCATTGCAAGGTTGGCTTCGGCCTGATCCACCGCTGCCTTGGCCGCATCGAGTGTGCCGCTGTGCTGATCGCCATCTAGTTTGCTAAGGTTGGCCTGGCTGATCGCTACCTGAGCGCGTGCTGCCGCAAGATCATCGGCAGTGGCACCAGCGCGTAGTTTATCGAGATTGGCCTGGCTGATTGCCACCTGTTGCTCGGCGGCTTGGATACCACTTTCTTCTGTCTGATGTGCAACATCATAGGCTACTTGAGCCTGCTGAATGGCGATTTCGGCAGTATGCATTGTTGCTTCGGCCTGGATATACGCAGCATAATACTGCTCGCGCTGTGCATCGCCGAGTTTATTGGCGATCTTCTCGCCAGTCTTTGGGTCGATCCCCAGCCATGGCGTGATCGGATCCTGGTTTGTTTCCTGCACATACCGCCAGTTCTGCAGTGCCGCTGCATAGTTCGATTGAGCCTTGGTCAATTCACTGGTGTTGCGCTCGATCTGCAGCCGAGCGTTTGTCTTGGCTGCCGAGAGTTGATTGCGCTGTGTCGTCAGGTTGGCCTGCGCCTGGGCCAATTGCGCCTGGGCAGCTTGCAGTGCGGTTCGCGTTGGGCCTGCCTGTACTGTTCTCAGGTGTGCCTGGGCCTGGCTGAGTTGAGCCGCAAGTGCCGCCTGATCAGCAGTGGTCACACCCCCAGTGGCCTGGCGAAGTTGAGCCTGGGCCGCACGGAGCTGCGCTTCCGCAATGCGGATTTGCTCTGGTGTTGTGCCAGACTGCAGTTTCTGATCGGCTGCTTGCGCCTGTGCCAGTTCCGCTTCGGCCTGTGCGATTGTTGCTTCACTGCGCGATTGGTTGAGCCGCACCAACACCTGGCCAGCCTGCACGTGATCACTCTCGGCAACCAGAATCTCGGCAACAACTCCACCGATTGGCATGCTCAGTGCAGCGCTGCGGATCGGCACAACCCGAGCTTCTGATGCTAATGCCCCGCCTGCCGATGGTTTTGTCGCAAGGGTTGTTGGTGTCGCCGCTGCAGGTGTCGCGTTTGCCGCCGATGCCCCGCCGCGCAGGAATATAGCCGCTAGGCCACTGCCGATGAGCAACACGATAACGACTGCAATGAGTATCTTTCGCATTGCATGCCTCCGTTTGGTTGGAGATAATCGAGTAACAATTTATGCTGGGTGCATCCCATCATCGACGATACCGCCATCACGCATTTCGACAACCCGCCGTGCATATGCGACGACGCGGGGATCGTGGGTGGCAAACACGAATGCGGTGCCGGTTTCTTGATTGAGCTTGCGCATGATCTCCATGGCCTGCTGGCCATTGGCGGTGTCCAGATTGGCTGTTGGCTCATCGGCAAGCACCAGAATTGGCCGGGTTGCCAATGCACGCGCAATCGCCACGCGCTGCTGTTCGCCACCACTCATTTGATCGGGCCGGTGATCGGCGCGATCCGCAAGCCCCACCGCGTTGAGCAGATCGGTCACGCGCTCATGCCGCTCACTTGCCTTCATATTGCCGAGTAATAATGGTAATTCGACATTCTCGTAGGCAGTCAGTACCGGGATCAGAGCAAAAAACTGAAACACAAAGCCAATACTCGTCCGCCGCAGATCGGCACGCTGGTTTGCATCGAAGCGGGTCACATCCTGGCCTCGAATTTTCACAACCCCCTGATCGGGTTTATCCAGGCAGCCGATCAATTGCAGCAGGGTTGTTTTGCCAGAGCCGGATGGCCCAACCAGTGCGGTAAACTCGCCTTCCGCAATGTTTAGCGTAATATCGTTGAGCGCATGCGTTTCGGTCTTGCCAATATGATACACTTTCGTGGCATGTTCTACCTGAATGGCTTCCATTACTACTTCCTTTGCGTATTGAGAACAGCTTTAGAATGATTGAGTTTCTGTGATTGAATACAAACGCTTACTGATGCACTCTAGCAAAGAGCAGAAGTATTGAGCTACGTTGAACGAGCGCATGGCCTTTCTGATGAGCCAGCCATTCTGACTCCTGACTTCTGACTCCTGAATGCTGTCTTCGTTATGAACGTAATGCTTCTGCTGGCTCCAGCCGTGCGGCAAACCATGCAGGATAGAGCGAGGCCAGTACGATAATGATCAATGTCGCAAGCGACAAACGAGCAAACATGTCGAGATCAAAGCGGGCGCGCATTGTGGTGCCTAATGCGATACTTGTTCCAGCAGCACTGGCATAGCTATCGCCAATCCTGATCCCGATTGTCGCAAGATAGGCCACCCCAGCCAGGCCAAGTCCAATGCCAATGCTGATCCCGATCAATCCCAGGCTGGCGGCTTCCAGCAAAAACAGTTGCATCACATGCTGCCCTTTCATGCCGAGTGCGCTGAGGATACCCATCTCGCGAATACGTTCAAACACCGACATGAGTAGTGTATTGGCAATAATCACGGCAACGATCAGCATCACGATTGCATCGAGCAGCACATAAAATCCCATTGCTGTTTGGATCGCCTGGATAAACAATTGATTGAGATCCGCCCATGTCAGAACGCTGAGATCGGGGCTACGTAAGGCCGCCGCAACGCGATTGCTATCGGCCTGGGTGTTGAGCAGAATAACGATTGCGCTGGCTCGGCCATCGGTGTTTGTAAACGCCTGAGCTTTGGAGAGCGGCATCAATGCTGCACTCTGATCATAGCTGGGAATGCCAGTGGTAAACAGCCCGCGAATCGTGAATATGCCATCATCGACCTGCCCATCGGAACTGATGATCGCCAGGCTTACTTTCCGCCCAACCTCAATATTGAGGCTATCGGCCAACCGTTTGCCAATCAGAATCCCATTGCGATCATCTGGTTGCAAATATGCGCCAGCGACGAGTCCCTCTCGAATTGGCGCATAGATCGGTGATGCCGTATCGATGCCATACACCTGCAAACCGGCTGAATCAGCAGTTGTTGCCAGAATACCGCTGGCCCATAATACCGGAGCCGCTGCTTTGACTTCGGGTAGGGCAGCGGCCTGAGCCGCCAATCCATCTGGATCGCTAAGCAGATCCTTCCATTGCAGGCTCAGCTTTTCTTCGTTATACGAAGTTGCCCGCATCTGAAGATGCCCAGTTCTAAGCCGAATACTGTTCTGGAGTGAATCCTCGGTGATACCGGCGATCAACCCGTTCATCACAATTAACAGCGCCAGGCCAAGCGCTACTGCAATAAGTGTGATCAGCGAGCGCCTGCGGTTACGCCCCAAATCACGGTACGCAAGGATCCAGAGTTTGCGTAGTGGCATAACACGATCCCCTTATCGAAAGAACACATACACATTGAATAATGTGCGGCTTGTTCGCTTGTTCTTTTGTCATTGAACAAGAGAGCAAGAGTCTTTAATTTGGCTAGACATGGTGTAACGCCTGGGCTGGTTCCTTGCGCGAGGCCTGCCAGGATGGGTAGAGCGCCGCGATGGCTGCAATGATGATCACCAGTGCCCCACGGTTGAGCAGATCGGTGAGCGTAAGACTGGGATACAGGCGATTGCCCATCAACGCCATGATCTCGCCCATGCCAGATGCCGATGAGAGATCGATGCCAACCTGGCCAACCCCCCAAACCAATAGCGCGCCAAGGCTGCAACCAATCACTGCACCAACGATGCCAATCATTGCCCCTTCCAGCAGGAACAAATTCGTGATCTGCCAGCCCTTCATCCCCAATGCCGCTAGTACGCCCATCTCGCGGGTGCGTTCAAAAACGGACATCAGCATCAGGTTGAGAATGCCAATGCTGGCAATCAGCAGAATCACAACACCAAAGAAACTGGAGAAGGCGAACTTCGTGTCCAACGTCTGTCGAATTTCTGGCCGTAGTGTCTGCCACGAATCGACTTCACTACCAGGCAGTTGGGCCTGTAGCGTACTAATTGTCGTTTCTTCTGAACCAACTGTTTTCAGGAAGATGACCACTTCGGTTGTTTGATCGCGCAGGTTATAGAGCGTTTGTGCATCTGCAAGCATAATAAAGACTGCGGTTTTTTCTATATTTGGCATGTGTAGATTATAAATTCCCACAACAGTCATCGTATGCTGGCGCATAAACTCATCTTTCCGGCGACCCACCAGCGTAATAGGGTCGCCGAGACCAATCTGCAGCCGATCCGCAAGCCCTTGACCAATCAGAATCGTATCGCGATCACTGGCCTGCAGAAAGCGCCCCTGGCTGATATTCTGGGCCTGCAAACTGATTGATGCTTCCACTGTTGGATCAATGGCAGTAATGCCAACTGGTAGCGCATCGCTATGGCTGCTCACAATGCCGGTAGTATTGATCCGTGGTGCGGCGGCGACGACATCTGGTTCTGCACGGGCGATCTGCAGCACCATATTGGCATCTTCTAATGGCAACAATGGCAACCGATTGGCCTTCACGCGAAAGCCCTGGGCATGGATCTGAATATTGCCGCCATATAATCGCACCGCATTGCCAAAGATGGCCTGATCTGAACCATGGATCAGGCCATCAAAAAACAGGAGCAGAATCACCCCCAGCACAATCGCTACCAGCGCAATTGCCGTGCGCCGCCAGTTTCGCCACATATTGCGCCAGGCCAGTTTGATCGATGTGCTCATTGCATACCTCTAATGATAATGCGTTCACCGTGCAATACTCATTTGATCAGATAAACCACTCTCCAAGTGTTACGGCATCAACAAGATTCAGAGAACCCTCTGGCGCTCCCAACAGGCCTTCGAGTGCATAGGTATAGGCTGCAACCACCTGTTTGGCCTGCTGCAACGCAACAAGCTTTGGCTCGGTTGAGAGCAGCAATTCCACAAAACTCTCTCCGAGACCCTGTAACAGAAACAGTATCATCGCAGCCACCTGATCGGGAAATGGAGTTGTGAGTATGCCTTCTGTGATGCCCTGCTGGATGATCTGCGTGAGCAATGGTGCGACATGTTTAATCGTACTTGCCTGAACCTTCTGACGGACAATCGCGTTGTCATCGGAGTGCCAGATATGCACCAGTGCCAGCAGATAGGCTTTATGATCCGTTTTCCAGCGGCCAGTAACATCAAAGAAGCGTTGGAATTTCTTGAGCGCAGGCAGTTCTGGGTCGTGAACAATTGTCACCAGGATCTGCTCAACCTCCTGTTGCATGCGTTCGATCAATGCTTCGAGTAATGCCTGCTTCGAATCGAAATAATGGTAAAACGCCCCCTTAGAAATCTGGATCGCATCCAGAATATCGCGGATCACTATCTGCTCATACCCTTTGGTATAGATCATCTGCTGCGCTACATCAAGGATCTCATTGCGCTTGACTGCATACTCTTGTTCTTTGACAGTGCGGGCCATAATGTACTTATCCCTGCAATAATAAACCGACAGTCGGTTTATTATAGGTCTATATTATTCTGTGTCAAGATTAGGACTTTGATGTTGCACGCTTGACGCTCATCTAGCGCTCGTGTATACTCCGTTCTGGCATTTTGACGCGTACCAACGCCATCGGTCTCGTGCCGACCCGCACCGTTGTGTGGTCGGCTGGTACTGCTATGATGCAGGAGCATATGATGAGCCGACCTCGTGTCCAGCACGTCAGCATTCCTCGCCCACCCGGCAGCGCTGATCAGGCCCGCAGCTTCTATGGCAATATCCTTGGCCTTGAGGAAGTTCCGCCGCCGCATTCGATCCGCCATCTCGATCTTGTATGGTATCGCCTTGGCACAACAGAATTGCATCTGTTTGCCGAAGAGCCAGTATCCGATTCCTCTGGACGGCACTTCTGTATGGAAGTCGATGATCTGGAAGCATTGCGTGCTCGGCTGATTGCCGGGGGCTACACGCCTACAGAGACAACCCCTGTTCCTGGGCGGCCACGCTTCTTCTGTCGTGATCCATTTGGCAATAGTATTGAGTTTACGACGATTATTGCTGACTATTTGCTGGCGCAAGACGCCCCTGCTTCATAGGAGGTTTATGATGAGCAACACCATTGGTGTCGGTCTGGTTGGGTACAAATTCATGGGTAAATCGCACTCGAATGCGTACCGTCAAGTCGCAAGTTTCTTCCCCAATCTGGCGCTCAAGCCCGAGATGAAGGCATTGTGCGGACGTGATGAAGCTGGCGTCAAAGCAGCAGCCGAGCAATTCGGATGGCAAGGCTATGAGACGGATTGGAAGAAGTTGGTTGCGCGCTCTGATATTGGCCTGATTGATGTCTCAACGCCTGGCGATAGCCATGCTGCGATTGCGATTGCCGCAGCCGAAAACGGCAAGCATGTTTTCTGTGAGAAGCCATTGGCCAATACGCTTGCAGAAGCGCGCTTGATGCTAGCGGCGGTTCGCAAAAATAATGTTGTTGGGATGGTTAACTTTAACTATCGGCGCGTCCCAGCGATTCAACTGGCCAAATCCTTGATCGAATCGGGTCGGCTGGGCAAGATCTACCACTGGCGGGCTGTGTATCTGCAGGATTGGATCATGGATCCAAACTTCCCGCTTGTTTGGCGGCTGCAGAAGGATATTGCCGGTGCTGGAACGCTTGGCGATCTGGGCGCACATATCATCGATCTGGCACGCATGCTGGTTGGCGAAATCACCGAAGTAACCGGCATGACCGAGACGTTTATCAAGCAGCGGCCAATTCAGGCGGCCAGTGATGCTGGCCTGGGTGCAACAGCCGGCCAGGAATTTGGTGAGGTCACTGTCGATGATGCGGCGTTGTTTCTGACCCGCTTTGCGAATGGGGCGGTCGGCACCTTTGAGGTGACGCGCTTTGCCAAGGGCCGGGCGAACTATAATTCATTCGAGATCAATGGCAGCAAGGGCAGCATTTCGTTCAACCTGGAGCGCATGAACGAGCTGAATGTGTTGCTTGAGGATGGCCAATCCGATGTTGAGGGTTTCCGCAATGTGCTGGTGACCAATGGCGGCGCGCATAAGTATGTCGGTGCCTGGTGGCCAGCCGGCCATATCATTGGCTGGGAGCATACATTCACCCATGGCGTGATGGATCTGCTGAGTGGCATTGCGGTCGGCAAATCGCCCGACCCGACCTTTGAGGATGGGTTACGCTGCCAATCCGTTCTTGATGCCATCGAGGCATCGGCCAGTAGCAAACAGTGGGTCGAACCAGATTATTCCGAATAGGGTTGGCTCTTGCCCTCACCCCAACCCCGCTCCCACTAAGGGAGAGGGGAAATTGACCTCTTGCACACCCTTTGCAGCCCTCCCCACCTGTGGGGGAGGGGCTGGGGGAGAGGGGGAATGAGCAACGGTCTGAGAAAACCCTTCACCTGAAAGGCCAGGGGGATGAGGGGCAACACAGTGCTATTGCTCTACATAACGTATAGGTACTGTACCCTGAGCGCGGCGAAGGACATGGCAAGAAATATTTTGATGCAAAGGAGTTCTCTCATGGCACGTCCAGTAACATTATTCACCGGCCAGTGGGCCGATCTGCCACTTACGACATTGGCACCAAAGGCCAAGAGCTTTGGGTACGATGGGTTAGAATTGGCATGTTGGGGCGATCATTTTAATGTCAGCGAGGCGCTCGAGTCGGACAAATATGTTCGTGAGAAGCGCGAACTGCTGGAGGCGAATGGGCTGCAGTACCTGGCAATCAGCAACCACCTCGTTGGTCAGGCCGTTTGCGATAATATCGATGCGCGACATAAGGGCATTGTTCCGCCGCATGTATGGGGCGATGGCGATCCAGAGGGTGTGCGCCAACGGGCCGCTGAGGAGATCAAGAATACGGCTCGGGCCGCTGCCGCCTTTGGTGTGAAGGTCGTGAATGGCTTTACTGGCTCATCGATCTGGCATCTGATCTATTCCTTCCCACCCAATGACCCAGCAATGATCGAGGCTGGCTACCAGGATTTCGCCGCACGCTGGAACCCAATCTTGGATGTGTTTGATGAAGTTGGCGTCAAATTCGCCCTGGAAGTTCACCCCACCGAGATCGCCTATGACATCCCGACCACGCAGAAGACGCTGGCGGCGATTGGCAATCGGCCAGCATTTGGCATCAACTTCGATCCAAGCCACCTGATTCACCAATTCCTTGATCCAGTCGAGTTTATTTCGGCATTCGCTGATCGAATCTATCATGTGCATGTCAAGGATAGCCGGGTGAATGTGAATGGCCGCAACAGCATTCTGGGTTCACATCTCAACTTTGGCGATCCGCGGCGTGGCTGGGATTTTGTCTCGCCTGGCCATGGTGATGCAAAATGGGATCCGATCTTCCGCACGCTGACACGGATCGGCTACCAAGGTCCACTCTCGGTTGAGTGGGAGGATTCAGGGATGGATCGTGAGTTCGGCGCAACCGAAGCCTGCGCATTGGTCAAGAAGAACGACTTCCCAGCCAGCAATGTCGCCTTCGATGCGGCATTCCAGAAGAGCTAGAGCCGAGGAGTCAGGAGGCAGAATACCCTGACCGAGTGACCGAGTGGCTAAGTGACTAGGTGAACCCAGAACCCCGTAGCGGCGAACCTTGTGTTCGCCCAAACTGGGTACGGATGCAGCAGCTTCAGTGGTGAGACGCGCTTACATCTGTTGGGCTGCTACGCCCAATGTAATTCCATTGCCTATTCGATCATGATCCACAGCGAACCAAGCCCACCGATACACAGTAAAACCAGCCGAATCAGGACGTAAGCGTAGAGACGTACTATTTTCGAGTCACCCAACAGGCAGGCCAGCACCAGGATCCAAAATCATGGTGCTGGCTTGGGGTTTTGCGGTGAGGCAGGTGCTATTGTATGAACGGAATTATACTAAAGATCGTAAGATGGAGAATGAGAGTCTGACCATCAATTCTTGATTACAGGTAAAAATACGCTGTGATTATTTTTTACCAGCACCGCAAATTCAGTAAACTGGTTGGTCTGTGCTGTGATCTTATGATTGACCAAGTCTACGGTTGATGGGAGCAACACCCATTGTTGCGCCGTGTTATCCCAAGCTGCTAGCGTCAACAACGATGCAATTGGTGGTGAAGATATAGATGAAGTAACACTACTCGAATCTGCTGAAGTCACCCCTCCGGATATACCCAGGTTATCTACCACCTGCGGATCAAGATCGACTGTTATGGAAAATGGACGATCATACTGCGCTACTGATTGACCATTGCTATCCGTGGCATCCAGTTGGAACGCCACAATCGAAGCTGCATATCCATCAGTGCTGTGGGTTGGTATCAATTGTGGATTATATGTGACATTCAAACCGGTATCGGCCATTGGCGATACCTGCGTATTTGCAACTGTTGGGAAGTTGATATTTATGCCGGAGCCGTTCAGCACACCGCCACTGCTCCGACTGATTGATGTAATGAGCGCTTGAAGCACAGGTGAAGGCCCATTGAGGATTATCGCATAGCCCCCACTTAATTCCTTGCCAGCACCATAGCTATATGAAACATTCTTGCCTTTTAGCTGTGGTGTTGCTGGTTTACTAATATATTTACCATTAATGACATCATTCCGCTGGCTGGTAGATATAGGTATCCACCAGTTCTTGCCACCAAACGGATCATTAATCAGGATTGTATTAGTATTAATATCATAGCCCACTGCAACCACAATATGGTCGGCTTGCTGAATACTCATCAATACCGGGTGTCCGCTATCGATACTCTGCTTCAGATTATTCAAGCTTGGATTCCAGATAATCTGCTTCACCTGCAGACCACGCTGCTTAAATGTGTTTACGATCATCCCTTGACTTGCGCCGCCACTACATTTTGGCTTTACTCCACAAATCAAATCAAGGGTTGCTTGGCGATTAAACAGCACATCGCGCTGTTCTTTGCCCTCATAATACAAAACCATTGCTACAGAAGATGGGCCACAATGGTTCCAGTACCCATTTTCAGGAACTTGCTGAACGTATACCTGATCAACATAACGTACATCCAGAGTCTTACCTACCGATGCAGGAGTAGTAACAATCATACTCCATTCTGATGACCATTGACTTGCTAATGCACCATCTCCAGATTGTACTTTCCAATAGTATGTGCCATCCGATGGTACTGTAACCGTCCAGCTTGTTGCTGTTTGCCAACCGCTATTCTGGTTCCACGAACCATCGGATTTACGAATAGCAATGTTAAAATCACGATAATTACGTGGCCCATTATCGGGGTCACCAGTATCCTGCCAGGTCATCGTTAGAGACCGATTAGTCGTTGTATTCCCATTGGCCGGGCTGAGTTGGTTTGGGGTATTTGGTGGTGCATCTGCCACCGTATTATTGATGGTGATGGGAATTTCCAGCCAATACCACTGCCCATTCAAGGTACTTTGATACCCTACTTTGAGCGTTGCCGGGCCATTGGGCAGTGAACCAGTATTAAATGTCAGGTTATACCCTGAATTAGTAAAGCGCGAATCGCCGTATGCATTCGCAACATCGCTACGTGAGAGCCCATAGGTGGCTGCGCCGACAAAGGTGCTATTAACGTAGATATGAACCGCACTGATGCCAGTGCCATTCCAAGAGCCAGCATCTATGACCCAACCGCCGACTCCTAGATTCCCTTGGACTGGCTGATTTGGTGATGGAGCATCGATATATCCCGTAGGGACAACCACTGGGGTTGGACTCGCCGGTGTACAATTTCCAATCCCATATGCAGTCACACGACAATCAGTACGGGCGGCACGTTGCATGAAAGCAGCTTCGGATAACCAGGTTTCATTGGCAGTAGCATAGATCCGAAAGGTCTCACCTGTATTGGGGTCTATGTTATACACCATCCGCCACCATGAAGTTGTGCTGGGAGAGCAACCACCAGCGGTATCAGTCCGATTGAAAATCTGAGTACTCCATTGACCCACATCTTCAGAACGCATCTGAAAGTTAGGAGCATTGGCACAGATTCGAAGGAAAATTGAGGTTTTATTATATTCCTTAACAAAGGCAATCGTCATTCCATTGATGGTCGAGAGTAGTTGCGCACCTGGAGGAAGGGTTGGATCACTAACGACTTGCCCATTGCCACCATCAGCAGCCTGCACAGATAATCCTGGTGATAGGAGAACACTGATGATCAACATGAAAACCAGTGTACGAATAAGAACTCGTTGCATTGTAGTACTCCTATTGACGAAAGCTCTCTCAAGGGTAACGTTAAGAGTGGCTGGAAAACCATACACTGAATCTGCCTTGTTATTTCTGTTTCTTCTCTACCTGATCAGCCGAATTGTAAGTGGGTAACGGTATTCTTCGCCACGATTTGCCGCAATTGCTGCTTTAATCATGACGACCATATCAAAAATTGCGAGTATGGCTAGCAAAAAGAACCCGACATACGCACACGCGAGGACAATTCCAACTAATGCGTAGATGTAGAAGCTGATCTGATAGTTGAGTGCTTCGCGCCCATGTCGCTCGACAAAGGCTGATTGATCGTGCTTGAATAACCAGATCACGAGTGTTGCCACGAGATCGCCAAATGGAATGATCCAGCCGATCAGCGATGCCAAATGGCAGAACATAGCCCATCTGCGTTCATCACTGGCACTCATTGGTGCGGCATAGGTGTGTTGATGCATATGTGGTGCGGAAACCATTGGTGCTGCACTAAACTCTTCGAGGTCAGGTAGTTCAGTGGTGATACGTGCCGATTGCTGTTCGGGAAATTCCTGCGCACAGTTCATGCAAAAGCGGGCGTTAACAAATGATCGGGGGTGCCCACACTGTGAGCAGAACTTAGATGTACTCATGTGAATAACCTTTCCTCAGGATGAGACAGATGTTGTCGATGTCGTTGTGAAGAGATGTCGGTTCTTGAGGATTAGGTCGCGGATATACAGATCCAGCCCGACGAAAATAACACCAATCACTCCTCCTAACACCAAGTTGATTACGCCAATGACGATGTAGCTGCTGAGATCTTCGAAGGCGGCGGGAATACTTGTATCACGGGCTAGAATGCGCGGCGCGGTTTGGAAGCGTGTGTAGCCAGCATAGATATTCCATAATCCGGCGATTGCCCCAACAACGCTCAGTGTCTGAATGGCACCCAGAATGATCCATACAATCCCCGAGATTCGTTCATAGTCGGCAATTTGGCGAATAATTGCACTATCAGTGTCTTCGCGAGCAATTGGAATTGCTGCGCTTGGGCGGCTAGCGGTGGATGCAGATGTGTGGCTTTGTTGGGGAATACTGCTGAGCCGAAAGCTACATCCCTTGCAGATTTGGCGCTCGGCCATATTTTGTTGTCCGCATTGTGGGCAAAACCAGGCTGTCATGCGTTACTCCTTATGAAATCAGGAAATGCCCTGCGCTGTTCCTCAGTAAACAACAGATCTTCTGCCTGTTATCCTACTGTCTGCGTGTTGCGCTGTGTGCAACATCGCTGATCAATGCAATAACAATCTTTACATGTCTTGCATGGGTTCGCTTTCGCCCAGCCACACAAGCAAGAATGTACGTCGTTCTGTCCCACCAAGCACCAATAGATCGGCAATCTGCCGCGCCGTATCCCTATCCGGCAGAATTTCGCCGCTCTGCCAGCGGCTCACCGTGCTACGATTGACGCCAAGCCGCCGTGCTAGTTCAGCAGCGCTCAGATTACGTTTTGTGAGCCAGTGTTGGAGCAGATTGGAAAATTGCTGGTTGGCATTCATATGGTGAGTAATCTCTGATCAGTGATCAATTGGCAATTGGCTACTGTGTTTTCGCTGTTTCTACTCTAGCTTGTAGCGCTGCTCTCATCTACCTAGATATCTGGGTTGCGATAGCATAGATTGTTGGGTTCTGCTATGATATATTGTCAATATGGAATACAAGCAATTGTTAGGTTTCCCCATGCAGCCAGGTATATCCGCACAACGCCGCGCCCTCATAGCAGAGGATAATCCGTATGCTCTTGCTGGTGCTGCCGCTGCACTGGCCGATCTGGGCTTTGAGGTTCTGTGTGCAGAAACCCTTGATCATGCGCTGGCCTTGATCGAAGATGGCTCGTTGCACCTGGCGGTTGTTGATATTGCCCTTCGGCGATCCGGCCAGCGCCGCGCCGATCTTTCCAGTACAGCAGGACTCGATGTGCTTGATACCATGCATCGAACGCATCCCCAGGCTGCATTAGTGATCTGGACGGCATACCCGCATCAATTGCCCCATCCAGCGCATCTCATCCAGCGTTTTGGGTTTCGCCTGGCCTGTGTTATCAAAGGCGGTATCGCTGCCGATTTTACCGATGCCGTTGGAGCAGCAATTGAAGGCCGCTTATGGCTCGAAGTACCACACCAGCCGCCAACGATGCCGCCAACAGAACAACGCTTCTTAGAAGCGCTTCCCGCCGAGCTTCGCGATCTGGTTGTTATTGTTGCACAGCGAATGCAGGAGATCGAGCTTTCTGCTCGCGAGCGGGCAATTATTCGCCTGATAGCCCTGCTTCCAACTGTTGCTGCCGAACGTATGCATGTGAAGCGCAGTACCATGGATGAATATCGCAGCGATCTGTATGCGAAACTTGGCCTGAGCGATGGCAGCCAGACACAACACGTTGATCGCCCATCAATCATTTTGCTTGGGTATTTGTTATGCCATATTCGCGGCAATACGGCGATACATGGATAGAATAGGTCGCCATGCTGAAACAAGTTCTATCATTGCGTGCCTGGCTGCTATTTGCACTTGCAAGCTATGTACTGGTTGCTGGCATTGTCGCAACAAATAGCACACAGCAGATGGTCGGAACGCCAACCTTTGGTGCGCTGGTACGCTGGTGGGGGCCGCTTGGATGTGATGCGGTAACGGAAACCAACCCGCCCTCCTGGCCACTTCTGGCTGATCGTCTCCTCCAACCCGGCGATTGTGTGTCGGTCGATGGTGACGTTCATATGGATCAGGCGTTGACTCAGGCACTTGAGCGACCGATTGCAGAGCGGTTTGTGACGCTGCTAGTGATACGTGATGGCCAAAGCTTCAAAATCCCCGATCAGCAGGTTACAGCACTGACTACTGTGCAGGTGCTTCAAATTCAACTTCCGCTAGTGTTTGTAAGCATGGCCTGCTGGGTATTAGCCCTGGTTGTGTTGCTGGCTCAACCGCATGCCGAGGCGAACTGCGTTCTGGCTGGCTTATTCTTCTTGCTTGCGCTGGCAATTATTAGTATTAACCATCGCTTAGAATGGCTGGGCAGCAATGTCTTTAATACATTTACGATCTATATCGCCCTCTCACTTATTGGAGCAGCAGCCCTGCACTTTGCGCTTGTATTCCCCGCTCCACTGGCTCGCTGGCCACAACTGCGATATGCCGCCTACCCATTTGCTTGTGTGAGCTTGTGGCTACACTTCAGCAGCATCTTTGGCTGGCCGCTTGGCCCGCTGTCAACCTTCAACTCCACTGTGCAACCATTTGTGATCGATGGAATACTCTGGTTTGGTGCCTTGCCAATCTGTATTGGTCGGCTGATCTGGTCTCTTCGCAGTGGTAGCACTCTGAGAACGATTGCACAAGTGCGTATTATCCTTGTCTCCTGGAGCATTGGTGTGCTGCCGCCCGTTCTAGCGACGGCAGTGTACATGATCAGCCTTCGCTGGGTTCTACCTGGAACAACATTGATCACGTTTCTTTTCTTCTTGCCAATTGCGATTACTGGTTCGGCCTACGCCATGTTGCGCTATCAGACATTTGCCTACCGTGGCTGGGTGCTGAGTGGCTTGATGATGGTGTTTGTGAGTACGGCACTTGCCTGTGTGATTATGATCGTTCTGGCACTTACGCTCCATGTGATCGATGGGCTGCAGTTTCTTACTATATGGGTGAGCGTCCTTGTGGCAACCCTGTTCTGGTATATAGATACGCCTATTCGTCGTGTCTTTCGCACTCATTTCCTGCGACACCAGGATCAGTATCATATTGCCCACGATTTTGCGGCCCAGAGTGCAGCGGCTCGTTCGTCCGATCAGTCGCTGCAAATTGCGGTAGCGATGGCAGCAGATGCGTTCCAGGCAGAATGGGCAGCAGCTTGGTCGTGTTATGGCACTGGCTATCTTGTTATTATTGAACATGGAACCATGCGGGTTGTTGCCGCACAGGAATGCCCAAATACACAACTGCCCGCCCGCCCAGCACTAGCACAGCTACTCGGAAGCGATGGCGCAATTGGCTGGTTGTGGGTTGGACAGCGCATGACAGCAGAACCATTTGATGATCAGGATGCAGAGTTGCTCACATTGTTGAGCGATTATCTGCTGCGTATGCTGCTGTTCCACGAACAGATCCGCCGTCTGGCAGAAGTACCAAACCTACTGATCGCTGCCGAAGATCGTGAACGCCGCCGTTTGGGATTGGAACTGCATGATCGAGCGCTTGGCTATCTTGGTGGCCTGCCATTAATGGTTGGGCGCGCACGGCAGGTCGCAGGCCCACAGGTGCCAGTCGCGCTCCAGCATATTCACACATGGATTGAACAGAACGCGGCCCAGGTTGCCAATGATCTGCGGACGATTATTGTGCAGTTGAACCCACAGGATCTGAGCGGTATTCATTTTCTCCCAGCACTACGCGCAATGGCTGGGCAATTGTGTGATCTTGCGGGTGTTACGGTGCGTTGGGAGGTAGCTGGAACCTGGGATGATCTCGATTCGACAGCAGCGCTGCATATCTATCGGGTGGTTGAGCAGGCGATCACGAACGCACTCCAACACGGGCAGCCGACCGCTGTAACAATAACGTTAGCCTCTGATGCTGGAAATCGTCAGGTCACTATTCACGATAATGGCTGTGGGTTTGAAGTATCACTTCCAGTATGCCCAGGCCATGTTGGGCTGGATTCCATGCGTGAGCGGGCGCGTATGCTTGGAGCAGTATTGGATATCGAGAGTTCATTAGGTAGTGGAACAATGGTCTGCTTGTTTCTGAATGAGACAAAACATAGTATCGAACTATATGGTGCATACCAAGAACGGAAGATGGCACCTAGCTATCGCCCTATGCAAAAGTACCATGCACGAATAAAACGTACCTGGCCAGTAGAGATGATCAGTGTCATAGTGCTGGTATTCTGTGTTAGTATTGCCGCTGGTGCAGGCATACTGGCGCGCAAAACCAGTTGTTCGACCGATCTTCTCAAGGAACAACGGGTGGTCGTTTCTGCCCAAACTCCCTGGATGCGGACAGGAATCTGCCTTGATCGTGGGCAACGTGTCACAATCCGGTTTGTGAGTGGAGCCTGGACACCAAATATAAATAATTTATTTGATGATCGATATGTTGGCCCAGAGGGCTACGCTGGCAGATTACGAGATTGGGCCGTATCAAAAGACATACCAATCGGCAGCCTGCTCGGTAGAATCGAAGATGGCCCGATTCATCCTATTGGCCGCGAGATAGTATGGTTCCCTGAACAAGCAGGCGAACTACGATTGGGGATGAATGATGGCAACTGTGGCGGCTGTTATAACGATAATGCTGGAAGCATTATTGTCGCAATCAGTAGTACGCCATAGCACACCATGCCTAATGCTATCGTTCCATACAGAGTTGTGGTACGATACTCCTCATAATATTCTCATCCATGTTTCACCGGTGAACGGAGCGACGAGTGGCAATGGGCACCTTCGAGTTTGCGAACCAGGCATTGCGCAATGATCTGGCGGCCTATGCCTCGGCACTGACAACAATTGTGCAGACGATGCCGCGCATCCGTAATCTGTGTGATCAGGTGGTGAAGGAGACACGGCTGGCCCAGGCGTTGCTGGCGTTTGCAAGCGGCCCGCAGGCATCCGAAATCGGCCAGATCGTGTTCCAACTGCGTAATCTGTGGCCCTACCGGGATCGTATGTTTGAACGAACGCTTGGCTTCTCTGAGGAGATGAATGAGGCGCACAAGTTGCGTGAAGAAGCCCAACGTGGCCTGAAGCTTCTGGTCCGCAATAATGGTGATGCACTATCGATTGAGCTTGGAACCTGCCTCTCGAATATCCACGCCTACCTCGAAGAAGAGCAGAAACTGCTTGATCTGTGCCATGTGCGTATTCAGCCACATTCCCAGAATATGGAGTTGACGAGGAAGCGCCTTGATCTGCTGATTGCCGCGATTGATGCACGCCTGCCCTCAAGCCCTGGCCAACAAGCCACCCTGCGCGCCTATAGTGCCGCCGCCGATATTCTGCGCGATTGGGAGACGGGCGTGCCACTCGATGAGCGTGGTGTCGAGATTCTGCAACGCTGCATCGAAAGCCTCGAGCAGGCCGATCACCTGATTATTGCCCTGCTCAACCCCAAACACCCAGTTCGGGTAAGTGTCTAATGCCCCGCTGTGCGCGGCAGGCACCAGGAAACCGTGCCGACCGGTTTCCTGAACTTTCCCTCGGCCAGGGACTCTTGTCCCTGGATCCTGAATGGACCATAATGGCTCACCAGCGTCCATTGGTCATGCCTCGGCTGCATACGAAAAGTCGTTGTGGCAACTTCGTAACTCCTGATGGCTGATGGCTGATAGCTTCTCGGTTCTGGGTATTCTGACTGCTGACTCCTGAATACTTGGTTCTCGCTGCTCGGTGGTATAATCCCCTTATGTACGACCGACGAACACCTCTGTTCATCCTATCCCTGTTGCTCCTAAGCACCATGCCGATCCATGTATTGGCCCAGGCTCCGCCAACGCCGAATGTCGTTGATCTGACAATTGGCACATCGGTGCAGGGTCGCCCAATCACGGCCCTGCGAATTGGCAATGGGCCACGCAAGCTAGCATTGATCGGCGATACACACGGCCTGCCAGAGGCCAATACCTATGAACTCGTCAGCAGTTTGGCTACGTATTATCGTGCCCACCCCGAGCAAGTTCCGGCCTCCGTGCGGCTGTATATTGTGCCAACGATCAACCCTGATGGATTGGCGCTGGGCACGCGCTTCAATGCCCGTGGTGTTGATCTCAACCGTAATATGAACACCAACCTGGATTCCTGCCCGGAAAACGATTGGAATGTGACGGTTCAGGGTGCCCGTGGGATTGTTTCGGATACAGGCGGCAGCTACCCAGATTCCGAGGTGGAAAGTCAGGTTGTGCGCGACTTTTTGCTTGACGCCTCTGCGGTTGTATTCTATCACTCAAATGCTGGGAATGTGTTTCCGGCCTTCTGCGAATATGCACCCTCAATTGCCCTCGCACAAGTCTATGCCGATGCTGGCAGCTACCAGTATGATCGCTTCTGGAATAACTATACTATCACCGGCGGGATGCACGATTGGGCATCGAGCCTGGGAATCGCGGCAATCATTCCCGAACTGATCAGTGCCGTTGATCCGGAATTCGATCAGAACCTGGCTGCGGTACAGGCTGTACTCGCCCGTGCCGAGGATCTGCTACCGCTGCCGCAACCACGGATCGAACAGGGCCTGCCCGTTCACCCGATTCTCTGGCGCTACTGGAAGATGCATGGCGGTATGGCCATGTTTGGGCCACCGCTGGCAGCACCGGTTCGTGAGGGCGCACTTGTGCGCCAGGCATTCACCAACGTGGTTCTTGAATATCATCCAGATCAGGCCGACACCCCCTATTTGGTGCAGCCCGCTCTGCTCGGCCAGTTTGCACTGCTCGGTCCAAATGTACAGTATGCCACGCCGCCTGATGATGCACTGAGCTTTTCTTCAATGAAGAGCCGCATCTTTGGGGCATTTGCTGCCTACTGGGAGTTGAATGGGCTTGGTGTGCTTGGCTACCCACTGACCAATGAATATGATGGCCGTGCTGCGGATGGCATCCGCCGCCCAATGCAGATTTTTGAACGAGCTGTGTTGGCCTATTATATCGAAGATCAGACGGTGCGCCTTGAACCACTTGGTTGGGCTGCGCTGATTCGTGAGCGCTCGACAGCGGCGACGCTGCGCCATCAGATTCGCTGATAAGCTTGGATCCTGTTCGGATTCCCTCACCCCTGGCCCTTCTCCCATTGGGCGAGGGGCAGCGCAGCAGGTTGAGGGTAATGCTGGATCATGAAACCAACCAGCGCTTGATCTTCGTATCCTCTTATGAGTATCCATGTATGCGCCGTACTGCGGCAGGGAAGCTCTTGTCCTTTTGTTCTTTTATTCTTTTGTTTCTTGGCTATCGGCCTATCGGCTATTATAGAATGGAGTTCACATGGTACGCTTGTTCCGCCTTATGGCGGCGATGGCCCTGTTTGTGTTGGCTGCCTGCACTGCTCAGCCAGTGGCCCGGCCAACCCTGGCACCCGAACCAACCGATATCCAGGCGACGGTTGCACCACCAACGGTGGCTACTGCTTCCCAGCCAACCTTGTCTGCTGCGACCGATGTGCCACCAATTGCTGCGACTAATGTTGCGCCAAGTGTGGCTGCACCAGCTGGATCGGATGCGATCCCCATCGGCAGGACTCCCGAAGGCTACAACTACCTTGGTAGCCCGAACGCCCCGGTGACAATCATCTTCTACTCGGATTTCTTCTGAGGACAGTGTGCGCTCCACGTTGTGGAGAACGAGCCACGGCTGATCGAGAACTATATCAAACCAGGCAAAGTGCGCCTGATCTATCGGCACCTGCTGCAACTTGGCGATGGCTCACTGCGGGCTGCCGAGGCGAATGAGTGCGCTGGCGATCAGGGTAAGTTCTGGGAGATGCGGGCACTGATCTATCAGAGCCAAAGCGATCTATATACGAATATTGATGCGGCGCTCACCAAGTTGGCTGGTTCGCTGAAGATGGATACCACCGCATTTGGCCAGTGCTTGCAGGCCGGAACGCATCGTGCGGAAATCGAAGCCGACTACGACTCAGCGACGAAAGCGGGTATTCGCTCACGGCCAGTCTTTGATATCAACGGTAAACGCCTGATTGGATTCCAGCCATATGAGCTGTTTCGCCAGCAGGTCGATGCGGCGCTGAAGTAATATGCCAGTATGGCTCGGCTCAAAAAACCGAGGATTCATGTCATCCTGAGCGCAGCGAAGGATCGTAGATTTGGCATCATAACCGGAGATGCTTCGCTCCGCTCAGCATGACAACTGCATACGAATTTTTGGAAGTCTGTACTAGCCTCTCCATTGCCAAAAAGATAGCACAAATTTTGTGTGGCCTTGCCAGCAGAATCAAAATGGCTAAGACCCAATTACCCATGCGATTGTTCGTCAATCAGTAATTTCTTAGGACTCATCGTTATGGTGCGTGCGGTGGTGCGCTATCCGCAGGTATAGCTGTCGTTACGGCGACCGTAGGAGTAGCGGTTGGAACAGGAGTGATGGTTCCAGTCGCTGACGTAATGAACTGCAAAGTATCCACATCAAAGATAAAGGTAGTACCATCGTCAGCCTGAATGGTAAGTTGGTGTGCCTGCGCCGCGACAATCCGTACTGGGCCAACGCGTCTGGGTGTGGGATATGGGCCCGTTGCCGGTCGAGGGCCATACACCTTTCCTGGGGTTTGTTCGACCGGGAAGGTTTCCACGAGGATAACGCCCTGCCCCAGATCCGCGCGCATCGCGCAGGCGTACACTTGGATCAAGAACTCACCAATCACATCCTGCCACATCTGATCCGTACACGCGATACTCCGATAATCAATCGCCGAAGCGGCGTCAGCTGCCATCAAGCCGCGCGGGAGCACGAAGGGCGCTTCACCAACGATGGGGATGGACGTGGGTATAGGAAAGAGCGGTGTTTGTGAACCAAGAGCAATGCGCGTCGCACGGGCTTCTGCCGCACGGAGTTCGTTCTCCAAGGCCCGCCGAAACACCTCGCGTGCGGGTTCGCTGATAGATGGATCGGCGATCTGGGTCTGGAATTGCACAATCAAGCCATAATCGGGGTAGGATTGATACACATCGGGCGTCGGAGCTACGAGCGGTGGTGTCGGAACGACAGGTGTCGGCACGCGTGGTGTAAGCTCACCCTCGTCAGCCCCCAGCGGACTCAGCGTCGCATCGCTGGTGGCTGATGTCGCCACCGATGGCAGCGGTGCTGCAGGCAGACGGGTATCGGACTGACCGCACCGCGTCAGCATGAGGAGAGACATGACAATGATACTCTTGATAATCTCTTGGTGTTGCATACGCAGCCAATAATTAAAAAT
>JBBQSD010000065.1:0-30226 GCA_038214135.1 Chloroflexales bacterium | reverse complement strand
TCGGCCACAGTTCTACATCCGCACGACGGACGTGACCGGGTCGATCACGCTGCCGGAAGGCGTGGAAATGGTCATGCCGGGCGACAACATCGAGATGGATGTGGAATTAATCGTGCCGGTGGCGATCGAGGACGGGCTGCGCTTCGCCATTCGCGAGGGTGGCCGAACCGTCG
Organism: Chloroflexales bacterium; assembly: GCA_038214135.1. GTDB lineage: Bacteria > Chloroflexota > Chloroflexia > Chloroflexales > Roseiflexaceae > JANLSE01. Next base: position 30,053 of record JBBQSD010000065.1, on the reverse strand, counting down.
GTGCCGGTGTTGTCTCCAAGATCACCCAGTAGTCGATGCACCGTGCGTGCGGTGTGAAACAACTTCACACCGCACATGCCGGAAGAGGAGCTCAGTAATGGCGAAGCAAAAAGTCCGCATTCGGCTCAAGGCCTATGATCATAAGATCTTGGATCAATCGGCCCGCCAGATTGTCGAGGCCGCCGAACGGACTGGTGCACTCGTAGCAGGGCCAGTACCGCTTCCTACGAAAATCGAGAAGTATAGCGTCATTCGCTCGCCCTTCATCGATAAAGATTCGCAGGAGCAGTTCGAAATCAGAACACACAAGCGCTTGATTGATGTTCTTGATCCAAGTCAGCAGACAATTAATGCGCTGATGAAGCTCAATTTACCTGCTGGCGTTGATATCGAGATTAAGCTGTAAATCAGCACTATTGGTAGCACAGAGAACACAGAGCAGGGATGTCGAAACAAACCCTCAAAGTTCTCGGTTCTAAAGGCTTAAGATTCTACAGAAAGCAGCCACTGCGGCATACAAACGTATTAAGGCCGCACGCTGCGGAGGTGCAATTGTGATCGATGGTTTGTTGGGTAGAAAGATCGGTATGACCCAGGTTTTTGGGCCAACCGGTGAGGTAATCCCAGTAACGGTTCTCGAAGTAGGGCCGTGTGTTGTCACCCAAGTCCGAACCAAGGATCGAGATGGCTATTCGGCTATCCAAGTCGGGTTTGGTGAAGCTCGAGCAAAGAGCCTCACAAAGCCGCAAAAAGGTCATTTAGCTGGTGCCGGGAAACTGCTACGTTATTTGCGTGAGTTTCGTGTTGAAAATACCGATGATCATCAGGTTGGTCAAGTACTCACCGCAGAACTATTTAGCCCAGGTGAGCTTGTTGATGTGAGCGGAACATCAAAGGGTCGTGGCTTTCAGGGTGTTGTAAAGCGTCATGGTTTCCGTGGTGGCCCGCGAACCCACGGCCAAAGCGATCGGTTGCGCGCTCCTGGTTCAATTGGCGCAGGTACCGACCCAGGCCATGTATGGAAGGGCACACGTATGGCAGGCCGGATGGGCAATCGCCGCGTGACAACACTCAACCTTCGAGTTGTGGAAGTCCTTGCGGATCGGAATGTCGTACTGGTGCGCGGCTCGGTTCCAGGCGCAAAGACTGGATTGGTTGTTATTCGCCGAGCCGTCAAGGCACAGTAGGAGGAGATGGCTCGGATGGAAGCGACACTATATAACCAGTCAGGGGAATCGGTCGGAACGATTCAGCTCTCTGATAGTGTGTTTGGGATCGTGCCAAATGTCCCAGTCATGCATCAATATGTGCATATGCAGCAGGCAAACGCAAGGCTCGGAACGCAGAATACTCGTGGACGTGGCGAAGTTGTTGGCAGTACCCGCAAGATCTATCGTCAAAAAGGTACTGGGCGAGCACGTCAGGGTTCCGTTCGTGCGCCACATCGCAAGGGTGGGGGTGTCGCACACGGCCCACATCCTCGGAAGTATACACAGGCGATGCCGCGTAAAATGCGTCGGCTTGCCGTTCGCTCGGCACTCTCAGCAAAGTTTACTGCAAATGAGCTGCATTTTGTCGATCATTTGAGCTTTGAGAAGCCGCGCACGAAGGACATGGTGTCCTGCTTAAAGGCGCTGAACTTGAGTGGCTCAACGCTGATTGTTATTAATCAGCGAGATGCAAGCCTTCAGCGTTCCGCCGGTAATCTACCGGGCGTCAAGACATTAGTTGCGGGCTATCTGAACGTATTTGATCTCCTCAAATACGATAATGTGCTGATGGTTCAATCGGCTGTTACGACCGTTGAGAGTTTCCTCAGCCAACAGGTCGCCGTTGGTGCAGAGGCGGGCGAGGGGGCAGTATCATGAATCCACATCAAATTATCATCCGCCCGCTGATCACCGAAAAGAATACAAACTTGATGCAACTCAATAAGTATTCATTTGAGGTTGATCGCAGTGCAAACAAGACGCAAATCAAGCGTGCAATCGAGTCACTATTCAGCGTACGCGTCACGGCTGTTCATACAATGAACGTACGAGGAAAGATGCGCCGCCGTGGAAAAGACTTTGGTTATACGGCCGACTGGAAAAAGGCGGTCGTAACACTGGCTTCCGGTGATCAGATCGAGCTGTTTGAAGGCGTGTAAGGGAGACAACAATGGCTGTCCGACGATACAAGCCGACCTCGGCCGGTCGCAGAAATAGTTCGGTATCGACCTTCGAGGAGATTACGAAAAAGCGGCCTGAAAAGAGCCTGCTAGAACCACTACGCAAAAGTGGTGGCCGTAATAATCGTGGCCGGATCACGACCCGCCATCGCGGTGGTGGAGGCAAGCGACATTATCGTATTATCGATTTCAAGCGCAACAAAATCGGTGCTCCAGGTAAAGTTGTGGGAATCGAGTACGATCCAAACCGAAGTTCGCGAATCGCCCTGATCCAATATGGTGATGGCGAAAAACGCTACATCCTGGCACCAGTTGGTTTGAATGTGGGTGATACGATCTCGAGTGGGCCAGAAGCGGAGATTCGTATTGGGAATGCGTTGCCACTGCGGATTATTCCGCTTGGTTCGCAGGTTCATAATATCGAGCTACAAATTGGCCGCGGTGGCGTTCTGGTTCGTAGTGCTGGCGTTTCTGCCCAATTGATGGCAAAGGAAGGCGATTATGCGACCCTCCGTATGCCATCTGGTGAGATGCGCCAAGTTCATATTGAATGCATGGCAACCCTTGGTCAAGTCGGCAATGTCGATCACCAGAATATCCGGCTTGGCAAAGCAGGCCGTAAGCGCTGGAAGGGCCGCCGACCAGAGGTACGTGGTTCTGCTATGAACCCACGCGACCATCCCCATGGTGGTGGCGAAGGTCGTGCTCCAATCGGTATGCCGACCCCGAAAACGAAGTGGGGCAAGTTGGCTCGCGGTGTTAGAACGCGCAATAATGCGCGAACGGATCGCTTCATCGTGCGGCGACGCACTAAGTAACGAGGAAACGCAATGTCACGTTCGTCCAAGAAAGGCCCGTACGTCGATGTTCGGCTACTGGCTAAAGTGGAGGATATGAACCGCACGAACGATAAGCGTGTCCTCCGAACCTGGTCGCGCGACTCAACAATCTTCCCGCAGATGGTCGGTCATACTATGGCTGTTCATGATGGGCGCCGCCATGTGCCGGTCTACATCAGTGAGAATATGGTCGGTCACAAATTAGGTGAGTTCGCGCCAACACGCTTATTTCGAGGCCATGGTGGTAAGAAGGCAGATAAACGCGGGAAGATGAAGTAGAGGGCTGATGATGCAAGCCAAAGCTATTACCAAGTATGTGCGCATCTCGGCCACCAAGGTCCGTCCAGTGATGGATCTGGTGCGTGGTAAGCCAGTGGAGCGGGCGCTCGCAATCTTGCAATATATGCCCCAGAAGGCAGCAAAAGAGATTGCTCGTACGATTCAGTCAGCTGCTGCAAATGCCGAGAATAACTATGAGATGGCACCAGATGATCTGGTAGTCCAGACGATCTACGCCGATGAAGGGCCGACGCTTAAGCGGTTTATGCCGCGAGCACGTGGCCGCGCCGACCGCATTCACAAGCGCACCACACATATTACTGTGATCGTGGACGACGGCGCTGAGCTCTAAATCGAAAGGCGGTTCTCGTGGGAAGAAAAGTCCATCCGCTTGGTTTTCGACTAGGCTACATTAAAGATTGGCAGTCGAAATGGTTCTCAGAGCGTAACTATACCGATCAACTGCATGAAGACATCATGCTACGTAAGGTTATCGCAAAAGAGCTTGAGAATGCTGGCGTAGCACGAATTGAGATCGAGCGCTCTGCGAACAAAATCGAAGTGACTGTGTATACCGCAAAACCGGGCATTGTCATCGGTAAGCGTGGTGCAAAGGTCGAAGAGTTAACTACTGGCCTGCAGAAGAAGACTGGCAAGAAGGTTAAACTCAATATTCAAGAAATCCATCAGCCAGAGCTTGAGTCCCAACTTGTAGCTGAAAGTATTGGCGAACAGATCACCAAGCGTGTTTCGTATAAGCGTGCGATGAAGCAGGCTGTACAACGCGCCATGCGCCTTGGAGCGCTGGGTGTGAAGATTAAATGCTCTGGACGTTTGGGTGGCGCTGAGATGTCACGAATTAGCTGGGAGCGCGACGGTCGTGTGCCATTACACACACTGCGAGCCGACATTGATTACGCTCAGGTGCATGCCCATACAACCTATGGCCGTATTGGGGTCAAAGTTTGGATCTATAAGGGTGATATCTTCCCTGGGCAGGAAAAACCAGCTAACACGAGCGCTGTCCGTCCACAACCGACGGAGGCTGAAGATGATCGCCCACGTCGCCGCTCGCGTAGCGGGCGCGGCAATGATCGTGGTAATGATCGTGGCGAACAACGTGCGCCGCGCGGTCGCGGCTAGGAAAAGGAGCAAGCACCATGCTGATGCCCAAGCGCGTCAAGTACCGCAAGCAGCAGCGCGGCGGACGTAACAAGGGTATGGCACAGCGCGGAAATTCAGTTGCCTTTGGTGACTTTGGCCTGATAGCGCTTGAGCCAAGTTGGATCACCAGTCGGCAGATCGAATCTGCTCGCCGTGCAATTTCGCATCATGTCAAACGCGGTGGTAAGGTTTGGATTAGGATTTTCCCGGATAAACCAGTCACTGGTAAGCCAGCTGAGACCCGCATGGGTTCTGGTAAAGGTGCTGTTGATCACTGGGTTGCTGTAGTCAAACCAGGCCGCGTTATGTTCGAATTGGGTGGTGTGCGTCCTGAAGTCGCGCAGGAAGCGCTAAGTCTTGCGGCACAAAAGCTACCAATCAAGTGCAAGATTATTCCGCGTGAAGACGTGGAGGCTGCCGAATGAAGATCAATGAACTGCGAGAGCTGGATGATCAGCAGTTAAATGATCAGCTCAAGGAACATTATCAAGAGCTATTCAATCTGCGCTTCCAGCAAGTGATGGGGAAGATGACTGCCACCGGTCGGCCGCGGGTCGTCAAGCGTGAGATAGCGCAAATGAAGACTATCCTACGCGAGCGTGAGTTGGGGGCCTAGAGATACAGGCCAGGAGTATTGCGATGGCCGAAGGGCGACGTCAGTATAAGGTTGGTCGCGTGGTGAGCGATAAAATGGAGAAAACGGTGGTAGTCGCTGTGGACTATCTTCGCCCACATCCACTATATCGCAAGATCATTCGTAAGACCAGCAAATTCCACGCACACGATGAGCAAAACACGTGCAAGATCGGTGATGTGGTTCGGATCGGTGAAACCCGGCCACTGAGTAAAACAAAGTGCTGGGAAGTTATCGAAATTGTTACGCACGGCGAGGAGGCGTAGGATGGTTCAACAGCAGACACGCCTGAAAGTCGCCGACAACACCGGTGCCAAAGAAATCATGTGCATTCGCGTCATGGGTGGCTCACGAGTGCGCTATGGCTTCGTTGGTGATGTCATTGTTGCCTCAGTAAAAGAAGCTAGTCCAGGCGGTTCGGTAAAAAAGGGCGAAGTGGTACGTGCTGTCATTGTTCGTACTGCCAAGGAATATGGCCGCGCAGATGGCTCGCATATTCGTTTCGATGATAATGCAGCCGTGATTATTGGTAAAGATAATAATCCGCGAGGTACGCGTATTTTTGGCCCTGTTGCTCGTGAACTACGCGACCGCGCCTTCATGAAGATCGTTTCGCTGGCACCTGAGGTTCTGTAGTTATTGAACATCGGCACTTGCCAGATGCGACGACGTGAGGTACACGATGCATATCAAAACAGGCGACCAGGTTCAGGTTATCACCGGTAAGGATAAAGGCAAACGCGGCAAGATCAAAGAGTCGCTCCCGAAAGCAAACCGAGTGGTTATCGAAGGCCTGAATATTGTTAAGCGCCACATGAAACCGCGCGGTCCGGGTAAACCAAGCGGAATCATCGAGATGGAGGCAGCTATCCATGCCTCAAACGTGATGTTGGTTTGCCCACAATGCGACCGAGCCTCACGTACGGGTAAGCGCTTCCTGGAGGAAACTGACCAGCAAGGTCGGTTGCGGAAGGTGCGTTTTTGCAAGGCATGTAACGCGACAATCGACGAGTAGGTTTTCCAAGGCCGGAGGGCCACAAGATTTTACCCAGGCCTTCCAAGCCCTTGAGGAGAGAAGTATGGCATCGCGTCTCAGAGAGAAATTCCGGAGCGAGATTACCCCAGCACTGATGCAGGAGTTTAAATACACCAGCGTCATGCAGGTTCCGCATTTGGAGAAGATCGTCCTTAATATCGGCCTTGGTGAAGCTGTACAGAATGCCAAGTCGCTTGATGCAGCCGTTGGCGACTTGACGGCGATTGCCGGCCAAAAGCCGGTAGTAACTCGCTCAAAAAAAGCGATTGCTGCATTTAAACTACGCCAGGGTATGCCGATTGGGGCAATGGTCACATTGCGTGGCAATCGGATGTACGATTTCTTCGACCGCCTTGTTAGCTTGGCGCTTCCGCGTCTGCGCGACTTCCGCGGTATTAGTCGGCGGTCATTTGATGGCCGTGGAAACTATAGTTTGGGTTTGCGCGAGCAGATCCTGTTCCCAGAGATCGATTACGATAAAGTCGACAAGCTGCGCGGCTTGGAAGTTTCGATGGTGACGAGTGCCACCGACGATGCTCAGGGCTATGCGCTGCTGAAGCGTCTCGGTATGCCATTTCGCGATTAGCATCGGCCAGGAGCGGAAATACCGCTTACCAGCCAGAGCACTACAAGGAGCCTAACGTTGGCTAAAAAGTCGCTCATTGCTAAGGCCAAGCGCACCCCGAAGTACGCGGTGCGGGCCTATAACCGCTGCAAGGTCTGCGGCCGCTCGCGCGCCTACATCCGCAAGTTCGGCATGTGTCGGATATGCTTTCGTGAGCACGCGCTCAAAGGGCTTATTCCGGGTGTGACGAAATCGAGCTGGTGATTATCGGCCGGAGCCAATGACGGGGCCGCTCGCCCCTGCCACTGCTGCTGACCAAGAGGAGGAGCTCCTGTGAGCGTCAACGACCCAATCGGCGATATGTTGACCCGTATCCGCAATGCTTGTATGGCCCGCCATACGACAGTGGCCATACCATCGTCAAAGATGAAAGTGGCAATTGCCCAGATACTGAAGAGCGAAGGTTTTGTTCGCGACTTCACGGTGGAATCTGGCAAGCCTTGCGATACGATTGTGATTACCCTGAAGTATACGAACGACCGCCAACCGGTTATTACTGGTCTCAAGCGAGTCAGCAAGCCTGGCTTGCGCATCTACACAGGCCACGCAGACATTCCGCGCGTGCGTGGCGGGATGGGCCTGAGCATTCTCTCAACTCCAAAGGGCGTATTGGCTGGCCATGAGGCCGGACAGCAGCACGTTGGGGGCGAGGTTCTGTGCTACATCTGGTAGGAGGAAACGATGTCGCGCATTGGTAAAAAGCCTATCCCTGTTCCCAAGGGTGTGGAAATTAACATCGGTGATGGCAACTTTGTGACAGTCAAAGGTCCGAAGGGAAGCCTTGAGCAGAAACTGCCAGCCGAGATCATTATTTCTCAGGAGAGTGGCACGCTGACGGTTTCGCGTCCTTCCGATGAGAAAGAACATCGTTCATTACATGGCCTTACGCGTACACTATTATCCAATATGGTTACTGGCGTAACCGATGGCTATCAGCGTACACTTGAAATCACCGGCATTGGCTATCGAGCCCAACGCGAAGGTAAGAACATCGTCCTGCTGGTCGGGTTCTCGCATCCCATTCGCGTCGTTCCGCCGGTAGGTATTGAGTTCCAGGTCATGGATCGCAAGAGCGCGAATGAGCCACAGCAAGTGATCATTCATGGCATCGATAAGCAACTCGTTGGTGAGGAAGCAGCAAAACTTCGTTCACTACGTCCACCTGAACCATACAAGGGCTACGGGATCAAGTTTCAGGGTGAACGTGTCCGCCGCAAGGCTGGTAAGACGGGTAAGACAAAGTAATTCGCTACGACATCACTCGTGGCAGGGGATACAATCTCTGTCGCCTGGAGGATGAACATATATGGCTAAACGAACTCCGCGTGAACTCCGCCTCCGTCGCCATGGTCGCGTTCGGAAGAAGGTTAATGGCAGTACAGAGCGACCACGCCTGAGCGTATTTCGCAGTAATGCACATATTTACGCCCAAGTTATCGACGACACGAAAAGTCATACCCTGGCTGCGGCGTCGAGCGTCGACAAAGCTCTTGCTCCAACATTAGTTGGCAAGACGAAGGTTGAGGATGCCCAAGCGGTCGGTAAATTGGTAGCCGAGCGAGCGCTTTTGGCAGGCGTTACGAAGGTCGTTTTTGACCGCGGTGGCTTTAAGTATCACGGTCGGATCAAGGCTCTTGCCGAGGCAGCTCGTGAAGCTGGGCTGAGTTTCTAAGTTCGGCTTCATCGTTCGGTGAAACCACCGCACGCATATTGGAGGAAGTGTGGCACGAGGACGAAATCAAGGATCTGATGAGCTCGAATTAAAAGAGCGCGTCGTCCAGATTAATCGCGTTTCGAAGGTCGTGAAGGGCGGTCGCCGCTTCAGCTTCAGCACCGTTGTTGTTGTTGGCGATGAAAAAGGCCACGTTGGTGTTGGCATGGGAAAAGCAGCAGAAGTGCCAGAAGCTATCCGTAAGGGAGTTGAGGCAGCGAAGAAGAATATGATCCATGTGCCACTACATAACACGACGATCCCACACGACATCGAAACACATTTTGCGGCTTCCACGGTACGCCTGATACCAGCTGCCCCAGGTACTGGTGTTATTGCAGGCCGTGGGGTTCGCCCAGTCATTGAGGCAGCAGGCATTAAAGACATTTTGTCAAAACGCTACGGGAGCAATAACCCGGTTAATGTCGTCAAGGCGACCTTCCGGGCGCTCAGTGAATTGGTTTCGCTTGAGGATATTGCCCGTCGCCGCGGCCTGACGCCTCATGAACTGCGCCAGCGCATATCGCGCCGGAAGCGGGAGACGCAGGAGGCATAGGCATGGCAAAGCTGAAAATTAAGTATACCAAGAGCGCGATCGGATACAGCTACATGCAGAAAGATACGATCCGCTCATTGGGCTTGAAGAAGCTCAATAGCACTGTTATTCAGGAGGATACTCCTTCGACTCGTGGGATGATCTTCAAGGTTCGGCATCTCGTCACGGTTGTCGAGATAGCAGATGATCAGCGTGAGGATAACCATGAAGTTGCATGATCTTAAGCCATCACCAGGCGCACACCGCAAGAGTAAGCGTGTTGGTCGTGGGTATGGTTCTGGCAAGGGCAAGACAAGCGGTAAGGGTATGATGGGTCAGAAGGCTCGTTCAGGCCCAAACCCATCCCGAACCTTTGAGGGTGGTCAGATTCCAATTGTTCGAAAACTACCATACTTACGCGGTTTCAAAAATCGTTGGCGCGTAGCATATCAGGTGCTGAATGTCGAACAGTTGACTGAATGGCCATCCGATATGCCAGTAACAATCGAAGCGCTCGTACAGGCGGGCGTGATTAAGGCCTCAAAACCACTGAAGATACTTGCGAATGGCACCATTGTTGCTGGATTGACTGTTCACGCTCACAAGTTCAGCGCAAGTGCTCGCCAGAAGATTGAGGATGCTGGTGGCCAGGTTGTTGAGGTTGAATGGGTTGTCGAACGGCGAAGCCGCAGCCATGGCCCGAATCCAGCAATGCGCAATCGCCGTACAACGAGTGAGACGGAGTAGGTGAGCCATGCGGGGTACAACGCTTGAGGTACGAGGATACGTTCTCTGGCCTCTGACCTTGGGCATCAAACCTACGACGAGGAGATCCACCGATGCTTGAGTCGGTTTTTCGTGCGCTCCAGCTTCCAGATTTGCGTCGGCGCATCATTTTTACACTCTTGATGCTGCTGCTCTTTCGGCTGATTGCACATATTCCTGTACCAAATATCGATCCTGCAGCGCTGCAAAGCCTGCAGGAAGCATTAAAGACGAACCAACTTGCACAGTTATTGAATATCTTTGCTGGCGGTGCTCTTCAGAATTTTTCCGTGGCAGCAATGGGTGTTTATCCATATATTACTGCACAAATTATTGTGCAGCTGCTGACACCTCTAATTCCAGCATTAGAAGAGATGCGCAAAGAAGGCGAGCAAGGCCGTATTCGGATTAATCAGATCACATTTGTTCTGACAATTCCGATGGCCTTCTTACAGGCCTATGGCCAAACACTCACGCTAGAGCGTGGGCTTGGCGCCGGCCAAAGCTTGTTTCGCTCACCATTCGATATCGTGAACAATTTCCTACCGACCTTCACGGTTTTGGTCGCGATGGTTGCAGGATCAATGTTGTTGATCTGGCTTGGTGAGCAGATACAGGAACGTGGCATTGGAAACGGTATCTCGATGATTATCTTTGCAGGCATTGTTTCACGCTTGCCGAGCTTAATTGTTGAGGGGTTCACAAGCGTACAGCTTGGTGGTGTTGAAACAATTATTGGGCTGATCGCATTCTTGGCGATTGCTCTGCTAACAATTGTCGGCATCATTCTCATGCAAGAGGGGCAGCGACGCATCCCAGTACAATATGCGAAGCGTGTACGCGGGAATCGAGTCTATGGCGGTCAGAGTAGTCATATTCCACTAAAAGTTAATATGGCTGGCATGATCCCGCTCATCTTTGCACAAAGTATTATTATCTTCCCAGGAACAATTGCCTCGTATGGCTGCCCTGAACAAGTTGCACCAGCGGGCGCTGGTTTACTGAAACAGTTTGCCTGCGGTGTCTATCAGACCTTTAGCCCGACAATCGGAACGAATGTACGCACTGGCGGTAGTATTATCTATTCAATCTGCCTGTTTGCGTTGGTCTACTTCTTCACCTATTTCTATACAAAGGTGATTTTTGACCAACAGAATATCCCTGATACACTTCAGCGTAACAGTGGGTTTATCCCAGGCATTCGTCCTGGTAAGCGAACTGAAGAATACCTTGATGCAGTTGTATCGCGGATCACGCGGGTTGGGGCGCTCTTCTTGGGCTTAGTTGCTGTCTTGCCGTTCCTAACACAGTTGATTACTGGTGTTCCAATTGGGTTAGGAGCGACTGCACTGCTGATTGTTGTTGGTGTAGCTGTCGACACGATGCGTCAAATTGAGGCACAGATGGTCATGCGAAACTACGAAGGATTTATCAATCGCTAACATCCGGCCTTGAGAGCGTATGATTTGCTGCTCGGAGAGAGAGCTACGGCATGTCCACGGATATCATTCTATTAGGTGCTCCTGGCGCGGGAAAGGGTACGCAGGCCCAAGTGCTCGAAGAGCATACTGGTCTGGTACATGTTGCAAGTGGCGATTTGTTTCGAGCGGCCCTGCGTCAAGGCACCGAGTTGGGTATGCTAGCAAAGTCGTATATGGATCGCGGCGAACTTGTACCAGACGAAGTTGTGATCCGTATGATTGTCGAGCGAATCAGTCAATCCGATTGTTCAGGTGGCGTCGTTTTCGATGGGTTTCCACGCACACGCGATCAGGCACTGGCTCTTGAGCAGGAATTGAAAGGTCATACTCGTCGGATCGACAGCGTACTCTATTTGCGGGTGCCTGAGGATGTATTGCTTCGGCGTATTGCTGGACGGCAGACTTGCAAAACTTGCGGCTCCACATATAATGTATACTATTTCCCATCAAAGCGGCCAGATATCTGTGATCACTGTGGTGGAAAATTGTATCAACGTAGTGATGATACAATGGAAACGGCACGTCATCGACTTGAAGTCTATTTTGCACAGACGATGCCGTTGATTGAATATTATCGCGAGCAAGGTAATCTGCACGAAGTTGATGGCCAGCGTGAGATCTCTCTGGTAACAGAAGCGATGATCCATGCGCTTGAGCAAAACGGCACGAAGAGAGCCTTATAAAGGCACATTCCGTAGATTATATGGAGGCGTATGTCGAAGAAGAAGGACATGATCGAGATGGAGGGAACCATCACTGAACCGTTGCCCAATGCTATGTTCAAAGTCCAACTTGAAAATGGTCATGAAGTATTGGCACATATTTCAGGTAGAATGCGGATGAACTACATTCGAATCTTAAAGGGCGACCGTGTGTTGGTAGAACTTTCACCATACGATCTGACGCGTGGACGAATTACCTATCGATACAAATAAACGAGACGAGATAAAAGTGCTGCCCACCATAGGGCGAAGCAATTTGTATTTGTTCGATAGCTTTCGACGGAACCCACTATTGAAAAAGAGTGGGCAGTAAGGAAGGAGCATACTGTGAAGGTCCAAGCGTCGGTCAAACCGCGCTGTGAATACTGTAAGGTGATTAAGCGCAAAGGCGTTCTTCGGGTTATCTGTAGCCGCCAGCCCAAACACAAGCAGCGCCAAGGATAGTACCAGTCGAGAGGAAGCGCATGGCACGCATCGCTGGGGTTGATATTCCCCGCAACAAAAAGATCGAAATTTCGATCTCGTACATCTATGGGATTGGCCGCTCAAACGGGGCCGATATTCTCAAGAAGGCTAATGTGAATCCGACCATTCGTGTTCGGGATCTCACTGAAGAAGAGGTCAATCGTATCCGTGAGATTGTCGAGCGTGAATATCGCGTTGAAGGTGATCTACGGCGTGAGATTCAGCTAAATATCAAGCGCCTCATGGATATTGGTTGCTATCGTGGTCTACGACATCGCAAGGGCATGCCAGTACGAGGGCAACGTACCCGTACAAATGCGCGTACACGCCGAGGTCGTAAAGGTCAGGCGATCGGTATTAAGAAGAAGGCCGTGAAGAAGTAGCGGCGACCGCATTGGTGTAGGCCATCTGCGGATCAGATACGAGGTACATAGCAAGCATGGCGAAACAGCAGACAAAGGGAGGCGCTGCGGCAGCGGCCAAGCGGCAGCGCGGTAAGCGCCGCGAGAAGAAGAATGTGCCGCGCGGCCAGGCTCATGTTCAGAGCACGTTTAATAACACGATCATTACCATTACTGATCCGACTGGCAATGTCGTTTGCTGGTCGAGTTCTGGGCAGAATGGGTTCAAGGGCTCACGAAAGAGTACTCCCTATGCTGCACAAATCGCTGCCGAAGCAGTAGCTCGTAAGGCGATGGAAAATGGGATGCGTTCGGTTGAGGTGTTCGTCAAAGGACCAGGCGCAGGCCGAGAGTCCGCAATTCGCTCGTTGCAGTCCGCAGGGTTACAGGTCGTCTCGATCACAGACGTGACGCCCATCCCGCACAATGGCTGCCGCCCGCCAAAGCGCCGGCGGGTTTAAGGGAGGAGATTCATGGCTCGCTATCGCGGACCCGTCGGCAAGATTAGTCGGCGTCTCGGTATTGGTATTACGGAGAAGGGCCAGCGCATCCTTGAGAAGCGCCCTTTCCCACCTGGCCAGCATGGCCCAACTTCTCGGCGTCGGCAGGTGTCAGATTATGGCATCCAGATGATTGAGAAGCAGAAGGCTCGCATGATGTATGGTGTGTTGGAAGGCCAATTCCGACGCATCTACGAGAAGGCACAGCGTTACCCTGGCGAGACGGGCGCACATCTTTTTATGTTGCTGGAACGCCGTCTCGATAATGTTGTCTATCGCATGGGGTTGGCAACAACTCGTTCACAGGCTCGGCAGCTTGTTACCCATGGACACATTACGATCAATGGTCGCAAGACCAATATTCCATCCTACACAGTGCGTGTTGGCGAAAAGATCGCAGTACGAACGGAAAGTCGCAGTCGTGCGTACTTTAAGAACCTTGTTGATAGCGGTGAGCTGAATAAACGTAAGGTACCAGATTGGCTACGTTTCAACGTTGTTGACCTAGTTGCCGAAGTTGCAACTCTGCCACAGCGTGAGGATGCTGAACTGGGGATCAATGAGCAATTGATCGTTGAGTACTACAGCCGCTAAGTAATTGCGAATTTAGATTTTGGATTCAGGATGTGCGATCAATGCGTGTTGCATCGTCGCAGGCCGCAAATCCAAAATCTAATCTTGTGTAAGGAGGCGTTCCGGTGTTGGACATCGCCATGCCCAAAATTGAAGTGGTTCAGGCGGCTGAGAATTATGGGCGTTTCAAAATTGAGCCGCTTGACCCGGGGTATGGGCATACGCTGGGCAATGCGCTACGGCGTGTGCTTCTGTCGTCCATCCCCGGTTCGGCGATCACCAAGATAAAAATTGATGGCGTCTTTCACGAATTCTCGACGATCCCTGGCGTGAAGGAGGATGTCACCGAGATTGTCCTAAATATCAAGGGCATCCGCCTTCGTTCCTATGCGGAGCGACCGGTGAAGGTGATCCTGACGAAGCAGGGACCCGGAATCGTGCGTGCTGCCGATATTGACTCGCCAAGTAATGTCGAGTTGGTGAACCCGAACCACTATATTTGTACGCTCGACTCAGATAATTCTAGTATTGAGATCGAGATGACCGTTGAGCGTGGCCGAGGATACCTACCAGCCGATCAGCGTGACGCGCTACCAATCGGTGAAATCCCGGTCGATGCTATTTTTACGCCGGTGCCGAAGGTTAACTACGTGGTTGAGAATACCCGTATTGGCCAGGCAACCGACTTTGATCGCCTGCTGATTGAGATCTGGACGGATGGGACAATCAAAGCGGGGGATGCGTTGAGCCATGCTGCCCAAGTGTTGGTGCAGTATTCTCAGACGATTGCCGACTTTAATCGGCTGTCGACTGACCCTGAATTACCGACAACTGGACCGGGCGGACTAGCAATTCCGGCCGATATCTACGACACACCAATTGAGGAACTGGATCTATCGACCCGTACCTACAACTGTCTCAAACGGGCCGATATCACCAAAGTTGGCCAAGTGCTGGAGATGGATGAGAAAGCACTGCTTTCGGTCCGTAACCTTGGACAGAAATCGATGGAAGAGATCCGCGACAAGCTGATTGAGCGGGGATATATCCCGCGCGTCAGTGCTCCAGCGTCAAATGGCGCTGAGCTGGGCGGTTAGCGTACCACTGAGGATAGAGGCAATGCGACACCGCAAGTCGACGTTCAAACTAGGCCGTGATTACGAGGCGCGTAAGGCGCTCATTCGTGGCCTCATGATTTCGCTGATCCAGCATCGCAAAATCCAGACGACTTCTGCGAAAGCGAAGGCCGTTCAACCTGAGATTGAGCATCTCCTGACGTTGGCGCGTCAGGATACTCCCCATGCGCGCCGTATGGCACTCTCAAGGCTGGCAAGCAAGAATGCGATGCTTGAGCTGTTTGCGTTTGCACCGCAACAGTACGCCGATCGCCAATCGGGCTTCACACGAATTACGAAGCTCGGGCAGCGCCTTGGTGATGGTGCTGATATGGTCATTCTCGAACTGCTCTAGCTCATGCGCAATATTGCACTGCGAATTGAATATGATGGCACCGATTTTTCTGGTTCGCAGTGGCAAAATAATGGGCGGACGGTTCAGGGAGCGCTTGAGGAAGCTTGGACTAAGCTCACTCAGGAGCGACGACGGGTTACGATGGCAGGTAGAACGGATTCTGGAGTCCATGCACATGGGCAAGTAGCAAATGTACAGACGGAGACAGACCGAGATTTGGCAACTGTCCTACGAGGATTGAATGCTATTTTGCCTGAGGATGTTGGTGTGCTGGATGTTTGGGAGGTTCCGCTTGACTTTCATGCACGCTATACCGCAATTCGGCGCGAGTATCGCTACCTAATCGATAATGGGAAGGTAGCGTCAGCGCTTTTACGACGCCATACTGTCCAAGTTGGGAAGCAACTTCATGTCGAACTTATGGATGCTGCAATACAGAGCATCGTTGGTCAACATGATTTTATGGCGTATAGTGATGGACCGCAGGAAGGCCCAACCATCCGATTTTGCTACGCAGCGAACTGCCGTCGGATAAATCTCTGGGGCCAACCACTGGTTGCGGTTGATATTGCAGCAAACGGATTTCTTCGGCATATGGTGCGGAAGATTGTCGGGATGCTGTTACTCATTGGCGAGGGGCGGCTGGCACAGGATAGCCTGGCCGAGACGCTGAATGGTGCCGGGAGGCGCCCACCCCTGGCACCGGCTCATGGCTTATATCTGATGAACGTGGTCTATCCGGGCGATCAGCCGCCCGTGTCATAACCAATCATCGTAATGAGGATCGCGGGATGAAGACCTATTCGCAAAAAGCATCAGAAGTCCAGCGTGACTGGCATATTGTTGATGCATCGAACCAGACGCTTGGGCGGTTGGCAACCCAAATCGCAGTTCTGCTGCGTGGCAAACATAAGCCGACGTTTAGCCCAAATTTGGATGGCGGTGACTTTGTTGTTGTCGTCAATGCTGAGAAGGTCAAACTTCTTGGTCGCAAGCCTGATCAGAAGATGTATTATAGCCATTCCAACTACCCGGGTGGCTTTAAGGCAGTTCCATTCAAGCGGATGATGGGGTTGCACCCAGATCGCATTTTGCGCTTCGCAGTCAAGGGTATGCTGCCGAAGACACGATTGGGGCGGCAGCAGATCACCAAATTGAAGATTTACGCTGGCCCTACGCACCCACACACTGCTCAGCAGCCGAAGGTGTATACTCCGCGGCCAAACGGCTAAGAGAGGTTGATAATGACTGACAAGCGCTATTATCAGGGTACTGGCCGACGAAAAACAGCAGTCGCGCGGGTACGATTATTTCCGGGCAGCGGTGAGATTGTTGTAAACGGGAAGAGTGTTTTGGAGTATTTCGGCGCACGCGAGCTGTTTCATAGAGAAATTGCACGACCGCTCGATTTGACTGGAAACTCAACCTCATTCAACGTTCTTATCAAAGTCCGTGGCGGTGGCGTTTCGGGCCAAGCTAGTGCTGTTCGCCATGGTATTGCTCGGGCACTGCTTGATGTAAATCTGGAATTTCGCCCAACCCTGAAGAAGGCGGGATTACTCACACGTGACCCACGTGCGAAGGAACGGAAGAAGGCTGGCCTTAAGCGAGCGCGTAAAGCACCGCAATACACCAAGCGTTAATCTTCTTGAATCATCGGGATTGGGTTGGAAGTACAAATTACCAGCAATACCACTGCATTTTAGCGTGGTATCGCTGGTAGTTTTGGTTTCCTGCTCTTCGTTTAATCGCGTGGGTGAATAACGGCTCGTAATCGATCTAGGTGTTCTGGCCCTGCAGCAAGCACTGGTTCTGGCAATAGCGAACCATCCTGAGCCATTGCAGGAAGATCGGGCATTTGGCCTGATAATCCAATATATATTCCGCCTGCTTCCCGAAGAATCGATAACCCGGCGGCAAGATCCCAGATCGCACAGCGAGTAAGAAGCGTGCCGGTTGCTGATCCTCGTGCAACAAAACACAGATCGGCAACCGTACTGCCAAGGCTGCGCACTTTACCGCTAAAGTTAATTGTGTAGCGGCGATGGCTGTTGGATGGAACACTGATCCAACTCTCGTTATCCCATTCGCCTGGGCCAGCCACATGGATTGGCGTATCATTGAAGAATGCACCACCACTAGGCACGCTCCAATACATCTCATCCGCAATTGGCATGTAGAATACGCCTAAATAGGGCAGCCCATGACGCAAGAGTCCGATTGAGACGCCCCAACTTGGTAAACCAGCAACAAAACATGCCGTACCATCGATCGGGTCGATTGCCCAGACATATTCTTTGTTGAGCGCATGACGAGCCTTCTCTTCACCAATGATTCCATGATCTGGATAACGATCGGCAATTCGCTGTACGAGCATCCGTTCGACTTCGATATCACCCTCGGTGACCCAACTACGATCTGCTTTGCGACGACCGATTGTGTTCCGAAAGTAGCTACGTGCGATTGCCCCGCCTTCGCGAGCCCATATGCGTAGTTCGCTCAGATCGATCTCCATTATTCGCTCCTCAGCTTTTGTGACATTGAACAATTGCATGCACCGCATGTGAATGCTATCATACCCTAATGAATGAGCGTACAAATGAGCGTTTCATTGACTTAATTCAGAAGGAATGCCCGTGGAGGTTGCTGAAGGAATATACCAGATCCAGTTGCCACTTCCATTCCCACTCAAGATTGTGCACGCCTACTTGCTGCGCGATGGTGATGGATGGACGATTGTTGACACAGGGCTGAACTATTCACCTGGCAGGGCCGCTTGGTCTGCTGCGTTTGAACACTATAATATCGAACCACAGGCCATTCGGCGTATTGTGCTGACCCATGCGCATCCTGATCATTATGGTATGGCTGGCTGGTTGGCTGATATGTCGGCGGCTCCCGTGTTACTCTCACCAATCGAGCGCGCCTTCGTTGGCGCAACCTGGATGGCAACTGGAGATCAAGAACATGCGGTTGCGAATTTCTTTCGCGGCTGTGGTGTGCCAGATGAATTGTTAGAGGTAGTCGATGCGGATCTGAGCGCATTGCGGGCAATGACACAGCCACATCCCACAGTGATGCAGGATTTGCTGGAAGACGATGTGTTGACAATTGGCAATCGGCAGTTTCGGATGGTGTTTTCGCCTGGGCATAGTGATGGGCATCTGGCACTCTATTGTGAGGCGGAACGTCTGATGCTGTGTGGTGATGCCGTATTAGTGAAGATCACACCCAATATTGGGCGATGGTCGTGGGGTGATGTCAATCCATTGGCGACATTTCTAACAACACTTCACTATCTAAGGACGATTCCTGTCGATCTGGCGTTGCCTGGACATGGGCCAATCATCACACAGTTTCATGAGCGAATAGATCAGTTGATTGTTCATCATGAAGAACGATTGATTCAAACTGAGCAGGCAGCCGATGGCACAAACGCCTATCAGATCTGCATACAGATCTTTCCTACACACGATCTTACGTCACACCAGTTGCGTTTTGCCATGGCAGAAACGCTTGCCCATCTTGAGTATCTGATATCGGTTGGGCGACTGGTGCAGAGCGAGGATTCGGTTATACGCTATCAGCGCCCGGCGAATGATACGATTATGCGATATCGGCACTCGTATGACGTTCTGTAGTAGGTGGATTGTTGACCTTCTTGAGTCCGATATTCTATAATACTCACGCATTCTCATACAATTGCACTCTGACAGTAGGATGGACACAGATAGCAATGGTTCCGACCATACGCCCTTTGCGCCAATGGCTTACGCATCTGCATGAGAGCGAGCGCCGTGTGATTGCACGGTATTGGGCGCTTCCAATTGAGGTAGCAAGTTCGCCTGATGATCTCGCACAGGCACTACTTACACCAGCCGCAGTTACACGCATGCTTGAAATGCTTGGGCCAGATGAGCGCAGGGCATTGGAAGCAGTACAGGCATATAGTGGCGAGATACCTGTGTTGATCATGGAGCGTGAGTTTGGGCGATTGCGCGTTCCCGATAGTTATCCTAATCCGCGCAGCTACCTTCTAGCGCTTGAAGAACCATCTTCCGCAACGGAGCGTCTGTATATACGGGCATTGTTACAGCGCATTGCTAGCGGACGAGATCATCGGTATAGCATTCCGCATGAACTTCTGGCATTATTGCCGCCAGTTACACGCCGATCAGTACATCTTCAACTCACCGAGATCGATACACCTTCTGCAATGCTTGTGAGTGATATTGGTGTCCTTGAACGCTACATGCTTGAGTTGTTGACGCTGGCGCAGGAAGGGCAGCTTGAGGTGGTTCATCAGGGGGGCTTAAACAAAGCCAGCCTGGTTCGGCTGGCACGCCGATGCGACCCGCAGGCCAAACTTAACGGAATAACTCGTGAAGAACACTGGCCATTTGCGCGTTTCCTGCGTTGTATTGCCATTGGTGCCAACCTTATACGAACGGGATCGGATGGGTTGATGCACCCAACTCGTGAAGCATTGGCGTGGATGCAATTGTCCACTGGTGAGCGGCTGCGGAGGCTGATGGAGGGATGGATCGTATCGGATTGGGACGAACTGACAATATTCTGCGGGCTGCGTATCCCAACCACGTTCCGACGCGATATCCGTCATGGAAAACAATGGCTGCAACAGCTCGTTGCGCAGATCCCATCTGAAACCTGGTTTTCATTCGATAATTTGATAATGGCGATCCAGCAGGCTGAACCGGACTTTCTACGGCCAGATGGCGATTATGATAGTTGGAGAATCACTGATCGAACAGGGCAGCCGCGCAATGGGTTTCAGCATTGGTCTGGTGTCGAGGGGCGTTTAATCTATGCTGTTGTTGGTGAATCATTGCGCTGGTTGGGGCTTGTAGACTTGGGGTTGGAGGAACAGCGCCCGATATCATTCCGACTGACGGAATTGGGGGCTGCTGTGATCCGAGGCAGTGAGCTTCCGCATGGGCAACCAACAGAACGTTTGGTGCTTCAGCCAAATTTCGATGTGATTGCACCGCCTAGCTGTTCATTGTATGGTCGCTTCCAGATTGGCCGGATTGCAGAGCAGGTATCGAGCAATGCAAACCAGGAAGCTTCCATTTTTCGGCTGACAAAACGAAGCATTCATGGGGCATTTGGGCACGGTATTGGGATAGTAGAGATTCTCTCGTTTCTGGAGGAGCAGACTAGCCGAGATGTGCCGCAGAATGTGGCAGCAACAATCCGCGAGTGGGCCGGTGAGTATGGCCGTGTTGGGCTACGCCAGGTGGTTCTGCTTGAAGCAGATGATAGCACAACACTAGAGCGAATCCGGCGCGATAAGCGTGTGCGGCTGCCAGCAGTTGAGCAGATCGGGGAGCGGATGTGGGCTGTTCCTGATGGCGAGGCCGCAGGGTTTGCAGAGCGATTGCGGCAGGCGGGCTATGGCCTAGCCGGGGAGATCGAAGAGCCAAAATCGCCATTTTCCGAGCGTGAGCTAGCAACTATACTGGCAGCATTAACATTCTATGCTGAGGCGAGTGGATTATTGGCCTTAGAAGCCGATGTGAGCAGCAATGTGCGGCGGCGGGTGATGCGTTTACTACCAGATCGGGTGGTCAATCGATCCTACCAATCGAGCCGTGAAGCTATCGAACAGTTGCGAGCACAGCTTGATCGAAATCACACAGAGTAAGAGTGAGAAGGAACACGCATGCGTGATCGTGTCTACCGAGCCGAGGCGGTGATTATTCGGCGCAGCGCGTTCGGGGAATCGGATCGGCTGCTGACGATCTATACGCCACTGGGCAAGCGGCGGGTTGTGGCAAAAGGCGCTCGCAAGACAATCAGCCGATTGGCTGGGCACATTGAGCTTTTTACGCATGCTCAATTGATGTTAGCGGTTGGCCGTACGTTGGATATTGTCACCCAAAGCCAGATCGTGCATGACTACCCACAGCTGCGAATGGATCTCGAGCGGATTGGAGCGGCTTACTATGCAGCCGAGGTGATTGATCGACTTACTGAGGAGGGCGATGAAAATCCGCAGGCCTTTCGTTTATTGATTGCAACACTTGGCGCACTTGATACGACCATAAGAATCGATCTAGTATTGCGCTGGTATGAGTTGCACCTGCTCGAATCGCTTGGGTTCCGCCCACAACTGAGTGACTGTGTGATCTGCCATACGGCATTGACTGAAGAGGCTGATCATTTTAGCTCAAGCGGTGGTGGAGTGCTATGCAGCCGCTGTGCGCCAACCGATCCGACGGCAATAACCATGAGTCTTGGCGCATTCAAGCTCTTGCGTTACCTCCAGGCTCAACCGGTGGAAGCCATTGATCGCCTGAATTTATCGATGCCATTGCGCGAAGAAGCCGAGCGTATGTTACGGGTATATGTTCGCCATATTCTCGAACGCGATCTCAAATCTGTCGCTTTTCTGGATGAGGTTCGCCTGGGCTGAGGCCTAATATCACCATTCCAGCCGTCACAAGGAGCAGATCATGGCCTACATCGACGATCTTTTGGCGCGTGGCGAGCGAATTCGCTACATTGGCCGTCAGCACAGTTTTGTGCTCGTCAGTAATATTATCACTGAAATGGTGTTGATCGGTTTGTTGATTGCGGCTGGAATTGTGTCACGGGCTGCATTCGAGCAACGCAGTATCGCTGGGCAACCAATTGGCATTATGATCATGGCCGCCTGCGCTGTGATTAGCCTGCTGGTGCTGGTGAGTGCTGTATTAGATTTCTATCGCTGGAATAATGAACAGTATGCTGTCACCGACCAGCGTGTGATCCATGTGCGTGGAATCTTCAATAAAGCGGTGAGTGATTCGTCGCTTGAGAAGATCAATGATGTCACCCTGAACCAGAGTTGGATCGGGCGAATATTCGATTTTGGTGACCTCGAAGTGATCACCGGTTCCGATATTGGCGCGAATTACATGCGTAAGATCGCCCATCCGATTGAGTTCAAGAAGGCGATGATCGAGGCAAAACAGCATTATAGCCGTGGCTTTGGCTATTTGGATCCACAACCGGTAGCGGCATATGTTGG
This sequence comes from Chloroflexales bacterium, assembly GCA_038214135.1. GTDB lineage: Bacteria > Chloroflexota > Chloroflexia > Chloroflexales > Roseiflexaceae > JANLSE01. The sequence goes on along the minus strand of JBBQSD010000065.1, from coordinate 7,650 downwards.
CGTTGGAGCGGACCAGAACCCGCAGCGGGCGCATAGCGTTGAAGATACGCTCAAATCGCTCACCGATCTGCGTGATCTGGGGTTACTTTCTGCCGATGAATATGAGAAGAAGAAACAGGAATTAATGAATCGTAGTTAGTTGCATTACATGCCTTTCGCCCATGGTGTTGGCGGCGATGCCGCCAACACCATGGGCGACAATATGCGGGGCAGCCAAGCTGCCCCGCACCCCCTTTATTCTGGCGCTGAAGCAAACGGGCATATAGAATTTACAGGGCATGAAGCTGCCGTGCATCCGAATTATTCTAGCAATAAAGTAATAGGAAAAACTATGAGTGATCTATACGAGAGAATTGAAGCAGCCAAGGCTTTTATTGAGGCATTTGGTGCTGTACGGCCACGGGTAGCGCTCATTCTGGGTTCGGGGCTTGGTTCATTGGCCGATGAACTATCGGAAGCGGTGACGATCCCATACGCACAGATTCCTGGCTTCCCAATCTCGACTGTCCACGGGCATCGTAGCGAATTGGCGATTGGACATCTGGCTGGGCAGGCCGTCGCTGTGATGCGTGGTCGCTTTCATTTCTATGAGGGATATTCCATGGAACAGGTCACATTCCCGGTGCGTGTGCTGCGCGCATTGGGCTGTGAGTTCCTGTTTGTTACCAATGCGGCTGGCGGATTGCGCCGCGATTGGGCAGTTGGCGATCTCATGCGGATCAATGATCATATCTTCCTACCAGGGATGGCTGGTAATCATTCGTTACGTGGCCCAAACGATGAGCGGCTCGGCACGCGCTTTCCGGCCATGCTGGATGCATATGATGCGGAGTTAGGCCGGGTCGCCCATGATGTTGCCCAGCAGCAGGGAACGACATTGCGCGATGGAGTCTATTTCATGCTCTCGGGGCCAACGTTTGAAACAGGCGCAGAATTGCGGATGTGTAGTGCCTTCGCCGATGCCGTTGGGATGTCGACTGCGCCAGAGGTGGTGGTTGCACGGCATGGTGGCATGCGTGTCCTGGGGGTTTCGCTTGTCACAAATCTTGCGCTGCCAGATGGCACACCAGCCAACCATGCCGAGGTGCTTGAGGCTGGTGAGGCGGCCAAGCCAAAATTTGCGGGGTTGCTGAAGGGCGTGTTGGCGAGATTATGATCTTTTTGACATGGTGACACAGTAAAGGGGGTGACACGGTGAAAAATGCTCAATCAAAGCAGTACCACACTAATCAAGCACTGTCACCGTGTCACCTCGTCACATTGCCACCGTGTTACGGTTGCAGGGTGAGGCGTTCGGTGGTTGCCTCTTCCACCTGATTGCGGTTCCAGGGCATTGGGTGGTATTCGACGTTCAGCCAAGATTGGATGAAATCGGCATAATGGCGACTGGCCGGGTGCCCCGATTGGCCTGTCGGGTGGATGCTCTTGCTCCGGTTCCAATCGGCAACATCGAGAATCTGGCGATATGAAGGCGCGATGTAGTAGGGCTGGCTCGCGACGACCTGTGGAAGATTGCCCATACAGACGGTATCGATATCGCCGCCTGTTGGAAATGGCCCACGGTTGAACAGCTTCCCTAAAATCGGAACCCCACCCAGCGGATGGCCGATCGTAAGCGTGTGATCGCGTCCATAGCGCCATTCAGTAAGAACATCACCATATTTACCACGCAGCTTGGTCAAGGCTGCCTCCCAGGCTTGATCAAGCAGCAAATCCCATGTTTGCCCTGCTGGAAGCCAGGTGTCGTCCTGTTCTGTTGCCCGCCACAGGATCGATGGCATGGCACGATTGAGCACATCCTGCCCAGGAATGCTGGCGAACGCTCCCACGCCGACACGGATTTCAAACAGGCTCTTTGCTTCGGCATAGGCAGCAGATTGCAGGCAATCGCTGAACGCCGCATAGATGGTGGCTGCAATGCTATCGCTGTTCATCTCGCCATCCCAGGCAGCCAGCGCATCACGAGCTGCTTGTGCGATTGGGTTGCTGGTTGAAAGGCGGCCAGCGAGCGCAGCAAGGGCTAATCCAGGCAGACTACGCTTGTCTGCATGAATACGAGCGAAACTCTCGGCAGTATGGCGATCAGTCTGTTTGATCAGGGTACGGATGCGTGAGGCGCGATAGCCATTGAGATATTCGCCAGCGATTGTGTGTGGAAAGGCATCGCTCACAATCTGATTATTGGCACTGATAGCGAACCCTTCGTGTGGATCGAGCATGTGTGGCAGTTCGGCGTGTGGCACAACGCCTATCCATTCATATTCGCCGGTCCAGCCGGGAACAGGCAGCCGCCCATCGCCCTTGGCCCGAACGGGAATATCGCCGCCGAGAGTATACCCAATATGACCATCGATATCGGCATAGACGAAATTCTGTGGTGGCACATGCCAGTTGTTCAGCGCGGTTCGAAAGCTGGGCCAATCGCTGGCACGATTGATGTCCAGGATCGATGAAACAATCCTGCCCGATGGTTCCAGGGCAGTCCAGCGCAGAGCGAGCGCTTCTTGGGGTACAGTTTGGCTGTTGAGGGCTTCATCGCTGAGCAATGGCGAGATGATCGGGCCGTGGCGGGTAATGCGTACCGTTTCGATATGGGCTTGTTCCTGGCCCTTGATGCGAATTTCCTCACGGACAATTTCCGCCTGCTGCCAGGCATCCTGGAAGCGATAGCGTGCAGGATCATCTGGATCGAACCGTTCCAGGTAGAGATCCTGCACATCGTTCATGCCGTTTGTCACACCCCAGGCGATCCGTTCGTTGTGTCCAATAACGACGCCAGGGGTACCGGGGAAACTCGCGCCGGTAACATGGACAGGGCCGCCACACAGGTGATTTTCGTACCAGACCGATGGCATGGCAATTGAGAGATGTGGATCGTTGGCCAACAATGGTTGCCCAGTGGCAGAATGCTGTCCATTCACAACCCAATTATTACTGCCCTGTCCGCCGCCCTGCTGGATGAAGGCAGACGCGCCATCGGCCAGACGCAGAATATCTTCACCGAGCGTTGCTTGGTAGCTCGCACCTTGTGGAACGATCAGTGGATGATCGGATGGGTAGCCTGGATCGAGTTGGGCGGCACGTTCGGCACCCAGGGTAGCAACCATGCGGGCGCGCAGGATTTCCGATGACCAGTTCCCCGACAGATTGAGCGCCATGATCTTGGCCCACACGAGTGTATCAGCGATCTGCCATGGTTCTGGTGTGTGCTGGAGAATCGTAAATTCGATCGGCAGGCGGTGTATATGCTGATCGATATAGGCATTAATGCCTGCCGCATATGCCTGCAAGGCATTCTGAGCATCCGGCGGAAGCAGACTGACTTCGCGAGCAGCAATCCGGCCAAAGCCCATAATGCGTACATAGCGATCGGTATCGAGGGCAATTGGGCCAACGAGTTCGGCGAGGCGGCCATTGCCGATTCGGCGCTGAAATTCCATCTGCCACAGCCGATCCTGGGCGTGAACATAGCCCTGGGCCATATAGAGATCGGTTGTGTTCTCGGCATAGATGTGTGGAACGCCCCAGCAATCGCGTAGAACCTGCACAGGCGCTTGTAGCCCCTTTAGGCGCAGCTTACCATTCGTGCGCGGTAGCGGGCGTTTGAGAGCCGCCAGAGCCACCCCAGCAACACCAGTCGCTAGCCCAGCGGTGATACCAGCAACAGCACGCAGGGTGCGAAATGATGGCATACGCATACGCGGCATACACTTTCTATTGTTCTGGTGGCAGCGATGTTACAATGTCATAAACCAACACCTGGACATCCAGTCCCTCGCTCATCAGCAGGGCGATACTGAACTCTTGAGTAGCGGATTTGATTGCTGCCTCGTGATCGGCGGGGGCATAGGCTCGAATCGCAGCCTCTTCGGCAGAACGCCGCTGCGTACGGATCACCGCATTCGGGCTAACATCCTTGATCCGGGCTGTCAAGTCGGTAATGGCTTCATCGATTGTCATTGGATCCTCCTTCATCGAGAGATTGACGGTTGAGTGTGCGGCGTATTCGTACAACAAGTTCGCTCAGCATGAGTGCTGTCGCACCCCAGACTTTATGGCCAGCGATGGCAAAGAATGGAACCAACAGTTCATGCCCACGGAGCGTCCAGGGTTCAATAATCATGGTGATTGGGTCAAGCAGATCGCGTAGTGTGACGGTAATGACCGCACTCACCTCATCGCTATTTGGGAATAGATCTGGTAGTGTAGCGATGAACCCAACCACCGGGGTAATCTGAAAGTTACTCGGCGTAATATAGATCGATGTCAGCGAGCCCCATATTGTCACAAGTTTTGGATCGACACCAAGCTCCTCATACAGTTCACGCAATGCTGTGGCTGGGAGATTGAGATCATCGTTATCGGCTGCACCTCCAGGAAGTGAAACCTCCCCGCGATGGTTGGAGAGCCGATCGCTACGAACTGTCAGCAGCAGCCGAAGATCGCTGCCATCTGGGTAGAAGAGCACAAGCACAGCACCAATTCGCGGCGTCAGATCGGGTGGTGGCGCAAGCGGACGAACAATCTGGCCCTCCATGCTCCGAATAAGCAACAGCTCTTCGGTTGGTACGGGCAGACTATCGGCAAGCGCACGACGAACAATCGTGGCCCATCCCTGCCAATTGTGTGGCACACCGTTCGCCTGCACGAGACGGTCGCTCCTTCTGTGTACAGCCTGTGGCCGCTGCTGAATCACCATTATAGAACATAGCACAGTGCATTGAAACTGGCAAGCATGAAATCTGCCCAACACAACACGGACGTGCTATACTCGTAGATAGTTGATTGTATACGAGGAGGTTGGTGTGTCGCGCAGCGATGACCACGAAGCAGCGGATGACGCCTATGTTGGCCCGACGATTCCTATTCGCAGGCCAGATCAGGGCATGCGCCAGGAACCTGTCCCACAACCATCACCCACACAGCGCCGAGGATTACGCTCGAAGCATGTTCGATCCTATGCGACGCTTGGCGGACGTATTCGGATGATTGCGTTAATTCTGCTCGGGCTGCTTGGCGTTGGCCTATTGCTGACCTATCTTCAGATTCGCGATCTCGCCTCCCAGAGCATTGTTCGTGATGTGCGCCCTGGCGTCTTCTCGATTTCGCCAGCTGCCCCATTTACAATGCTGCTGATTGGTGTTGACGAACGCCCTGATCACCCAGAAGAGGGCGTTCGCAGCGATACCCTGATTGTTGCACGGATCGACCCGCCGGGCCGCTGGGCTGCATTACTCTCAATTCCTCGTGATAGCCTTGTGCCAGTTCGTGATCTTGGCGAGAGCAAGATCAATGCTGCCTATGCCCATGGCTATAATAATGCCGAAGCGCTGTATGGAACGGGCACGACAGCACATGAGGGCGGTATGGCACTCGCGGCAGAGACCGTCGGCCAATTTTTGGGACTACAGATTGATTATGTCGCGCAGATTAATTTCGATGGGTTTGCGCGAATTATCGATGCAATTGGTGGGATAACCATCGATGTACCGCGCCAGATCATCGATGATGAATACCCAACACCGGATTTTGGAGTCATGCGGATCGAGTTTGCACCTGGCCGCCAGCGCATGAACGGAGAGTGGGCATTGATCTATTCGCGCACCCGCCATGCCGATAGCGATTTCGGGCGGGCTGAGCGCCAGCAGCAGGTTGTTCGCGCCATTATGGATGAACTGCGCGCTCGTGGCCCTATTGGCCAAGCATTGCTTCTACCAGCCCTGCGTACTGCTGTTGGCTCTACTATTGCAACGACGCTCCCGTTTGATCGGCTGGATTCGATTATGGGCCTGGCATGGCTTGGTTCTGGGTTAAGTGCCGATAACCTGGTGCGGCTACAGATTGCCCCTGATACAGCATCTGTGCAGGATGATGGCGGCACCCTGATCTGGCAGAAAAGCGATATCGAAACTCTGGTACAGAAGCTCTTGCGTGGCCCAACAGCAGAAACAGCGCGTGTTCAGGTGTTCAATGGCACAACTATTACCGGGTTCGCCAGCAAGATCACTGGCGAACTAGAACAACAAAACCTGACCGTCATTCCTGCTGGAGATGCGCCCCGCGATGATATTCCGCGCACGATTGTGTACAATGCCCGTAATACGCCCCGTACCGCACGCAGAGTTGCCGATCTGCTTAATGCTGAATTACGCGAGGGAACACCAGATGGGATCGCTAGTGATGCAGATGTGATTGTGGTATTGGGTGCCGACAGCCGATAGCCCAGTATTCAGGAGTCAGGAGTCAGAATACGGGAACAAGAACCAAACCCTGAACTGCGGAACTACAGAACTGCAGAACCGAGAACCAAATTTTGAACTTAGGTTACTTGAATGTATCGCCAACCAGTTCGTCGGGGGTTGGTTGGAAGGGCCACAGCAGCATTCCAGCGGCTTGCTCATCCCGTACTGTCTGGAGTGCCCTGCGGAAATCGCGGCGCATATTGGCCTGTGTTCGCGTATCCTGTGGGCCTGTGGGAAAGCCAATCTCCGTCACTAGAATTGGCTTGTTCACATTGAGGGCACGTAGTTCTGTAATTGCCCGTTGCAGATCTGCAGGAAAGCCTTTGCCATAGTACCAGTGCTGTGCATAGCGGCCACTATTAGCTGGCTCATCATCATAGTAGTGAAATGACATGACATCAGCCAGATCGGCCACCCGCATGAAGGCTTCTTTTGGCTCGAAATAGCTCTTTGCAAAGGCCATGCTGATGGTTGTGAGGCGATTAGGGTCGAGCTGTTTGACCTGATCATGGATCACCTTGAGGAAGCGCATGCGTTCCTCGGCCATCGGGAAGCAGCGCGGCTCAAGCGCATTATCCCAATCCCAGCAACGGATCTCAACCGGGCTGCCAATATCTGGTTCATTGAACAGATCCCACATGAGAATACCTGGTTTTCCAGCGAAGTGTTTCACCACCGGATGCACATGCAGGGCCAGTGTTCGTTCATAATACTGCGGCCCAAATGTTTCCTGCGGATACTTGGCCATGAGCACCGGGATAACATATATCCCGCGTCGATTGGCTGCCGCAATAAAGGTTTCGAGGTGTGTTAGCGCCGGTTCGATCTGATAGTTCGGCTGCGTCTCGCTAGCACCACCAAACACATAGTAATTGAGGAACACACGTACCGTGTTGACGCCCAGAGCCTGGAGTCGATCAAAATCGCGTTCGATTGGCTCAAGATCCCACAGGCAGTTCCCATCCGCGCCAAACTGGAGCATCCCACAGAGATCCAGGTTTGCGCCAGTTGGGTGGGTATAGTTAACACCGCGCATCTCAAAACGACGCCCATCCGCCATCAGCTGTAATCCACGTGCTGTAACCATTGGCAATGGGCCACCATCATTTGGCACACTTGGCTTTTGCACACAGCCAGTAAGCAGCGCAGCCGCACCCATCGCAATGGCACGAGTAAGGAAACGCCGCCGTTGGAATTGGCGACGGGACTGATCAGGTATTGACATGAGGAAGGCCTATTATTCCGCAGTAGCGTTGATCATAGCTATGGTTCAAGCGCACGAATCTCAAGATTATCAAACACTGCCTCAACCGTTGAATCACCTGCAAGTGCTACTAACCCATAGCGCGGGCTATCCGGCAGATTCTGTATATTGATCTCAAGCAGCAGTTCACCATTGGCAAACAGT
>JBBQSD010000064.1:0-31909 GCA_038214135.1 Chloroflexales bacterium | reverse complement strand
CACCGAGGGTCAGCGTCAGCTCAATATCTGCTGTCCGGCTCGGCCCGCTGATCAGCGTCAGTGAGCTGGCATCGCCGAACAGCGCATCGCCATGGCGGGCGCGGAGAGTGGCGAGCGCTTCGCCGAGACCACGGGCAATCTGCGAGCGGCGCAGGACGGCAATGTAGGCTGGTGCCAGCAACGATGCCAGCCGAGGACGCCCAGCGCCACCGCGCACAATCACGGTTGCGCTCTCGGCGATGCCTGCTTCGGCACCACTGATACAAACAGAGATTGGCTCAAGTTCTTGGAGTGCGGCAGCCCGCCCTGCTCCAGTCGTATCGACAGTATGGGCACTGATGCCCTGCTGGGCCAGCAACGCGGGCAAACCAGCCAGACCAATCTGCTCAAGATCCCAGGCGATCACCGAATGTGCAGCGTGCTTGGCCAGGATTTCCCCGATCAGGTCAAGCGCCTCTTCATCATCGGCACATGGATGCGGAAAGCATTCCAGTTTGATCAATTCGGCGGCAAACTGCGCCACCAGATCATCCTGGGCTGGGTGAACATGCGCTGGTGCGGCATGGGGTGCCAATGCGGCTTCGGCTTCCATAATCGGGCGAACCGCGACAAGCCCTGATTGGATCTTGGCGAGCATACGCTCACGGCTGGTAGTCATGGTTTTCTTCTTTTGATTAATTTGGGCGACATGCCCAACATCCTATATGATTTCATCATTTGGGGCTCCGCGCCCCAAACCCGCGGTCGGGCCGGCCCGCCGCCCGGGGTGCCCTTTGGGCCACCCCCGGCCAAGGGCTATCGCCCCTGGACCCGTAATAGATGTCATATGCTTGCTAATGCCTGTTGGTCATGCCTCGGCTACAATCGACATGCGTGGGTGGCTAATTCTAACTCCAGACGCTCCACCGGAGCGTCTCTACCCGCTGCCGTAACTCCTGACGGCTGAAATCTGACTCCTGAATACGCCCTACTCTGCATCCAATGCAGCTGTCACATCAACCCGTAGATCGGGTAGCAATACCGATGTCGCTATCTCGCCGCGTGTAAACAGGCCGTGTTCCGCATACACATCGCCATCGAGGCGCAGCACCGCAATTCGTTCCTGTTGTGGATCCACGATCCAGTATTCGGGGATGCCTGCCCGCGCATAATCGGCTCGCTTCTGCACCCAATCACGTTCGGGGTTATCCGGGCTGACAATTTCGACCACAAGATCGGCACCGCTCCAGTAGCGATCCGCACGCCGTGGATCGTGTTTATCGACAACCAGGAGAATATCTGGCTCGCGATACCGATCTGGTTCGATATACAGCCGTAAAGGTGAGAAAAAAGCTCGCCCACCAGTCGAATGCATGAGCTCACGCACAATGAAGAAGATAAACTCCAGAATACGTTGATGCTTTTCAGTTGGCATTGGCAATACCTCAATCTGTCCCTGAGTATATTCAACCAAATTATTTGTTGAATCGGTCAGCGCAAGATATTCTTCTTTGCTCCATGCACCCTGGGGTGGAAATAGCAATGCCACCTCCCAAGCTGGTATTGGTTGCTTTGATGGCAGTTTAATGGTAATCGTGTGCTCGACAAGATCATCTATTGTTGTGGACATTTGTGCCTCCGAGTTGGACTAAAGATCGTCTGGTGTGAGGCCTGTGTATTTAGCAAGCCGTGCAAGCATACGAGGACCCAATTCTTCGTTATCGTGGAAAGCAAACACAACATCTGCCCATCCTAGTCGTTCCAGAATCTTATGCGATCCGGTAATGCGCTTGACACGCCAACCAATGTGCAGGAGGGCAGCTAATACTCGGCGAGCTTTTGTTGAAGACCACTGGCTCATGCAGCGGTCGCAAACGCAATTGGTGTCCATGTTGGAGCAGCTTCACCCTGCTCCAGTCGATCAGCTAGGACTCGTAATGCTAATGCCTGGACATGAGTGATTGCGCTATCGCGAGTTGAGCCGTAACTCAGTACCCCTGGTAACTCTATCACTTCAGCAACCCAGCGCCCATCAACTTCCTGTTCACACTCGATAGTTAAATCCATTTGTGCCTCCTATCGTGAGCATAGCCGATAGACCGATAACCGATAGCCGATAATGCGATCCGAAGGCTCTGTTCATGCATCGTGTCTGCGGCGTAGCCGCATTCGTATTCTGACTCCTACTTCTGGCTCTGCTTCTGGCGCTCTTCCCATAATTCTGTAAAGGATTTTTCGGCGAATTGCGGGAAGGCTCGGCTCTTCGTCCATTGATTGAATGGTGGCGGTAGCCAATCGACACTACCATTACGGCCAAGCAAACGGGTGCCAAAGGCAGCTAGTTTCCCTCCAGTTCGGAAGAGGGTTGGGTTCATCATCATTTGTTTCCAGCCACCAATGGCGATCTGCTCAATGGCCTGGGTTTTACCTGCAACAACTGCATCGGCTCGCAGGCGCAAGAGCATATCGGGAATCGCTATCCCCACCGGGCAGGCTTCCTGGCAGGCACCACACAGGCTGGAGGCATGTGGCAATTTCTCGACTTCCGGCAGATCTGGTTGCAGTAGCGGGCTGAGCACCGCGCCAATCGGCCCTGGATATACACTGCCATAGGCATGCCCACCAATTGCCTGATACACGGGGCAGACATTCAAACATGCGCCACAGCGGATGCACATTAATGCCTCGGCATACTGTTCGCTCAAGATCCGTGAGCGGCCATTATCCAGCAGTACAAGATGAAACTCTTCCGGCCCATCGGTTTCGCCAGGGCGGCGTGGCCCACTCAGAATCGATGTATACACCGAGAGTCGTTGGCCGGTTGCCGAACGGGCCAACACCTGCAACAACACGCCAAGATCTTCCAGCTTTTCGCATACCCGCTCAATACCCATCACAGCCACATGAATCCGTGGAGCAGTTGTCGTCAGGCGCGCATTACCCTCATTCTCGACGATCACAATCGCGCCTTCATTGGCAACGCCAAAGTTGACCCCACTAATGCCCATATCGGCGTGCAAAAAGCGCTGACGCAACTCAGTGCGGGCCGTGCCAGCCATGGTTGGAATATCATCGGTGGGGATCATGTTGAGGTGTTCAACGAACAGATCGCGCACCTGTTCGCGGGTTTTGTGGATCGATGGCGCAATAATATGCGAAGGGGTTTCGCCAGCCAGTTGAATGATGAACTCGCCAAGATCGGTTTCGACGACATGGAACTGTGCTTCTTCGAGCGCATGATTGAGATGGATCTCCTCCGATGCCATCGACTTCGATTTGACAATCATCTGGACGCCACGGGCTTTGGCAAGATCAACAATATAACGTCTGGCGCTTTCGGCATCCTCCGCCCAACACACATGTCCACCGCGTGATTCGACAGTATCGGAAAGCTTGATCAGGAGTTCATCGAGGTGCGCCAGGGCATGTGCCCGAATGGCACGGGCGCTCGTTCGTAGATCATCGGCTGATTCGAGTGCCGCAAAAGCATTGCCTCGGTTAGCAATGAAACGGCCAGTCGCACGGCCCAGTGCTGTCTGTAGCGAACCATCGTGGAGTGCGTCATCGACACGATCAAAAAATGGGATGGGCTGGCTTGCCATAGCTACCTCTCCCCAACTCGGTTGGCCAATACTTCGGCAATATGCCGTGTCCGCACTTTCGATCCAGCTTTTTTCAGGCCGCCGGCTATCTGGATCATACAACTCACATCGCCAAGCACGAGAAGATCGGCACCGCTTGCCTCAATTGCCGCGACTTTGCGTTTCAGCATGGCCTCGGAGATATCGGCCATCTTGATTGCAAACAGCCCACCAAACCCACAGCATTCATCGCAGCCCTGGAGTGGCACAAGTTCCGCCTGTTCCACGCCATTCAGCAATGTGCGGGCCTGCTGTTCCAATCCAAGAAAGCGCAGGCCATGGCAGGCATCGTGATAGGTAATTCGGCCATCGAAACGGGCACCAACATCAGTCACACCAAGCACATCAACAAGATATTCTGTTAGCTCATAGGTGCGCCCAACCAGATCATCGGCGGCAGCCTCGTGGGCCGTGCCCTTGAATAGTTCGTGGTACAAGTGCCTGATCATGGATGTACACGAGCCAGATGGTAATACGACATCGCCCTGGCCGCGTAGAATTTCGAGCGTTCGGCCAGCAACGACACGGGCATCATCACGGAAGCCAGCATTGAAGGCCATCTGGCCACAGCACGTCAATCCCTTGGGAACATGCACCTCAACACCATGTCGTTCAAGCAGATCAACTGCAGCCATACCAATCTGGGGGTAGATCTGATCAACCAAACAACTGACAAACAGGGTGGCCTGGCGATGTGGCGCTGGCATGGTAGCTCCTTCAGCAGTTCAGTCAAGTGATATAGCAATGAGGTTCATGTGGCAAATAGTATAGCAGGTTTCATGTGGCACCCGACATTGACGATCCCTGCACAGGAGCAGTTAACTTAAGATTTCTGCTATTGGCAGTTCCGCCCACAAGCACACCTGGTTGCGGCCCTGGTGTTTGGCCCTATAGAGTGCCTGATCTGCCCGATCCAGCAACTGATCGAGGGTGATCGCAGCTTGCCTTTCGCAGCTTGCCACACCAATACTGACAGTCATCATCAATGGGCTGGTGTCGATAAGAATCGGCGTGGCAGCAATATACAGCCGCAGGCGCTCGGCTACAAGCTGAGCCTGTTCGAGTGTTGTATCGGGCAGCAAAATGGCAAACTCTTCACCACCATAGCGGCCCATAATATCGATTGCCCGGATTGTCTCGCTACAGCGAATAGCGATGGCACGCAGAACCTCATCACCGACCATATGACCAAAGGTATCATTCACACGCTTGAAGTAATCCGCATCGATCATCATTGCGGCAATTGGTGCAGGATGCCGAGCCACACGTGTCCATTCGTGTTCGGCCAATTCAAAAAAGTGCCGCCGATTATAGGCACCGGTTAAACTATCGGTAATCGCCAATAGGCGTGTCTCGGCAAACAGGCGGGCATTTTCGATAGCGATGGCCGCATTTGCCGAAAGCAGCTCCAAGATCTCCAGATCGGCATCTGTGTAGATATGAGCTGGGTGTGCCTGAGCCGAAAGTACGCCAACGATCTGTGTTCCACGGCGCATCAGCACCATCAATAGCGAGCGTACACGCTTCTCGGTGCTGCCAAAGAACTGTGCTCCCGTGGCAGCGATCACCTCATCGGTGAGATCATCGATCCGCTGCGATATACCATTCGCAATTGTGTAGCCAACGATGCCTGTGCCAACAGGATAGCGCGTCCCAGGCCAACGGCCATCTTTGTCGAATAGATACACATCTTCTAATTCCTGGCGCTTTGGGTCAAGAAGCGAGATCACGAGTGCGTCGCAGGGCATCATGCGTGCAACTGCCCGATGAATAGCAATATACAGCTCTTCAAGATCCAGGCTATCGCCGATTTGCTGCGCTGCATGAAACAGAATTGTGCGGCGCTCGGCATCATCACGAATACGGCGGTAGCGCCGCTGCCAGGCAACGCCGAAGATCGCCAGTGCCAGTAGTGCTCCCAGAGCGATCTGCTTGATATTTTGGATGAGCTTTCGGCTCATGCACACACGGCCTTCCACCAAAACCTACTGTCTGAGCGAATGCCTTTACGAGGATATACCCATACTATTATACTCATACCTCGATGAGAATGATCTACCTCACCCCAGCCCCTCTCCGAATCGCAGGGGTGCCCGTAGGGCGGGGTGAGGTTCGCGTCTCTACCGAATCCCCCGATACACCGCCTCGACCCGATCCGCAACTGCGGGCCAGGCGAATTGGGCTGCCCAGGCCGGTGCCGCAGTTGCCATGGCCGCCCGGCGTGCTGGGTTGTTCAATAGGCTATTGGCGGCAGCGGCCAATGCCTGCTCATCACGCGGCGGATAGAGCAGGCCGGTTCTGCCTTGATCAATCACTTCTGGAAAGCCGCCAAATCGTGATGCAACAACAGGCAACCCACAGGCCTGGGCTTCTACTGGCCCGATTCCGAACGTCTCGCTGGCGAAACTGGTTGCAAGCAGAAGATCACTAGCCGCATAGATTGCCGGCAGATCGGCGCGTGCAACCGAGCCAAGGAAATGCACGCGTTCAACCAATCCCAGTTCTGTCGTCAGTTGCTCCAGATTAGCGCGCTCCTGGCCATCGCCAGCGATTACAAGTATGGCATTGGGGATGTGCAACAAGGCCCGAATGGCAATATCAACGCCCTTCCATGGCTGGAAGCGGCCCACCCACAGTAACAATCGTGTGGCCATTGAACCGCCTCGCAATGCCAGAATTTTCGGATCGGGCGCAACGGGACGAAACAGGTTCGTATCGATACCATTGAACACAACCTGTGGCATAAAGCCATAGCGGGCTGCAATTGTGCGCGCATTATAATGGCTACACGAGACGGAACCATCGGCCCGCCGCGCCAACATGCGGTCGCCACGATAGAAATCCTCGCCATGGCAGCCAAGAATAACCCTCGCGCCACTCAACCGGCCAGCCAATAATGCTGGTGCCAGATCATAGGGCTTTTGCAGGTGAATAATATCGTAGCGAGCGGCGATCAGATGCGGGAGCGCGCTCACAGCCAGCGAGAGCCGTTCAAGCAATTTGGCCTCGGCATAGGCCCGGCGCAGTGGTGGTATCGCTTGAATCAGGGTACGGCTAACAAACGGAAACGTCAGCACACGTACACCAGCAACAGCCTCAAGGCGCGACCCATTGCCACCGATGATGGTGATCGATTGGCCACGTTGGGCGAGTTCGCGGGCCAGATCCCAGACGAAGCTCTCTACACCACCGAATTTGGTGGTTGTGGTTAGATTATAGAGGGCAATCTTCACCGAGTGACTGTAACCAATTATACCTCCTGAATGGCTGTTAATTCCTCGGGATGGCTGCGGCAATAGATGCAGCCCGTTTCTGTGTGCTGGCGATGAACCGCCATAATCGCAAGATCGGCACCCCAGAAGATTTTATCCTCGCCAACCATCTGCAATACTTCGGTGCGAGCAAACATCTCGCGCACGGCTGGCTGCACGCCACTAAAATAGACATCGCCGCCGCGTTTGTGCTGCTCTTCGATAATCTGGGTCAGCGCCTGTGTGCCCATCACATCAACCATTGGCACACCACGCATCGAGATGATCAGTGTCCGAAAATCACGGGCGGTTTCGAATGATTCAAGCACACTATGGACACTCCCAAAAAAGATCGGCCCTGTCAGATAGTATACATGCACTTTCGGGCACGATATTTGCAAATTATGGCCCTGTGTGCGCATACGCTCAAGATTGACAGGCTCGCCCTTGACGGCTGTGCTACCGGCAGATTGCTGAAGATAGATGATCGCCGAGATTGCGATACCAATCAGAATCGCCTGTGTGAGATCAAGCGCAACCGTCGCCAGCATGGTAACGAACATAGCAGCCAGGGCATGTTTCATGCGCGTGCGAGCAAAAAACTGGATCGACTCCCATTCATTCATGCGCCAGGCAGTCATCAGCAGCACCCCGGCCAATGCGGCCAACGGGATCTGGCCAATCAATGGGCCAAGCACAAACACACTCGCAATCAACACGCCAGCATGAATGAAGCTTGTCATGCGGGTTGCGCCACCACTTTTGATCGCAACACTCGAACGTGCAATCGCCGCTGTAGCCGGTACGCCACCAAAGAAGGGAATGATCAGGTTGCCGATGCCCTGGCCGATCAATTCCTGATTACTATCCATTGGTTCGCCGGTCATGTTTGCGCCAACCGCACCACACAACAGGCTTTCGATCGCACCAAGTGCCGCAATCGAGATCGCCGGAGAGAGCAGATCGGTCACATGATTCCATGGAATCGACTCCCAGGTCAATCGCTGATCAAGCAGCAATGTTTGTGGAATAGCCCCGATCTGTTTGACATTCCAGCCAAGCAGGAGCGCGAGGATCGATGCAATGGCGATACCGACCAATGATCCAGGGATGTTTTTCGAGAGCCGTGGCAGGATCAGCATCGTAATCATGACAATCGCCACAATCACGAGCGCATGCCAATCGGGAAGTGGCGGGTTGGTGACATAGTGCAGCAGCTTTTCGAGCGTATTCTCGGCCTTGGGCGTCACAACACCAAGGGCATTATCGATCTGGCCTATCGCAATAATCAGGGCGATGCCACTTGTAAAGCCGGTAATCACAGGCGATGGGATGAATGCGATATAGCGCCCTAATCGAAAGATGCCAAGCAACATCAGAAACAGCCCGGCCAGGATACACGCAACCCATAGGCCGCTGAGTTCATAGCGCTGTGCGACGACGATCAGGATGGCCGACATCGCGCCAGTTGGGCCACTGATCTGATATGCTGCGCCACCAAGCCCGGCGATCACCAAACCGGAGATGATTGCAGTCACTAGCCCAGCTGCTGGTGTCACACCACTGGCAACGCCAAACGCCAGAGCGAGCGGCAGCGCCACCGCGCCAACCGTCAGGCCAGCTAACACATCCCGCCGGAAGGTTGTTGCGTTATAGCCAGCAAATTCGCGCCGCCAGATTGCCACAATTGGGAGTTTACCAAGATTGATCTTCATACCAATATTCCTTCGATCTTTAGCTCGCTACTCGTTCATCGGCGATCTTCTGTAGCATTTCCTGCGTATCGATCAGGTGATTATTAAAGATGGAGCGGGCCATATCGAGCAACTGAAAGACCATTGGATCACGAACACGATAGTACACCGTCGTGCCTTCCTTGCGATCATCAACAATTCCACGCGCACGCAACACGGCCAACTGCCGTGAAACACTGGATTGCTCCAGATTGAGGTATTCCTGAAGTTCGCCAACGTTCTTCTCGCCTGCTCGCAATGCTTCCAGCAATACAACGCGCACGGGATGCCCGAGTGCCTTGAAGAATTCTGCTCGGAAACGATTGGTTGTTTGATTCAATGCAGTTCCTTTCAGAGAATAAGTATATGTTCGAATGTTTTAATATACGGTTATTTGCATACAACACACATAGTATAACGGAGGAATTGCGGGCGGTCAAACCAATTGATCATGCTACAATGAATAGACATACCTGAATGTATCTCACACAAGAAGGATTGCTGCGATGCTGCGCATATATAACACGCTCACCCATCACAAGGAGCTGGTTGAGCCAATCGAGCCTGGGCTAGTCAAGATCTATAGCTGCGGCCCAACGGTGTACCGTTACATTCATATTGGCAACCTGCGTACCTTTGCTATGAGCGATTGGATTCGCCGTACACTGACATTTTTTGGCCTGAATGTGGTGCATGTGAAGAATATTACCGATGTTGGCCATATGCGGGTGGAATTGCTTGATCGCGGCGAGGATAAGCTGATCGCCCAGGCGCGTAAGGAAGGCCGCACCTCTGCCGAGATCGCAACTTTTTATACGGACGCATTTCTTGAAGATGAGGCTGCGCTGAATATTCTGCTGGCGCATGTTCTGCCGCGTGCAACCGAGCATGTACCCGAGATGATCACAATCATCGAAGGGTTGATCGGCAATAAACTGGCCTATGCAGCTGGCGGCAATATCTACTTCAATGTGGCTAGCTTCCCAGAATATGGCAAACTCTCTGGCAATCAGATAGCTGGTATGATCGAGAGCGTGCGCGATACCGCTGATCTGAACAAGCGTAACCCCGAGGATTTTGCACTGTGGAAGGCTGCCGAAGCGGGCCGCGAACTGGCCTGGGAAAGCCCATGGGGCCGTGGATTCCCTGGCTGGCATATCGAGTGTAGCGCCATGAGCATGAAATACCTTGGCAACCACTTCGATATCCATACAGGCGGTGTTGATAATATCTTCCCACACCACGAGGACGAAATCGCTCAGAGCGAGGGCTATACCGGCCATCCATTCGTCAATATCTGGGCGCATGCCCAGCATCTGCTGGCCGATGGACTCAAAATGGCCAAATCGACGGGCAATGCCTATACTCGTACGGATATCGAGTCACGAGGCTTCGAGCCATTGGCACTGCGCTATTTGTATGCAACCACCCACTATCGTAGCCGGCTCAACTTCACCTTTGGTGCACTACGTGCCGCCCAAACCGGCCTGAATCGGCTACGGCTGGCAGCAATTCGGCTGGCTAATGAAATTGGCGATCATCAACGAATAGAGGCTGATCTGATTGATCGCTATCGCGATTCGTTCCGTGCAGCACTCGCCGATGATCTGAACCTGCCACGGGCGCTGGCGGTGGTCTGGAAGATGATCCGCCGTGATCGGCTTATCCCCCCAGCCGAGAAACTTATACTGCTGCGTGAATGGGATCAGGTATTGGGCTTTGGCCTAGCAACAACATCGATCCAGCGCCCAACTGTCCAACTTCCCGAATCGATTGCCGTTCTGATTGCCGAACGGGCCATGCTACGCACCGAGGGCCGCTATGCCGAAGCCGATGCCATTCGCAGCCAGGTAGCGGCTGCTGGATTCCAACTGCGCGACACACCAACTGGGCCATTGGCGCTCCATCTGGCTGCCGACGAAGAATTTCCATCGATCACCCGTTCTGCCGAAGCACCCGATATGCGTGCGCTAGCCGATCAGCATGCCTTCTCGGTCAATCTACTAGCCCGCGATAGCCGCGCTGATCTGGCTCGTTGTATCACAAGCCTGGTGCAGCACCGAGCTGGGTATGATATCGAAATCGTGGTGATCGACAATGGCTCAACCGATGAAACGGTGGCGTATCTTCAGGATCTGGCTCGCGATGGGCTACGCGATGAAACTGGGCAATCGATTGCGCTACGGATCATCTTTGCCGATCATAATCTCGGGTTTGCCGCAGGCCGCAACGCAACCAGCCGCGCCAGCAGTGGGCGGATCATCATCTGGCTGGATACCTCGATTGAGGTGCAGGCCCCGATTTGGCAGATAATCGAACAGGCCTTGGCCGAACAGGAGATCGGGCTGGTCGGGCCATATGGTCTGATCACCAGCGATCTGAAGGAGTTCCAGGAGAGTGAAGGCCCTGATGTTGATGCGATTGAGGGCTACCTGATGGCATTCAGGCGCGATCTGCTGGAAGAGATCGGCCAGGCTGATGAGAAGTTCCGCTTCTATCGGCTGATGGATATCGCCTATAGCTTTCAGTTCAAGACGGCTGGCTACCGCGTGCAGGCGCTTCCGGCACTGGCAGCGCTGATCGAAAAACATCCACATCGCGAATGGTATAGCCTCAGCGATGAGGATCGGGCGACCAAGAGCAAGAAGAACTTTGATATCTACAAGCGGCGTTGGCATCACGGTCAGAGCTTATTAACGCAGAACTACGATGCGACCATGCGCTGGTTTGGCCATAACCACCCTGCTCATCTCGGGCCAGATCATAGCCATGCGCCCGAAGAACTGCCACCACGCGGCCAAGCACACCGCCACCAGCATCAGCATTGGCTGGATCACGCCCACGAGCATGACCATGAGCATAAGTGACATTCTTGACCAGGTGACCAGGTGGCGTTTCGCGACCAGGTGATTGTGCTTCTATAGATGTGGTACTCGATCAAGCATCTTCACCGTGTCAGGCTGTCACCCCCTCACCGTGTCAGGGTCAACGCACCACCGCAATCAGGATCGTCAGGGAAACCAGGCTGCCAAGGGTTGTTGCAACAACACCATTGCTGACAAATTCCGGCCAGGCATCGAACTCAAGCGCCACTACCATCATGTTCACAGCCGTTGGCATCGCTGCCTGGATCACCCCGACATACAGCGGCAATCCGCTGAGGCCAAGCAGCAGCCCTGCACCATAGGCCAGCGGTATCGAGAGCAGTAGCCGGATCAACATGGCCGCGCCAAGCGCCCCGCGTGCTTCCAGCTTCGGTTGGGCATGCAGTTGTGTTCCAAGAATAAGCAGCAGCAATGGCAGTGTTGCATCGGCAACTAGGCGCAACCCACGATAGAGGCCAACGGCAATCGGGCCCTGCGTTTCATCAAGGCGAATGCCAAACAAACGCAACCCAAGCGCCAACACTACCGCATAGATCAACGGAACCCGAAAGACCTGTGTGAGCGCAGCGCGGCGCCCATTACTCCCGGCTGAGGCCAGATACACGGCCAGCGATTGTGAAAGAATGGCCTGCGTGAGATAGCTAATGAGCGCAAACTGGAAGCCAGCCTCGCCAAAGGCAAACCGCGTAACCGATAAACCATAGTTGCCGGAGTTCATGAATGTTGTGGTGAGCAGAAACCCACTGCGCTGTGGGCCAATCAGGCGCAACCAGGCCGCCACCAGAAACCCACACAACAGTGTTGAACTCATCACCAGCAGCATCTGCATCACCAGCCGAGATGCTGCGGCACCAGCAACCTCGGTACGCAGAAGCGTCACAAACACAAGGCATGGGCTGAAAACATACAGACTTGCGCGATTGAGGGTGCGAATATCGAGCGCAAATGATCGCCGTAGCAGATACCCAAGCACCACAACCACAACAACAGGTAACAACACCTCGCTAAAGGCATTGAGCGCATCACCTATCACGGAGCAACCTGCTCAAAAATCAAACTATCGATCAATGCCTCAATCGGAGCACGGTCATCGGTTAATGGCGTATAGCGTGGATCAACTGGGCGTTCGCTGACATTGACCGATTCAAGGATCTGGCGCAAGGCCGGATTGCTGATGCGCTGGTAGTTTGCGACCATATTGGCCCACCCATCGCCAACTGGCCGATTGAGACCCACAATCATCTGGTTGCTCTGGCGCTTGGTCTCGATCACATACACTTCTGGAAAGACCGCCCGCATGGTTGCTGCAATCGCCTGCCCAAGCCGATCATCGCCATCTGGCCCCAAACCGGCATTGACAACAACTGCACCCTGTTCCGTCAGATGGGCACGTGCCTCCTGAAAAAATTCCACAGTCGTCAGATGGAACGGGATATACGGCTGATGGTAGGCATCAAGCGCCACGATATCGTATTGCTTGTTGGTGGTTGCCAGCCAGTAGCGCGCATCCTGGGCATAGGTGCGATAGTTGGGGTAGCGTGATCCAGTGGTTACATCATGGAGTCCAAAATACTGCCGCCCAGCCTCAATAATCTGCGGGTCGATCTCAACAGAATCCACAATCGCATCCGATCCATAGATCGCCAGAAACTGGGCTGGCACCGTTCCTGCACCAGCACCAAGCATCGCCAGGCTACGCACGGTTGCGGGATCGCGATTGGGGTAGAAGAATGGCACAATCCCAAAATAATCCCATGGCCCACCATTGCTCAGCAGATCGCGTGCGTCACCACTCTGCTCATAGCGCGGATTATAGATTGAATGAATCGCCAGGCCCTCATTCAGCATCAGCACCATCTGGGTACCAACTGATCCTGGGCGCTCACCAACCTGGATATAGTTATAGGGCGACTCGATCTCTGCGATCAGTGTGCAGCCCTCACAACCAGCCGATTTGACCCCGCCAACTGTTGCGAGTGTGATCATCGCCAGCACAACAAATACAGCCACAGCAATGATTGCCTGGCGGCTACGCAGCGCTACAGCCCCCAACAGCACCAGTAATCCGGCATACAACAGGGTTGTGCTGGTGGTTCCGATCCAGGGAATCAGCAACAGGACGGTGAGGAATGTGCCAACAATCGAGCCAATGGTGGAGAGCGCCGAGAGTGTTCCGACAGTTGCGCCAGCAGTTGTGAGGGTTGCGCCTGCCTTGAACAGTTGCAACCGGGCCGCAAAAGGGCTGACCATCGCCAGTAGAATGATTGGTGCCGCAAACAACAGCAACACGCCAACCAGCGCCCCAAGGAACCCACCGACCGCAACCTCGGCAAGGGCAGCCTGGGCCGTTCGCAGAATTGGGCGCGCAAGCAGCGGAATGCAGGCCGTCAGCAGGCCGGAGAGCAACAGAATGCGATACAGCAAGCGTGGATCGGGGCGGCGATCCGCCAGACGGCCACCGAAATGGTAGCCAAGCGCCAGATAGATCAGCGTCATGCCAATCACGGCTGCCCAGATTGGCTGTGAGGTACCAAAATATGGAGCCAGAAGCCGTGAGGCGATCATCTCGACCCCCAGCGTCCCAACTCCAGCAAAGAACACAACCAGTGGAAGCGCACGATCTGGGCGCTGCGGGGCAGAAGCCGACATCAGTTCCCCGAAATGCTCATCACAAGTAGGCGACCGAGGGCTTGCAGCAGCAGCATCGCAATAATCGGTGAGAAATCGAATGTTTGCATGTTCGGCAGCAGGCTGCGAATGGGTGCCAGAATTGGTTCGGTCACATCACGAAGAATCTGGCTGATGCGCATATTGCCCATTGGGTCAACCCAGGTGAGCAACACCCGCCCCAGGATTGCAAATGAAAGGATTTCGAACAAAAGATAGACAAACTGGGCAATATATGAAACCACGGCCAGAGCCTCCTTGTATAATATGCAGGTTATGAAAGTGTTTAGGATTATATTATACCAGAAACAGGCCGATCTCTTTGGCTGTGGCGGCGTGGTAGAATGGTTCTATGCGTGTTCTCATTCTTGGTCTCGGCGGCGTAAGCCAGATATTTCGCAATTGGCCTGAGCGAACGCTTGGACAAGCGCTTGTTCGGGCCGGTCATACCGTTCACGCCATTACCTATCGCCAACCAGATCAACCACATCTTGGGTTGAGTGAGCGACGCGAGGTAATCGATGGCATTGATGTGCAGCGCGTTCTGCCGCAATTCTTCCCAGCCCGCGAACTACTGGCCACCCTGAAATCGCTGCCTCGCCCCGATGTTGCCCATATTCTGCACCCACGCAATGTGCTGGCCTATCAGGCGGTACGCTGGCTCAAACAACAGGGCATTCCAGTAGTATGGACATGGCTTGGCCCGTATCATGATCGCTGGTTGGTTGCGGATCGCGAGCGGCCATATGAACACAACCCACATCCAGAAAACCTCATCGCAACGCCACGCGAACTGCTGCGCCGGATTCTGCTAGAACTGCGACCTGCCAGCCTGCACCCATTGCGATTGAAAGCAACAATCGTTGATCACTTCCGCAACTATGCCATTCACGCCCCATTGCGCCGAACCGATGCGTTTATTCCATGCTCCCGCCACGAGGCCGATATCCTTGCCAAGCTTGGCTATGCCGCCATCCCAAGCAAGGTTGTGCCATTATGGCTTGATATGGAGTTTATGCGTGGCCAAGCGCCAGTGCTTGATCTGCCATATACGCGGCCAATTATTCCCTATATCGGCCAACTGACCATCCGCAAATGTTATGATATGGTTGTCACAGCCATGCCAGCCGTTGTTGAACGCTTCCCAGATGCATCGTTTGTGTTTGTGACCCACAACCCCGAGCAGCGCGGCACACTACAAGCCATGGCCGCCGAGCGCGGTGTAGCCAACAACCTGCATTTTCTTGGAACTATTAGCGAGGAGCAGAAGCTAGCGCTGTTGCGTACCAGCGATGTCCTACCCTTCCCATCACGCTATGAGGGCTTTGGGTTGCCGATATTGGAAGGGATGGCCGCCGAAGTTCCCATCATCTCAACCCGCATCCCTGTCATTGATGAACTGATTGAAGATGGTGTCAGTGGCCTGCTCATCCCCTATGATGACAGCGCCGCCCTGGCGCAGGCCATGCTCGCGATCCTCGATCAACCGGAACTACGTGCCAAACTCGTTGCGGGTGGCCGTCGCGCAATGGCCGAACACTTCGATCCCCAGCAACTCTGTGGCGATGTTATTGCGATATATCAACAGGTTATTGATCAGAAGTAGGCTGCGCCCCGCGTCTCCCGCTTTCAGGTGAAGGATTTTCTCAGGTTGTTGCTCATTCCCCGCTCCCCAACCGCTCCCCACAGGTGGGGAGGGGCGCACAGGGTTTGCAAGAGGTTATTCCCCCTCTCCCAATGGGAAAGGAGCAGCGCAGCCGGGGTGAGGACAGTTCCGTAGTTCTTGGTTCTTGGTTCTTGGTTCAGCATTCTGACTCCTGACTCCTGAATACTTCGTTCTCGTCGTGTGTACAACCTGTCACCTCTTATAGGGCAGCAATATGCTATAACAAACAAAGGAGTGATCGACTATCACGAGTGAGGAATGCATGCTAGCGCGGCGAACAAAATCGTTCATCATTCTTCTGATGAGCACCATTATCATTCTGGCCAACAGCAGCTCAAGCGGCGTGAACGCAACCACCGACACCACTGCACCTCTCGGTTCTGCCTATCTGCCGCTGATCATTGGAACGAGCAGTATTGCCACACCAACCCCACCGCCCTCACCGGCCAAGGATTGGCTGAGTTACCTAAACAAACTGCGCGGATTAGCGAATCTGCCAAGCATTAGTGAAAATGCAACCTTTAGCGATGGTGCCTACAAACATGCCAAATACATGGTCAAAAATGATGTCATTGCCCATAATGAAGATCCGAGTAAGCCATTTTATACAACTGAGGGCAATGCTGCTGCTGCAAAATCGAATGTAATGGTTTCCAGCACTATCCAAACAACCGATAATGACGCACTCGATATGTGGATGACGGGGCCATTCCATGGTGTTGGGCTGATCGATCCACGGCTCGTCCAGAGTGGCTATGGCGTCTATCGTGAGGCGGATGGCGGATGGCAGATGGCAGCTGCCTTGGATGTGCTGCGCGGGCTGGCTTCCAACCCCCCAACAGGCATCACCTTCCCAATCAAATGGCCAGCCGATGGCAAAACAAGCTGGCTGACAACCTATGATGGCAATGAGTCACCAGATCCATTGACCGCCTGTGCTGGCTATACGGCCCCAACTGGTGCGCCAATCTATCTGCAACTCGGCACCGGCAGTATCACACCAAGTGTGGCAAGCGCAACGCTAACGAATGGCGGCGCAAATCTGCCGGTGTGCGTCTTTACCGAAACAACCTACACCAACCCAGAGGCCAGCCAGCAATCGCTTGGCCGCAGTGTGCTTGCCAGCCGTGACGCAATTGTGATGATCCCCAAGGCTCCACTCACCCCTGGCAGTTATACCGTCAGCATCACATCCAATGGCACAACCCATACGTGGTCGTTTACGATTACCAATGTCATTCCAAGCCGCACCCAGGCAACGATTGATCAATCCGGTATAGATACGCCGCCAAACGATTAATTACTCTGGAAATTAAATGATCGGGTATTCTCCCTCACCCCAACCCTCTCCCAGAACGGGAGAGGGAAATACGGCGCAAAATACTCGACAACTTCCTTTACAAAGTAATAAGCGCGTCCGTACACGTTTGCAAGGGTTACTGGTGATCTCTCGTCTACTTCAGCTCGTGATACCCGCCGCGATAGTACAGCAATGGCAGCCCATCACCAATCTGCATCTCAAGCACTTCGCCAATGAAGATCGTATGATCGCCGCCTGGTGCAGTACTATACAAACGGCACTCAATCACTGCGAGCGCACCATCCAACACTGGCAGATCAAGCGCCCCGGATTGATAGGCCACACCCTGAAATTTTTCAATATCACGCTTGGCAAAGCGGCGCGAGAGATGCTCCTGGCTCTGCTCAAGAACATTAACGACAAACTTGCCCGCGCCAAGCAAGGCCGCATGAGTGGTTAGTTGGTTATCAACACAGAACAAAATCAGTGGCGGATCGAGTGAGAGTGACGAGAACGAACTCACCGTCATTCCATAGAACTGGCCCTCAAACTCGGTGGTGACGACCGTCACACCGCTGGCGAAACGGCCAAGCACCTGACGAAATCGTGCATCGTCGATCGGCATCTCCATCCCCTTTATGTTCAACCGGGATACCCCGGCTTGGTATATGCATATAAATATTATACTTGATGCACTGTGCGGATGGTTTGGTGCGGTGCCTGGGTTTCGAGAACAACCCTCACAGCGAGAATATGCTACACTAAGTTTACTGTTCTTCGTATAAGAAGGAGCATATCATGTCCGAGGATCATGCACACCAACCAACAAATATTGAGGATTATCCGCTCCATATGATTGTGGGCATTGTGCCACCCTCAGCCGTTCCGAAAATCATTGCCACACTTACCGAACAGCAGGTACCCGATGATGCGATTGAGGTTGCCCAAGGTGTTGCTGATGCGGAACAAATGGGCGATGCTGGTGAAGAGGGTATCCTCACCAATCTCGCGCATATCTTTGCTTCGACGGAAGAGCATACCCAGCGCGATCAGTATGCACAGGCAATACAGGCAGGTAACGCAGTTGTTCGTATAAAACTAGAGGACGAAACCAAGAAGCGGGAAATTGGCCAAATCCTCGCCGACAACGGCGGCCATTTTATCAATTATTATGGGCGCTGGGCTATCGAAACCCTGATCTATTAAACGAATAAACTGATTGGGATCATGATCCAACTGCGCCTGTTGATTGCCATCCTGGCTGGCAAAGCTGCCGGAATTGCCAGCCGCGCCCTTCGCCGTGGTGGGGGAACAACCCTACCCGGCATTGTTGCCCGCCGTGTCGCCCCACAGACCCTGCGCCTGCTTAGTGCCCGCCTGCCCGATGGGGTTGCGCTGGTGGCAGGAACGAATGGCAAAACCACCACCACCCGCATGATCGCTGCATGCCTGGCAGCTGCCAACAGACGACTGCTGCATAATCGCGCTGGCGCAAACCTGGTCAGCGGGCTGACATCAACGGCACTGGCTGGCAGTTCGGCGTTTGGCCTGGTACGAGCCGAAATCGGGCTGTTTGAGGTCGATGAGGCCGCTCTGCCACAGGCGCTGGACGAAACGCAGCCACGTTTAGTTCTGCTGCACAATCTCTTCCGCGATCAGCTCGACCGCTATGGCGAAGTTGATACGATTGCGTCGGCATGGCGGGTTGCCCTCGAACGCCTCCCCGCAACTAGCACGGTTCTGCTGAATGCCGATGATCCATCAACCGCCGGATTGGGTGTTGGGCTGCAAGCACAGGTGCGCTATTATGGCCTACAGGATGTGCGCCATGCCTCCGATTCGGCTGCTCATGTTGCCGATGCCCAGTTCTGCCGGAGCTGCGGGGCGCGCTACGAGTATCATCCGCGCTTCTATGCCCATATCGGCCATTACCATTGCCCCAACTGTGGTGTCACGCGCCCAAACCCGGATTTCCGGCTCGAACGGCTCGATCTCGATGGCGAAACTGGTGCGCGATTGGTGATCGGCGGGCCAGCCGAACTCGCTGCTGGGCTGGAAATCTATCTACCGATTCCGGGCCTGTATAACGCGCTGAATGCCCTGGCTGCCATCAGCGCAGCACTGCTATTGGGTATACCAGCGGCTAAAATCCGCGATACACTAGAACATTTCAGTGCTGCATTCGGGCGGATCGAACGGATCGATGCCAATGGCTCGCCAATGCTGATGGCATTGATCAAGAACCCGGTCGGGGCCAGCGAAACGATCCGCATGCTCACATCATCACCGGAACTGCATCCAGATGGCTTACATCTGCTGATATTGATCAATGATCGCCATGCCGATGGAACCGATGTGAGTTGGCTGTGGGATGCCGATTTCGAACGATTGGCAGGAAATATCGCTCGAGTCACACTTGCCGGAACACGAGCCGAGGATATGGCCGTGCGCCTGAAGTATGCTGGTGTTGATCCAGCACTTCTGCACATCCAGCCTGAACCAGAGCGGGCACTGGATGCGGCTCTGGCACAATTGCCAGGGGAGAGTACCCTGTATGCCCTGCCAACCTATACCGCAATGCTGGAACTACGTGCCATTCTGGCACAGCGCGGTTGGGTCAAACCATTTTGGGAGGATTAGAGATTTTTCTGGAACTCCGCAGGCCATCGTAGCGTCATGAGGTCATTGAACAGATGCCCCATACGTTAGGAGGATGCGGATGAAACCACGACTTATCGCCCTTGCCATCGCCGCAGTGCTACTGCCACTCCTGGCAGCGTGTGGCGGAAGTGCGCCAACAACTGTCTCAGCACCGACCGCAGCGCCAATCGCTGATGGCACATCTGGTTATGAGACATCTTCCCAGCGGCTTGGTGCAACGAACGCCGCCCCGCCCGTTGCACCCGCCGCATTGCCAACCGCTGCGCCTGCTGCAACTTCCGCACCACCCCTGGCTGGAGCCGCCGACGAGGCTGGAGTTGCTGCTCCAATGCCTGCTGGTGCGCCGCCACTTCGGCAGGGCCAACAACAACTACCACCACTCAAGGCTGGCGAAGTTGATGACAACCTCGATTATGCTGCCTACCAGGCATACCTTGGCAATTTCATGAGCGGCGGTATCCGTAGGGTCGATATCAGCGAACGCTATATCATCACGATTGTTAATGAGCAGCAGCAGCCAGTGCTCGACGCAACCATCCAGATCTTTGATGGTGATCGGCCTGTGTTCGAGTCCCGCACCTATGCTGGTGGCCGAACGATCTTCTTCCCACGGGCAATCGGCCTGACACCCAATAGCAATAGGTTGCGAATTGAGGTTCAGAAGGGCCAGTCCAGCGCCAGCGGGCAGATCATCCGTGGGCAGGATGAGCGCCAGACGATTGTGCTTGCGGGTGCCGAGGCTATCCCTGCGACAACCAAGCTCGATGTGTTGTTCCTGCTTGATGCAACCGGCAGCATGGGCGATGAGATCGGCAGCATACAGCAAACAATCGATAGCATTGCGGCGCGAATCGCCCAATTTGAACCACGCCCAACCCTGCGCTTTGGCCTCGTCAGCTATCGTGATCAGGGCGATGCCTATGTGACCAACCTCGACTCGAATTTCACCTCTGATGTGAATGCGTTCCGCCAATCGTTGCTCCAGGTGCGTGCCGATGGTGGCGGCGATACCCCGGAAGATATGAATAGTGGACTGCAGGTGGCAATCCAACAGATGAATTGGTCCAGCGATTCCGTACGGCTGGTCTTTCTGGTTGCTGATGCACCGGCCCACCTCGATTATGGCCAGGAATTCGATTACGCCAGTGCCACACGCGAGGCGGTTCGCAAGGGCATCAAGATCTACCCGATTGGTGCAAGCAACACCGATGATCTGGCTGAATATCAGTTCCGCCAGATGGCTCAGCAGACAATGGCAAGCTTCATTTTTCTGACCTACCAGCCAGGCCAGAGTGGCGGCGCTCCAGGCGAATCGACGACAATGAATGTCGATCCAGAACAATTCACCGTTGATCGCCTTGACGATCTGGTTGTGCAGATTGTTCAGCGCGAGCTACGCGCAGCAATTGGCGCAAGCTAACGTATATCAAGAACCAAGTAATCAGGAGTCAGGAGTCAGAATTGCCATCGGGTAGAGACGCTCCACTTCGGCGTCAGAACAAGTGAATAGCCACAAGCATTGATTGTTCGCAGCCGAGGCATGACCAATGGACGCTGAAGAGCAACCAACATTCTTTAAACAAGAACTAAAAACCAGTTGATTCTTCTACCTCCGATCTGTGATACCATGCACAATCGGAGGTAGAAGTAGAATGGTTGCACTATTCTTCCGTGGCCGACGCCTACTGATGACGATTCTGATCATCATTGGCGCAATAGCCCTTTGTGGGCTGGGCGTCTGGCAGTGGAATCGCCACATCCAGCGCAGCGAGCTGAATACGCGTATTCTGAGCCGCATGGCCGAGCCAGCAATCACCCTGACTCCGCCACTATCAATCGGCCAGATTGATCCCCAGCAACTCGATTATCGGCGGGTGACATTACGGGGCAGCTTCGACAGCAGCCAATCGATCCTCCTACGCAACCGCAGCTATCAGGGCGCCACCGGCTATCATCTGATCACCCCACTGCGCCTGAGTGGCAGTGATACAGCGGTACTTGTTGACCGAGGCTGGATTCCGCTGAACCAATCCGCTGCATCGGCCCGTGCTACCTACACAACCACCGGCGAAATCACGA
Source organism: Chloroflexales bacterium (assembly GCA_038214135.1). GTDB lineage: Bacteria > Chloroflexota > Chloroflexia > Chloroflexales > Roseiflexaceae > JANLSE01. Next base: position 10,047 of record JBBQSD010000064.1, on the reverse strand, counting down.
TCCAGGGGGTTACCCGCCAATCACAGCATGGCCTGGCCGGCCCAATCGATCCACCATTCAGTGCCACACAACCGCGCCTCGATGCCTGGTTTCGGGTTGATATTGAGCGCATTCAACAGCAAAGCCATATCCCACTTCTGCCGATCTTCGTGGAGGTTCAGCCAGGCACAGAGCAGCCCAACCGGCCACCATTCCCATCCGCAACCACCGATCTCGGGCTTGGTTCGCATCTGGGCTACTCAATCCAGTGGTTCAGCTTCGCGATCATCCTGATCATCGGCTATGTGGCGCTGACGCTACGGGGGCAGAGAATGCCAGGGAGTCAGGAGTCAGAAGTCAGGAGTCAGAATGCTGAACCAAGGAGTCAGGAGTCAGGAGTCAGGAGTCAGAATGCTGAACCAAGGAGTCAGGAGTCAGGAGTCAGGAGTCAGAATGCTGAACCAAGAACCGAGGACTGAGAACCAAGGAGTCAGGAGTCAGGAGTCAGGAGTCAGAACCGAGAACTGCGTAGCGGCGAACCTCGTGTTCGCCAGAACGGCGCGGGGTGCATAGATTGCGTAGCGGCGAACCTCGTGTTCGCCAGAACGGCGCGGGGTGCATAGTAGCATTTTACTAGTATACCAGCGCATTCCAATGCGGCGTTCCGTGCGGGCGAACACGCACCGCGTGGCAGAGTAATGAAAGTGGCGCGATTATGGGCGGCTTGGTATCGCCCCTACGTTCATTGGATGCGCTGCCATTATTGCGATTCCACGATGGTTGCCATTCGCAGCCCAATGAAGAAAGAGAGCATCATGAAAACTGAGCTTGCCGACATCTTCGCCCATATCGACTCTCGGCGCGATGCGTATCTGTCGCGGCTGTTCGATTATGTGCGTCAGCCGAGTATCAGCGCCCATGGCATCGGAATCGGCGAGACGGCTGAGTTCCTGCTGGAACGGCTGCGCGCACTCGGAATGGACGCTCGCCTGATGCCGACCGATGGCTGGCCAATGGTTTTTGGGGCACGAAACGATGCGCCTGGTGCGCCGACGGTGCTACTCTATGGGCATTATGATGTCCAGCCGCCCGATCCGCTTGATGCCTGGGTTTCGCCACCATTCGAACCAGAAATCCGCAATGGCCGCATCTATGGGCGCGGGGTTGGCGATAACAAGGGTCAGCATTTCGCCCAACTTCTGGCACTTGAGGCGACCCTGGCCTGCCGTGGTACGCTGCCCTGTAATGTGATTGTGTTGCTCGAAGGGGAAGAGGAGATCGGCAGCCCGCACATGCCCCAGTTCGTACGCGAACACCGCGATCTGCTGAATGCCGATCTGGTGATCACCGCCGATGGGCCGGTCCACGAAAGTGGCCGCTCGTGTGTCGAATTTGGGGTGCGCGGGGTCTTTTCATTCGAACTACGCGCCCGTGGAGCTAATCGCGATCTGCATTCTGGCAATTGGGGTGGCGTGGCACCCAACCCGATCTGGACACTGATTCATCTGTTGGCAACAATGAAAGACGACCAGGGCCGCATCACAATCGATGGATTTTTCGATAGGATCATCCCGCCAACCGATTTAGAACGGGCCGCGTTGGCCGCCCTGCCCGTCGATGAGGCGCGGGTGTTACGCGAACTTGATCTGGCCCAGTTTGACGCACCACAGGGGCGGGGTTTTGGCGAGCGCCTATCGCTGTGGCCAACCCTGACGATCAACGGGTTTCATGGCGGCTATGGCGGCCCTGGCTCAAAAACCGTCCTGCCCCACGAGGCAATCGTCAAGTGCGACATCCGCCTGGTCGCGGATCAGTCTGTTGAGGAGATCGCTGCCAAAGTGGCAGCGCATGTGGCAAGCCGTGCGCCAACGGTTGAATTCATTGCCCAGGGTGGCATGGATCCATCGAAAACACCGATTGACTCACCATATGCGGCTCCAATTCTGGCCGGAATGGCGCTTGGCCAGGGCGAGCAACCGCTGGTTGTTCCAGCAATGGGCGGCAGCCTCCCGGATTATGTGTGGACAAAGACTCTCGGTGTGCCAGCGTTTGTCACTCCATATGCAAATGCCGATGAAGCCAACCACGCACCAAACGAGAACATGGAAGTCGAGCGCTTCTTCAAGGGCATCAAATCCGGAGCCGCCGTCCTTGCGTATCTTGGGGCAATGAAATAATGATTGTTGTCGATGCACTGCACAAACACTATGAGGTTCACGAGAAAGAGCCGGGTCTGATGGGCTCGCTGCGCTCATTCGTGCAGCGTAACACCCACACAGTTCGCGCCGTCGATGGCGTCTCATTTGAGCTAGCTGCTGGCGAAATGGTTGGGTTTCTAGGGCCAAATGGCGCTGGCAAAACCACAACACTCAAAATGCTTTCCGGGCTATTACACCCAACCGCCGGGCGCGTTGAGGTCAGTGGGTTCACGCCAAAAGAACGAAAGACAACCTTTCTAAAAATGATCACGCTAGTGATGGGCCAGAAGCAGCAACTGCTGTGGGATCTACCAGCACTCGATAGTTTTGTTGTCAATCAGGCGATCTACGAAATCCCCGATGATCAGTTCAAGGCGACCATGGCCGAATTCAATGCGCTGCTCGATCTCGATGAAATCCTCCGAAAACAGGTACGCAAACTATCGCTTGGCGAACGGATGAAATGCGAACTCGCCGCCGCACTGTTGCATCGCCCAAAGGTGCTGTTTCTGGATGAACCAACAATCGGGCTGGATGTGAACATGCAGGTGCGTATCCGCGAGTTCGTGGCCGAATATAACCGCCGTTTCAATGCAACGGTGATCCTGACCAGCCATTATATGGCCGATGTGACGGCGTTATGTAAACGCATCATTGTGATCGACAAGGGCAAGATCGTGTTTGATGGCGATCTCGCGCAGCTTCTAGAACAAGCCTCGCCGAATAAGATCATCAAACTCGAACTGGCCGCCCATATCGATGACGCCCAACTTGCATCGTATGGCATACTGCACGCCCGTGATGGGTTGCGAGCCGAGATCGCCGTGCCACGCAACGAAACCAGCCAGATCGCCGCCCGAATCCTGACCGAACTGCCAATTGCGGATGTGACGATTGAGGACCTGCCGATTGAAGAGGTGATTGGGATGGTCTTTGCTGGACGCAACATGCGAGAAGAACCGGAGGTTTCGTATGCGCCAGGTGCTGAATAAATCACGGGTTCTGTTGGAAGTCTGGTTCAGCCACATGAGCGCGTACCGGGCCGAGATTGTGATCTGGATTTTAACCGGTTCCGTACCCCTGATCATGCTGGCGGTCTGGATCGGGCAAGCCCAGGCAGCTGGCGGTGCGATTGGCGAATTCACCCCGCAACGCTTTACGGCCTATTTTCTGGCCGCCTGGATGTCGCAGCAACTGATTGTCTCCTGGGTTTCGTGGGAGTTGGATTTCCAGATTCGCCAGGGGACACTTTCGCCCAAGTTGTTGCGACCACTCGATATCTTCTGGGAGCACTGGTTCGCGCATGTGGCCGAGCGCTTCATTCGCATCCCAATTATGCTGGTGGTCGTCATTGCTGGGATTCTGTTGGTGCCAGGAACACAGATCACACCAGATCTGCCGCATGCCGTGGTCTATTTTATCAGCATCCAGCTTGGTTGGCTGATCCGCTTCCAGATCGCCTATTGTATCGGGTTACTGGCCTTCTGGTTCGATCAGGCGACTGCGGTGGACGAACTCTATTTCGTGATTGCTGCGTTTCTGACTGGCGCGTTTGCCCCGCTTGAACTCTACCCGCCAGCCGTTCGGGCCATCATCGAATGGCTGCCCTTTCCCTACACGATCTACTATCCTGTTCAGATCCTGAACGGCTCAATCGGTTGGGATGTGATTGGGCGCATATTGCTGATCCAGATCGGCTGGGGTGTCGCTTTCGTTGGTATCCGGCGGCTATTATGGCGGCAGGGTGTACGACGCTATGGTGCGGTAGGGGCGTGACATCCTGAATCCACAGGCTAATTATTCCAGAAATTAAATAATCGGGTATTGTCACCCTCCTCCACCGCAGGCTGAAGCCACGCGGCTAGGGGTTCGTTTACTCTTTGCCGCAGGCTTCAGCCTGCGGATGGAAATCTATGAATATGACACGCTACCTCAAACTTATTCGGGTGTTCATTGGCGCAAGTATCAGCGCACAGCTCGAATACCGGGCAAATTTCGTGTTTGGCCTGATCAGTGCGATCCTGACATCGGGCGGGGCACTGTTTGGCTTACTGATCCTCTCGGGCGGCGATGGGCGGTCAATTGGTGGCTGGAGCTATCGCGAGGCGAGTGTGGTGGTTGGGCTGTTCACACTGGTGCAGGGCTTTATTGGCGGTGCGCTCTCGCCCAATCTCAACAAAATCGGCGAATCGATTCGGCTTGGAACAATGGATTTTACACTGCTCAAGCCAATCGACTCACAGTTTCTGGTTTCGACACGCAATGTCAATATCTTTCGGCTGCTGGATGTGTTATTCGGCCTGGGTGTGATGATCTGGGCTACACTTGGGCTTCCAGCGGCGACAATCGGCGGAGCGCTGAGCGGAGCGGCATTGCTTGGCGCAGCGCTGCTGCTTGTCTATGCGATCTGGTTTCTGCTCACAACCACAGCCTTCTGGTTCGTCAAGGTCGAGAATATCACCGAGTTATTCAGTGGCCTGTTCCGCGCTGGCCAGTTCCCGATCTCCAGCTTCCCCACCTGGGTACGGCTGCTCTTCACCTTCATTATCCCAATCGCGTTTATCACCACTGTTCCAGCGGAAGCAATCGTCGGGCGGCTGACAACTACGAGTGCATTGGGAGCGCTGGCATTGGCGCTTATTATGCTCGGGATCTCGCGCTGGTTTTGGGGTTATGCTCTACGCAACTATACTAGTGCGAGTAGCTGATCCCCTCTCCCCAACCCCTCCCCCACAGGTGGGGGAGGGACTTAAAGGATTGCTTACGGGTCATGCCCCTTCATCCGCAGGCTGAAGCCCGCGGCGTGTAAGCGAACAACACGACCCGATTAAAATGTAAAGAACCATCAGCCTGCGGATTCTGGGTTCAACCTACCCTTCAGCAAGCACTGCCATTGCTGCATTACGGCCATTGATTGCAATCACACTGCCGCCTGGATGAGTAGCTGCCCCACATAGATAAACACCATTCATTGGCGTTCGGTAGCCAAGCCGATTGAACCACATATAATCGGGCAGGCATTCGCCCTGGAAGATATGCCCGCCGGTGAGGCCAACCTTGCGCTCGATATCGGGTGGCCCGAGCACCTCAACATCGATGACTGTATCGGGGAAGTTGCTTGTGTAGCGCTGTATTGATGCGATCCCAAGCTGCTTGACCTCCTCACGGCGCGTTTCCCAGTTGCCCTCCGCAAAATGGTATGGCACATACTGGGCAAACACGCTCATCGTGTGCATGCCAGCAGGAGCCACACTCGGATCATGGACGGTCTGGAAGTACAGCTCGGTCCACAATTGTTCGGGCAATTCGCCACGACGAGCAGCAGCGAAGGTAGTTCGCCACTGCTCCTTGTTCAGTGGTGTGTTAATCTGGGCCTTGTGGTGCGGCATCATTGTCCCTGGCCTGGCCGTGAAATTGGGCAGTTCGTGCAGCAGCATATTCAGCTTGACCGTACAGCCTTCAATTGGTACACGCTCGACCTGCGCGCGCCATGTTGGATCGGCGGCATCGCCAAGCAGCCGCAATGTCACCCGTGGATCGGCATTTGCAATTACGACTGGTGCGTTGATCCGGTCGCCACTCTCCAGTTCCACGCCCTCACCAGGCAGGATGCGGGCCACCGGCACACCCGCAGCCACCACAGCACCAGCCTCGCGGGCAGCATCACAGATCATGAAGCTCACCAGGCCCATGCCGCCCTGCACATAGCCCCATGTTCCAGGGTAGCCGCCCTGACGCCCGCTGGAATGGTGGAAGTGAACTGAGGCAGTTCCCCGATCAAATGGGCTGGCATTGGTGCCAATCACGCCCTGGCCAAGGTAAGCGCTCTGCAATCGTTCATCGCGCAGATAGCGCTCCACGAATTCCACCATACTCCACTCGAACAGCAGGCCATGCAGATCCTGATCGCCGCCAAGGCGTTCATCGATCTGCTCGCGAGTGGGTGGCCCGCCGATCCAGAGATCGCCAGCGCCAACAGGACGCAGCGCATCGCGCAGGCGCGTCATCAGGCGCACCATCTCACGCCAGCCGGCAACATCGCCGGGAGCGAGTTTGCGCACCTCAGCCTCGCATAGGTCGTCGTCCTCATACAGCTGCACGCTGCTGCCATCATCGAAGGGCACGAACAACCCATGCTCCGCTGGCGTCCATCTGAAGCCACGCGCAACCAGGCCAAGCTCATCGATCACCAGCGGATGCAGCAGGCCCGCGAGGTAGGCACACGGTGACATGTTGACGCCCGGCCAGACCTGTTCCAGCGTACAGGCACCGCCAATACGCTCGCGTGCCTCCAGCACCAGCACCCGCTTACCAGCCCGAGCGAGATAGGCAGCGCAGGCCAGGCCGTTATGCCCGGCCCCGACCACGATCACATCCCAACGGCGCGCCATCAATTCGCGCACAGACATCGGTAGCCCCACGCGGCCCATCACCTCGGCAGCCGGGCGCGTCGCTGCGCTCATATCGTAATCCTTCCAGTTCAACAGATCTCGATAATGCCACTATAGCAGATTTGTGTGGTTTATTGGATCAAGCCTTTTTGGCGGGCGATCGCAACAGCCTGACCACGGGTATGCACACCAAGGGTATTACACAAGTTTTCGACATGCTTGCGTACAGTGCCAGCACTCAGATGCAGGCGTGCGGCAATATCATTGTTACTGAGCCCTTCGGCAAGCAACAGTAACACCTGATGCTCACGCAGTGATAGATTTGTGTGATTGTCGTGCAATAGCCGTAACTGGGCCGGGGTAAAGGCCACCATCCCAGCAATAATAGCATTCATTGCTGCAACAATCTCCGCCGACGAACCCTCTTTGCCAACAAAACCGACAGCTCCGGCACAGGCACAGATCCGTAGCCATGGCTGCTCAGGAAGCGAAGTAACAACTAGCACAGATGGGGCTTGAGTCATTCCAACAAGATGTTTCAGAACTGCCAATCCGTGATCGGCATGTGGCTGGCCACCAGATGCAGAGCAGATACGCAAATCGAGTGATACAATCGTTGGAATGGAGCAGGCAATCTGCGATACCACTTCAGCATAACTCGTTGCCCGGCCAACGATTATGAGATTGGGCACGAGTTGAACAAGGTGGACAAGCGAATCGGCAATGAATCCGCTATCCTCAACAATCAATAGGCGAACATTTGGCTGTCCTGTTTGCATCAGTTAGTTTCCAATTGATCGAGGGGAATTCGTGCCACAACGCGAGTTCCGAATTGGCCAGCATTCACATCGAGCCAACCATGAAGGCGTGTAGCACGCGCACGCATAGCCATGATGCCCAGATGACGACGCGGCATCTCGCTTGTTGCAGCATCTGTTGGCAATGATCCGCGCCCATTATCGCTGACGATCAACACAAGGTTAGTATCGGTGCAATCGAGTTCGATCACGCAGCGCGAAGCTTCCGCATGATCGCGCACATTATTGAGTGCAGCGCGAGCAATCCAGTAGATTGCTTCCTTGGTAGCAACCGATGCAGTTTCAATTGGGCCACGGCATACCAATGTGTATGCTGTTGTATTGGTGGCATTGAGTTGTGACACAATACTCTGTAATGCAGGAACGAGCGTCTCGTCGCTAAAATCTACTGACTTCACGCCTTCGATGGTCAGGCGCAGTGCGCGACCAAGGGCGACTCCCTGCCCATGGAGTTCCGCGAGCGCGTTACGGAGCGCAGCCCCTTCAATGCGCCCTTCGGTTGTTTGCCGCAGGAGTGTGTACAGCCGCATTTCAAGGGCCTTGCTATCAGCCAGGGCACTATCGTGCAGTTCATCGGCAAAATCCTCAAGCGCCCGTTCACGCAGTTGTTTGAGTTCATCGAGTTGTGAGAGCAGTTGGCCACGCAGTTCGCTTTGCTCTTCTAGCTCTGCGATCAGATCAGCATTGAAGATCGCATAGACAAGCCCAATTGGTAGAACTGTTGCCACCGTTGGAAACAATTCAAATGGCACTGTTACGCGCAGGTTTGCCGCCCCAAGCGCACCCAAGAGTACCATAGCAGCCAGAGTCCAGGCCACTGCCATGATCCGAATTTGGCGACGTTCTGTGGCACTGAGTGCATCCTGCTGCCAGAGCAATTCCCAGGCACCACGCATAAGTGTTGCTACCACGCCAATTGTTAGGAATGCAATACTCGCAATCTGAGTCGGCGGCTGCAATCGGGCAAACTGCCGATGAGCACCATAGTACAGCGCTGCGCCAAAAACGCTGCCAAGGCTCAGGCCAGTGGTGTAGCCGAATGGGATAATCCACGGGTGCTGCTTGATCAGTGGCAATGGGCGTGGATACACCAACGCGAGATGTAGGAGCAATGCACCAAGAACACCATTCGTCGGCGCTCCCATGATTGCAGCAAAAATCGGTCGGTTATAGAAGCGATTAATATTACCATTATGGCCGTGGTACAGTGCTGTGTTGGCACTGATCAGCATAACAAAGCCCAACAACGTACGCCCGGTATCGCGTGCCGAACGTAACAGCAGGTAACCTGCACCACTAAAGGTCAGGCCTACCAAAAAAACCATTCCATACCCTTCGGCCAGATAGCCAGGAGTGAAACGTGCGATTGGCAAGCAAACCCGATCTGCTCGCCCATTGGCACGAACCATATCGTAGATAATGGGCGCACCAATTGGCTTTTCGGCATAGACATCGGGAAAATGCCCAGGGGGACGACCATCGATTGCTGTAATACGCGTGTGTGGCGTAAGGCCCGCTTGTGGGCCAGGCCAGTGGCGCGGAACCTCAAAGCTCACCGAATGACCATGATTATTATCGTACTGCCAGATGAACCCACCGAATCCCTTGCCAAGCGCCGACCACAGCCGCGCCAATCCCGCAAGCCCGGCAGCCAGCAGGATCGCCCACAACCATTCATAGAGCCGAAGCTGCCATCTGGGCCGCATACACCCTCCTGGCTACGCAGTTTGACGTAGTGTGCAATACGTAAAAGATCGGTGGCAACATCGCCATCTGCACAGTATAGTGAGACATCCATTGTAAGGCATTATTGTAGCATCGCTGAGTATGCGGGGCAAGGGCTTGTGCATCTGGAATCAGCAGACATATTAGAAAACTAATTCGTGAAATCCTTTCATACCACACTGATATTTCCCCTTATGCTGGTGCTGATACAGGCCTTTGTATCAGTAGGATCAGTTCGCGCAGCAACAAATCCAGTTCCAAATGCGGTTGCCAAGCCAAACGATTTTATCATTACACCACCATGGGCAACAGGCAAAGAACACCGAATTGTTGCCGGGTATGCTGGTGATAGCCCGTTGCACCAACATGTCAATGATACTAGCAAAGCCAACGACTATTACGCGCTCGATTTTGATCTCGCTTTAGATGAGGCCGTATACCCGATAGCTGAAGGTGTTGTGCGCTTTGCTGGTGAGGCCAAGGGTGGTTGGGCAAACTATGGCACCATTGTATTTATTGATCATAATAATGGTTTTCAGTCGCTCTACGCTCATCTCCAACATACCGACGTCACAACTGGGCAAACTGTCGATCCATCAATACAACTTGGTGGAGCTGGCAATAGCGGCACAACTGAGATACATCTCCATCTTTCGCTGTACAAAGGAGCCTCGTTTCAGTTCACTGATAACGGGATTGGGCCATACGCTGGGCAGGCAGTGGTACCTGAACCATTCGCAAGTTGCCAAAAAAATAGTTCTCAAATCTGTGAAAATCTCTTACGTTCGCATCTTCTTATCCGAACGGCTACACAGCAGTTACCCATGCCGGTTGCTGACTCAAGTGCCACTATTGATTATTTTGCATTAGGCGATTCGATAGCTGCTGGTCATGGCCTCCAGGATACTGGTGAACCATGTCGAAGATCTCGCTATT
>JBBQSD010000063.1:0-32826 GCA_038214135.1 Chloroflexales bacterium | reverse complement strand
AGTGCCAAGTGCAACCCGGCAACCAACAAGCGCGCCCCTTCCAACCGATACACGACTTCCAACAAGCACACCATTCCCAACGGCGACACCATTGGTGACTGCTGAGCGACCGACCGACCAGCCGCCACCATCACCGTTCCCAACCCAGCGCCCGCCACGCCCAACGGCGACGGCGACTATCACGCCGACACCAACAAACACGCCAACCGCGACACGGACGCCAACGAGTGTTCCAACAAACACGCCCACCGCGACACGGACGCCAACGAGTGTTCCAACAAACACGCCCACCGCGACCGATACCGCGACGAGTATCCCCACCGCGACCGATACCGCGACGAGTATCCCTACCGCAACAAGTACCCTGACAGCAACAAATACGCCGATTCCGACAAGCACTCCAACCACAATTGCCACGGCAACAAGTAGCGTTGCCACTGAGGCAACAGCAGCCTCAACGACAGCAACTCCAACCAGAGTGTTGCCATAGGTATAGTCATTATGGGCGTATGCGCTACGCCCCAACCCCCTCTTCACGTACGGCCCAACCCACCATCATATAGGCATATGCGCTACGCCCAATCATCCCATCATATAAAGATGGATGATGGATGAGCGAGTTGGGATCTGACAGGTCTTCGACACAATAAACACGAGGCACCGGATTACTCCGGTGCCTCGCGTCATTCGTGGTGGGAGGTATTACACCTAAATCGGTATGGCTTCGCCTATCCGCTTAGCTGCCCGCCGCATTTCCATCTTTACCAACCCCAAGTTAACGAGGCGTTGGGTAATAACCACCAGAATAAGGTCGCGGGATTCGAGCATAAGGATAGAACCCTGTTCAGCATCAATAATACTGTCGAGCAGCATACCAACACCGATACGTCGGGTCGCCTTATCGATCTCACCAAAAACGGCTGCTGACATCGCTCCAAGGATTTCGGCATCTTCCTCATCCATAAGCGTACTGGCCACCACAAGGCCATCCTTGCCAACAAGCAGGCTTCCGATAACACCATCAACTCGGATCAGATCTTCGACGATCCGGCGCATTGCTTAAACCTTTCCTTACGACGAACTATACATTTACGGGCGTATAGCCTTCGGTATTCCTGGCGTCCAGGCGTAGATTTCCATCGCCCGATCCAGTAAGCCCTGCTTCGAATAAGCATCACCAAGCGTACGATGTAATTGTCGAAGGAGGTTCTGATCATCACTCTCTGCGATCAGATCGGTCAGATCATCGACAACATCATCAAGCAATGCACTACGCCGGATAAGCTGCTTATACTGGCGAATAGCCAGATCTGTTTGATCGACCCGAGCACTGGCTCGCGCTACCGAAAGGCGTAATGAGTGGTTCTCTGGGTCGCTTTCCACACGTTGGAGATACTGATCAAGCATCTCATTGCCAGTTGAAGAGGCACCCGCCGCTGGTGCAGGTGAAGGTACAGATGCAGTTGGCGTCGGTGGAACAACCGGCACCGGTTGTGGCGTTGGCGGCAGAGGCGCTACCTCATCCGGCTCACCAAACGAGAATGGCAGTATATCGATATCGCTACTATTCGGAGCCGATGAATCATCCAAGCCCAGTTCGCTGAGTGAGAACGAGACCAGATCTGGTTCCTCAGGCTTGGGAGTAGGCGATGGAGAAGGGATCGTGACCGGACTCGCTTCGCCAAGGCCAAGGAGCGCAATTTCCTCATCCGAGAGCCCAAGCTCATTCAGCGAGAACGGCGTCATATCTGCCTCGGTATCTGTTGGAATCGGTGCAATGTCAAATGCATGAAACGAAGCAGTCTCTCCAATGCCTACTTCCGGTATGAGTTCATCTGCGCTCGATTCGTAGGCCTCCTCTTCGGCATATTCGGCATCCATGTCGATAATTTCATCGCCATCACGAATCTCGATCACCTGCTGGTGCAAGAGCCGTCCGATAGCTTCAATTCGCTCAGCCTCTTCCTCGGGGTTCTCCACAGCCGCGATGATATCGGAAATATCGACATAACCCTGGCGAAGGCCAAGTGTGATCAACCGATCAGCTGCTCGGTCACCAGTATTGATTGAACGCGTTTCCGCTTCGGCATTACGTGGCGATGCACCCTCTTTGAGATTCAGATCGCCACCCACATCGAGTCCCGCCAACTCTTCGGCAGTCAGGCTCAGATTGTCATCCTCACTCGATAGTGCGTCGGGCAGATCCAATTCGAGTAGGCCACTCTCATCATCGGCAAACCCGAACTCACCAAGTGAGAATGGGCGAAGATCATCATCCAGGCTCGGCATATCAGCTTCGGGCAGCCGTGCCGAGCTTGCTGGCGGTACTGGAAGATCCAAACTAAATGGCTGTGGTGGCTCAAGCGATGTTAATGAATCATCCTCATCAAGCGTAAATGCTTCTGGTGCAGGTGTGGGCACATGCGTATCGGCGGCCTCACCCAAGCCAAGGGCGGCGATCTCCTCATCGGAGAGCCCTAGATCGGCAAATGAGAACGGCTGCACCTCACCTGATGCCAATGCACCCTGCACATCCAGATCGGTATCGATCTCCACATGCTCGTGCTGCGCCATTGGAGTGGGTTCTGCGACCGTTGGCTCTGGCTTTGGTGTAGCAGCAACGTTTGGTGCATCACCAAGGCCAAGGGCGGCGATCTCCTCATCGGAGAGCCCTAGATCGGCAAATGAGAACGGCTGCACCTCGCCTGATGCCAAAGCACCCTGCACATCCAGATCCGTATTGATCTCCACATGCTCATGCTGGGCCATTGGACCAGGCTCGACGACCGTTGGCTCTGGTTCAACAGGAGCGCTTGGTGCCTCACTCAGGCCAAGAGCTGCAAGCTCCTCATCAGTAAGCCCAAGATCGGCAAATGAGAACGGTTGCACCTCACCTGCGGCCAACGCACCCTGCACATCCAGATCCATATTAATTTCCACATGCTCGTGCTGGGCCGTTGGGGCTGGCTCGCTTATCGTTGGCTCTGGTTCAGGCGTCCTGATCGGCGGAGGTGCGGCCTCACCTAAACCAAGGGCTGCGATTTCCTCACTAGAGAGGCCAAGTTCCTCCAGCGAGAACGGCTCCAAATCGCCAGCTGCTATTGTTCCATGGATATTATCGCTAGAATCAGTGACCGGAGGTGTTGGCGGCACAACAACGGGAACTGGCGGTTGTGGCTTCGGCACACTGCTGGTTGGCGGCACAGCCGAAATTGGCGGTTGTGGCTTCGACGCGAGCGGTGGCAATGGCGTTTGCGGCACAGGCGAAGAAAAGACCGACGTACCCTCACGGCGAGCAATTCCGCTGATCTGCGGGAGTGATGACGCAGCCGGAGTAGTCGGATCGTTGAGTGGAACATCATCGAGTGAAAACAGGCCAAGATGTTCATCCGCACTCAGCGTGACCTCTGGAGGCTCATCCGCTGGCTGAATCGGCCTTGTCTCACGCATCTGCTTGAGCTTATTGAAGAGTGTTCGTTCCGTTGGCGACTCAGGCTGGCGGATCGAACTCGCAAAGTTCGTTTCTGGCTTGGTTGATGGCTGCTGCCAGCTAAAGCCACGTTGCGAGCGTGTATTCTCCTCATCATCATCGCCCGCCTCACTGCCCAGATCGGGTGTTAACCCGGAGACTCGCGGACGTTGCATTCCAGATGGTTCATCAATTGAGAATGGCTGAAGCGATGATGGTAGGCCACCCAAATCACTATCTCGGCTACTTGATTGGTCAAGCGCATCCATGGAGAATGGCAGGAGATCGACCGGCAAATCGCTATAGTCATCGACAGGTGCTATCGGCTGATTTGGAGCCGAGGCCCGCCGATTAGTATCGATTCCTGTGTCGATGCTTTCCAGTCCAGCAATCTCTTCATCGCTCAAGCCCAGATCAGCGAGTGAAAATGGCTGCATATCGCCCAACCCCAGGTCGTCCAAATCTGGTTCTGGGATCGGTTGGGAAGTTCGTGTAGGCTGAACTGGTGCCGACACCGTTGGTGGCGCAGGTGGCGGAACGGGTTGATCATCCAGCGCCCCAAACGAGAAGGCATCGATATCATTCAAATCATCGTCTTCGTCTGTCGATGAGTTGGATGGTGCAGAAAGTGAGAATGCGCCAATATCGTTCAGATCATCATATTCATCTGCGGGTGAGCTTGGTGATACAGCTGGAGTGGGGGCATCCTCATCCAGGCTATTCAGCGAAAAGGCAATCAGATCATCATCATCGCTCACTGGATCCGGAGCGGGTGGTGATACCTGAAGCGCTGGACGAACAACAGGTGGTGGAGTGGCAGTATTAGCTACTGGCGTTACTGCTGCCGGACGCACATCAGCAGGAGTTGATCTGGTTGGTGGAACAGGCGGAGCCACAATTGGATTCAAGCCCGCCAGTTCATCCTCAGTAAGCCCAAGTTCGCTGAGCGAGAAGGGTTGCATATCGGCATCTAGCCCAAGATCTTCATTGGGCACAGAAACCGGAGCTGCAGCGACAGCTGGTTTTGCAGCCGGAGCGCTTGGCGTTGCCAGATCAAGCAAACTAGCCAGGAAATCATCGCTTCCTGCTGGATCGAATGACGGAGCTGCTGTGCGGCTTGCAAAAAAGGAGGCACCAGGAATAAATTCCTGTGGCTCTGGCGGGAGCGGTGCAGGAACCACAGCTTGCATTGGTCGTGTCGCCGCGATCTGCTCAAGCTCATCGCGCTGGCGTTGCCAGGCCAATTCATCCCAGGCATTGATCTGCGGGGGATCGATCACAATTGGTGGTAATGGATCAAACAGCGCACGCGCTACTGCAAGATCGGGATCAATCGCAGCAGCAGCACGCCAGTGTTGTTCACCACTTGGGCGTCCAGCGCTGAGATCGATATAGCCAAGCAATAGCTGTGCCTTCAGCAGCTCGGCACGCTCACCAACCAGCTTGCGGCACAAACTCGCTGCTGCTGCCTCTTGTTCATCGCGCCAGAGTATCTCGGCAAGAGCAACCTTGGCATCATAGCGATTGGGCTGTTCGCCAATCACATGACGCAGTTCGGCAATTGCCTGAGGCAACATCTGGCCTTTGGCATACAGACGCGCCAACCCAGCTCGACTGAGCCGTAACTGAGCATTCTCGATACCACCATCACTGTACAGCCGCAACAATTGGCTGCGCAGTTCTGGCATATCCGGTTTGATTTCGAGTGCTTGCTCGAACTCTTGGACAGCTCGATCAAGCTTTCCACGCCGCTCAAAAGTAATGCCAAGACCTACATGGGCAGGGATGCTCTCGGGATCGGAGCGCAGTACTCGCTCAAACGCCTCTTGGGCGCGATCGAGTTGGCGATTTGCAAGGCAGGCCTCACCAAGTATTCGATACGCCTCCAGATTACCTGGAGATTCTCGGAGGATATGCTCGCAAAGGCCGATGGCCCGTTCCAGATCATTACTTTCGAGCCACTGCCGGGCTTGATCGCAGGCCGCTCGCAGGCTCACACGTGCCATCTCGTGATCCTCCTGGTGTGCTGGGCGCCGAGGCTATGGGGGAATCCTTTACGGCCGGAGGTGTCTCTTGCTTCCCCACAGGCGTTAGATCGCCCCATAATGCGTAAAGCTACAGGGCATTATAGCGCAGGCGTCAAGCCCTTGCAAGAGGCGATGGGTTTAGGAAGCGATCCAAGACGGTAACATAGTTGATAATAGTTGACAGAAGCGCCATTGAGCATCATCATGATGGTGCAATCAGAAGAGGAATGTGTGATGGTCAGCGAGATCTATGTCAGTACTGATGTGGAGGCGGATGGTCCAATCCCTGGACCACACTCGATGCTGAGCATCGGGTCGGCAGCTTATTTGCCAAACAAGACGATTGTGAGTGTCTTCTCTGCAAATCTAGAGACCCTCCCTGGCGCGACGGGCGAGCCGCGTACGATGGCCTGGTGGCAAACCCAACCCGAGGCGTGGGATGCGTGTCGGCGGAACCTTGAGCAACCTGCTTTGGCAATGGCGCGCTACTGTACGTGGCTGAAAGCCCTCCCAGGAAGGCCTGTCTTTGTTGCCTACCCAGCAGGCTTCGATTTTACATTCGTCTATTGGTACTTAATGCGATTTGCTGGTGAAAGCCCCTTTTCACATGCAGCACTCGATGTGAAGAGCTATGCCATGGCCTTATTGAAGACGGATTTTAGCGACACAACCAAACGTGCGATGCCGCGGCATTGGTTCGACACGCGCCGTCACACGCATTTAGCGCTTGAAGATGCGATTGAGCAAGGGGCACTATTCTGCAATATGCTTGCCGAGAATCTCATGTCGGGCGGGCAGGAGTAGCATCATGGCAATTGATATCGAGCAGATGGGCCGCCGCGCACGATCTGCGAGCCGTACACTTGGCATCACGACGACCGAGCAGAAGCGGATCGCATTGGCCGCACTCGCCGATGCATTAATCACCAGCAGCGCTGCAATCCTTGATGCGAATGCCGAGGATTTGGGACGGGCCCGTGATGCTGGAACGAGCGCATCGCTGCTTGATCGCATGCTGCTGAATGAACAGCGGCTGGTGGCGATTGCCAACGATGTTCGCACTGTCATACACCTGCCCGATCCCGTTGGTGAGCGCTTTGATGCGACGCTGCTGACCAATGGATTGCGGGTTCACAAGCGGCGGGTTCCATTTGGCGTGGTTGGTGTTATCTATGAGGCTCGCCCGAATGTCACCGTTGATGTTGCCGCTCTGTGCCTCAAATCTGGCAATGCAGCCATTCTGCGCGGTGGCAAAGAGATTGCTCGTTCGTGTGCCGCAATTGTTCGTGTCATTCAGCAGGCGATTGCCGAAGCTGGCCTGCCTGCCGATAGTGTGCAGGTGATCGATGACCCCGACCGTGGGCTGGTTGAGCGGCTGCTCAAGCTTGATCGCTATGTGAGTGTGATTATTCCACGGGGCGGCGCGGCACTCCATCGTTTCTGTGTTGAGAATGCGACAATTCCGGTGATTGTTGGCGGAATTGGCGTCTGCCATCTGTATGTCGATGCCGCCGCTGATCTCACGAAAGTCGTGCCGATCCTGCATAATGGCAAAGTCCAGCGGCCAAGTGTGTGCAATTCCCTGGATACATTGCTTGTCCATCACTCGATTGCCGAACAGATTCTGCCCGAAGCGGCCCGCGATATGCTGGCTGCTGGAGTTGAACTGCGCTGCGATGAGCGCTCACTGGCAATACTACAATCGGTCGGATTCAGCGATCAAAAAATCGTTTCGGCAAAACCAAGCGATTTTGGAACAGAGTTCATGGCGCTGATATTATCGATCCGCGTTGTCGATAGCCTTGATGACGCGCTCGACCATATTGCCGAACATGGCGATCATTCTGACGCAATTATCACCGAGGATACGACCACCGCCGATGCCTTTGTTGCAGCGGTTGACTCAGCGGCGGTGTTTGTGAATGCCTCAACGCGCTTCAACGATGGAGCGCAGTTGGGCCTGGGTGCCGAGATTGCCGTGAGCACGCAGAAGTTGCATGCCCGTGGCCCGATGGCATTGCGTGAACTGACAACCTATAAATGGGTTGTGGAAGGCAACGGCCAGACGCGACCATAACACGAGAAGATAAGCATATCCACAGATTTCGCAGATTATTGGTACCTCGTCGGGCAGTAGAGATGCAACCGCCGTAGAGACGCAAGATGTTGCGTCTCCACAGCCCAACGGTTGAGCTGAACATACTGTCATTATCATCCCCAAAATGTAGTCAATCCCTGATACATCCCCTATACTACATGTACGTCTTACCATCACATTCCTCACCTCATAGCACTTTCATCTTCGTCTGATGGATCGTACTGGCGCGATATACCGCGCGCTGCGAATTATGATGAACAACAGAAGGATAGAACTATGCGTCTGACTCGTGCGCTATCCGCACTGTGCCTGTTGGCACTTGTGACCGCTGGGCTGTTGACACTACCGGCTCAGGCCGCTGTACCACCTGAATTCGAGGCACCACTCGCGCTGTTCAGTGTGGGCAGCCCAACCGATATCGCTTTTGCGCCGGATGGCAGCATAATGTTCGTCACCAACAAGACCGGCGAACTTGATGTTGCCACCATGAGCAATGGTAATCCGACGCTGCTGCCGACTCCGGCGATCGACCTTTCTGCGCGGATCTGCACCGAGACTGAGCGTGGCCTGCTTGGCGTTGCAGCCGACCCGAACTTCGCCACGAATCGTTATCTGTATCTGTACTATACCTGGGATCGCGGTCTTGCTGCCAATAACCCTAATCGCTGCCAATTGCGCTTCGACCAAGCGACTACTGCCGATACTCCCGTAAATCGCGTGGTTCGCTTTACGCTGGAAAACAATAATCAGATCAACCCACTTAGCGAGCGCATACTGGTCGATAATATCCCTTCGCCGGGTGGCCATCATAATGGTGGCACACTGCAGTTTGGCACCGACGGCTATCTGTATATCACCATCGGTGATGGCGGCTGCGATTACAATGGCGGCGTCAATAGCTGCGACAACTCCAATGATGCATCGCGCGATCAGAATATTCTGCTTGGCAAGGTTCTGCGGATTACGCCCGACCCTGATCTGACGCCGCAGCAGCGCATTCCAGATAGCAACCCCTTCCGTGCAACCGGGACAATCTGCGCTATTGACGGGCGCGGCCCGCTTGGCACACCAGCCTCAACGCCCTGCCAGGAAACATTTGCCTGGGGGTTGCGGAACCCTTTTCGCATCGCCTTTGACCCGAATGTCGCAGCACCGGCTGTGCGGTTCTTTATTGATGATGTTGGCGCAGACACATGGGAGGAGATCAACGATGGCACGGCAGGAGCGGATTATCGCTGGAATACCTGCGAGGGCCTGAACCTGCTTGGCACAAACACACCCTGCCCCAATCCAGTTGGGTTGGAGCGCAACCCCATCCATATGTACCACCATAATGATGGAGCCATCGACCCAGATACTGTTGGCTGTGGATCGATCACGGGCGGTGCATTCGTTCCTGCGGGAGCCTGGCCAGCAGCGTATACGGGCAAGTATCTGTTTGCCGATTATGTATGTGGCAAGATCTTTATGATCGATGCGAATGCCCCAGCGATCAGTGATCGTACGATCTTCGCAAATGATGAACCATCGACAAGTATTAAGAGTATTGTTGACATTACCTTCGGGCCTGCACCAAATGGCACCGCACTGTATTTTGCCAGTATCAACACCAGCGGCATTTTTCGAATCAGCCTGAGCAATGGTAGCAATCGTGCGCCAACGGCGGCAATGAGCGCAAATCCGCTGTTCGGATCACGTGCTGTCACCTTCGATGGAACGGCCAGCAGCGACTTGGATGGCGATAGCCTGACTTATCTATGGAGCTTTGGCAATGGTGACACACGCACCACCACAATACCGACGACCAGCTATACCTACCCAAATGATGGCGTGTTCAACGCCACCCTGCAAGTTCGTGATAGTAATAATGCAATCTCGCTAAACACGGCCACCGTGCGGATCGACACCGGCAATACGCCGCCCGTGGTGACGATTACTGGGCCTGCGGTTGGCGCCACCTTCCGTGTGGGGCAGACGATCACCCTGCAAGGCAGTGCGAACGATGCGGAAGATGGGACCATACCGGATACGGCGCTGCGATGGGAGGTACTGCGGCACCATCGTGCTGGACAGATTGGCGAGCACACCCACCCATGGTTTGGGCCACAGAATGGCAACAATCTCACGTTTACTGCTCCCGCTCCCGAGGATCTGGACGCGGCCAATAATAGTTACCTGGAGATTCGGCTGACCGCGACGGATCTGGGTGGTGGTAGTGCAACCGTGATACGCAATTTCCTGCCATCCAAAGTCAATCTGACGTTCGTGACCATTCCGGCAGGGTTGAAGATTCAGGTCAATGGGCTGACCTTAACAACGCCGCAGACGATAGTCTCTTGGGAGAACTATGGCTTGGACGTGCTCGTCCAACCACAATTTGGGGCCAATAACGTGTTTATGGGTTTCAGTTCCTGGGCAGATAGCGCCGATAGGGCACAACGCACGATTGTCACCCCTGCCGCAGCAACAACCTATACCGCCACGCTTGGTCCAATAGATCGTGTCGATACGTATCTGTCGCTGGTCGTCGTACCATAACTTGGATTCCTGCACAGATTGCGCAGATTACACAGATTATCGGCCTGGCTGAATGTTATAACACGAAGTTTCGCCTGAGCGCTTTACGGCGCTCAACAGCATACAGGATATCGCTAAAATGGGCGGTGCAACCCACCCCCAGCGGGGATTGGGATACCAATCCAGCGGAGACAGTATCGGTGTTAGGCAATGCAAAATGACGAATCAATTGCCATGGCCCGCCTTCAACGGCGGCATGAAACGCATAGGCCTGCCCAAACCGCGAAATCTCTAGCGAAACAGTATCGCCTGCGACAGTAAAGGCATTGGCGTCATCGGAGATGCCATTCGTGACCACTGAGACAATCATTGGCTCGAGTTGCGGTGAATATTCAAAGCACAATTTGGCCCAGGTGTGTTCGCCACCCCAAATAAGCAAAACGCCCGCATCAAAGGGTGCGCCAAATTCAACCCGCACCCGCACTCTGAGCCGCCAGTTCCCGGACGTTTCAAACAGCAGACGCGGTGCATTCAAGATTGGCTCGGTGCCATGCGGATCGATAAAC
Source organism: Chloroflexales bacterium (assembly GCA_038214135.1). Lineage (GTDB taxonomy): Bacteria > Chloroflexota > Chloroflexia > Chloroflexales > Roseiflexaceae > JANLSE01. Next base: position 22,149 of record JBBQSD010000063.1, on the reverse strand, counting down.
AGATCTGTTTTTGACCCAGCACTGATACTGAGTACGCCCTGATCCTGGATCCAGCTACTCGGCGCTAGGCCCCAGTAGAGCGAGCTCGGGATTTCTGTAAGGGTTGGAAGGGTATTGGGCATAGGAAACCTTCTTTCGTATTACTGATTGCTTGATTGGCCCGCATCCCTAGCCCCTCCCAGGGTGAGAGGGGAAGCGCAGCAGGGGCGAGGGCGGGAATGCCAAGAAACGTCGTTGACGGAGTAATTAGTCGAGATGAAAGACTTCCAGCAATTCTTCCATTGCCTGATCGGCCCGTGTACCACCAAGATTTTCGAAATAGGGAGCCATGAACGCCTGCCAGCGCGCATTCACATCTTCGTTGGCCATGCCATCCAGGGATGCCTGGAAGCTTTCTTCGACTTCAACATAGCCAAACAGCAGGCCATCTGGGCGGATGAACAGCGAATAGTTGTGCCAACCAGTTCGTTGCAGTGCTGCAAGCATTTCTGGCCAGACCCGCGTATGCTGCTGCCGATACTCTTCGATCTTGTCTGCTCGAACCTTGAGCAGAAAGCCAACTCGTTGCATGATATTCCTTTCTTTTCTGGTGCGGTTCGGCTATACCAAACTGCACCAGATGGAGAGATTCTTGGGGCCTACGGCCCCAAACCCCATTTCGGGCATTCTTCCAGCACAGGGATTCTGGCCTGCGGTTCCAAACCCCAGGCAGAGATTCTTGAGGCCTACGGCCCTTTTAAGGCATTCCTATGAAGAGACCAACCCACGGGTGAGGGCTGCTGCAACGGCCTCGGCGCGGCTCTGAACATCTAGCTTGGCAAAGATGCGGCTCAGGTGGGTTTTGACTGTATTTTCCGAAAGGGTGAGCCGCGCAGCAATGGCTTTGTTGCTTGCACCAGCAACGAGCAAGGTCAGCACTTCGCGTTCCCGGGCCGAGAGTTCCTCGCTGCGTGGCTCATCACCCATACGCCCAATCAGGCGAGCGGCGACACTCGGCTCTAGCGCGGCACCGCCCTGCATCAATGCGCGTATCGCCCGCCCAAGTTCATCCGGGGTTGAATCCTTGAGCAAATAGCCCTGCGCGCCCGCTGCCAATGCCTGTGTAATATATTCATCGGTATCATAGGTCGTGAGCACCAGGAATCGCGTTACAAACCCCTGTGCCCGTACTCGCTGCATCACCTCGACGCCACTGAGCTTGGGCAAACGCAAATCCAGGAGAACGACATCGGGCTTGAGCGCAAGGATTTTTTCGGTTGCCTCGGCACCATCGGCAGCCTCACCAAGCACCGTAATTTCGGGATCATAGCGCAATATCGCGACGAGCCCATGGCGCACAACCGGGTGATCATCAACAACCAGAACACTGATCATGGCACCTCCTCCTGGATTGGCCTTCGATCCGGAACCAGCACATCCACAACGGCTCCGCCTTCGTTGTGCAGAACCAAACTGCCACCCAATGCTGCAATACGCTCACGCATACCCAATAACCCAAAGCCACCCCACGGCCCCGGAGCAGCCGGGCGCTCCAAAACATCCGCCGCAAACCCTGGCCCACTATCGCGGATTGTGAGGCGCACATGATCGGGCAGATAGGCTAGTTCCACGCTTACGCTGGATTTAGATGCATACTTGGCTGCATTCGCCAGCGATTCCTGGGCGACGCGCAGCAGTGCTGTTTCGGTTTCGGGAGCCAATGCTCGCGCCTCACCAACCTGCTTGAACGATACCTGATAGAGCAGCGCCGCCTGTCGTTCGACTAAGCCGTGCAGGGCATCACCAATTGCGCCATGATCTAATGCTTTGGCACGCAGATTCCAGACGGAGCGGCGTGCTTCGGCCAATGCCTCGCGGGCCATGCGTTGGGCCAGATCGAGGTGAGGTGGCGCATCATCCGGCGCAGCCACCAGCGCACGCTGCACGGCGCCAAGTTGAACCACAACACCAGCCAATCCCTGAGCGATTGTATCGTGGATCTCACGAGCCAGGCGGGTTCGTTCTTCGAGTGTGGCTGCCTCACGTTCCTGTTCGAGCAGTTGATCGGTTTGGGCTGCCACCCGCGCTTCAAGCTGATCGCGCAATCTGGCCAACTCTTCCGCCTGATTGCGGCTGCGCACAAGTGCCTGATGCAGCCCTCCAGCCAGGAGTGATGTCAGCGCCGCTATCGTCCAGAACAGCCCAACCCAGAAGCCAATCGAAATATAGGGCATATTGGCAATTAACACTTGTGGTGGCTGTTCTGGGATGAAACGCCCTTGTACTTCGAGTAGTGCCATGCTATAGACCAATACCGTCGCAAGGGCGGCCAGACTCAGACTCGCGGCCCGGTCGATCAGCAATCCCGCTGCACAGATTGGAATGATTAACAGCGCCGGAAAATAACTGGTTACACCAGCCCGTAGTGTTGAGGCCGTGGTAAACAGCGTCCAGACGCCAATCAACAACAGCGCCGAGATCGTTGGCCGCCCAACCCGAACCAGCACGATCAGTGCACTGAAGAAGATTACCATGATTGTGATTGGCACCAATGGGCTCATCCCAAACGGTGGTGGCGTCGTGGGTGGTTGCGATGGGAAGGCACCCTGATTGAAAAAGCGTAGGATCAGAAACGTTGCAATCGAGACCCCAAATGGGATCAACAAAATTGGCAGGGTGCGCAACACGAGCGTATTTCGGCGCTGGCGCTCATCGCTATGGAGATCGGGATGAGTCATGTTTATATACTCCGCACGGCTGAGAGTTGGATCTATTCACAGATTACGCAGATTATGCAGATTACAGACATACACGCGTGCCTGTCCAGATGTTACCCGTGGGCAGTATATACCTATGATTGATCATCTACACTCTTGTACACCAGTAATGTTCGCGGTGTCTTCACCCATTTGGGTGAATGCGCTTCACCCATAGCGATGAGTGCAGGTTCACCCGCCTCTGTGACGACGAATGCGTGCTGCAAGTATACACTGCTCTCAGTCGATATATTATTTTTGCAAGGAGCAGATGATATGGCCAGCGTAACTCTTCCAACAAAACGCGCAACTGGCGGTAATCGCCGCATCTTCATTGGCATTGGCGTTATTATCATTGCGATTATTGCGGCGCTGATTTTGACCCGGCCACAGAGCGCATCTACCCAGACAACCAGCACAACTACTTCAGTCGCCAGTGGCAACATCGTGGCGAGTGTGGATGGCAACGGTACGGTGACTGCCGCACAATCGGTTGATCTAACATTCCAAAGCAGCGGCAGTATCACGCAGGTGCTGGTTCAAGAGGGCGACCAGGTGACGGCGGGACAGACGCTGGCGCAGCTCGATACACGCAACCTAGAGTTGCAAATCGTCAGCGCGCAGGCCGCATTTGATAGCGCCAAGACCAAGCTGACCCAAACGCAGGAGGGCAATGTACAGCCAGCCGATATTACCGCCCAGAAGGCTGCCATCGCCAGTGCCCAGGCACAGCTACGCTCTGCCCAGGCCCAGCTTGTTGCACTCAAGAACCCGAATGCTGGCACGATCAGCAGCGCCGAGGCGACGGTGCGCCAGGCCATACTCGATTTGCAGGCCCAGCGCGATAATAGCTCGGCCAGCAAAACCAAAGCCGAGCAGGATCTTCAGAAATCAACCGCATCGCTGACTCAGGCACAATCGAAGTATGCCACCGCCAAAAGCGATTGGGATTTCGTCAATGAGACCGGGCAGGATCCGACGAACCCCGAGAGCAAGGATTCGACTGGCAAGATCACGAAGAATAAGCTCAGCGAAACCCAGCGCCAGCAGTACTACGATACCTTCATCCAGGCCGAGGCCGCGCTGCATAGCGCTGAGGCATCCGTGCAACAGGCCCAGGTGACATATGACAATGCCCGCCAGACTGAGGCTAATAATATCCAGCAGGCTGAATCGAAGCTTGCCAATGCACAGGTGCAATTGACGGCGCTCAAGAACCCGAGCAAGACCGATATCGCCCAGAAGCAGGCCAGCGTTGATCAGGCCAAAGCCAGCCTGGATCAGGCCGAGGCTAATCTGGCCAAACTGACCGCTACTGGCACAGCCACCGATGTCGAGATTCAGCTATCGTCCGTCACACAATCCGAGCAGACGCTCAAGCAGGCCCAACTCGCACTCGAACAGGCGACCATTAAGGCTCCATTCGATGGCGTTGTCACGGCAGTCAATATTGTGCCGGGCAGCAGCGCATCGAGTGCGACAGCAGCAATCAGCATGCTTGATCGCAGCACACTGCATGTTGATCTGAAGCTGAGCGAGAACGATGTCACCAAAGTGTCACTGAACCAACCAGTCAAGCTGACGATCGACGCGCTGAAGGATTGGAGCTCACAGGGAACGGTTAGCTATATCGCACCAGCAGCCGAGAGCAGCAATGACGTCGTGACCTATGCGGTGCGGGTCAGCTTCCCCGACACCGACACACGCGTCAAGGTCGGTATGACAGCTAACCTTTCGATCACGACTGCGAAGAAGGATACGGTACTGCTTATCCCTAACACTGCACTACTGCCAAAGGGAGCTGGCCACGCGGTGAAGATCCTCGGTGCTGATGGCAAGACAACCGAAGTGGAAGTACAGACCGGCCTGACCGATGGCAGCAATACGGAGATCACCAGCGGGCTGAAAGCGGGCGACAAGGTCGTCACCAATCCGAGTACAACCAGCACACCAAGCGGTGGACCACCATTCGGTGGTGGATAAAACCCGTAGGGGCGTATGCGATACGCCTCAACCAGAGCCGCAGAGGCGTATAACATCCGCACGGGCGTATCGCATACGCCCCTCCTAAATCAGACAAGAGAAACATGATGCAATCACCAATGATATCTGTCACCGACATGCGCAAGACCTATGTGATGGGCGATGTCGAAGTTCATGCGCTGCAGGGTGTATCGTTCACTATCAACCAGGGCGAATTCGTGGCCATTATGGGGCCATCTGGCAGCGGCAAGAGCACAATGATGAATATGATTGGCTGCCTTGACACACCAAGCAGCGGCGGCTACACGCTCGATGGCGTCGAGGTTGCCACACTGAGTGGAAACGATCTCTCGGCAGTGCGAGCTCGCAAGCTAGGATTTGTCTTCCAGCAATATATGCTGCTACCGCGCCAGAATGCGCTACGCCAGGTCGAGATGCCATTGATCTACCGTGGTGTGAGCGCGAACGAGCGCCGTCGCCGCGCTACTGTCGCACTCAAGATCGTTGGCATGGAGCAGCGCATGCACCACAAGCCGGCTGAGCTTTCGGGTGGGCAACAGCAGCGTGTGGCGATCGCACGAGCGCTGGTGGGTAGCCCTTCGGTGTTGCTGGCCGACGAGCCGACTGGCGCGCTGGATTCGAAAACCGGCGTCGAAATTATGCGTATCCTGCAGCGGCTGAACACCGAGCAAGGGTTGACAGTGGTGCTGGTAACCCACGAAATGGACATCGCAGAATATGCCCAACGGGTGCTGATGATGCGTGATGGCGAGCTCATCAGCGATGGGCTGACAAAGGCGCGGGCCGCCTAATAGAGAGAACAAGTATATTGCAGACTCTTGTTCTGTTGTTCCATTGCAAAGCAACAAACGAGCAAGTAGCACATTGTTCAAGGAGTATTGATATGAAAACAACACTTACCGGCATCCAGCCAGATATCCTCGAACAGGAGGTACTGGAACCATTGGGCGAAACTAAACTAGGCAGCATCGGTTTGACTGAGGTGGTGCGGCTGGCTTTCGACAGCTTGCTTGCCAACAAGGTGCGGGCGATGCTGACAATGCTTGGTGTGATCATCGGTGTGGCCTCTGTTATCGCGCTGTTGGCAATCGGCACGGGCGCAAGTGCCTCGATCACCAGCACGGTCTCTTCGCAGGGCACCAACACGTTGACTGTTTCGCCAGGCTCACCGAATAACCGTGGACCCGGCTCGTCGAGTTCGGCAGAGACTCTCACACTGGCGGATGCGGAAGCGATTGCTGCGCTGAAGCTGAAGATCACCGGCCCTTCCCCGACATTTGGTGGTAGCGCCCAGATCATCGCGCCAGCGGCGGACAAGAGCGCGACCATCACTGGTATTACGCCCATCTATCAATCAATCAATAGCCTGACAATGGCCAGCGGAACGTTTGTTGACAGTGGTCATGTGAGCGGCGCAACTCGGGTGGTTGTGCTAGGCCAGACGTTGGCAACGAATCTATTCGGTAGTGGCCAGGCGGTTGGGCAGAATGTACGAATCAAGGGCCAGACGTTTCGAGTGATCGGCGTGCTGAACACCAAGGGTAGCAGCGGCTTCGGCTCGGTCGACGACCAGGCACTGATTCCGATCACGGTGGCCCAACAGCAGTTATTCGGCGCACGCACATCCGATGGCAATGCCTGGAGAGTTTCACAGATCCAGGTATCGGTGACAAATAGTGCCGATATCGAATCGGTGCAAACACAGATCAAGACGCTGCTGCGGGAGCGGCATAACTTGAAGGCCGATGGCAGCCAGGATGATTTCCAGGTATTTAACCAGGCGTCGTTGCTGACCTCGCTTTCAACTATCACGAATCTGCTGACCTATTTTCTTGCAGCGGTGGCCGGTATTTCACTGTTGGTCGGTGGAATCGGGATCATGAATATTATGCTGGTGAGCGTCACTGAGCGGACGCGTGAGATTGGCTTGCGCAAAGCGGTGGGCGCTCGCCCGCGCGACATTCTGCTACAGTTCGTGGTCGAGGCATTGGTGATTAGCCTTGCTGGTGGCTTGATCGGGTTGGCAATTGGCGTGAGCATCGCGCTACTAGTCACAGCTACGGGCATACTCACGGCCTCGATCACGGCAGGCTCGGTCGCCCTGGCGGTGGGTTTCTCGCTGGCAGTTGGCCTCTTCTTCGGGATCTACCCGGCCCAGCGTGCAGCTCAACTCAACCCAATCCAGGCGCTGCGCTATGAGTAAGTGCCAACAATATGCCGCAGGCTGATGATCTTTTCACATGAATTCGGGGAGAATGAGGGATGCCCATCTATCCGCAGGCTGAAGCCTGCGGCAAGGGGACGATGCACCATAGCCGCGTGGCTTCAGCCTGCGGTGGGTAAAGATACCAACACCTGATTACATAGGCAAAGTTCATCAGCCGAGCGGCTATATATCACACCACGCCGCAGGTTCAAGCCTGCGGCTCCTTTTATACCACCAGGCCCTCCGCCTTTTGCCTGGTTCGAATTGTGCGTATTTCTGGTACACTGCTGGAAGAAAGAGGGTTAAAAGATAGGGAACAGTGCGTCGTTATGTCAAATACGAATGGACTTCCAGCAGAGATTACAGCAGAGCAGATTCCGATTGTGCCGCATCTTGAAGCGCCAGGCGATGCACCGCAGACGAGTATCCGTCGGCGGGTGATTCGTTTGGCCTGGCCAATGATTGGGGAGAGCTTTCTGCAAACCCTGCTTGGGATTGTCGACACCATTCTGGTGGCGGGGCTTGGCGTCGCGGCATTGGCTGGCGTCGGCACGGCAATGAATGTGACATTTATTCTGATTGGTGCAATGATGGCGCTTACTGTTGGGGCTTCGGTGCTGGTTGCACAAGCAGTTGGCGCAAAGGAATATGTGGTAGCCAACCAGTTTGCGAAACAGGCAATCATATTGGCGATCCTGATTTCGCTACCAATCTCATTGCTCGGCTTTATTTTTGGCGCGCCAGTTATCGCGTTGTTTGGGCTGGAACCAGATGCCAGCAATATTGCTCTTGAATATTTGCATGTTACAGTTGGCACGATTGCGGTACTCACAGTGATGTTGCTGGCGAGTAGTGTGCTGCGTGGTGCTGGGAATAGCCGGACGCCATTGTTTGTGACGATTGTGGTAAATCTTATCAATCTCGGATTAACCTATGGCCTGATCTATGGGCATTTTGGCCTGCCAGCATTGGGCGCAATCGGAAGCGCCTGGGGCACATCCATTGCTCGGTTGCTGGGGGCGATTGTGCTGGTAGCAATTCTGTGGCGTGGTAGCGATGGCATACGGCTGGCCGGATTATTTGGGTGGCGGCCCCAATTCGGCGTGGTTCGTGATGTGTTGCGCATTGGGGTGCCAGCCGCACTCGAAGAAGTGATCGTGATTGTCGCCTTTGCAGCACTGACGCCAATTGTCGCTGGCCTTGGCACAGATGTTGTTGCTGCCCATCGAGCCGTCATTTCCATTCTGTCGTTTTCATTCTTGCCTGGCATTGGCTTTGGGTTAGCCGCCACGGCTCTTGTCGCACAGAGTATTGGCGCACAAAACACCACCGAAGCGCGGGCAATCACAACTGAAGCGGCACGCTGGGCATTGATCTGGATGGGTGGTATTGGGCTGCTGTTTCTGATTTTCGCATCGAATATCATGCAGATCTTCAACCCAAGCCCGGCCATGCTGATCGCCGGAACTGCCAGCATCCAGGTGATGGCGCTGATCCAGCCATGCTGGGCGGGGACGTTTGTGTATGGTGGCGCATTGCGTGGCATCGGCGATACACGCACCCCCTTTCTTGTTTCCGGTGGGATGATGTGGGTTGTGGTTGGGTTAGCCTATGTTGTGATGCACTTCTACCCTTCACTACCCGCCGTCTGGTCGACCTTCTTGGTTGCTGGGCCATTTGAGGTGTGGCTCCTGCGCCGGGCGTGGTTGCGATCAGTCAATCAGTAAGCCTTCAGCGCTCAGCAGCGCTCCCGATCAATCTGCGTCATCTGCACAAATCTGCCGATGATTGCGGGTCGTGTCCAGCCTCACCCGCTGTATAACTCGGCGAGACTGCTGTAGAATAGACATGCGTGTAAAATACACGATACACAAGCAGAACACCGCAAAGGAATAGTTCATGGATCTAAAGACGGATCTGGAGACCATCGATCATTTGTTGACCACAACGCGTTCGGTTCGTAAGCGCCTTGATCTGCAACGGCCTGTCGAGCCAGAGATCATCGAGCGTTGCCTGGATATTGCCATTCAGGCACCAAGTGGCTCGAACCGCCAAGGCTGGCATTTTATTATCATTACCGATCCCAAGATACGTTGGGATCTGGCGGAACTCTATCGCCGATCATTTGCTCGATATATTGGTAGCCCAAGCCCATCGGATGGAAAAGATGCCGTGCGCGACTCGGCGGTGTACCTTGCGGAACACTTCCATGAAGTGCCAGTACAGGTGCTGTTCTGCTATGAAGGCCGCGTCGAAAAGAGCGGCGTTGCCGCCCAGGCATCGGTGTATGGCTCGATCTTACCGGCTGCATGGTCGTTCATGCTGGCACTGCGCGCCCGTGGGCTTGGTTCGGCCTGGACGACACTTCATCTGAGCTATGAGCAGGAAGCTGCTGCACTGCTTGGCATCCCAGCAACCTATACTCAGGCGGCACTCCTGCCCGTGGCCTACTATACTGGCGATGATTTCAAGCCAGCGCAACGGACTGCGGCAAAGGAGCATATTTCCTGGAATCATTGGGACTGAGCACGCCGTTTTGCCAATAGCAGGTGATCACAGGCCAGGACGGTATCGCCATGCTGGTTGATCACCTCCAGGCGCTCGACAACAACACCATGATCGGGGCGTTTGTGATCGCGTTTTTCAGCAATGGTGACTTGCACATGGATTGTGTCGCCAATAAAGACTGGCTTGATCAAGCGTAATCGATCATAGCCATAGGAAAAAGCCAGCGGATTGATCGCACCGGCTGTCATACCAACCCCAACACTGAAAATCAGGGTGCCGTGGGCGATCCGCTGGCCGAAATCCTGGGTTTTGCACCATTCGGCATCCATGTGATGCGGGTAGAAATCACCGGTTTGGCCAGCATGGATCACAATATCTGTCTCGGTAATCGTTCGCCCACCGGTCTTTCGTTGTGTACCAAGGGTGTAATCCTCGAAATACTGTTCCTGAAACATTATTGGTTCTCCTTGCTAACGCGATGCCTCGCGTCACTACTTCCTACCGAGGAATCGCTGCTGCCCCTGTGCGGGCGGTTCGCGAAACCTGTACGGGTGGTTCGCGAAACCTGTACGGGCGGTTCGCGACCGCCCCTACGCATTGACGATCATCCCGGCTGCCTGCCCAATCGCCAGCGCTGCTTGCTGAAGGGCGGGCAGAATCGCATCGACAAACGTTTCGCGGCGATAGGCGAATGAAGCGATAGTCAGCGCGGCCTTGACTGCTGAGGTTGGTGTTCCAACCAGAACCGCAAGATCATTTACACCAGCGATTGTCTCGCCAAAGGCGACTTCGTAGCCCTGTGTGCGAATAGTAGCTAAACGGCTGGCGATCTCGGCGGGTTGCTGGATTTCCCGTGGTTCGTGATCGGATTGATATGCCAACAACAAGCGGCCCGAGGCTGTCTGATGCGGCACAAAACTGCTGCCAATTTCAACCGAGAGCCGCAGTGGTGTCGGGCTCTGTTCCTGAGCCAGCACCAGCAGCCGTTCACGATACAACACACTCAAATGGCAGGATTCGCGCAATGTTTCGGTGAGTGTACGCATGGGGCCTACCGCCGCTCGCAATAAGAGATCGTGTGGTGTATGCACACGGCTCAGTTCATAGAGGCGCAACGTTAGGCTAAACGCCCCCGATGCCTGATCGCGAACCAGATACCCACGCTGCTCAAGGCACATCAGCATCCGAAACAGCTCACTTGCACCACGCCCAAGTGCTCGCGCAAGTTGGGCCTGTGTCATTGGTACGCCCTCAAGCGCCAAATATTCAAGAATGTCCAGCCCTTTTTCGAGTGCTGGCGTATGATATGACGTTGTTGCGCTACTTGACATGCATGTTTACTCGTGAATATAATGTTTATATGCAAACGCATTGTAACAAACAGATCCGCGATTGTGAAGTAAGGAATGCGCCATGGCGCGGGCAACACTTACTGGCATTACCTGGAATCATACGCGTGGCGTGTTGCCACTTATTGCAACTGCTCAGCGCTATGGCGAGATCCATCCCGATATCGAGATCATCTGGCAGAAACGCTCACTGCAGGAGTTTGCCGATCAGCCGATTGAGCTCCTGGCCGAACAGTTTGATCTGTTGGTGATTGATCATCCATTTGCGGGGCGTGCGGCAGCACTTCCAGTATTACTACCGCTTGATCAACACCTCTCTACCGATTTCCTGGCCGATCAGGCCGCCAATAGCGTCGGTGCCTCGCACGCCAGTTATTCCTATGGCGGCCACCAGTGGGCATTGGCAATCGATGCTGCGACACCGGTTAGCTCGTATCGCCCCGATCTGCTTGAGCGCCATGATATTGCTATTCCCGAAACTTGGGAAGATCTATTGACCATAGCTCGCCGTGGACTTGTCACCCTGCCAGCCATTCCGGTCGATAGCCTGATGCATTTCTATATGCTCTGCCTGGGGTTGGGTGGCGATCTGTTTGCGACCACAGATCAGGTAATCGATCCGCATACTGGGAGCGCTGCGCTGGAACGGTTGCGGGAACTGGTGGCATTGTGCGATCCGGCATGCCTGGAGCAGAATCCGATTCGTACCTATGAATTACTTGTGAACAGCACTAGGCTGCTGTATTGCCCGTTTGCATATGGTTATGTAAACTATTCACGGCCCGAGTATACAGCCAAGCCACTTCATTTTGGTGGATTGGTGACATATGGCGGGCGACAATTGCGCTCGACTCTTGGCGGCACCGGGTTAGCGATCTCGGTACGCTGTGAGAACCTTGATGCGGCCTTGGCGTATGCACAGTATGTGGCTGGATCTGATTGCCAGCGTGGCATGTATGTTGCCAATGGCGGCCAGCCAGGGTATCGTGCGGCATGGCTTGATCCGCTTGTGAATACTGCCTGTGGCAATTTCTTTCAGCAGACACTGCCAACGCTGGATGATGCATATCTGCGACCGCGCTACAATGGCTATATTCCATTCCAGGATCAGGCTGGGCCATTTGTACACACCTATTTGCGTGATGGCGGAAACCCGCAGATTGTGATTGAACAGATGAATCGGTTGTATCGAGATTCGCGGGTATAGACGAGGAGTCAGGAGTCAGAATACGACAACCCTCACCCACAAACGTTTATTGGTCGCAGCCGAGGCATGACCAACGGATGTTGGTAGGCCACAAACATTCTTTAACCAAGAATCACGGACTAAACAAGTGAATAGCCACAATCGGCCATCGAATGCAGACGAGGCATGCGCAACCAACGCAGCTGTGCCAACCACATCATGTACGGTCTAGGTGCCGTAGCGCCTGCCCAATGGAGGGTGGCCCAAAGGGCTCCGGGAACCGGACGGTACGGTTCCTGGACGCGGGTTCGGGGCGCGCAGCCCTGATAAATAGATGCGAAGGCAAATATGATGGAACTGCCACTTTCTGGCATCACAATCCTGGATTTCAGCCAATTTCTGGCCGGGCCATCGTGTGCTCTGCGGCTTGCCGATCTTGGTGCGCGGGTGATCAAGGTTGAACGCCCTGGCGTTGGCGATCTTGGCCGCCAGCTGTATATTTCGAATCTGGAGCTCGATGGCGATAGTACCTTGTTCCATTCGATCAATCGTAATAAGCAGAGCTATGCCGCTGATCTAAAGAATCCCGACGATCTGGCCAGGGTGCGGCAACTGGTGCAGCGTGCCGATGTGCTGATTCAGAACTTCCGCCCTGGTATTATGGAGCGGTTGGGATTAGGCTATACTGCTGCGCTTGAACTCAACCCGCGCCTCGTGTATGCGACCGTCAGCGGCTATGGCAACGAGGGACCCTGGCGCGATAAGCCAGGGCAGGATCTGTTGGCCCAATCACTATCTGGGCTAACATGGCTCAATGGCGATGCCGATCAGGGGCCGGTGCCATTTGGCCTGGCCATCGCCGACATCATGGCCGGCGCGCATCTGGCGCAGGGTATTCTGGCATGCCTGGTGCGGCGTGGCATAACGAACCAGGGCGGGTTGGTTGAAGTGAGCCTGATCGAATCGGTGCTCGATTTCCAGTTTGAAGTGCTGACGACCCACCTGAATGATGGTGGCAAACTGCCACAGCGCAGCCATGTGAATAATGCCCATGCCTACCTTGGTGCGCCATATGGCATCTATCGCACCGCCGATGGGTTTCTGGCCTTAGCAATGACCCCCGTGCCGCGACTTGGCGAGTTGCTTGGCTGCACGCCATTGCTCGAATATAGCGATTCGAAGCGCTGGTTTAGTGAACGCGATATAATCAAGTCTGCCCTGGCCGAACATCTCCAAACCCACACAACTAACCACTGGCTGGCGATCCTGGAAGCCGCCGATATCTGGTGCGCCGATGTGCTCACCTGGGATCGGCTGTTGCAGCACGATGGTTTTAGGGTGCTAAATATGACCCAGCGGGTCAGCCGTTCGAATGGCGCAACCCTGACGACAACACGCTGCCCGATTCGCATTGATGGGACGCGGCTCAATTCCCCAATTGGTGCGCCAACGGTTGGAGAACATAATCAGCAGATTGATGGCGAATTCGGGATGTAGAGCATGTTGGTGAGCGCAGAGGAGTATCGCAATGACGCAGGAAATACTTCGGATCGCTGTTCGCAAATTCGGTCCATTCGAGAGCGCCATCCAAAAACAATATGCCGATTTTCAGGATGTAACGGGTTGCCCATTGGCATTGGAGTTCGAGGCTCTGGATCTGAACCCGCTGTATGAAACGCTCTTCACCAATGGCGGGCTGCGCGATGGCACATGGGATATTGCGTTCATCGTCACTGATTGGATTGCCGAAGCGGTTGCACACGATTCACTCGCTGATCTGGCAGCATTGATGGCAACACATCCCATTCCGGATTACCCACATGGCTGGGCACCGGCGCTGACCCGCTTCCAGCAATTTGGCGATGCAATCTATGGCACACCATATCACGATGGGCCGGAATGCTTCATCTATCGCAAGGATTTGTTTGAACACCCAGCCGAACAGGCTGCGTTTATGGCACAGCATGGCTACCTATTGGCAGCACCCCAAACATGGGCACAGTTCGAGGATATTGCGCGCTTCTTCACTCGCCCGGAGCAGAATCTCTATGGCACCGTTTTCGCGGCCTACCCAGATGGCCATAATACAGTCTATGATTTCTGCCTGCAACTATGGAGTCGCGGTGGCGAGTTGACCGGCCTTGATGGCGTCATCACGCTTGATACACCCGAGGCTGCTGCTGCACTCGATTTCTATCGGCGGATGGTCAATGATCGCAGTGTGACGCCGCCCAATCTGCATGAGATCGATTCGGTGAAGAGTGGGGAGTTGTTTGCATCTGGCCAGATTGCCATGATGGTCAACTGGTTTGGGTTTGCGGCTGTCTGTGAGTTGCCCGATAGCCCAACCAAAGGACTGGTTGCGGTTGGGCCACTGCCAGCTGGTGAACAGGCCAACAGTGCATCATTGAATGTGTACTGGTTGCTATCAATTGGCAGTGGCAGCCGCCACCGGGAAGAAGCCTATGCATTCTTACAGCATACCTGCTCACGCGCAATGGACAAACTGACAACCCTTGAAGGGGCGATTGGGTGCCGACTCTCGACCTGGGTTGATCCACAGGTGAATGCGGCCATTCCGTTCTATCATCGCCTGGCCGATCTGCATCAGACAACCCGTGAGCTGCCTCGTTCGCGAAGCCTGCCGAATCTTGTGCATGTGATCGATAATGCCGTTCAGCGGGCGATTACAACCAATGACTCAACTGCTGCTATTCTTCGTGAGGCACAACAGGCAGCAGCGGCGATAACATTGTGAGGTTTTCTATGCTTCTTGCTGGATACACGATTGATGAAACAATTGCGCTGCCACCCAAGCACGATTATGGCATTGGACTGATCGGCTGTGGCGGGATTGTTAATTATGCCCATTTGCCAGCCTATAAAGCCCATGGCCTGAATATTATCGCCTGTTATGATATTAATCGTGAGGTGGCCGAACGAACAGCCCACGAGCATGGGATTGCCACAGTTGCCGCTTCATTAGATGAATTACTGGCCGATCAGCGCATCCAGATTGTCGATATCGCCCTGCCGCCCTGGCATCAACTGGCAACGGTTCGGCAGGTTGCAGCATCGGGGAAGCACATGCTCTGCCAGAAGCCGCTCTCGAACACCTATTCCGAAGCAGTCGAGATTGTGCAGATCGCCAAGGATGCCGGTATCAAACTGGCCGTTAATCAGCAGATGCGTTGGGATGCCGGAATTCGGGTGGCACAGCAACTGATCGCGCAGGGTGCGATTGGCACCCCAACCGATGCACGCATTGTTGTGAATGTACAGACACCCTGGGACATGTGGCCATGGCTGGCCGCCGCGCCACAGCTTGAGATTATGTACCATAGCATTCATTATCTGGATAGCCTGCGCTTCCTGTTTGGCGAACCGGCCCGCGTCGCATCATTTCATACCAAATATCCTGGTCAGAAATCGATCGGCGAGACCAAGACCCTGACCATACTTGAGCACGAAAACGGCCTCCAGGTGATCGTCGATGTCAATCATTCAAACTGGAGCGATGATTTCTATGCCACCTTCCGCTTCCTTGGCACAACCGGAATCATCAAGGGCACCCTGGGCCTACTCTATAACTACCCGCATGGTCGCCCAGATACACTGGAGCTTCAGATTCGCGATACAGAGCCAGCCGCCTGGCATGCTGCGGATCTGACCAGGATGTGGATTCCTGATGCATTCATTGGGCCGATGGCTGGCTTGATGACTTCTATTCAGGATGATAGCGAACCGCCAACGAGTGGAGCCGATAATCTCAAAACCCTGCATCTGGTTGCATCAGCCTATCGTTCTGCGGCAGAGCATCGCTCGATGACACTCGAATAGAATTCTCTTGAGCGGCTGGCAGTTAGAAACCGTTCCCGCCCAGAGGTACCCGACCCATAACGGATGTGAGCGGCTTCTCAACATCCATTGCTCATGCCTCGGCTGCGATCAATTAGTGACTGTGGCTATTTTTTTGGTTCTCGCATTCTGACTCCTGACTCCTGACTCCTGAATACTCACTTCCGCCTTCCGACCGAGTTGACACACCATAATCGTATCATATAATGACCACAGTCAGTGACCGTGGTCATTTTCGTTGGAGCAATATGGCGACAAGTACACGCCAACAACAGAAGGATGCCACCGCCCAGCGCCTATTTGAAGTGGCAATGAACCTGTTTGTGACGAAGGGCTATGAGGCCACCACAGTTGAGGCGATCACGGCAGCGGCTGGTGTGGCAAAGGGCACGTTTTTCGTCCATTTCCCTTCCAAGCAGGCAATCGTGGCACATTTTGGCCGTATGCAGATGGCACGCATTGCAGAGGCGTTAGCAGGGAATGTGGCGCTTGAGCAGTTGCCCTTTCGTGAACAGATCCGATCAATCTTTCACACGTTGGGGGCTGGGGTAGAAAGCCAGCGCGAGCTCGTGCAGCTTGTGGCGATTGAGCTATTTCGGACGAATAGTGTGCGCCAGGAAGAGACAACCAATATCTCGGCTCTGGATGCGCTGCTGCTGCCATATGTGCAGGCTGCACAGGAACATGGCCAGTTGCGTGGCGATTACAGCGCTAATGTGTTGGTTGGCATGATCCGCAATGTGTATCTGATGACTGTTCTGGAGTGGCTTGGACAGGAACATGAATCATTCATTGTTCTTGCTGATCGCTCGCTCGGCCTTATATTAGAAGGAATCGAACCATGAAAGCGAAAGCACTCGTTATTGGTGGTGGTATCGGCGGTTTAGCCACAGCAATTGGCCTACGTCAGATCGGCTGGCAGGTTGAGGTCTATGAGCGTGCTACTGCGATTCGTGAGGTTGGGGCAGGAATCGCGCTGTGGGCCAATGCAATCCGAGCGCTTGCTGAACTCGAACTGGCGGATATCCTCCTGCCATTGGCAATCCCGGATACTGCTGGTGGAATCCGCACCATGCACGGCAATCTGCTGACTGCGATGTCGAAAACTGAAGCACAACAGGTATTCGGCGATCACGGGGTTGCGATGCACCGTGCAGAACTGCTGGCGGCACTGCTTGAGCGGCTTGGCACAGAACATATTCGGATCGGCGCACAATGTGTTGGCTTCAACCAGGATGCCGATGGCGTCACAGCTCAGTTTGCGGATGGAACGACGGCTCATGGCGATCTGTTGATCGGCGCAGATGGATTGCGCTCGGCAGTGCGCGCCCAGATTCATGGTACAACCCCACCGACCTATTCTGGGTATACGGCCTGGCGTGGTGTGACGCACTTCGATCACACACAGATCTTGCCAGGCGAAAGCTGGGGTGCTGGCGCGCGTTTCGGGCAAGTGCCACTCAGCAACGGGCGTGTCTATTGGTTTGCGACCCATACTGAGCCTGAGGGTGGCCATAGCCCGAATGGCGAACAGGCCGCGCTGCTGCATATCTTCCAGGGTTGGCACGCGCCGATTGAGGCATTGATTCGGGCGACAGACCCGACAGCGATTCTGCGTAACGATATCTATGATCGCCCGCCGCTGCATAGCTGGGGCAGTGGCCGCGTGACACTCCTTGGCGATGCGGCGCATCCAATGACGCCGAATCTTGGGCAGGGAGCGTGCCAGGCGCTTGAGGATGCTGCGGTGCTTGTTCGCATGCTGCGTAATTCTTCGGCGCTTACCGATACACTGCGGCACTATGAGGCTGCACGAATCCAACGCACAACCCCGCTAGTGCAGCAATCACGGCGGATTGGTGCAGTGGGCCAGTGGTCCAATCCATTGGCGATCCAGGTTCGCAATGGCCTATTGCGAATGATGCCAGCCAGCGCCCGTCAACGCCAGATAGCAAGCGTGGTTAGTGCGGAGTTTTGAGGAGATGCAGCACAACATGACCATAACGACCGAGACAAAGCGCAACCAGCTTATCCTACTAAAGGGCTGGCTTGACCCGCCGCAGCGCGGTCTCAAGCTCGTATGCCAGCCCCTCAACCTGGCGGCGATCAAGAGTGATTATGCACGATGTCACCCCACCGCGTGGCCCACTGGTGCGAATCTCGAGTTCGAATGGACTGCGCGGGCCAGTCCAGGTTCCGCGCAGCGTCGTCCGATCAATTGCGAACTGGATCTCGCCACTGTGCCGCGCACCAAGGCGCGTCAACTCGCCGAGGCGCGCCGTAAATGCTCGGGCATCACGCTCCTCAAGCATGATTCGCTGCTGTGTCAGCCGACCGCGCCGCCCACGCTGGCAGATCGCAGCAGCCAAGCGCACCTGCGCTGGCTTGCTCATCCCGCGCTCCAGCGACAGAATCACCTCCAGGTTGGTGCTGGCATGTGCGTGTGATCGCCACTCAACCAATCGCTCAGCAAGCATCAGGTTGCCAGCTGATACCGGAGACGATGGTGAACTGTTCGTCGGCCCGGTGCCGACGAAGACCCGCCGGAGCGTGCCCCACAGCCCGGACGTATCGTGGTGCGCCGCTCCATCGAGCCGATCCTCGGTCACCCAGCCGCGCTCCAACGCGCTTCGGAACGCCTCAACAGTCGGGAAGCGCGCCTCGCGCTGTGGCATCATCGCCCGCTCAATCGCAGCGGCAACACCCGGCGGTACAGTCCGATTGATTGCGCGAATGCGCAGCTCCTGCGGTCGTGCAACCCGCAGAGGTGCGGACGGCGGCAGTTGGCGTGTCAGCAGCACATAGGCCGTCACCCCTAGCGCATACAGATCGCTGCGCACGTCGGTGCCAGCGCCATACTGCTCGAGCGGCGCGAACGGCTCGGTGACAGCCCGCGCCATTTGCGTGGTCGCCTGGCCGGGCGTAGCGACGTGTGCAATTCCCAGGTCGATAAGCTTAATTCGCCCGTCAGGCGTCAGCACCACGTTTAATGGCTTGATATCGCGATGGATCACGGGATGTAGCTGGCCGGTCGCTGAGTCGCGGTAGCTGTGCAGGTATTCCAGCCCGGTACAAAGCTGGAGCAGCCAGCCCATAACATCAGCGACACTGTATGAAACATCGGCCTGCTCGATCATGTGCTGAAGCGTCTCACCAGCGACATACTCCATGACCAGAAACGCCGCACCCGATGGCTCGATGAACGAGTCAGTAACCCGCACTACCACAGGATGATCGAGCCGGGCCAATAAGCGAGCCTCATGCATAAACTGCTCAACTGCGGCTGGGTCGGTCGCTAGGGTTTCCTTCAGCGCGAGTGCCGTACCGAGCAGTTCATGCTGGGCCTCGTAGACGGCTCCATTGCCGCCCATGGCGATCAGCCGCAGCAGCCGGTAGCGCCCGCCCACGCGCACACCAGCCGGACGCAGCGTACGGGCGTGCTGGGTCGCGGGCAGCAATTGTGTGCCACACTCAACACAGAACAGGGCCTGCGGCGCTGCTTGGCTACCGCATGCGGTGCAGAACCGTATAGATTGTTGCGCTCCACTCATGGCACAGAATCCGTGATGAGTAACGATTGTACGCTCATTTGTACGAGTAGTATAGCGCAAAACAGGCGCGCAGCCATAGCTAGCCAAGGTTACAATGCGTAACACCGACAATATGCTGCGCTTGAGGGTGTGGCAATATATGGGCCGAGGTTACAGCATACGTATCGACGCAGGATGGCGGTGGACGGGCCACGCGAGCGTCAGCAATATGGTAATCATAGTGAGGATAGAAGATCGATGATCTCGCCCGACGCTATGTCAATGATCGTGACCAGGCTCACGGCGAATCAGCAGCATCCGCCCGGAACATACCCTGTGCCGCATCCCAGACAAGCTTCGTGCCGATGTTCTGGAGCCAGGCGGCCCAACGATCATGTGCCGTCTCACCCAGCGCCGCCCACCAGTGCTGCGGGCTGGTCGCGTAGCTGTCGATGATCTTGGACTCATGCCCGGTCATCGCTGCCAACAGCACCACAGCCGCCCAGGCACGGTCGGGTTGTTGCAACAGATCGATCAGCTTGTCCAGTACACGACGATCACCCATTCGTGCGAGTTCAACCAGTTCCGCAGGGCCAGTGACGACGACCCGGCGCTCAAGCGTGGTAAACTGTGATCTGGGTGGCCGCATGGTTACGAACTGGATCTCAGTATCGCGGACATGGGCAAGTAGCGCTTCTACGTTCTTCATGCTATTTTCCACCGCTCACCTCGGCATACTGCTCCATATAGATCTGTTCGTGAGTCTTATTGTTGGCTGGATTGGCACCCGCAAGTATCGTCTTGATGATATCATCCTTCGACTTCTTACCGGCCTTAAAGGCGTTGTACTCACCGAGAAAGAAATCGGCATCATACTTATCCAGCGCTTTGCCACCAGTCATGGTCTTCTTCGTCTCAAACCAGACCTCGCCAAGCCGGAGCATGCCTTCCACTTCCTGCTCGCACTTCTTATAGGCATAGGTCTTGGCGGTAAGCGAGCCTTTGCTCCCTTTTTTCGCTTCGGCGTCGAGCGCGGCAAATGCCGGCGACCGAATAGCATTATTGATCTCGAATAGGAAATCGCTCATGGCGACAACCTTATCCGTGCGCGCCTTGGGGACATAGACAGTATCACCGGCAGTATATGGCCATGCGATCTTGGCTGGCCCATCCTCGGAGAAACCACCGAACTTCGTGCCAGCCTTTGTTGCCTCCGCAACCAACTTCATCGCCTCGGGGCTGGCCTTGATCAGAGCCACCGAATCGGGAAAGCTCTTGTTAAAATCGTCGAGCAGCGCCCGCTGGATAACGAGACTGCCTGTCGTGCGGGCGAGGAGGTGGTTGACAGCCTGGTTCCCTACGGCCCGTTGCAGACCCTGCATATGCATCGGGTTGAGGTGGTGGATGGTTGGGAGTGCTGCCACCCCTTGGAGCGCAGCGGCCGGGTCGGTCTGGGGTTCGGGCACTGCGCTCGTGATAGGCACCAGACGGGCGGAGGGCGGTCTGACGGCCACCGCAGGATCAGATCCACTATCTTTCATCGCATGCTCCCAGATGAATGGTGATCGTAGTAATTATCGTACACCTATCTCTGGCATGGTGCAAGCCAAATATGGATCAATCTTCATAAGTGAGTATGCACACCTGAAGTACACATGCTCATCCGTGATATGAACACAAACTCACGTATCTTAGCGCTCTTGATCATCGCTATCCTGACATCGCGAACCGTCACGCTGATGAAACAGGAGGTTTCCATGTCAAAGCAGCTATGGGGATTGTTCTGCACGCTGGCCCTGGTGGTATCTGTGGGGCTACTCCAAACACCAACCGCTGATGCCCACCGCAGCGGATGTCACCGCTGGCATAGTTGCCCATCCGATAGCGGTAGTTATGTGTGCGGCGATCTGGGCATTTCTACCTATTGCCCAAACCAGCCGCCTACCGATCCTCCAAGCCAGCCACCATCGACCAACCTGCCCCCCTCATCCCCGGCTCCGAGTCGCCCAACCATTGACTGGCACACCTATGAAACCGCGCCGGAGCTTCGTTTCTACTGGCAGGCAAACGGTGGCCTGAGTGTCTTTGGCTACGCGAAAAGTGTGACCTATACGCAGGATGGGCACCTAACCCAGATCTTTGAGCGCAACCGATTAGAGTACCATCCTGAGAATCCAAGGCCATATGACATTCAGGTGGGCCTTTTGGGTGAAGAGCGGTTGATTCAGCTTGGGCGAATCTGGCAGAACGAACCACGCGCCACACCACAACCAGGGTGCCGATACTTTGCCGAGACTGGGCACAATGTTTGCGGTAGATTACTCGCCTATTGGAAGAGCCATGGCCTTGAGTTCGATAAGCATCGAGGATTGAGCGAAGTAGAAAGCCTGGCACTTTTTGGCTACCCTGTGACAGAGAATGAAAACGGTGTGCAATGGTTCCAACGGGCACGGCTTGAGGATCACGGCGGAGAAGGGGTGCTGCTTGGCCTGCTTGGAAATGAGGTCTATGGCACTCCCTAGCACAGGCACATTCTCACCAGCATACACGATAACTGCATAGAGTATGCACAGATGCAATGCCCTGGCTCAACACCAGGGCGCTGCACGCAGAAATTGCAGGAAATGATCATGGTTGATCTATAATAGCAACGATTTATTTCCTGATCGACCGTATATCCCGCACATCAACGTGTGTTTGTAACGAGCGTGCCGGGTTAGCGATAGGCAAACCAAGCGGATGTCGAAAATTGCCCGCCCGACAGCTCAGGATT
>JBBQSD010000062.1:0-33368 GCA_038214135.1 Chloroflexales bacterium | reverse complement strand
CGGTTCGCGAACCGCCCGTTGAGGATGGCATTGGTCGTCATGCTGGGCGGTTCGTGAATCGCCCGTTGAGGATGGCATTGGTCGTCATGCTGGGCGGTTCGTGAATCGCCCGTTGAGGATGGCATTGGTCGTCATGCTGGGCGGTTCGCGAACCGCCCGTTGAGGATCACATTGGTCGTCATGCTGGGCGGTTCGCGAACCGCCCCAACTTCCGCCTGCGGGGTCAGGGTTTATCATCGTACAGCCGCAGGCTTCACCTGCGGATTCAGGTTTCCATGCCACTGACACTCTTCAAAACCTCGTTGCGCCATCTGCTGCGCCATCCCTGGCAGGTCGGGCTAGCCATTCTTGGCGTGGCGCTTGGTGTTGCCGTTGTTGTGGCAATCGATCTGGCCAATGATAGCGCCAGAAGGGCGTTCTCACTCTCGACAGAGGCGATCACAGGTCGGACGACCGACCAGATTGTTGGCGGGCCGACTGGTATCGATGAGGCGCTCTATCGCCGTGTGCGTATCGATCTGGGCCTGCGCGAGAGTGCGCCACTGGTCGAGGGCTATGCTGCCGCCCCGGATCATCCCGGCCTGACCCTGCATATCATTGGGGTTGATCCATTGGCTGAGGGTGCCTTCCGCCCATTTCTGACGCCCGGCGGCGCACAGGCCAGAAGCGATCTGACGCAGCTGTATACGCGCCCTGGCGCAGCATTGATTTCGGCGGAAACGGCACGCGCCAATGGGATTATCAATGGCGGTTCGCTGCGTATGCGCATTGGCGCACGGATTGAGAATGCCCAGATTATTGGGCTGATCGAACCACAGGACGAGAATGCCAGCCGTGCCCTTGATGGCATCCTGGTGACGGATATTGCAACAGCTCAGGAATGGTTGGGAAGTGTTGGGCATCTCAGCCGGATCGACCTCATTCTGCCAGATGGCTCTGCCGGTGATGCGCTGCGTACAAAGCTGAGTGCCATACTGCCACCCGACACGCATCTAACACGCCCGGAGGTGCGAACCAACGCGATCACGCAGATGACGGCTGCCTTCGAGCTGAATCTGACGGCATTGAGCCTATTGGCGCTGATTGTTGGCATGTTCCTGATCTATAACACAATCACCTTCTCGGTTGTCCAGCGGCGTGGGTTGCTTGGCACACTGCGCTGCCTTGGTGTAACCCGCAATCAGATCTTTGCTCTGGTTCTTGGTGAAGCGCTGCTGGTTGCGCTGGTTGGCTCGCTGATTGGTTTAGGGTTGGGCATTGTTCTTGGGCGCGGCCTGGTCGGCATGGTCACGCAGACGATCAATGATCTCTATTTTGCGGTGACGGTTCGTTCCGCCGAAATATCGTGGGTGCCACTGGCTAAAGGCTTTGCGCTTGGAATGGGCGCAACGCTATTGGCGGCGGCTATTCCAGCGATAGAAGCCACATTCACCCCGCCTCGCACCGTGTTGCGGCGTTCCTCCTACGAGGAACGGGTGCGCCGATTTGTTCCGCTGGTTGCGGCAGGCGGGCTGGCATTATTGCTGCTTGGAGCTGGCATGCTGGCGCTGCCAGGTAATAATCTGGTGCTGAGTTTCGGTGGCCTGTTTGCAATCACCATTGGTGCGGCGGCTGTCACGCCACTAATGACACTCTGGCTGATGATGGCCATTCGCCCGCTGCTTGGTACAATTGGTGGCATGCTTGGCCGCATGGCCGCCCGCGATGTGATTGCCAGCCTCAGCCGCACATCGGTGGCGGTTGCCGCGCTCATGATCGCCGTTGCCGTCACGATTGGCGTTGGCCTGATGGTTGGCAGCTTCCGCACGACCGTCGTGCGCTGGCTTGATGCAACACTGCGCGCCGATGTGTATGTATCGACCCCCGATGCCAGTGCTGGCCGGCCAACTGCACCGCTCCCGTTGGATCTGGTTGAGCGCCTAACAACAGCTCCTGGTGTCGAACGCGCCCGCCGCTACCGCACCGTCGATATCGATGGATCATTGGGAACGACACTCGTTGTTGCGCTCGATGTCGCTGAGCCGGATCGGACAATCTTTCAGTTTTTGAGCGGCGATCTGGCAACAATCTGGGCTAGCTGGGAACAGGGCCAGATCTTCATTTCCGAACCATTGGCATTTCGGCATAACCTGGGGATTGGCGATAGCATCACGCTTCAGACGGCGATGGGCCAGCGCAGTTTTAGGGTCGCCGGGGTTTTCTATGATTATGGCACCGATCGGGGCGTGGTCATGATCGATCTGCCGCGCTATCAGCAGCTGTGGAATGATACCGCGATTGCCTCGCTTGGCCTGTATGCCGCGCCTGGCCAGAATGTGGATGCGCTTGTGCAGCAGTTGCGCGAACTTTCCAGTGCCGATTCGGCCAGCCCTGAGGCACCGCTGATCACCATTCGCTCGAACCGTGCCCTGCGCGAGGGTTCGCTGATTATTTTCGACCGAACGTTTGCCATCACTGGCGTGTTGCAACTCTTGGCAACGATTGTAGCCTTTGTTGGCATTCTGGCGGCGCTGATGGCATTGCAACTTGAGCGCTCGCGTGAACTCGCCGTATTGCGCGCCAATGGGCTCACACCGGGCCAGTTGTGGGCTATGGTGCTTTCGCAAACCGGGTTAATGGGCCTGACGGCTGGCCTGCTGGCGATTCCGGTTGGTATTCTGATGGCCAGCGTGCTTGTGTTTGTGATCAACAAGCGCTCATTTGGCTGGACACTTTTGTTCCAGGTTGATCCCGGATTGCTGGCGCAGGCCATTCTGGTGGCAACCAGCGCCGCGTTACTTGCCGGAATCTATCCGGCCTGGCGTATGGGCCGCACCAGCCCAGCGCTGGCATTACGGGAGGAATAGCTCATGCGTGTTCGCCCACGGCTTATACTGGCGCTTCTGGCGCTGCTGCTGCTCACTAGTTGCACGGATGCCGCCAGGCCTGCCGAACCACGCGCCAGCCTTTCGGTGGCCGAGGCGTTGGGCGCACCTGCCGATCTGAGGTTTGCACGGGCCTTGCAGCCGCGCCAGTTCAGCTTTCCAGCGGATCACGGCCCGCATCCGGAATTTGCCGCCGAATGGTGGTATTACACGGGCAATCTCAAAACGTCTGCTGGCCGTCAGTTTGGCTTCCAGCTTACCTTTTTTCGGTTTGGACTCACGCCAGCGCCGGTTGAACGTTCATCTGCCTGGGCAGCATCGAACATCTACATGGCCCATTTTGCGGTGACAGATGTGGCCGATGGGCAATTCTATGCGTTCGAGCGCTTCAGCCGTGGCGCGGCGGGCTTGGCAGGCGCACAGGGCGATCCATTTCAGGTCTGGCTGGAGGATTGGCGCGCAGATGGTTCAGGGCCAGATGGCACGCCAATGCGTTTGCAAGCCAAACAGGGCGATGTGGCAATTGATCTGACATTGCAGGCTGGCAAGCCAGCAGTGTTACAGGGCGACCAGGGTCTGAGCCAGAAGAGCGCCGAGCCTGGTAATGCCTCGTATTATTACTCACTCACCCGTATGCCAACCAGTGGCAGTGTGCAAACGGCGGCTGGCACATTTGAGATAACCGGCTTGGCATGGATGGATCGCGAGTGGAGCACCAGTGCGCTGGCCGCTAACCAGCTCGGCTGGGATTGGTTTGCACTCCAGCTTGATGATGGCACCGAGTTAATGTATTACCGACTGCGGCTACGTGATGGCAGCGATGATCCATACAGCAAGGGTGTCCTGGTTGGGCAAGATCAGCAGCTTATAGCATTGGCCCGTGATGAGGTTCAGATTGAGGTGAGCGAACACTGGCGTAGCCCGGCTGGAACCGAATACCCATCTAAATGGCGTCTGCGTGCCTCAAAAGTCGGCCTCGATCTATTGATTACACCACTGATCCCCAATCAGGAGCTGGCCCTGACGGTTGGGTATTGGGAGGGAGCGGTGCAACTGAGTGGAACTGTGGCTGGCCGATCCGTGAGTGGGAATGGCTATGTGGAATTGACTGGCTATAGCACCCAGGGCAGCAGCGAGGCCCATGCACGCGGCCAGTGAATAACACACAGGGCACAATAGAAGAGTATTGTGCCCTGTGAAGCGCTCAAATCAAGATTACTGCGTGCGTAGCAGCAGGAGTTGGCCACCCTCAACCAGTTTCAGATCTGTGCTGGAGCCAGCCAGTGCCGATGCCTCGCTGCTGTTGAGCGAATGTGCCTGCACCACCACCAACCATGCGCCAGGGCCATAGATATCCGAGACATCAAGAATGCCGCTGGTTTCCCAGTTGCCGCGCTCAGCTCGGTAGCCAGGTAGGTTTGGAATTGCCGTCTGGTCGATCTCGGCGATCCGCACCAGCGTACCATCGCTGCCCTTGCCATCGCCGGGAACATCATAGGCCCACACCGATGAGTCACGGCCTCGGCTGTCGAGCAGGCCAGCACCCCGGTTCTCGCCATTCGGATCTTCGTTAATTGCGAGAATGCCATTCTTGTTGATGTCGATGTTATCCGGATTGACGATTGGGTCGCCCGCATCGCCTTCGAGCAGCACTGTCAGCGAAGCAGCGCCGCCGGTTGGGTTGGTCGGGTCAAACGTGACGCGGCTGATGCGGCCAAGCTTATTGGCCAGAGCGCCATTGATTGTCAATGTGCTGCCGGTTGTCGCGAAATAGACGGTGCCTGGTAGGTTACGATCATAGGTTAGGTCTTCGATGCGTACAAAGCCATAGGCACCAGCAGCCTTGATGCGCTCATTGAGAATTGAGTCGGAAATATTCCAGACCTGCTCGCCTGGTGCCAATGTGTCCTGCACCATGATCCATTTGCCAGCAATTGTGCCATCGCCCTTATGAACGCTTGCCTCGTTGTTGCGGCTTGCATCCTTCGAGCTGAAGACATACAGATCGCCGCCCACCAACCCAGCCCGCTTGATTGGGTTGTCCGCCGATGGATTCTTGGTGCCGACATACATATACAGCTGGCTCTCAATGCCCGCGCCGTCCTCAGTTGCGAACACAACCGTTTTGTTGCCAGTGCCAGGAACGACGACGACGTTCTCCTTGGCGAAGTGGCCGAGTTCGGGCAGGGTATAGGCGATGCCATCGACGATTGCGACACCAATACCACCCAGGCCGTCGAACGATGTTGCTGGGTCGGTTTCTTCACCGGCCAGGTAGATATAATCGCTAAAACCGCTGTGTGGGCCAGCCAGATAGCCAGAGCAGAACCGGCTGAATGGGCGATCAAAGTACAGCCAGTCAAGCGTTCGGTCGATATATTCGCCTGTGTCGGCGTTATACTCCTTGACCTGTGTAAAGGCGATGTCGCCCGAAATCGCACCAGGTGATGAATCGCCACTCAGCGTGATATTCGAGACATAGGCACCTTTTAGTAAGCCTTCGGGAATGTAGTAATCACGCGATTGCTCATTTGGCACAGGAATACTAAATGATGTGTTGCCAAACTCGTGGTTCACAAACAGCTTGACGGTTCCGTCCGTGGCCTTGTAGGCACCCAGGCCGTCGGGAATACCAGTAAAGCGGTAGCTGCGTGCGGAAGCGCCCGTCTGTGCAATCTCGTCGCCAGCCGTCAGCAGCGGTGTCACCGAGACACCAGCAGCCACCGGTTTGATATAGGCGTTCTGCGTTGTGGTGAATGGCGGCGGTGTGATCGTCACACCAAAAGCCAGGAACTGGGTGAACTGCGTTGCGGAAAAATTGTTGTCGCTCACCAGGATAAGTGCTCGCTGACCATTTGGTAGGATTGGGCCGAGTGTCATGCCCTCGATGTTATCGAGCGTGATGCCCAATGTATCGAGATCAATCAGCAAGGTCTTCTGCACTGGTGTATAGCTGCCAGCAGCGCTCAGGCTATCGAAGGTGCTTACATCGGTCGCTCCGGCCAGCGAAATGCGGTAGAGCTTAATCCGGTTGCCAACGCCAGTCGAAAACGAGCGCTCAATGCTCAGAAGTGTTGTGTCATCCAGGGCCAGCAGTTCGACCAAACCATTGGTGGCGAAGCTACCAGCTGGAATAGGCTGATCGGCGACCTTCTCAACCGGGTAGACATACTCACCCGCTGGTGTACCAGTGGCAATGTTATAGCGCAGGATGCGTGATGGGCTGCCATTGGTCACGCTTGCTGATGGGCCATCCTGCGCCAGCGCATTCTCTGTGGCGCTGAGCAAGTAGGCCTTGTCGGGTGTAATCGTGGCGCTTTCGAAGGCCAGATTATTGCGGATGCCGCTTGTGCCGCCCGCCACTGGCAGATACTTTGTCGCGATTGGAAGAGCGCGAATCTGCTGCGCTGTTGAGACCTGACCGCTTGCGAACGAGAACTGATTGATAAACGGGTTGATCAACTGGTTGGCATCGCCCTCGGAGGTGACGAATACCGTGCCATCAGCGTTCAGGGCGATTCCCTCTGGATCCAGGCTCAGGGCTGCGAATGGCTCACCATTTGCCTTAAGCAGGGTATTCTGCCCGGTGATATATACATCACCCTGGCTGAGTTGGCCATCTTCGAGGTCGATTCCCAGTTGGTAGATGCGCGCCGGAGCAAACTGGCTGCGGTCGTCGGATATTGCATAATATTGATCATATGCGCCACCGCCCTCGCGCGCTGCGCTGCGCTTATATGCAATTCCGGAAAGACCACCAACAACAGTATCGCCAAACAGATAGCCAGTATATAGTTGAGCCTCGCCAAGAAACGTGATATCCGAAACCGTCGTCGTCGTTGCCGTCGCGGCATTGGCTGGTGTGAGGCCAGTGCCAATCATCGCAATGAGCGCGATGATTGAGATGAAAAGCGTGTGACTGCGCCGTACCATGGGTGCTGCCTCCTTGATCTACGTCTGCTATCTGATTGTGCCGTTAGCCAACTATGCACCGCACCGCAAAGCCAGCAGGTTAACGTAATGTTGGCCTGCAAGGCTGTGTAGTGTAATGGACACACCAATTCGGCAGGCAGAATGAGGCAGCAATGGAGCCGATAGGTCGTGGTTTATAGTAAGGGCATACGAACAATGAGACTCTAGAAGAGGAATACTAAAACAGTTCGTAGGTTGTGTTAAGTGATGTTAAAAGCTTTTATGAAAAACGGTGTAACACCTTACAAAGATTTCATCTTAAACTTTCTAGGGAAGAACAAGTATATAGCAGATTATTGTTCTCTGGTTCACGAACAAAGGAACAAACGAACAAGCAGCACAGCGTTCAATGTTTTCTTGTTCGTTGTATAAAATCTTTGCAGCCACGAGACTGCTTATTGCAGGATACGGGATTACCGTGCTACAATAGGCAGAATGAACACATACCACTGGTACTAGGAACCATGGAGATACCCACCGTCATTACTATTGACGGGCCTGCAGGTGCTGGCAAGAGTACGCTCGGTGAGCTACTCGCCAGGCGGCTCGGCTACCTCTACTTTGATACTGGCATTATGTATCGCGCCCTAACCTGGGCTGCCCTCCAGCATCACACCGATCTCGATGATAGCAGCGCAGTTGCAGCACTCGCACAGCATATTGATATTGGTGTGCATCCGCCATCTGTTGGTGATGGCCGCCAGTATACGGTGCTTGTTGGTGCTGAGGATATTACCTGGAAGCTGCGCGATGCCGATGTTGAAGCCAATGTCTCGACGGCATCACGCTACCCGGCAGTTCGTGCGGTAATGCGTGAACGCCAGCGTTGGATTGGGCAACAGGGGCGTGTTGTGATGGTTGGGCGCGATATTGGCAGTGTTGTGATGCCAGATGCACCGCTGAAAGTGTACCTACTGGCATCGCTTGAAGAACGGGCGCGTCGGCGTACCGTTGAACTGCAAGCGCGTGGCCGGCATGTTGAGTATGGGCAGATCTATGCAGAGATTGCTCAACGCGATGACCTTGATCGGCATGTGATGCAACCAGCCCCCGATGCGATTGTCATCACCAGTGATGGCCGTACACCCGATGACATTGTCGAGGCCGTTTTGCAGCGCATTGGTGCGTAGGAGGAGCGCCCGATGGCAATCTGGGATCCGGAAATCGAACTAGAGCTGGATGAGGGTGAAAAGATCCTCTTTATGTGCCGCAACCATTGGGTGCTGCTGTTCGAGAATGCCCTCATCCCCTTTATTATTGCGGCGGTGGCTGGCGGGGCTGCGTTCTATCGTGCAGTTGGTGGCGGTTTATTTGGCCGCGATCCGGCTATGGCCCAGCGCCTTGATTGGGTCAATATCCTGCTGTTACTTATTCTCGCTGGTTTAGCGGTGACCTGGGCGCGTGGCTATGATCTGAATGCCAAAAAGAAGAGTAAGCAAAAATCGGCGATCGATCTCAGTTGGGTCTTCCAGATCGGTATGGCGCTGATCGTGGTGTTGATCTGGTATCGCTATGAAGGCGGGCGGATTATCTCGATCAACCCAAGCCAGGCTGCCCCGTTTGATCTGGTAAACCTGATACTCGTTGGTATTGCGCTGATCGCCCTGGTTGCCCTTGCCTATGTTATGCTGGATTGGCGTGACGATACGCTGGTGCTGACAAACACTCGGATCATCCTCGATAAAGATGAATTTTTGGTGCGCTCAACCCAGCAGCAGATCTTGCTTGTGGATATTCAGCAGGTATCGATGCGCCAGAATACCTACCCAGAGGTGATTTTCGGCTATGGTGCGCTTACGATTCAATCGTTCAGCCTGAAGAAGATTAATTTCTTTCATGCAACTCAGCCGCAGGAGATGGAGCGCCGCCTTAAGGAGGAACTCAATCGCACGCGTAGGGCGATCGAACCGAACCTGGTGCGCCGCCTGATTGAGGAGCGTGTCTTTGAGGATAAGAAGCGCGTTGAGGCGCAGAAGAAGCTGCATGTTGAAACCAGCGGTGCCAACCGGACGGGTATTTTTGCCTGGTTGTTCCCTGCCAACCCACAGGTCGATGAGAAAAGTGGCCAGATCATCTGGCGTCCGTCATCTGTGTATGTTGCGCTGCAATTGTTGCCTGCATTCCTGATCTGGGTTGTTGCGACGATTGCCATGATCCTGTTAGCACCATTGCTTGGCCAATGGTTGGTTGCTGGTATTCTAGCATGGGTTGTCGTGACACTGATCTGTGCTGGATGGATTTTCTGGTTGCGCGAAGAATATGTCAATGATGTTTACATTCTGAATAAGCGTGAGATCATTGATGTTGATCGGCGCCCATTTGGCCCGGTTGATCGCCGTAGTGCTCCTATTGATCGTATTCAGAATATATCATTTGATGTTTCTTTCATTGAGCAGATCCTCGGCTATGGAACCGTCAAAATCCAGACTGGTGGGAGCGGCGATTTTAGCTTCAATCACGTTCCCGATCCGCGTGGCGTTCAGGCAATGGTTAACGACTACCTGACTGATTTCAAGCGTGGCTCCGAGGAGCGTACCCTCCAGAATAGTATTGATGTGTTCCGCGAATATCATGCACTCCAGCGCGACAAGGGCGAACTGATGGATCAAAAGGCAATTGATTCAACGATCGAGCAGAAATCCCAGGCAGCGATTAATGCGTATGCTAATGAAGTTGCCCCGATCCAGATCGCCGTTGAACTGAAACAGGCTCTGCTCGCGCAAGCCCACGGTGAACGACGTGTTCGCACACGCAGAATGATGATGGTTCGTCGCCGCCGCCCAGGTAGCGGGCCAACACCACCATAGCGATGCAACATGTTGCCTTTCTACGGCCCAACAACGTCACAGCTATGACACATCGCATGTTATTTGATTGTTAGGGCGTATGCGCTACACCCTTACTATTCGGGGGATCATTCGGGAGCATTGTTATGCGACGCCTGCTACCCTTCATTCTCTTCTGTATGCTGGCGTGCGTTGTTATGCCTGCCCAGGCACAATCACAGCCCATTGCAGTAACCCTGGATGCGCATGCTGGCTATGGTGGTGCCTATCGTGCGGGTGAGTGGTTTCCAGTTATCATCGATGTAGCCAATGATGGGCCGGATCTGCGTGGCGAATTGGTCTGGGAGCTCCCCGGCCAGCGCAATGAACCGAGCTTTCGCTATAGTGTTGATCTGCCGCGCGGCTCGCGCAAACGCATTACAATCAATGCCTTCTCACGTGGATTTGCCCGTAGTGGGCAGGTGCGCCTGCTTTCTAACGATGTCGTTCTGGCTGATCGAAGTGTCAGCATCGATCCAATCGACTCAGACAAATTCGTGATTGGTGTGGTTGGTAGCGATCCAACATTGCTCAACACCCTCGAAACCCTGCAGATCAGTGGCTCGAATGGCACGGTTGTCCGCCACCTCCAGGACAATGAACTTCCCGATCAGGCGCTGGCATTGCGCGGCCTCAACAGCTTGTTTATTGCCGATGCGGATACCAGCCAGCTGAGTGTACCCCAACGCGAATCGATCAGCCTGTGGGCAACCCTCGGTGGCCAATTGATTATTGGTGGTGGTGTTGGCGGCCAGCGAGCGGCGGCTGGCCTGACTGCGCTCCTGCCAGCCGATGTTGGGCCAACCGTTGCCGAGGGCGATATCACAGCACTTGTGCAGGTTGGCAATGGGCCACTGCCATCTGGTTCAAGCCGTGCGCCATTGAGTGAATTGCGGCCACGCAGCGGTGCCGTCGATCTGAGTAAGGGCGCTGGATTGCTGTATCGCTCCAACTATGGGGTTGGGTCGGTTACAATTGCTGCATTCGATCTTGGGCTATTGCGCGGCTGGTTGGGTGAGCCAACACTGTGGGGCACCGTTGTTACGAGTATTCCCCTGTTTACTCCCGGCATTGGTTCACGCACAAACCAGACAAGCATTCTGCAATCGGTGCTGCAACTTCCAGGGTTGGGCCTGCCATCGGCCTGGACACTGCTGCTGTTTCTGGTTGGTTACACACTGGTGATCGGCCCGATCAATTATTTTGTGTTGCGTCGGCTGCGTCGGCTGGAATTGGCATGGCTGAGTGTTCCGCTGGTTGTGATTATCTTTGCTGGCGGATTGTATATTGCTGGCTTTGGGCTGCGTGGCAGCCAATCGCAGCTCAGCCAGGTGACGGTTGTACAGGCGAGTGAGGGCCAACAACGCGCACTCGCAACCGGATTTGTGGCGCTGTTTTCGCCGCGCCGTGCGAATTATACGGTAGGGTTTCCAAGTGCGACACTGATCCACGAGACGCGCAGCTTTGATGATATTTCGGCTCGCACCACGCCAGTGATGATTGACGAACAACGCGCCGAACTCCGTGATCTGCTCATCGATATTGCTTCGGTGCGTACATTGGTTGCCGAATTGCCAATCGATGCACCGCCAACAATTGAGAGTAGCGTCGAATCCAGCGATCAGGGGGTACATGGTCAGATTCGTAATAGTGGTGGAATCGCGCTCGATAATGTCTTAGTCGTGCGGGGTGGCTCATTCGTGGATATTGGTTCACTCGCGCCCGGTGCATCAGCCAATTTCGATTTCAATAGTGCCGCACGCAACTTCCCCTGGGGCGTCAATCTGCCAGAGGAAGGGCTGTTCAATCGCAAAACACTGGTCAATTCGCTGTTCAATGGCGATGCGACTCTGTATGCAACAGGCAGTGGGCCACTTGGCGATACGGGTGCCTATGTGATTGCCTGGACAAACCAACCCAGTTTGCCAATGCAGATTGATAGCCATGATCAGGTGCAGAATGGTTATACGCTGTATGTGATTCGATTGAAGCAGTGATCATTGGCAGAAAACTCCTTCACCACCCATATTGCAACCTTCATTGATGCTCATCATCTGATTCGCCCTGGCGATCTGGTTGTGGCAGCTGTTTCGGGTGGTCCCGATTCGCTGGCCATGCTGCATGCGCTGCGAACACTCAGCAATGGATTCGATTGTAGGCTGCATGTTGTTCATCTTGATCACATGCTGCGCGGTGCTGAATCAGAATCTGAAGCCGCGTTTGTGGCCGAGATTGCTAGGCAATGGGGCCTCCCTGCGACGATTGAGTCTGTTGATGTTGGCCAGTTGGCGCACACCCATAACCTGAACCGGTATGCGGCTGGGCGTATAGCACGCTATCGTCTGTTTGCTCGTGTTGCTGCATCGCTTGGTGCCCAGGCGCTTGCTGTTGCCCATACCGCCAATGATCAGGCCGAAACCGTGTTGCTGCATCTGCTGCGTGGCGCTGGTTCGGATGGCCTTTCGGGAATGCGGCCACTTCTGGGCTGGGAACAATGGCGCACATTTGGTGATGCGTTTGTGGAAGAGAAGCAGACAAACGCACTAACACATGCGCCACGATTGATCCGCCCGCTGTTGACCACCACACGAGCGGCGATTGAAACCTATTGTGATCAACACAAGCTATTGCCGCGCCGTGATCCAGCCAATGATGATACCAGCCACACCCGTGCCAGGATTCGGCATAATCTGTTGCCGCAGTTGATCGAGTATAATCCGCGTATTGTTGAGGCTCTCTGCCGCACAGCCGATACCCTGACCGCCGAACATGATCTGCTCGAACGATCCCTGGATGCAAGCTGGCCGCGGCTTGCCAATCTGCGCCAATCAGGGATCGATCTCGATCTCGCAATCTGGCAATCGCTGCATCCAGCGTTGCAGCGTGCAGCACTTCGGCGAGCATATGCTCTGGTTGGCGGAACAGCCACATTGCGGATGGCCGATCTTGAGCGCGCCATCGGCGCTAGCACCCGTGGTGTTGGCCGGGTGATTGAGTTGCCCGGTGGGATTGCGCTCACGGTTGGCTACACAATGCTGACCATTGGTGGAGTTGTTATAAGCGGGCCACAATTGCTTGACGATCAGCAACCACTGGCGATTCCGGGCGAGATACTACTTCAAGGGGGGTGGCGGGTGATTGCAACTGTTCAGGAGCAGGCATTGCCCAACGCAAGCCCCTGGGTTGTGCAGATTACAAGCGAATCGCTGACGCAGCCGCTGATCATTCGCAGGCGTCGCTCTGGTGATCGGATCAAGGGTTGGCGCGGCAGCCGCAGCATTCAGGATGTGATGGTCGATGCCAAGCTTCCGCAATCGTTACGGGCTGCCTGGCCGATTCTGGTTCGTGGCGATGAGATCATCTGGGTGGCAGGGGTGCGTGTCGCGGCTGGAGTGCAGGCCAGTGATGGCGTTTCGGCGGTGAACATAGCGATTGTAGGGCCTGCATATGTATTGGCTGAGGAGTATATCTAATGCACGCGGATATCGAGACGATCCTGCTCTCTAGTGAAACCATCCAGGGCAAAGTACAGGAGTTGGGTGAACAAATCGCCCACGATTATCTGCCGCTCGGCGATCTGCTGCTTGTTGGGGTGCTGAAGGGTTGCATTATGTTTATGGTGGATCTGGCGCGGGCAATACCGGCTCCATTGGCCATCGATTTTATTGCAACCTCAAGCTATGGCCAAAGCACAGAATCGAGCGGAGTTGTTCGGTTGCTCAAAGATCTCGATACCGATATTGCTGGACGGCATGTGTTAATTGTTGAGGATATTATCGATAGTGGGTTGACCCTCGCGTATCTGCAGCAACAGTTACTGCGGCGCAACCCAGCCAGCCTGAAGATCTGTGCGCTGTTGAATAAGCCGGAGCGACGGATCGCCGAAGTGTCAGTGGATTACCGTGGCTTTGATATTCCAAATGCGTTTGTGGTTGGCTATGGGCTAGATTATGGCGAACACTATCGCAACCTGCCCTATATTGGCGTGCTCAAAGAGTCGATCTATCGCCAGGAAGAGCAATCATAAGAATTGTATAAGAACTGCCAGCGTGGTAATCTCGTTACCTTGTTTCAGCCCATGTGCTTTGCTATAATGCCATTAACAATTATGCAGAACGAATCTTCTTTCGTCCCCACGCTCTGCAACTGCACAAGGAGCAATTGCTCCTAGATCGAGAATGATGATGGGTGATAATCGTTGGCTGAAGAACAGTTTCGTCTACCTGATTATTTTGGTAGCGGCACTCGCGCTGTTCTTCCAGTACTTCAACAATGCCGGCACCCAGTCCGACGACCGTGGCATCTATAAGGTGCTTGAGGATGCGAAGGCTGGCAAAGTCAGCGAGATCCAGGCTCAATCCGGCACAAACGATATTATTGTCGTCTATAACGATAAGAGTCGGGTTCGCTCCCGAATCGAGGCGAACGACAGTATTACCATGTTGCTGGTTCAGGCTGGAGTTCCACTGAACTCCGTAGATGTCAAGGTTGGTGCTGCACCAGCGTGGGGCGGGCTGCTGAACATCTTCACTATTTTGCTTCCAGTTCTGTTGATGATCGGCTTTTTCATCTTCTTTATGCGGCAGGCGCAGGGTTCAAACAATCAGGCGCTCTCGTTTGGTAAGAGTCGGGCACGTATGTTCTCCGGCGATAAGCCAACCGTCACATTCGCGGATGTGGCTGGACAGGAAGAGGCAAAGCAGGATTTATCCGAAGTGGTTGAGTTCCTGAAATTCCCGGATAAGTTTGCAGCACTGGGCGCACGCATCCCGCGTGGTGTACTGATGGTCGGCCCTCCAGGAACCGGTAAGACACTGCTCTCGCGTGCGGTTGCAGGTGAGGCTGGTGTGCCATTCTTCTCGATCTCTGGCTCAGAGTTCGTGGAAATGTTTGTCGGTGTTGGTGCCTCACGTGTTCGCGATCTGTTTGATCAGGCCAAGCGCAATGCGCCGTGTATCGTCTTCATCGACGAAATCGATGCTGTTGGCCGCCAGCGTGGTGCTGGTTTGGGCGGTTCACACGATGAGCGCGAGCAGACGCTGAACCAGATTCTGGTTGAGATGGACGGCTTCGACACGAACACGAATGTGATTGTGATTGCAGCCACCAACCGGCCAGATGTGCTCGACCCTGCGCTTGTGCGGCCAGGCCGCTTCGACCGCCAGGTGATGCTTGATGCGCCAGATGTTAAGGGACGCATCGAAGTGCTCAAGGTTCATACCAAGGGTAAGCCAATCGGCGAGGATGTGCAGATCGAGATTCTGGCCAAGCAAACGCCTGGCTTCTCGGGTGCGGATCTTGCCAACGTTGTGAATGAGGGCGCTATTCTTTCGGCTCGTCGTTCGAAGAAGAAAATCGGCATGGCCGAGCTTCAAGATGCGATTGAGCGGGTGGCACTTGGTGGCCCAGAACGCCGCAGCCGCGTGATGTCGGAGCGCGAGAAATTGCTGGTGGCCTATCATGAAGGTGGCCATGCAATTGCATCGGCGGGCATGCCCAAAGCCTTCCCGGTTCAGAAGGTCACAATCGTCCCACGTGGGCGAGCCGGTGGCTACACGCTGTATCTGCCAGAGGAAGAAAATCTGCGCTTTACCACGGTTTCGCAGTATGAGGCGCAGTTGGTTTCTGCCCTTGGTGGTCGCCTGGCCGAAGAGATTGTTTTTGGGTACAATGAGATCTCGAACGGAGCCTCTGGCGATATTCAGCAGGTGACGCGGATTGCACGTGCGATGGTGACACGCTTCGGAATGAGCCAGAAGCTCGGCCCGATTGCATTTGGCGAGCGTGAGGAGTTAATCTTCCTTGGGCGCGAGATCACCGAGCAGCGTAACTATGGCGATGAGATCGCCCGCGATATCGACCGCGAGGTCTTCCGGATTGTGTCGGAGGCGTATGAGCGCACCCGCAGCATTCTGATGGCCAATCGGCAGGTATTGAACGATATGGCCAGCCTGTTGCTCGAAACCGAGACGGTCGATGGTGAGCGCTTGCGCGAACTGGTTGGTCGCGTCGTACGAATCGATGTGACAAGCGATACGGTGGCTCACGCGAATGGGCATGCCACAATCTTTACACCAACACCAACACCAACACCAACACCAACGCCAACGCCAACGCCAGAACTGCCATTAGAGGCATAATAGCGGTTTATATTCTGTGATTTGGCAATCATCCCCTCTGCTCAGCTCTTGTGGCTGGCAGAGGGGATGTTGTTATAGGATGTTGCTGGCATTTTCGGGTATAATAGGCCAAGGTTTGACCATCCCAGGAGGCTTTGCATGTCCGGCCACTCAAAATGGCACTCGATCCGACGCACAAAAGGTGTGATCGACCAGCGCCGAGGCCAGTTGTTCACAAAACTCGCACGAGATATCACAATTGCGGCTCGTGAGGGTAATAATGGTGATCCCGATTCGAACTTCCGCCTGCGGATTGCGGTGGATAAAGCTCGTTCGAGCAATATGCCAACCGATAATATTCAGCGAGCAATCGATCGGGGCCTTGGCAAAGGGACTGATGGCTCGTCGATCGAAGAGATCTACTATGAGGGCTATGGGCCAGGTGGCGTTGCTGTGTTAATCGAGGCAGCAACCGATAATCGTAATCGTACCAACTCCGATGTTCGGGCGACGATGACAAAGGGCGGCGGCACTCCCGGCGAGCCAGGTTCGGTTGGCTGGATGTTTGATCTCAAGGGATTGATCACGATTGACCTGACGACCAAGCGCCTTGATCCAGATGAAGTCATGCTGCAGGCGATCGACTCGGGTGCCGATGATGTCGAGATTGGCGAAGATGTGATCGAGGTCTACACCGATTTTAAGCAACTTGCAGCCGTTCGGCAGGCACTGCTGGCGATTGGCCTGCCAATCACTGGTGCCGAGAAGACGATGCTTGCCAAGGCAACGGTGCAGCTCGATGGGCCAGAAGCCCTGAAAGCAATGAAGCTGATTGAGAAGCTTGAGGATCTCGATGATGTTCAGAAGGTCTATAGTAATCTCGATATCACCGAGGAACTGGCCGAGCAATTTGCCAGCCAATAACGCCATCCATCCTGGTTCGTATATCGAAGATTGGCCTGAACAATGCCCGGTTTCGGCAGAAACGTGGCGGTTGTGAGAATCATCGGAATCGATCCCGGCACTGCTATTATGGGCTGGGGTGTCATTGATGAGCAGAACAGTACACTGACATTGGTTGCCTGCGGTGCGCTGACAACTCCATCTGGGATGGCACAGCATGATCGATTAGTGCTGCTCTACGATGGGTTGACCCGATTGTTGGCTGAGTATCGGCCTGGCTCGGCAGCGATTGAAGAACTGTTCTTTGGCAAGAATGTCAATACTGCGCTCACTGTTGGTCAGGCTCGTGGTGTTGCGCTTCTTGCCCTAGCACAGGCAGGGTTGTCTATCGGCGAATATAAGCCGTTGGCGGTCAAGCAAGCCGTAGCTGGCTATGGCGGGGCCGATAAGAAGCAGATGCAGGATATGGTGCGGATGACATTGCGTCTGCCTGCTGTCATCAAGCCAGATGACGCAGCCGATGCAGTCGCAATTGCGATTTGTCATGCCTACACCGCACCGATGCTACGCCGTATTGCTGAGAGCCGCTAGCGAAAGGACGCGCATGAAGCTGCTAATCTTTGTGACCGAAGATGGGGCCGCCGATGCGGCGGTGGACGCGTTGGTTGAGCAGGGTTTCCGGGTGACCCGCCTTGCTTCGACGGGCGGATTTCTGCGTAAAGGCAATACAACCCTCCTGGTTGGTGTTGAGGATGAAAAGATCGGGCAGGCCAGCGAACTTGTGCGTGGCGCTGCCAAGGGTGCCCTGGCGATAACGCTTGATCTCGAACGCTACGAGCGGATGTAGCTGCACAATCAGCTTTCAGCTTTCAGCTTTCAGCTTTCAGCCATCAGGAGGCTATTGGCAGATGCTGCCTCAGATGGGAATAGCGCTTGCCCATCTGTGTATAGCTTTATCTTGGCATTGGAATGCTGACGGCTGACGGCTGATGGCTTACTCCTCAACAATGAACATCCTCTATATTGCCAGCGGTATTCCGGTACCAGGCTCGCTTGGTGGTTCGACCCATACACTTGAGGTTGCCCGTGGCCTGGCGGCACGCGGGCATCGGGTGCATGTGGTTGCCTGTAGTGCCGAACGGCGTGTGCGCCCTGCAACCCTCCTTCACCCGGTAAGCAGCCAGCTCGATGGCTTTACACTCCATCATATCGATATCCCCAAGATGGCGGCTCTGACGAGTTTGGCGATCGTTGAGCGGCTTACCCGTACGATTGCGCCCGATATCATCATGGAGCGCTACTATAACTTTGCTGGTTGTGGCATCATCACGGCCCACCGGCTTGGCATTCCTTCCATTCTGGAGGTAAATGCGCTGATTGTTGATCCACCCGAGGTGCGTAAGCGCCGGATCGATGATCGCCTTGGCGGCCCGCTGCGGCATTGGGCTACCCAACAATGCCAATGGGCGGATCGCATTGTGACACCACTGCACACGACGATTCCGCCAACTATTGCCCGCGAGAAGATTATTGAGCTGCCGTGGGGTGCGGCGGTCGAGCGCTTTGTTCCCATCAGGCACGAAGTTCGTTCTGCACAAGTGCCACCGACAGTTGTGTTTCTTGGTAGCTTCCGCCCCTGGCATGGTGTCACCGATGTTGTGCAGGCGGCGGGATTGTTGCTGAAACAGGGCCGTAATGTCCGGTTTCTGTTGATTGGCGATGGCCCGCAACGCGCCAAAGCCGAACATCTGGCCGCAGAATGGCCCAATCAGATTGTTTTCACTGGTGCCGTGCCATATGAAGATGTGGCTGGCATGCTGGCTGGCGCAGCCGTGGGCGTAGCTCCATTCAACACTGCGCCGCATCCAGCACTTCGTGCCGCTGGCTTCTTTTGGTCGCCACTGAAGGTGTATGAGTATATGGCAGCTGGGTTACCAGTGGTGACGGCCAATATTTCACCGCTTAATCAGGTGATTCGCGATGGCATGGAGGGTGTGCTGTTCGAGGAGGGCAATGTTGCCAGCCTGGCATGTGCAATCGCACGCTTGTTGGATGATCCAGCAGCAGCGCTGGCTATGGGCGTACAGGCACGCGAACGGGTTGTGGCGCATTTCTCCTGGGCACAGCATTGCATTGCATTGGAGCAGATTATGTTGTCGCTTCAACGCCATACTCCCAGTGTGTTGGGGCAGGCATGACCACCCTCACACTTGCGCGAATCCTGCTCCCAACCGATGTCTTTCCACCCAAGTGTGGTGGTGCTGGTTGGAGTGCCCATGCACTGGCCCTGGCATTGATTGAGCAGGGTCATCGTGTGATGGCGCTTGTTCCGCAACGCGGTAAAGCTGGCCTGACTCATGCAGATACGCTTGGCGTGCCGACCTATCGGCGTGGGTATACCGCTCCGAATATTCCATTTATCCTGAATTATTTTCGCCATGAGCGCCTCTGGCCAGTGTTGGCAAACGATCTGCTGATGCTTGCTCGTGAACGAACGACCACGAGCGCAGGAGTCAGGAGTCAGGAGTCAGGAGTCAGAATAACTGGTGCATCAGCAAGCAACCGTGTTGAATTAAATCAGAAACCCTTAATTATTCATGCACAACACGTTCAGGTCGCACCAGCCGCAGTATTGGCGGCCAAACGATTGAGAGTCCCAGTTGTGATTACGGTTCGTGATCACTGGCCCTGGGATTATTTTGCGACCGGGTTGCATGCGAATATGCTGCCATACCCACGCCAGACATGGGCCTCGCTTGCGACCGATCTGCCGGCACGTTTGGGGCCACTGCGTGGGGCGGCTGCATTGATTGCCATCCCGTATATGCGGGCGCACCTACAACGACGCCAGGCTTTTCTGCGGCAGGCCGATGCTGTGATTGTGGGTAGTACCTATATGGCCCGCCGCCTTGCCGAGGTGATCGATCCAGCCCGCATCCAGGTTATCCCAAATATGGTTGATCTGGAGGTAATTGAGCAAACGATTGCCCAACCGTCTACGATTCAGCATCTTGAGCAACCATTTGTGCTGTTTGTCGGCAAATTGGAGCGTAATAAGGGCGCGCACCTTATTCCAGAGATTATACGGGCGATGAATGTGAGTGCAGGCTTTTCGGTGGTGATTGCAGGTGATGGCCCACTGAAGCCAGAGATTCAATCCGAATTACAGGCGCTTGGCGTGCAGGCCCGCTTTCTGGAATGGATCGATCACGATGAAGTTCTGCGGCTCATGGCGCGCTGCACACTCCTGCTCTATCCATCCGCCTGGGGTGAACCATTAACGCGGGTTCTGCTGGAGGCGTGTGCGTGCGGAGCGCCCATGGTTGCGATGCCAACAGGTGGAACGGCTGATATTATCACCAATGGCGTGAATGGGATGCTTGCGCCAGGTGCAGCAGCACTTGGGCGGCGGGCCGCTGAACTCCTGGCGAATCCCGATCTGCGCCAACAATTATCGGCGGGTGCAAAACGGGTGGCCCGCGAACGTTTTGCCGTCCAGGCCGTGATTGGGCGGGTTGAAGCCTTATATAGCAATCTGTTAACCCCTGGCGTTTCTCGCTGAGTTGCGCGATTTGTTGCCTGATCGACATCAATACGGTCATGTTCTTTTTTGCTGGATGGAGTATGATGCAAAAGATAGCGCTTACTGTGTGATAATGCCTGATATTCTATTGGTCAATGTGCGAAGGATCGATTGAGATGACTGACGCAACTGTTCCTAACGACACTGATTCGAATGAGCTTGAAGTACTGCGGGCGCGCAATGCTGAGCTTGAGCGCCAAGTACGCCAGCATCAACAGGTTATCGATTCATTGCCAATGACGCTCTTTTGGAAGGATCGCGATGGGCGTTTTCTTGGCTGTAATCAGCGCGTTGCTGATGCGGCGGCACTAGCAACTCCATCCGATGTGATTGGGAAAACCGATAGCGATATGCCATGGAGTGCAATGGCCGAGAGCTATCGCGCCGATGATCTGGCGGTCGTGGCGAGTGGCAAGCCACGCCTGAAGATCGTGGAAGAGCTTGAACAGGCCGATGGCCAGGTTATCTGGCTCGAAACGAATAAAGTGCCACTCCTCGATGAGAATGGTCAGGTCTATGCTATCCTGGGCAGCTACGAAGATGTCACTCTACGCAGGAATGAAGAAAATGAGCGCATCCAACGCCAGGAGCAGATTATTGCCGGGCAGGCCAGCGTTCTGGCGGAACTCTCGACACCACTCATTCCGCTGCGTGATGGTGTGCTGCTGATGCCATTGGTTGGCGCAATCGATACGCGCCGAACCCAACAGGTGCTAGAAGCATTGCTCGAAGGCATTAGCGCCTATCAGGCGGAAACAGCGATCCTGGATATTACCGGCGTGAAGGTTATGGATACTCAGGTCGCCGATGGCCTGTTGCGATCCGCACGAGCCGCCAAACTACTGGGGGCAACGGTCTATCTCAGTGGTATTAGCGCCGAAATCGCTCAAACTCTCGTTCAACTTGGAACAGATCTCGATCAGATTATCACCTTTGGTAGCCTCCAAGCTGCAATTGCGCGAGCCTTTCGTTAGCTAAGAGCAAGAGCTTTTAATTTCCGCTCGTTTGTTCCTTCATTCTTGTTCCTTTGTTCGTTTACTCGCCACCCCGAACCAGGCTGGCAATCAGTGCCGCACCACTCGTCAGCAAGCCGAGTACGCCGAGTGTCATAAAGCCGATCACAACTGGCCCTTCCCAATGCCCGATGGCGGTTGCCAATGCTAGCAAGCCCAGGCCAATCACCGATGCCACCAGTACCAGCGCGAGCGCGAGCCGTGAACCCGCAGCGCTGAGTACCTGAGCGACGCGGCGCAACTCCAGTTCCCGAGTCCGGATTGTGAGTTCACCCTCCGCCAGTTGGGCCAGTGTCTCATTTGCGCGGCTTGGCAACACATCGGCCAATTCCAGCAGAACCTGGCCTCGTTCGAGTGCCCGACGCGCGATTGCCTCAGGGCCAGCCACCTCAGCCAGCGTTTGAAGCG
Organism: Chloroflexales bacterium; assembly: GCA_038214135.1. Classification (GTDB taxonomy): domain Bacteria; phylum Chloroflexota; class Chloroflexia; order Chloroflexales; family Roseiflexaceae; genus JANLSE01. The sequence goes on along the minus strand of JBBQSD010000062.1, from coordinate 11,681 downwards.
CATATGGCCGCGCCACCGCGAACACATCCAGATCCGGATCGATCTGAACACCAATCCCCTCCATCATGATCACAGCTTTGAGTAGCAGAGCCAATGGCGCAGGCATATGAAGTTCGTGGCGCTGCACCAGGCCCAGCAATTCTTCGACAGTCTCGCGTGCCGAAATATCGGAGAGTGGCCGATCCACGAAGCCCTCAATAAAGCGCACCATATCGCGCCGCAGCACCGGTGTGATCGTTCGCACCTGGAGTATGCCCAGCCCCTGGAGTGCGCGCAGCGCGCCTTCGGCATCGTGGCGGGCCAGGCCAACTAGCAATAACAGGAGATTACGGGTCATCTCTCTGTCGAGCGCAACAGCTTGCCCAAAATCGACGGCACCAATGATCTCGCCCGGGAGTGCAAACATATTTCCTGGATGCGGATCGCCCTGGATGTAGCCGTCCTTGAAGATCTCCTGCAATATCAGTTCGATACTATGGCGGGCCAGTTGTTTCCGATCAAGCCCACTTGCATCCATCGCTGCAATATCGCTGATCTTAATCCCCACAATCCGCTCGCTCGTTAATATGCGTGCCGTTGTGTGTTCCCAATACACACATGGGATCTTCACATGTGGGTTGCCAACAAAATTACGGCGGAAGCGATCCGCATTACGGCCCTCCTGGCGAAAATCCAGTTCGGCGCGCATCATGGCCCCAAATTCCCAGGCCAGATCGGCCAGATGGTAGCGCCGGCCCAGTTCGGATCGTTCCTGTGCCAATGCAGCAAGCTCGGTGAGAATGGCCAGATCGACAGACACAAGCTGCTGGATGTCGGGTCGTTGAACCTTGACAACAATCGCTGTTCCGTCGTGCAGTGTGGCGGCATGCACCTGCCCAAGCGAGGCGGCTGCTAAGGGCTTCCGTTCAAACGAGCCAAACAGCTCGCCAATTGGCTTGCCAAGTTCGGCCTCAATCAGCGCCATCGCTCGTTCGGCCTCAAATGGTGGCACCGTATCCTGCAGGCGGTTCAGCTCAATCACATAGGAAGCTGGCACAATATCCGGGCGCGTGCTCAACACCTGGCCCAGCTTCACAAACGTTGGCCCCAGCTCAACCAGCGCCATACGCAACCGCTGCGGCCCGGTCAGTGAGTCGAGCGGGCGGCGCGCCAGGCGGCCAGGCAGGCGCACCAACGAATCGAGCCCTAGCAGCGTAATCAACGAGCCAAATCCATAGCGGGCTAGCACCTGCGCGATCTGGCGGTAACGGCCCAGGTAGCGCGCCTGGCGGAACAATGGCCAGATCATGAGCGACCAATCCACACAAACGAAGAACCATCGCTGCGCTTATGATAATGAACCATCGTGGCTGCTCTATCCCTCTCCTATGCCTATACCACCATGCCAGCCGAAATGCCTCTTTCATTCCAGAACCCAGAGATCCAATCTTCGGCTGCGCCTCTATGCACTGTTCGTATCATACCCGATCAGCGGCGGGCGGTTTGCGAACCGCCCCATAATCCTCAATTTTCAGTGTCAGGTGGTACAATTGAATCGGCTCGATTGGCGCGCATATATTGAGCGGCAGCTGATCCGCAAGTTTGTGAGCATCCCAACAGAAATACAAGCCCAGCTTGATACCCTTACTCCAACACAACTTGAAGCGTTTGCGGAAGCATTGCTGGAGTTTACCGATCCTGCGGATGTGCAGCAGTGGCTGGCAGCCCACCTATAGAATCTGTATAATACGCGCCATGGATCTCACGCAGAAACTCGATATTCTCGCTCCTGCGGCACGTTTCGATGCCTGTGATGCCCATAGCCAGGGTGGGCGGCGCTATACCCCCAAAAAGGCGGCCTGGTCGGAGAGCGGGGTTGTAACAGAGAGTGGGCCGGATGGTCGCTCACTGCCGACATTCCGGGTGCTGATGAGTAGCCGCTGCGAATGGGATTGCCCATACTGCCCGTTACGAACTAGCAGCGATACACCACGGGCAACGCTCACTCCCGAAGAGCTTGCCAAGGTCTTTTTACCACGCGTTGAGCGCGGCGCAGCCCAGGGGCTGTTCCTCTCAACCGGAGTTGATGGCGATACCCACAATGCTGTTGGCCGGATGCTGGATGCGGTGGAGGGCCTGCGAAATACCCATAGCTACCAGGGCTATATTCATGTCAAGCTGCTGCCGGGTGTGGCTCGCCACGAGGTTGAGCGGGCCGCACAGCTTGCTGATCGATTGAGCCTGAATCTAGAGGCACCATCGGCTGTGCGCTTGGCGAGTATCTCACCCGAACGCGATTGGCAGCGCGATCTGATTGAACGGCTTACCTGGATGCGTGATTGGCAGCGTGAGCGCCAGGTGCAGCGCCCAAAACGTGGCAAGCAACGCGATCATAACACACTGCCGGGTGGCCTGGCAACCCAGTTTGTGGTTGGCGCATCGGGCGAGAGTGATCGCGAGCTGCTCGACACAACGGCCTGGTTGTATCGCGATCTCGAACTGCGGCGAGTCTATTTCGGGGCCTTTCGGCCAGTAGCGGGAACGCCATATGAGCAGCGCGACGCAACACCCTTCGTTCGTGAGCAGCGGTTACGCGAGGCGGATTGGCTGCTGCGCCATTATGGATTTGAGCAGCGCGAATTACCATATCAGATCGATGATAATTTGCCCTTGCATCTTGATCCCAAGCTAGCATGGGCGCTCGCCCACCCCGAACGGTTCCCCCTTGAGTTGAACTGGGCATCTGAGGCGGATCTGCTGCGTGTCCCTGGTTTAGGGCCGATTGGTGTGCGGCGCATCCTGCGCCTGCGGCGCGAGCAGCGCTTCCTGGCTCCTGAGCATCTGCGCGCCCTTGGTTCGGCTGCTGCTCGTGCTGCCGATTTCGTGACACTCAATGGCCGCTTTTTTGGGCGAAACGAAGCCGCCCGCACGCGCCATTATGCGGCCCACGGCCCGATTGCCGAGCAACTCACGCTGTGGTGAGAACCGAGAATTCAGGAGTCAGGAGTCAGAATACGAACCAAGAACCAAGAACCAAGAACCAAGTAGTCAGGAGTCAGGAGTCAGAATACGGAACCGAGAATCTATCGAACTACAGAACTGCAGAACCGCCCTCACCCCTGCTGCGCTGCCCCTCTCCCAAGGGGAAAGGGATTAGGTGTAAAAGAGCCACAATCGCTCAGCGCCCACAGCCAAGGCATAATCGATTACGGGTTCAGGGAGCACGCAGCAACCAGCCACTCATGTATGCTGAACCCAGTTGTGGCATGATACACCACCATTGCGGAGCCACCAAGTTCCATTTGGGGTGCGGGGTGCGCAGACCCGCGAGAACTAACCAGCCGGACGGTTTCCTGGTGCTCGCCGTGCACAGCGGTAAGAACCTCATGAAGAAATGATCTATTCCATCTATTCCACTACAGCGAACGCCGAATCGGCGCGAACCATGGCCGAGAAGCGGCTTTCTGGGTGAGCCAATAACTGCTCCGGTCGGCCCTGCTCGACAATTCGGCCATCCATGACTACCACAACAAGATCGGCAGAACGGGCCAGCGACAGCCGATGTGACACAACCAGGGTGGTTCGGCCTCGCATCAGCCGTTCTAGGCCTTCGATGATCAACGCCTCTGATTCTGCCTCAACAGCGCTGGTTGGCTCATCCAACAGCAACAGTGGCGCACCTGTCAGTAGGGCGCGGGCCACGGCAATGCGCTGCTTCTGGCCACCAGAGAGTTTGATACCCCTTTCGCCAACCAGCGTCTCGTAGCCCTGGGGCAGTTTTTCCAGAAATTCGTGGGCATTGGCGGCTCTGGCCGCTTGTTCGATTTCCTCAATGGAAGCATCTGGTCGGCCATAGCGCAGGTTTTCCAGGGCGGTTGCGTTGAACAGATAGGTTTCCTGCTGAACCTGGGCGATCTGGGAGCGTAACGAATTGAATGTTACCGAACGTAAATCCTGGCCATCCAGCGTCACACAACCCTGATCTGGATCGTACAGGCGAGCCGCCAGCGCGATCAGGGTGCTCTTACCAGCTCCAGATGGGCCAAGAATGGCCACCCGCTCGCCCGGATTGATATGCAGGGTTACGTCTTTCAGCACATAATTGGGTGCGGCATGCGTTTCGGCTGCATGCCCATTACTGTGGATATGTTCGCTTATTCCCTCACCCCTGCTGCGCTGCCCCTCTCCCACTGGGAGAGGGGCTGGGGGTGAGGGACTTCTGCTCCCCTGCTCATAGCTAAACGAAACGCCCTCAAAACGAAGCGCACCGCGCAGTGGTCTTGGGAGATCCTGAGCATCTGCTGCTTCCGCAACAACAATTGGCGCGTCCAGCACTTCAAACAAACGCCTTCCGGCGGCGGCAGCCCGTTGAACCAGATCATTGATGCTGACGAGATCATCGACTGGGCCGAAGAAATAGCGCCCATAGCCACGGTAGGCCAGCAATCCGCCCAGCGTAAACTGCCCGCGAGCAATAAAATAGACGCCCCCAGCCAGCATGATTGCATTACCAAGGCTGCCAACCCAACGGATCACAGGGAAGATTCGATTGCGGAGTTGAACGGCCTTTACCTGATCCTGAAACAGGCGCTCGCCCAGTTCGTATACAGCCTGAAGCTCACGACGCTCCTGGGCGAACGATTGGATCACCCGCATGCCACCCAGATTGTCGGAGAGACGTGCGCTGATCTGGCCCAACCGTTCACGAGCAGCCCGATAGACGGGCCGAACCTGGCCATTGAAGCGACCCAACAACAGGCCGACAACGATCATCGGCATGATTGTGATTAATCCAAGCGCTGGTTGCAGCACAATAAAAATCGCAGCGACCCCAACCAGGCGCAGTGCATTGGCGACAACCGAATCGGTGCCACGGATGAGCACATCCTGCACCGCATCGACATCCGATGTGAGCCGTGAGAGCAGATCGCCAGTGCGCCGATTGGCATAGTAGCCAGCACTCTGCAATTGCAGCTTCTCATACAAGCGTGTTCGCAGATCGAGGGTCAGTTGCTGGCCAGCCTTCTCCAGCAGTACCCCACGGATAGCACTGAATGCCTGGGTTGCCGCAAGGACGCCAATCAGCAGGGCAATCTGTAGCGCAATCGCAACCCAATCCTGGCGTGGCAGCAGTTCATCCACAACCTTTTGCCAGATCAGGGGTGGGTACAATTCGCCGATAACCGAGAGCACCAGGCAGAACATCCCAAGCAGGATTGTCCGACGATAGGGCGTTGTCAGGCTATACAACCGCACAATAATCGAATCTGAGGGTTTGTTCGTCATCGCACCAACCTCTCGAACAGCTTCTCCAAGGCATCGCCTGGATGTTCGCACAAGCCACAATGGACGGGCGAGGTTTGGATGATGGTGCTACGTGGGGCGACAATCCAGCGGAAACGTTCGGGGGCTGGTAGTGCGCCAATTGGCCCTGCGAGTTTGCCACCAGCGCAGATGATTGGAATATGTTCGAGTTGTGTACGCAGCGGCTCGATATCGATATCGGCAGCCAGGCTACGCAGGCGCGCTTCGTTGAGCTGAATGCGCGCCTCTAAGAAGCGGTGTTGGCGTGCGAATACCACAACACCGCTATTCAGGCACTCGCCGCGCTCGATATTTGGTACCACGCGAATGATCGCGTACTCAAACACGCTGGCCGGCACGGGATGCCTCCTCAACAAAGGCCCGCGGAGCCTCCAAACGGGTGAGAAGATATTCGATATAGGCAGCACGGTGGGCAGCAATATCGGGAAAGGCCGCATCGCCAGCCAGCCATTCATCCGGCACCAGCGCAACGATCTTGGCCAATAATTCTGGCGTGATCCGCGCTGCTAGTTGTGCATCGATTGCCCGCAGATCGCTAGCTGCCGATAGCAACACATGATCCTTGATTGCGGCAAATGGAGTACGGGCGCGGGTACGGTAATCGCCCCAGGTGTGATGGATGTATAGGGCCGCGCCATGGTCGATCAGCCACAGGTTGCGATGCCACCACACAAGATTCGGGTTGCGAGCCGTTCGATCAACATTCATGATCAATGCGTCGAACCAGACGATAGCCGCTGCCAGATCAGGATCAACCAGCGCAGCAGAGATTGGATCGAAGCCAAGCGCGCCAGGCAGAAAATCGAGCGCCAAGTTGAGCCCGCCACTCGCGATGACAAGCGACTGGATCTCACCATCTGGCTCATTCCGCCCGAGTGCTGGATCGATCTGCATGAACACAATCTCGGGAATTGGTAAGCCAATGGCACGGCCGAGTTCGCCGCAGATCAATTCGGCGATCAGCACCTTCGGGCCTTGGCCAGCTCCACGGAACTTGACCACATACATTCCATCATCGTCGGCTTCGACAATTGCGGGGAGTGAGCCGCCCTCGCGCAGCGGGGTGACATAGCGTGTGGCGGTGACAGTACGCAGGATCAGAGCTCCTTCCGCATATAGTTCCAGGCGCTCTGGTGCAGGATGACGCCAGCCAGGAATGAACGCCGCATGCGCCAATCAATAAAGCCAGTTTGTTCATACAAGGTATGGGCACCTTTGTTGGCAGCGCTGACATACAGACCAAGGAAACGCTTGGCGCGGATGCGGGCCTCTTCCTCGGCACGAGCCAGCAGCGCACGGGCGATGCCACGGCGGCGATATGATCCGAGTACGGCCACATCGGTGACATAGCCCTCTGAGCGCTCGATTGTATGATCGAGTAGTGAGAGTGTGAAGATCGAGCGCATGGCTCCCCATGTCCCTAGAACGCTATGGAAGGCCATTTCTGCTGCGCCGCTTGGCTCGCCGGCCATTTCCCAGGTTCGCAGTGAAATCGTGCCAACCACCTGATCATTGATGATTGCAACGAGCATGCCGCGCAGGGCTGATGGCCCCTGGCGTCGCCAGGCTTCGGCCATAGCTTCTAGCCCACGATCTGTTCCCCCACGCCCGAATGCTGCACCGAATTTATCGGCAAAAGATTCGCGATGGAGGCCCAGAATCGGGTAGATATCTGTCATACGCGCCGGACGTATGCCGAGGGCAGATGGCGCGGAACGTTCTGCTTCGATACTTGGCTGCATACCTATCATTGTACCACTGCAATTGTTCGCTGGGCGACATCTTCCCAACGGCAGTTTGCCAACACCCATGCGCGCCCACGCTGCCCAAGCTCCTGGCGAAGCTGTGGATCGGCCAGCAGAAGATCCAGCGCTGCGGCAAATTCGCCAAAATTGCGGAAGCTCAGCCCGCCACCGCTCAATTCCGCCGCAGTGCGAGTGACATCGCAATGCCCATTGACGAGTGCTGGGATGCCCTGCAACCACGATTCCATCAGCACAATCGAAAAACTCTCAATCGTTGATGGGTTAATGAATAGATCGGCGGCAGCATAGGCATCGCTGCGCTCCTGTTCGCTGAGATAGCCAAGATTGATCACAACATCCTGGAGGGCTGGTGGAATCTCAGGTAGCTCCCGGCCTGTCAGGATTAATGTTAGTTGCCCACCACGCCGCGCCCAATATTCACGCACATAGCGTACCAGCAGATCGGTGTGTTTGACTTGCCTGGCTCCGGCAAAAAACAAAAGTGGCCCATTCAATTCATGGGCAGCGCGAAAGCGGGCACCATCGCCGTGTTGCTGGAGATCGATCCCTTCGCCACAATACACAACCTGTTCATCTGGCAGATTGTATAATCGGCGGGCAAAGGCCGCTTCGCCATGGCTATTGGCCAGAATGCGGCTGGCCTGTTGGAACATCCAGCGATAACTACTATAGTAGGCATATGGCTCATCGTGCAGGCAGGGCAGTAGGAAGCCACGTTCACCAGCTAATATTAACCCCCAGAAGGTTGTCGGGAATGGGTAGGGCATAAAAATAAAGCGCCGCGATTGGCGTTCTTGTTCAATCGCGGCCAGCAGTGCATTGCTGGAAACCAGTGAGGCCAGCAGGCGCAGTTCGTGATGGGGGAATGCCACCTGCCATGGTTGTGGGGTCAAATATGATCGAAATGCCAGGATCGCTGGTACAGTGGGTTGTTCGGTTGGTGGCGTGATCGGGAAGCGCCGCACAGGGATACCATCAAGCTCGTCTATACCCTCTGGGTAATAGGCCAGCGTTGGCGGCGCAAACGAATCGCGGCCAACAGTCGTCCAGACCTCAACGGGTGCGCCGTGGGCACGCATCGCACTGGCAAGTTGGCGAGCCTGGGTTTCTGCACCGCCAGCGGTATCCGGCCCGAACCATGGGATCACAATCGTGATAGTATCCACGTTGATCTAGCTCCAAGACCATGTATGCATCAAATGCTTCATCCGCAGATCGTTGACATCCACGCCGCGGGCTAAAGCCACGCGGCTATGGGTCATTGTCCCATTCTATGGGTCGGGTCATCGTCCCCTTGCCGCAGGCTTCAGTTTGCAGATTTCGGAGCCTGTTGTTGCCTGGCAGATCTGGCCCGTAGCGTTGCAACATCAGCGCGCTTTTCGGCGTCCAGGCGTGTGAGATCGCGCAGTGCTGCGGTAAATGCGCCATTAGCTGCATTCTGTTGATCAATGATCGGGTTGATCAACCAGCGTAGATATTGGCGAACCAGCTTCTGAATGAACGCAGCGCTTTTTTCCGGCATTGTATGGCCTTCGAGCGGCCAATGGGCAGAGATCTGCTGGCGCAATGCCAGTTGCGGTTGCTGGGCGGCGAGATCGAGTTCAATGAAATTGGCTGGCGGCTCGTGCAGGGCTTGTCGCTCAATCAACTGCTGGAATGATTCCGTGGTTCCATCGCCTGGTTGTTTTGGTGGCTCGTTCTGGGGCGGTGCCGCCTGACTTTGGGCAGCGTGTACCTGTTCAGCCAGTTCGGTATAGGCATCGGCCAGCAGGCGCAGCGAGCGCGCCATTGTGTCGTTGTAGGCGTTCTGTTGCTCAACAATTGGGTTGATATACCAGCGTAGAAAGCGCCGCACGAGCTTGTTCACAAACACGAGCAGGCGTTCAGGCAGCGTGCGGCCTTTGAGTGGCCAATGGGCGCTGACAACCCGGTGCAGTTCGATCTCATCCAGGCTGCGGCGTAGCTCCTGCTCAACCGCACTAGGCGCGCTCTGGCCAGCAGCCAGGCGGCGGGCGCGAACTTCGCTGCGTAGTTGCTCCAGAATGGTTGCCACATCGGGCGGGGTAGTATCTGGCATAACTCACTGCTCTATATACGAGAACAAGCGAGCACGAGGCGTTTGTTCTCTTGTTTCGTTGGTCAAGAACAAGCGAACAAAACACTATGCACTGTTCCCTTGTTGCTCATGCTAGCGCATTATACCAGCCTCCGACGCAGCGCTGATCTTATGCTATAGTTCGTGCCGTCCAGATATTCGTGGGTACAGAAAGCTGATTGATATGAAGGTTCTCCTCGTTGGGTCGGGCGGCCGCGAACACGCCCTGGCCTGGAAGATCGCCCAATCGCCACTCCTCACCAAACTTCTGATTGCTCCAGGCAATCCTGGAACGAGTACCCTTGGACGGAATGTGCCCATCGATACCAATAATCATGCGTTGCTGATCGATATTGCCATACGCGAGCAGATCGATCTGGTGGTGATCGGCCCTGAAGCGCCATTAGCCGCAGGGTTGGCCGATGCCTGCCTGGCTGTGGGATTGCGTGTGTTTGGCCCAACCGCAGCTGCCGCTCGGATCGAGAGTAGCAAGATATTTGCCAAGCAGCTCATGGCCCGCGCCAATATTCCAACGGCTGCGGCGCATATTTTCAATGATCCGCATGATGCAGGTGAGTTTGCCAGGCTGAGTGGCCGCCCGTGGGTTGTCAAGGCCGATGGCCTAGCAGCCGGCAAGGGTGTGATTGTTCCAGATGATGTTGCTGGAACATTGGCCGCAATTGCCCAGATTGGTGCAACTGGCGCAGGGCAGCGGATACTGCTCGAAGAACGCCTGGAAGGAACCGAGATCTCGATTCTAGCGCTATGCGATGGATCGCGGCTGTTGATCCTGCCACCCGCCCGTGATCACAAACGCTTGCTGGATGGCGATCTCGGCCCCAACACCGGTGGCATGGGTGCGATCGCGCCGGTTGCGCTCGATGACGATCTCATGATTGAGATTGTTGATCGGATCATGCAGCCAGCACTGCAAACACTAGCCGAGGATGGCATGCCCTTCTGTGGAGCATTATATGCTGGCCTGATGTTGACCGAAGCAGGGCCACGGGCGCTCGAATTCAATGCTCGCTTTGGCGATCCCGAAACCCAGGTGATTATGCCCTTGATCGATGGCGATCTGCTGGCGGCGCTATTGGCCTGCGCTGAGGGTCGGCTCAATCCCGATATGCTCAGTACGCGGCAGGGAGCGGTTGCCTGTGTGGTATTGGCTGCCGCTGGCTACCCCGAAACCGTACGCCGCGATGATCCAATCGATGGTCTTGAATCAGTTGATCAACCAGGCGTGTTGATCTTTCATGCAGGCACAGCCTGGGAGCATGGCCGAACTGTTACTAATGGTGGGCGTGTGCTGGGGATCACTGGTACTGGCCAGACCCTTGATCATGCGCTGGAAGTGGCCTATGCTGCAATCGAAACCATTAGCTTCCCTGGCATGCAGTATCGGCACGATATTGGAAAGAACCGATAGACGAGTATTCAGGAGTCAGGAGTCAGGAGTCAGGAGTCAGAAGACCCTGCGAGGAACCGCGAACCGTGAAACCGTGTAGGGTGCGGACCTCTGTGTCCGCCCAACACGAACAAAGGAACAAGGAAACACGGCACCAGCCACGGTGGTTCATCGCCAGCAGCCGAGGCATGATCAACAGGCATTAGTGGGCCACGGTGGTTCATTCAGGGTCGGGTACCCTCTGGGTGCCGTAGCGCCTGGCCGAAGGAGGGTCCAGGGAACCTTCGGAACGGTTCCCTGGTGCCTGCCGCGCAGAGCGGCAGAAATCGCCACCACGAGCAGTGACATCCATTACTGAACCAATAACAAACATGACAATAACCAACTACCGAATTGCCGTGCTGCTCTCGGGTAGCGGCTCCAACCTACAAGCATTGATCGATGCCCGCGCCACAGGCACGTTGCCAGCCGAGATTGCGCTGGTGGTGTGTGATCGTGCTGCTGCCTATGGCATACAGCGTGCGTTGAGCAACAATATCCCGGCTATATTTGCACCCCTGAATCGCCCACGTCATGGGCCATCGCGTGCTGCCTGGGAACTACAATTGGCCGATCTGATCAATCTGTTCGCCGTGGATCTGGTGCTGCTCTCGGGATTTATGCGTGTGCTCTCGGCCAGTTTCCTGGAGCGCTGTTATGCGCCGGTGATCAATCAGCATCCGGCGCTGCTGCCCGATGGCGGCGGCGAAAATGTGACAGTTGATGGTATCACGATTCCGGCCCTGCGCGGCGCACACGTTGTTGCCGATGCACTGCGCCTGGGATTGCCAATCACTGGTTGCACCATCCATCGCGCCACGCCAATCGTTGATGATGGCCCAATCCTGGCCCGCGCCAGCGTGCCTGTGTTGCCAGGTGATGATGAGGCCGTATTGCACGAACGAATCAAGGCCGAAGAACGCCGCCTGATTGTTGAGGTGGTTGCGCGGTTGGCGGGAGAGGCGATGTAGGTGCGGGCGGTTTGCGAACCGCCCAGATTCACAAGGGCGGTTCGCAAACCGCCCCTACCGTATACCAATCACGCACCCGTTAACCGATACGCCCTACC
>JBBQSD010000061.1:0-34446 GCA_038214135.1 Chloroflexales bacterium | reverse complement strand
TTTGTGGTTGGGGTGTCCCCCGGCCGTGTTTTTTTTTTTTTGGTTGTGTGGGGGGGGGGTTCGCTACCGGCCCCGTTTTTTATTTTTTGTCTTTCTGGTTGGGCGGTTCGCCACCCGCCCCTACGATCATAATCGACACTGTCATGCGCCATTCCGAAAATGTACGTGACACCCTCCGTTGGTTGCTGAATGCTGACTCCTGTCCCCTGAATACTCGTCAGCGTACCCGCCCACGAGCGTGCAGGATGCCGGGTGTGAACTGAACGAATACCTCACTATTGTTTACGCTGAAGGGTTGGCCCAGAACCGTTTCGGAATGGTATGTGAGCGCTTCTGTTAGTTCCAGGGTGCTATGTGGGAGTGGTAACAGATATGGTTGGTTCCATTCGGATGTTCCGCGCATAAAGATGCATGCGCGCCGTGCCGACCATTGGGTGTGTAGCGTGAAGTGTTCTTGGTTCGGCCAGGGTTCGTAGGTATCCCCAGGTGGCTGGGCGCGGCGCGCAAGCGATCCTGTTTCGAGCGCCTGCACTGCTTCGATCAGCAGTTCTGTTCCCCGTTCCCACAGGCGTTGCTCGGCTGCCTGATACGAGATTCCCTCTGGCAATTCGATCTGTGTTTGCAGTGCAATTGGCCCCGTATCGAACGATTCATCCATCCAATGAATCGTGATGCCAGCATTTGTCTCGCCGGCGTGGAACATCCAGAACAGGGGCACCGGTCCACGATGGGCTGGAAGCAGCGATGGATGGACATTCAAGAAGCCTTGTGGTGGCAGCGCCAATAATTTGGCTGGCACGCGCTGTGGGAAACAGGCGACGCATGCAACATCCGGTTGGAGCGCACGAACTTGCATCAGCAGCTCGGGTGCCATCAGGCTGCGCGTTGCAATCACTGGCAGGCCCAGGCTCCAGGCCAATTCAATGATACTGCGGCGAACAAATGGCTGAGCCAGCGGTAGCGGCGAACGTCCATAATCCGGGAGCAGGCGTTCAACAATAGCACCGCTCTGTAGCACTGCCGATACGACCACGCCACAGATTGATATTCCAGCCGCCACGAGGCCGGACAATACCCGTAATGAGGTATCGCTGGTTGTGCCAAAGAAAACCATGTGTGGCTTGGCCATGGCCTACCTCATTGGCATCACGTGTTGATGTTATAATAGCTGCATTGTACAGTGAGGAGCCAGATTATGATCCGTATGGTCAATTGTGTAAAATTCGGCAAAGAGCTGCCTGGATTGGATCAGCCGCCATTCCCAGGTGAACTCGGCCTGCGTATCTATGAGAACGTCTCGCGCCAGGCATGGGTACTCTGGCCAGCTCAGGCAACAGTCGTGATCAACCATTATGGATTGAGCCTTGCCGATCCACGCGCACAGGATATTCTGATGCGCCAGATGGAAGAATTCTTTTTTGCGGATGGCCAACAACTGCCCGAGGGGTGGTCGCCTCCGGTGGCGAGATCGAAGGGTGGCCCGCAGCGCAAATAATCATTACACACGCGCTAGCTCAATATTCGGCACAATCGTGAATGTGAGCTGTGCATGGGCCTCGCGTAGAGCTGCCTCGACGGTATCCGGGCTGGTACTTCGTGCAAAAATAAACCCGAGGTAGCTCTCGCCTTCTGGCAATGGGATGATCGGGTTGTGTAGTGGCGCGCTGATCTCGACTGATTCGATTCCTGCTACTGCCAATGCTTCCTCAACGCCATGAACTGCCCGCAGCACCCCGGTATCTGGAATTGGGATCATCATCACTCCGCCGGCATTACCATCGCGGCCAAGCGAATCAACCGGCAACCCACATGCCTGGCGCAGAATGAGTTCTTCGAGTGAGGCATCCGTCCCAAACCGTAACGTCTTTGAGCATAGCCCGCCAATAGATCGGCCAGCGGCTTCAACAAGCCATGGCCCAGCCTCATTGATCCGCATTTCGGCATGAACAGGCCCATTGTGCAGACCAAGCGCTTTGGCGGATTCGGCGGCGCACTGCTGAATTGCTAGCTGTACTGCTTCTGGCAGCCGTGACGGAGTAACGTAGATCGTCTCCTCGAAGAATGGCCCATCAAGCGGATCGGGCTTATCGAACAGGGCCAATACCTGAAGCTGTCCATGATCGAGCAAACCTTCCAGGGCAACCTCGAAGCCAGGAATGAATGCTTCTACAAGAAAGCTGCGGGCGCTATCACAGGCGATTTCGCCACGGAATGTGACTGGCGCGTTGCCGCTTGGATAGATTGCATGCAGAATAGCAGCCAAACGACGCACGGCAACCATAAATTCCTGTGGTGTGTTGGCTCGAATAACACCTCGGCTGCCATTCAATTCCAGTGGCTTGACCACACACGGGTAATCGACTCGTTGTGCTAGCGCATCCAGATCTTCATCCAGCGTATGCAGAGTGAATGTGGGCACACGCACTCCGCCCTGCTTCAATAGTGTGCGCATCACATACTTATTGCGCGCTGCAATTGCCGTATCGGGCGAATTATGTGGCAACCCAAGCGCCGCACTGGCTTCAGCAGCCAACATACTGCCGCTATCATCGACGGCGATAATTGCTGCCAATGGATGATCGGCGGCATACTGCTGAAGCAGATCACGCGCTCCATCGGTTCGGAAATCAATTGCCAGCGGGCAATCCTTGGCCAATTCGGGCGGCGAATCGATCACTTCCTCGGCAATGATGCCAAGCTGCAGGGCAGCCGTGAGAAATGCCTCAGCCCGATAGCTGCTTGGTGTCGTGAGGAGCAGGACGCGTTGTGGTGATTGTGGAGATGTCATATTTGGTACTCGACATAGTATTCAGGAGTCAGGAGTCAGGAGTCAGGAGTCAGAATATGCTTAACATGGATGATCTTGGACTAAAAACGGTACTTCATCTTTCAGATTTAATATTTGGCATTCAAAGTTAGCATAGCGTATGAGCAGCAATGGTGGCGCAACTCCTGATTCCTGACTTCTGACTCCTTGTTTAGACTCAATACCTTTCAGATAACGAAGCCTGCATGTCAACGGTGCGCTTGCCCCGTATCCCCCTCGCCCCCTTCTCCCATGTTGGGGAGAAGGGGGAATACCGCATTCCAATGCCGCGCAGAGCCCCTCTCTCCGCAGTGGGAGCGGGGTTGGGGTGCGGGGGAAAGAATGGCACCGCCTGTTATTTGAAAGGTATTGCGTTTAGACTGGCTCAGGAGCAAACTGCTCCTCGGTTGGCTCTGCTCAGCAGTACCAGGGTTCGCTCAGGTGTGGAATTGGTTTGCTGGCTAGATCGAAGCGTGTTGGTGCAAGATCGGCTGCATTCGCCAGTTGCCAGACTTCGCGGAAGATTTCGTGGCGTGACATTCGTTTCTGGACGATGCGCCGAACCTGACGATAGAGAGCGTCCATCGCTGGATCGGAATGCTGCCATGGAAAGCACAGCGATTGTTGATCGAATGGGCCAACCAGCGCTTGAACCTCATCCAGTTCTAGCAGCCGTGAGCCAGCTGGAATAAGGAGGCGGATGGCATACTGGATCGGTGCAACATGTTCGATCAGATCAAGCTCGGCGATCAGTGCGAGCAGATCACAATAGGCCGCATGGGTCGTCCAGGGCGTGAAGGTCACGAAGGTTGGGCTCAGCGCCAGGCCGATCTCGCGCATCAGGTTTGTTGCGCGCACAAAATCGGCCCGTGTATGGCGTTTGTCGAACCGAGCCAGCACTGCATCATCACTCGATTCAACTGCGCTGGTGACAAACAGGCAGCCTGTGTCCCGCAGGGTTAGCAGCAGATCGGCGTGTTTGAGCAGGTGTTCGACCTTGATAATCACATCATAGGTCAGTTCTGGGAATTCGGCGTGCAGCGATTGGACGAGCGGTATTGCGTGGCCTGGGCCATTAAAGAAATCGGGATCGCCAAAGCTGATATGACGCGCACCGGCTGCAACCTGCTGGCGAATATCATCGAGAACAACACTCCGTGGAATGATGCGAAACATACCCCCATACACTGGCACAATCGGGCAATGGCGGCACAGATGCTTACATCCCCGGCTGGCCTCGGTATAGCCAACAGGCACATCACCTGTGGTTGTTCGCAGTTGGGCATAGGCGGCAAATGGCGGCAGATTGGTGCGATCCGGCGTACGAAACGCCAATCGATCCAATGAGATCATGGTTGATGGTGAGATATTGGAGATGATGTAATTGTTTGAGTGCTGATTTGGCGATTGTTCAGCAAGATTCTGACATAATCTTGTTAATTCGGCTTCATACTCGCCGCCGATCAGGGTTTGTATGCCCAATTCGTGCAGGAATGGCGCATTCAGGGGCGCATACAGGCCATAGGCACACAGATGGGCCGTTGTATTCAGCGCTCGAATCTGCGGAATAGTATCGGCAGCCAGGCGTGTCGCAGTGTGCATTGGCAGATAGAACGCGATCAGGTCGGCAGCACGGATTGTTGCCTCGGGCAGAGCTGCAACGGCCAGATCGACACAGGTTACTTCGGCATTGATCGCCCGCAGCCAGGCAGCTGGCGAAGCCAGGCCAAATGGCTGATGGCCGAGATCATAGGTGGATATCAGAACAACGCGTAGATTCCTCAATGAGATTGCCTGACTTTGCTTACACAGGATTGGTTTCGATGGAGCATGCTATCATTATGCCATACTTTGGGATTGGGTACTAAACCAATCGCAAGGTGGGATCTCCAAGTCAAACTGTCGGGCAGCTATACGGCCATCTACGTTGTGGGTTTCACCTTGCATTCAGTTTAGTCGATTTTGAGGCGGTAGCCGACACCTGGTTCCGTGACCAGATAGCGTGGCCTGGTTGGATCGGCCTCTAACTTGTGGCGTAACTGGCTCATATACACCCGCACATATTGCGGGTCTTCTTCGTAGCCAGCACCCCAGGCTTCGTGCAGCAGTTGTTTATGGGTCATGACTCTGCCGATATTGCGGGCCAATGCGCGCAGTAGATTATACTGAATTGGCGTCAGATGGATCTCGGTATCGCCACGCCAGATCTGGCGTAGGGCCAGATCGATGCGCAGATCGCCAACCGCTATCACTGGCTCGCCGCTGCCCTGTGTTGCCGCTAGGGATGCACGGCGCAGCATAACCCGAATGCGGGCGAGTAACTCCCCCGTGCCGAATGGCTTGGTCAGATAATCATCGGCTCCCGCATCGAGTGCTGCGATTTTGTCCGATTCCTGGCCACGTGCCGAAAGCACAATAATCGGAATGCTCGTCCAGGATCGGAGTTGGCGGGCCACTTCCAGGCCATCGAGATCGGGCAACCCCAGATCGAGCATGATCACCTCGGGCTGGATGGTTGCGGCCTGCCGTATGCCATCGTTGGCTGTCGCTGCTTCGGCGATGCGATAGCCATTGCTTGTGAGTGTGGCGCGTAGAAAGCGTCGGATCGGCAGTTCATCCTCAATAATCAGGATGAGCGGGCCATGAGTTGGCTGGCTTGGCTGGTGGGGTTGTTCGGGCATGCTGTCACTCGTTCATATTGAAGATCGGCGGCGAACCATCAATTGGCAGGCTAAAGCGAAAGATCGCGCCGCCGGTCGGATTGGGTTCAGCCCAGATCCTGCCGCCATGGGCAGTTATGATCCCACGGCAGATGGTGAGGCCGAGTCCGACACCACGAGTGCTGCCATTCTGCTGCGCTCGGTAGAATTTATCGAAGAGATGCTCCTCGCTCCCTGGCGGGAACCCAGGCCCCTGATCGGCAATAGTGACGATCACCGCCGATCCTGCTGTACTGCACGAAATGCTGATCGGTGTTGAGGGTGGTGTGTGGCGCACCGCATTCTCAATCAGATTGACCAAGACTTGTTCAATCAAGACGGCATCAATCGGAACAAGTGGCAGATCGGCTGGTAGATTGGTGCTGAGCGGGTGCTGGGCGAGTGCGTTACTCGTTTCGAGGCGGGCGATTGCGACACCAATGACTTCCTCAAGCGGCTGCCATTCCTTCTTGACCTGGATCGCACCCGACTCGATGCGGGTCATGTCCAGTAGATTCGCAACCAGGCGATTCAGGCGCACAGCTTCATCATAGGCGGTTTGGGCTAATTCAGTACGTGTTGCCTGATCGAGTGCCTGACCCGGTTCGAGCAGGCTGCTGGTGGCACCTGTGATGATCGTCAGCGGTGTGCGCAGATCATGCGAGACCGAACTCAGCAATGAATTACGCAATCGTTCGGTTTCGACCTGCACCTGAGCCTGTTGAGCCTCCTCGGCAAGCTGAGCACGAGCGATGGCCAGTGCCGTCTGGTTTGCAAATGTCTCCAGCAGATGGATCTGTTCGGGTGTGAGCCGTTGCCGCCGCTCTGGGCGTACCCCAAGCACACCAACGGCTCGTTCCGATGCAACCAATGGCATATAGATGGCATCGGCACCCGGCAACGTATTGGTGCCCAACCCAGCCATTTCCTTGTGATCATAGACCCATTGCGAAACGCCCTGATCGGCAGGGCTTGGTGAAAAGACAGATTCTGGAGCAATGGTGTTCATCCAGCCGCTGATCTTGCCCCAGGGTTGCAGTCGACCGCCGCCGATTGGGAGTAAGATCATGATCTGGCTATCAAAGACTTCGTGAATATTCCGGACTGCAGCTGGAATCAATTGTTCCAATCCACGCAAACTGGCGAACTCGCGGCTGAGGGCATACAGCGCGGCAGTGCGGCGCTCACGAACACGAGCGGCCTTGACCTGCTCCTGCCGCCGCACCGTCAGTGTGCTGATCACCAGGCCAACCAACAGCATCACGCCGAATGTGATCAAATATTGCGTATCTGAAACGGCAAAGGTAAATGCTGGTGGAACGAAGAAGAAATCAAAGGCGGCCACACTCAGAATAACCACAAGAATCGATGGCCCGCGCCTACCGCGAGTAGCAACCGCAACAACTCCCAGCAGATAGATCATAATAATATTTGCTGGATCGAAATAGGGATCCATGATCCAGGCCAGCGCCGTACAGATTGCAACAGCTCCACACGACCATAGGTATGCCTTCTGCGGACTACTTGTGCCGAATGCTGGTGTTGCTAGTGGCTCGGTATCGCCAAAATCGCCACTGAGTACATAGATATCGATCACACCACTAGAGCGCAAGAGTTTGTCGACGGTTGAGCCAAACAGCAGATCCTTCCAGCGTGGACGTTCTGGTTTGCCAACGACAATCTTGCTCACATTGCGCTCACGGGCATAGGCGATCAATACATCGGCAGCGCTCTCGCCACTCAGTGTGACGGTCTCGGCCCCAAGCTGTTCTGCTAACCGTAGCGTCTGAATCACCTGCTCACGTTGTGCTTCTGGGCGACGGAGTTCGTTTGGGGTTTCGACATAGGCGACGACCCATTCGGCCCGTAGCCCGGCTGCCATACGGCGGGCTGCGCGGATCAACCGGGGTGCGGAAGGGCTGGCACTCACGCCAACCAACAATCGCATGGTTGCTGGCCAGGTTGTCGAAATCGCGTGATCACGCCGATAGCGCTGCATCTGCTCATCGACACGGTCGGCGGTGCGCCGTAGTGCTAGTTCGCGCAGTGCAATCAAATTGCCTTTGCGGAAGAAGCCCTGCACAGCACGCTCTGCCTGGGTTGCTGCATAGATCTTGCCCTCTTTCAAGCGCTGAAGCAGCTCATCTGGCGTCAGGTCGATCAATTCGATCTCATCGGCCTGTTCGACAACCTTGTCTGGAACGGTCTCACGAACAATTACCCCAGTGATTTGAGCGACGACATCATTCAGGCTTTCGATATGCTGAACATTGACGGTGGTGTAGACATCGATCCCAACCGCCAGCAATTCTTCAACATCCTGCCAGCGCTTGATATGGCGTGAATCGGCACTATTCGTGTGTGCGAGTTCGTCGACGAGAATGAGCTGCGGCTTGCGCACCAGGGCAGCATCGAGATCGAACTCACGCAGGGTTGCGCCGCGATAATCGGCCATGCGATAGGGAATCTGTTCGAGGCCATTGATCAGCGCTTCGGTTTCTTTGCGCCCATGCGGCTCGACATAGCCGATCACGACATCGACGCCCTCGGCTTTACGTTCGTGGGCCGCCTGCAGCATACTGTAGGTTTTGCCAACCCCAGCGGCCGCACCGAAGAAGATCTTCAGGCGGCCATAGGATTGTGATGCTTCTTCTGCTTTGACTCGTGCAAGCAAGGCATCGGGATTGGGACGCTGGTCACTCATACTATTTAATCGTATCGAGCGCGAGATTCAGCCGCAGCACATTCACACGTGGCTCGCCAAGGATGCCAAAGGTACGCCCATCAGTATACCGCACAACCAACTCGCGAACCTGTTCTTCACTGAGGCCACGGGCCTTGGCTACCCGGCTGATCTGGTAGGCTGCTGCCGCCGGGCTAATCTCTGGATCGAGGCCACTGGCCGAAGCGGTCACAAGATCAACAGGAATTGGCAGCGTATTCTGTGGATCGGCACCTTTGAGCGCCTGAATCCGCCCGGCAATGGTGCCATCTGGGCCGATCAGAGCAGGGTTGAGCGGGCCATAGTTCGAACCAGATGAGCCAGTTAGTTTATCGCCATTGAATGCGGTATAGGCCACTGGCCCGGTCGCCGAGAGGCGGCCCCAGAAATGTTTTGGATCATCGAATTGCTGGCCAATCAGCGCCGATCCCTGTGGTTTGCCATCGGCACCAATGATCAGGCTACCATTCGCCTGCGCTGGAAAGATGACCTGCCCCACCCCGGTGACGACTAACGGGTAAATCACGCCAGTGATAATGGTGAGCGCCAGCAGCGCAACAAGTGCAGGGCGAAGTTGATTCAACAGTGTTTTCATGATTCCTTTTCCTGTTGGGGATGTTTCGGCGGCTACCGCCGAAACATCCCCCAACGATAGATAGATTTCGAAGGGGCTTCGCCCCTCCGAGCCTCCCCATCGCTGTACCGGTTAGGTCAGCCGTAATACCGTTAGAATGACGTCGATCAGTTTGATGCCAACAAATGGCGCGATGATTCCGCCAAGCCCATAGATCAACAGATTGCGTTGCAGTAACTGGGCTGCTCCAACCGCTCGATATTTGACACCGCGCAGTGCTAATGGGATCAGGAACACAATCACTAATGCGTTGAAGATCACCGCTGAGGCAATCGCGCTATTTGGTGAGGTCAGCCCCATCACGTTGAGTGCATTGAGCTGCGGGTAGGTCAGTGCAAAGGCAGCCGGGATTATTGCGGCATACTTGGCGACATCATTGGCAATCGAGAAGGTCGTCAGTGCGCCACGGGTCATCAGCAGTTGTTTGCCAATTTCAACAACCTCGATCAGTTTGGTTGGGTTGCTATCCAGATCAACCATATTGCCAGCTTCTTTGGCTGCCTGGGTGCCACTATTCATGGCGACAGCTACATCGGCTTGGGCCAGTGCTGGTGCGTCATTGGTGCCATCGCCGGTCATCGCCACCAGCCGCCCACCGGTCTGATAATCGCGGATCATCTTCAGCTTGGCCTCTGGGGTTGCTTCGGCCAGAAAATCATCCACGCCAGCTTCAGCAGCAATTGCTGCAGCAGTCAGTGGGTTATCACCAGTGATCATGACTGTTTTGATGCCCATTTTACGCAATTCAGCAAAGCGCTCTTTGATCCCGCCTTTAACGATATCCTTGAGTTGGATGACACCCAGAACCCGTGGGCCATCCGCGACGACCAATGGCGTGCCACCTGCCATTGCAATCGTCTCGACTGATGTGCGCACCTGTTGGGGGAAGCTGCCGCCCTGGCTTTCCACATAGCGCTGGATCGAATCGGCGGCACCCTTACGGATCTGGCTGCCATTCAGATTCACGCCACTCATTCTGGTTTGCGCGGTGAATGGCACGAATTCTGCACCAAGCCCATGAATATCGCGTTCGCGAATGTTGAACTTATCCTTGGCCAATACCACAATACTGCGGCCCTCTGGCGTCTCATCGGCCAATGATGAGAGTTGAGCTGCATCGGCTAGTTGCGCTTCGGTCACGCCATCGGCTGGAATAAATGCCGTCGCCTGCCGATTGCCAAGCGTGATTGTGCCAGTTTTGTCCAGCAGCAGCACATCGACATCGCCAGCCGCCTCGACTGCCCGGCCCGACATTGCGATCACATTCGCCTGGATCATGCGATCCATTCCGGCAATACCAATTGCACTCAATAACCCACCAATTGTGGTTGGGATGAGGCACACAAGCAGCGCTACAAGCACCGTAACACTCACTGGTTCGCCCTGGCCATTAGCAGTTACTGCAAACAACGAGAACGGCAATAGTGTGACCGTCGCCAGCAGGAAGATGATCGTCAGTGCCGCCAGCAGAATATTCAGCGCAATCTCGTTTGGTGTCTTCTGGCGCTTGGCCCCTTCGACCATTCTGATCATGCGATCCAGAAATGTCTCGCCTGGGTTGGCTGTGATCCGCACCACCAACCAATCGGAAAGAACCCGAGTTCCGCCAGTGACTGATGAGCGATCACCGCCACTCTCACGGATGACCGGCGCACTCTCGCCAGTGATTGCGCTTTCGTCCACCGATGCGACACCCTCAAGAACCTCGCCATCGACCGGAATGAAATCGCCAGCCTCGACCAGCACGATATCATCCTTGCGAAGATCGCCAGACGAAACCTGTGTTGATGCCGCGCCATATTTTGGCGCAGCGAGCTTTTTAGCGAGAATATCGCGGCGCGCTTTCCTGAGCGTATCCGCCTGCGCTTTGCCACGGCCCTCGGCCATTGCCTCAGCGAAATTGGCAAACAGCACTGTGAACCACAACCAGACCGAGATGGCAAAGATGAAGCTGGCTGGGGCCTCGCCCTGGTCAACAACTGCTTGGATCCACAGGCCAGTCGTCAGCACAGCACCAACCAGCACAACAAACATGACAGGATTGCGAACCTGAATGCGTGGATCCAGTTTTGTGAATGATTCGGCCACCGCCCGCCGCACGATTGGTGGGTCGAACAGCGGGCGAGCAGAAGTAGTGCCGGTTGTCATTGGTCTCTCCGAAGTATTCAGGAGTCAGAAGTCAGGAGTCAGAACGGTGATCACTGTATATCAATGTTTATTCTGACTTCTGACTTCTGACTTCTGACTCCTATTGCATCATCAAATGTTCAACGATTGGGCCGAGCGCCAGGGCTGGAATGAAGGTGAGTGCGCCGACAATGATCACAACACCCATCAGCAGCGCCACAAACAGCGGGCCGTGGGTTGGCAGTGTCCCTGGGCCAACCGGTATGAGCTTCTTGCGCGCCAGGCTCCCAGCGATCGCCAGCGTCGGGATCGCCAGCCAGTAGCGGGCAGTCAGCATAGCAATACCACCAAGTGTGTTATAGAACGGGTTATTCGCGCCAAGGCCAGCAAATGCACTGCCATTGTTATTGCTCATCGAGCTAAAGGCGTACAGCACTTCGCTAAACCCGTGCGCGCCAGGGTTGTAGATGCTGGTATAGGCTACATCCGGGCTATACAGCGCACCCTTGCCACCATCTGTTACCACGGCAATTGCGGTTGTGATCAGCACCACAGCACACGGAATCAGAATGACGATTGAGGCCATCTTCATCTCATAGGCTTCGATCTTCTTGCCAAGATATTCCGGTGTACGACCAACCATCAGCCCGGCAATGAACACGGCAATGATTGCAAATATCAGCATGCCATATAGCCCTGAGCCGACACCACCAAAGATGACTTCGCCAAGCTGCATGAGGAAGAGTGGCGTAAGCCCACCAAGTGGCGTAAAGCTATCGTGCATCGAATTGACCGAACCATTTGACGCGGCAGTTGTTACTGCGGCCCATAGCCCAGAATTGACGATCCCGAAGCGCGTCTCCTTGCCTTCCATATTGCCGCCGGATTGAATATCGCTTGCGATGGTGTCGACACCAAGCGCTGCAATCTTTGGGTTGCCAGATTGTTCGGCTCCAACCGCCAATGCCGTAAATGCCAGCAGAATGATCGTCATCGCCACTAAAATTGCCCAGCCCTGGCGCGTATCGCCAACCATCTTGCCGAAGGTGTAGCACAACGCTGCGGGGATCAGCAGAATCGACAACAGCTCAAGGAAATTTGTCAGCGGGTTGGGATTCTCATATGGGTGAGCCGAGTTGACGTTGAAGAAGCCACCACCATTTGTTCCCAACTGCTTTATCGCAACCTGCGATGCCGCTGGCCCAAGTGGTAGGATTTGCTGCGTCACCGCCACACTCTCAGTAACCGGGTTGCCACTTGCGTCCATGAGAGCATTGCCCTGATCATCAAGTTTGGGTGTCTCATAGCTCTGCGCCTGCACCAGTGGCACAGTCTGGTAGCTGCTGAAGGTCTGAACAACACCCTGTGAAACCAGGGTAATCGCCAACACCAGCGATAGTGGCAGCAGAATATACAGCGTCGAACGAGTCAGATCGACCCAGAAGTTGCCGATCATCTGGGTGGTGCGGCGGGTGATACCCCGAATAAGCGCCACCAGAGTGGCCATGCCAGCAGCAGCAGAGATGAAGTTCTGCACGTTCAACCCAAGCATCTGCGTCAGGTAGCTCATCGTGACCTCGCCACCATAGCCCTGCCAGTTGGTATTGGTTGCAAAGCTGGCGGCGGTATTGAACGACGAATCAGGCGTGACTGCGCCAAGGGCCTGTGGGTTAAGTGGCAGGGCTGCCTGGAGCCGCTGGAGCAGATACACAACCAGCAGGCCAAGCAGATTGAAGACCAGCATTGCTACCGCATAGGTCTTCCAATCCATCTCCTCGCCATCCTTGATGCCGCACAGCCGATAGATCAGTCGCTCGATTGGGCCAAGCACGCGATCCAGTCCGATTGGTTGGCCTTCATAAACCCGCGCCATATACCATCCAAGTGGTTTGGCCAGCGCGATCAGCACGATGAAGTAAAAGGCAAATTGAAGATATCCATTAGCAGTCATCAGAATAGCTCCGGTTTCACCAGTGCAACCACCAAGTAGACCAGAATGGCCACCGATAGGATCGCACCAATCAGATAGAGTGTCGTCACAGGAACCTCCCTATAGCTTGTCGCACAACCAAATAAAACCCCACGAGAGCGCAAAAAACCCAATACTCAACCCGAGATAGATAATGTCCATTGCTCACTCCTTGGCTTACTCTTTCATGGCCAGAACATACCGAAGCGTCATGAAGACCCAGTACTATTACAACACAGCGCCTGTCAAGATACTGTCTAAATCTGGCTTGGATGTATATAAATGTCATAAAAAATGTTCTTTATAAAATCTTAAGATGAACCGAGGAAACTTATATACAATCACTATATCCGGGGTGCTATGCTGAACCAAAAGATCAGGAACAAATATAGCAATCCTATCGGATATGGATATGAGGGAGCGGGATTTTTTCTTGGGGGCTGCGCCCCCAGTGCCCCCGCTTGTTTACAAATGAAATAGGATTGCTATAGCTGAGGAACATTATGTTTCGTCATATGTTGCAGAAGGTACAGCAACGCATCCCCTTTCAGATAACGAATCGTGCATGTCAACGGTGTGCTTGCCCCGCATCCCCCTCGCCCCCTTCTCCCACGTTGGGGAGAAAGGGGAATACCGCATTCCAATGCCGCGCAGAGCCCCTCTCCCCGCAGGGGGAGCGGGGTTGGGTGAGGGAAAAGAATGGCACCGCCTGTTATTTGAAAGGTTTTGGTGTTAGGCGACATCAACGTCGCTCAGATGGGGCTTGGGGCGCAGCCCCAAAGACTTTGCGAAAGCCCTGATTAATGGCTGTACGCGCTAGACGTGATGAGCAACCTGCGCTAGACTATCCTCGGCCAGAAAGGAGAAGCGCGGTTGCTCCAATGGCGGAGCGCCCTGGAGGCAGGAACCTTTCCCGCGCGTGCAGATGTATGAATGTCCTGTTTGTTGCTGCGGAAGTTGCACCACTGATCAAAACGGGCGGACTCGCCGATGTTGCCGGGGCACTGCCTGGTGCTCTCCGTGAGGTTGGCCACGATGTGCGGGTTGTGATGCCGCGCTTTCGCCAATTGCGTGAGCGTGGCGTTGCTGTTGAAGGACCGATTGCCTCATCATTTCTCCCTGTTGGTGAACGCCAGGAAGAACTACGGATCTGGCGTGTTGCAGCCAGCGCAGCGCCAATCTACATGCTGGATATTCCAGCGGCCTTTGAGCGCCCAGCCATCTATGGCGATCCAGATGACGACCGGCGCTTTATTCTGTTTGCCCGTGGTGTTCTAGCGCTGATCCAGCATCTGCGTGAGGTTGAGGGCTGGCAGCCCGATGTGGTTCACACCAACGATTGGCATTCAGCCCTGGTATCGAACTATATCAAAACCTTCTATGCCTATACATTCGGCCATATTGCGACCGTCTTTACCATTCACAATTTAGCCTACCAAGGCCAGTACAGCCCATTCACGCTATCGCTGGCTGGCTTGAACGAGCCTGGCCTGGTTGAGAATACCATAGGCCCTGGCATCGCCGCCTCATTCAATTTTATGGCAAGAGGGATTCTGTACAGCGATATTGTCAGCACCGTCAGCCCGACATATGCCGACGAGATTATGACTTCCGAGTATGGTGAGCGGCTCGATGGATTGATGCGCTCACGGCGTGATCGGGTGGCCGGTATTCTGAATGGGATCGACACGCAAGCATTTAACCCTGCCACCGACAAATATATCGCTGCTCAGTACACCGTCGATGATCCATCGGGCAAGCCGATCTGTAAGGCTGCGTTACAACGCGAACTTGGCCTGGAAGAAGCCCCCGATAAGCCATTGTTGGGGATTGTTTCGCGGTTAGCGGAACAGAAGGGCCTCGATCTGCTTGATCAGGCGGTGCCATGGCTGCTCCGCCAGACGGAAGCGCAGCTTGTTGTGCTTGGTGCAGGCAGCCCTCAGTTGGAATATGTCTATCGTGGCCATGCGAGCGCCAACCCTCAGCGCATTGCAGTGCGGATCGGCTTTGATGCGGGGCTGGCCCAGCGCATCTATGCTGGCAGCGATGCCTTCCTGATGCCATCACGATTCGAGCCGTGTGGCCTTGGCCAGATGATCGCCCTGCGCTATGGCAGTGTGCCGATTGTACGGGCAACCGGCGGCCTCAACGATACGGTTCGTGAGGGCTTTGAGGGCAATGGCTTTCGCTTCCATCCATATGAAACCCGCTTCTTCACCGATGCGATTGGCCGCGCACTAACTGCCTATCGCGATAGCGATGGTTGGGCGATTCTGCGGGCACGCGGTATGCACGAGGATAATTCCTGGGCTGCTTCCGCGCAACAATATGTGGGCTTGTACCAGTGGGCCTTGCGAACCATTGGCCGTTAACAAAGTGACAAAGTGATTGTGTTGGGCGACCGTAGAGACGCAAAATTTTGCTTCTCTACAGTACCCTTCCATCTGCATCTCCACTGTATTGGCATGTTCTCACAACTAATGGTTATCAAAACCATATTGATAAGGGTTAATGTGTGTTCGGAAGATTCTACCATCTAAACGACGATCTGCATTCATTATGATAGAATGTAGTTGCCGTGCAATGCTAAATTATTTCTCGAATTCGCTCCTACAGCGTGTTCTTCTTGTCAATTACCATGGAGTCTAGACGGCCAACAGGTAGTGACGGGCAGTGACGATCAGACGGCACGCATATGGGACGCAGCAACAGGCTCAACAGTACAACTACTTAAAGGGCACACGAATGCTGTTTTGAGCGCAACATGGAGTCCAGATGCGCGTTACATTCTGACCAGTAGTACCGACTATACTTTCTGTATTTGGGAGACATTAAGTGGGACTTTAATAGGGAGATTCCGAAATCCAACGTATTTTGGTTGGAAACCATCCTGGCATCCGCAAGAAAATCAAATTCTTATACCAAGTGAGCAATTTACCACGCGCCTTTATGATGTGTCAAAGTTCTCTTCGGCGAAAGAACTCCGTAATCATACCGACGCTGTGCGGATTTACGACATGTCAAATATCTCGCCAGTGCGTGTACTCCGTGGTCACACCAATAAAGTGAGAGCCGCAGCTTGGAGTCCAAACGGCAGGTATGTAATTACAGGGAGTGCTGATCGAACAGCTCGAATTTGGGATATAGCAACTGGAAAGACCATAAATGTGCTAACCGAACATCTTGGACGAGTTTCGGTAGTGGCCTGGCATCCACAAGAGCAAAGAGTCTTGACCGGTGGTGCTGATGGACTGATTCGTATTTGGGAAGTCCCATCGGGTCAGTTGCTACAAGTGATAGAAGGGCGTGTAGGCTGGATACGAGGAGCAAATTGGAGCCCTAACGGACAGTTCATTGCTGTTGGTGGGAGTAATGGAGTTGCATATATATGGGACATAAAAACAAACAAATTCATGCAGGCGCTGGAGGGCCATATCGGTTCGATATCATCTGTTACTTGGAGCCCTGATAGCCAATATCTTCTAACAAGCAGTGATGATACTACTGTGCGTATAAGCGTTGTTGATATACACTTAATTACTGCCGAAATTACTCGTCGTGTTTGCAACCTCTTGGATGAAGAAATGATTCGTAAAGAAATTCCTGACTGGCGAGGTAGGGAAATAGAATTGGACGATGTAAAAGAATACTTGGACAAGTATGATGCTCTAAACTTTAGTCATAGTCATCATCCAAATGAATCTTTATTGAGTCTTTCCTTTGGAGAGAGCCGGAGCGATGTTCTCTAGTAGCACATCTATATCTATAGAAGTAGATGTGCTACTAGAGAAGCCTCCCTGCCACTGCTGTTGCTAATTGCTTTGCCTGTGTCTCGATCAATGGTCATCAGTATTCGTTATGAAGGGGCAAACAAACAATGTAGGCTCTGCCTGATTACTGGTGCATCGTAGAGCTACTCCAATGTTTATACCTGGACGGGAGTAAGCACCGGACGACGCTGTAACAACAGGATCGCAATAAGTGTGATGAGTAGGAATGGGATGCTGATCAGATTCAGAAAGACCCAACCCGATGAGAATACGACCACTGCAGAAGAGAGCGACGCCAACGCCTGCACGCCGAAGATCGTAAAATCGTTGGCCGCCTGAGCCTTGAAGCGCTCGGATGGGCGGTAGCTTTTGGGTAGGAGTACCGTTCCACCAACAAACAAGAAGTTCCAACCAATCCCCAGTAGCACCAATTCTGCCCAATAGTATACGAGCTCGTTCCCAATAATGCCCAAGAACACGCTGCCAGCCATCGCAACAATGCCAAGCAGCATCATGCGCAGAACGCCAATGCGGTCAACCAAAAATCCCGTGAAGAGTGATGGCAGGAACATGGCGATGACATGGCTCTGGATGACCTGTGCGGTCGCATCAATGCTGTAGTGATGCATCGTATGTAGGTGAATTGGCGTGGCCGTCATAGTGAAGGTCATGACTCCATAGCCAACAACGCCAGCAAGTAGTGCAACGAGATATGTTGGTTGACGCACGATCTCAGCGAGTGAGCGCTCATCTGCCTTCACGACGACTTGTTCTTGGGTCTTGATGTCTTTCAGAAATAAGAGCAGGAGTGCCAGGATTCCATACAGAATTGCAAGGGCAACAAAGGCTCCAACATACTCAACTGCAAACCAGTCCTTTGAGCGTTTGGCAACCTCTGGCCCGATGAATCCAGCCAAGATACCACCGACCAAAACCAATGACACCGCACGCCCTGCAAAGCTTGGCTCGACACTCTCGGTTGCTGCAAAACGGTACTGCTGCATGAATGCCCCATTCATGCCGGTAAAGAAGGTCGCACAGCAGAACATGAGAAAGTTACCCTGACTCACAGCATACGCGGCCAGCAGTGCAGCGAACACTGCGCCAACTGCGCTCACGACGAAACCAGTTCGCCGACCAATCCGCCGCATCAACAGCGATGCCGGAATGGTTGAGAGCGCAAGACCAAATACTTGGACGGTTACTGGCAGCGTGGCCAGGGTGGGTGTTGGTGCAAGCTGGACACCGACAATTCCACCCACTAGCGCCATCAGCGAGAGTCCTGAACTACCGATCGTCTGACCAATGCTCAAGATCGGAATGTTCCGTGAGATCGACATCTTGCTCAATGTATTGCCCTCATTGGTGACTACTGCATTGCGCTCATTGCAAGCCAGAAGTGTATAGTACCACGCTCTCTTATGCCCGAACTCGGCCTTTGATCTGATCCATACACGATGAAGGGCGGTAGAGACGCAACACCTTGCGTCTCTACCGCCCTTCATCGTGTGGCTTCAATAAATGATTATCGATATTCTTCTATTTGGATGCTGCTGCTTATCGAAAGAGGGGCATCATCATCGCGATCAAGCGCAATATCGTACCACGATGCTGGGTCATCCTGTGGCTCTAGGTGCGTGAATACGGTGGTATGCGGCAATGTTCGGCAGATCGCACCCTCAATCTCTTCGGCAAGATTATGGCCCTGCTGGATTGTCCAACTATCGGGAACCAACAGGTGGATCGAGACAAACCGGCGTGCTGCGGCCTGACGTGATCTCAATGCATGATATTGCACTCCTCGTGCTGTATAGGTGTCCAGCACTTTGCGAACAAGCGCCAATTCTACTTCAGGCAGGGCTGTGTCCATCAACCCCAACGCGGATCGACGCACTAGTTGCACACCAGACCACAGAATATTGGCGGCCACAAGCATGGCAATGATCGGATCAAGCTGGTTCCAACCCGTCAGCCACACCAGGCCAACGCCAATCAGTACCCCAATTGAGGTCCAGACATCAGTCATCAGGTGATGTGCATCGGCTTCCAGCGTGATTGAGCGATAACGCTTGCCAGCCCGAATGAGTATCTGTGCGACAGCCAGATTGACAAGCGAGGCTGCAATCGAGACAGCCAGACCAAGCCCGGCCTGTTCGATTGGCTGCGGTGACATCATTCGGCTCCAGGCAGTCCAGCCAATGCTAATGGCTGCTACCAGGATGAGCAAACCTTCGATTGCGCTCGAGAAATATTCAGCCTTACTATGACCATAGGTATGATCCGCATCTGGTGGGCGTGCTGCAACCGTGAGCATTGCCAGCGCCATGATTGCGGCAGCCAAATTGACCAGCGACTCAAGCGCATCCGATAGCAGGCCAACCGAACCAGTGAGGGTGTAGGCGGTTACCTTGAGACCAATGGTTATTATTGCTGCTGCGATAGCAAGCCAGGCGAAGCGGGTAAGCGAGCCACGTTCCATGATGTGTGCTGTTTCTCGTTGCGGTTTCATCGGTTGTGTCACCATACCTATATGTACAATATTTCACAGCGATTCATTTATTAACGAATCTTATCGTCAGAATAGTGCGAATTTTGTTTAATTATGAGATTATAGAGGATATAAACCGGTTTTGGCAAGAGATTACCTGAAAAATAATACGATATATTTATTATTTAGGGCAGCCAAAAGTGATTATTTTGAATTTGCACTGTTTCGTAGCTCGCTCCATAAAACAGTTGACGTATATTCCAGCGCGGTGTATGCTGCCCTATATAGTAGGCTTGTCGTACAACATAGCAGTGTCGAATTACGCTGATCGAACCAGAACCTTTAAGCGTTGACTGCCAGGTATTGAGTGTTTCCAGGAGGGAATGTATGTCCCATGTCTCGCACGAAATCACGATCAATGTTTCACCAGAGCGAGTGTTTGCGGCATTACTCGATGTGGAACATGCGCCGGAGTGGATGGCCAATCTGGAGGAAGTCCGTAATGTGACTGGGTGTGCGGTTGGTGATTCATTTGAATGGACATTCCGCATGACGGGGCTGACATTCAAGGGCAAAACTGTCTTCGCAATTATTGTGCCAAATCAGCGCCTGCGCGAAGAAGGCAGCGGTGATCTGACCAACGCCTGGGATTGGCAGCTATCGCCAACTGGCGATGGTAAAACCCGTGTGAAGGTTGATATCGATTATGTGGTGCCAGGGGGCGAACTGATTGGTGGGATGCTCAACAAGTTGTTTGTTGAGCGTCAGAACGACAAAGATCTGCTTCAGTCGCTTGCCAACCTCAAGCAACGGGTCGAGGGTACGTAGAGCATTTTCCCTCTCCCCAACACCTCCTCCACGATGGGGAGGGCGTATAGGATTCCCTACAGGCCATCCCCCTCGCCCCGGTGTGGGAGAGGGGGTTAGGGGGAGAGGGGAAGCGCTAACTATTGCAAGCGCCGCGTCCAGATAACGAGTGCTGCAACAAGATCGGTGAGCTGTTTGCGAACGGCTTCATCAGTCAAGTGGCCGGTTGCATCAAACTTTTCGTGAGCCATTGGAATCATGAGTTCGGGTCGATTCATCAGCAACACATTCAGATATACCATAACCTGGCGCAAATGAATCTGTGCGCGAACCGTCCCAAAGCGGCCACCTGCGCCCATGATCGCGCCCGGTTTGCCATTCAGCGGTGATTGGCCTGGCGGGCGCGAGAGCCAATCGATTGCGTTTTTGAGCACACCCGGAAACGAATAGTTGTATTCTGGTGTCGCAATCAGAAGCGCATCGGCAGCCCGAATGCGTTCCCGTGCTTCAAGAACAGCAGCTGGTGTATCGGCCTCGTGATCGATGTTAAACAGTGGAATCGGTGTGAGATCAAGGATCTCGAAGCTCACGTTCTCGGGCAATACTTGTGCTACTGCGCGGATGAGTGCAGAATTATATGAGGCCTGCCGTAAACTGCCGGAGATGCCAAGAATATGAATCGGCGTGGTCATGCGTAATCCTTAATCCTTCTTTGTTGGGGCAAATTGTGCCAGAATGTCCTTGACTGCCGTTAGTTCATCATCGTTAATCGTATGGCCCATTCCCGGATATAACCGCGCATCCACATTTGCCCCTAAACGACGCAGCACATCGGCACTTTCGAGCACGCGTTCTTTTGGAATATGGAAATCGATATCGCTACACCCAAGAAACACTGGCGTCCCGGCCAGCGAACCAGCATAATCGCGTGGAGTGTCATCAGGGCCGATCAGCCCACCACTTAGCCCAACAACGCCACCATACCGGCGAGCATTACGGGCAGCATATTCGAGCGCTAAACAGGCTCCCTGCGAAAAGCCCAGCAGAATGGTTCGTTCAGCAGGAATGCCAGCATCTTCCGCATACTTTCGCAGTGTCTCGATGCGCGCCAATGCCGATGAAAGCCAGGGTTCGTTTGCGGCAAGTGGCGCAATAAACCGCTGCGGGTACCATGTGCCACCAGCCGCCTGTGGGGCGAGATACGCAAGATCGGCACGCCCGAATTCGCTTGCCAAGCCAAGAATATCTTCCGCCGAAGCACCGCGGCCATGGATCATCAGAACGACGGCTGGAGCCTGATCGAGTGCTGTGCCAGCGTGGAGAACTGCTTGAGCAGCGTGGGGATCGTGTGTTGTCATGCTGGCCTCTTCCAGGTAGGAATGCTGATCGGCGTAAGAACCTGCTGGATGTGAGCGCGTTGCTCTTCTAACCAGGGTGGGAGTTTGAGGCTGCCACCCAATCGATCAACTTGTTCGTCGTTGCAAAAGCCTGGCCCAAGCGTTGCCAACTCAACGATATGGCCATCTGGATCATTGGTATAGATA
The DNA here is from genome assembly GCA_038214135.1 of Chloroflexales bacterium. Taxonomy (GTDB): domain Bacteria; phylum Chloroflexota; class Chloroflexia; order Chloroflexales; family Roseiflexaceae; genus JANLSE01. The sequence goes on along the minus strand of JBBQSD010000061.1, from coordinate 12,880 downwards.
CTCTTGAAATAGATTCGATCCATCACCGGCGAGACGCGCAAGCCAGCGCTGAGTAGCTTTTCGCGCCATTCCAATTGGCTGGCTTCATCGGCTACTGCCAGCGCAAAATGGTGAGTTTGGCCCGTGCCCATGCGTGCCCTGCGCACCTTTGCCGGATCGCGTTCGAAATAGGTAACGAGCGTCCCAGGCCGCCCTTCGCCGGTGCCCCAATACCAGTGTGCCGAACTTGGATCATCAAAATTCGATGTCATCTTCACCCGGCGCATGCCAAGCAGATCGCCAAAGAATGCCTGGGTGCGCTGAATATCGCTGCCGATTGCGGTAATATGGTGCATCCCACGCAGCAGCGCCATATCAGCAGTAATTTCCGTTATTGGCTCTGGCCAGGTCGTCGCAGAGATGCGGGCTTCATCACGATTATTGACCATCATCTCGGCTGGTGGTGCCCGAAATTCAGTGCCAATCGATTCGGGTGCTTCATCCGCCGACCAGCCCGGCCCGTTTGTTGCAATCTCGATAATCACGCCATCTGGATCGCGGAAGTATATTGATGTAAAGTAGTGCCGATCAAGTGGCCCATCAACCTCCATCCCCAGATCCGTCAGGCGGCGCTTCCATTTGAGCAGGCTATCGTAGGATTCAACTTGCAGTGCAAAGTGGTGGGTGCCACCAATGCCCCAATGGCCTTTTGGTGCGCCAGGCCAGGCGAAAAAGGTGATCGCCGAGCCAGGGCTACCAGTTTCATCGCCAAAGTACAGATGGTAGCTGCCGGGATCATCAAAATTCACGGTTTGCTTGATCAGGCGCTGCCCAAGCACATTGGTATAGAAATCGATTGTTCGCTGTGGATCAGAACAGACCAGCGTGATGTGGTGTAAGCCAAGAATTGTCATGGTATCCTCCTTGTGTTCATACACCAATACTAATTGAACTGCGTGAACATATGCGTCAACGCTGGCGTGAACTAATCCTAGCTCTCACTTGGCCGCAACCAATCCACGCCTTCTAACGAACGCTGGGCGCTCCAGCCACGGCCAGATTTGTTCTCGACTCGCCACCACATATAGCCATCGGCCTCACGTGGCCCTTCGATGATTTTCACACGATCACCCTCACGGAAGGATGCGGTGATTGGTGATGCAAGGCGTGGATCGCGGCGAGCACGCAGGCCACCAGTCACAACCACTGCCTGATTGCCAATTTGTAGTTCAACGGCCAGAATTGGTGTTGGGCTGATTGGTATTGGTGTAATGGTGGGAAAGATCGGCGTGCGTGTTGGCAGTGCTGTTCTGGTTGGTAGTTGAGCAACAACCGTTGGTGTTGGCGGTGGTGCCTTCGTTTGTTCGCGCTGCAGCACATACCATGCGCCGGCAGCGCCGATCACCAGCACAATCAGCCAGATGAATGGAAAACGGCGGCGCAGGCTAATACCCGGCCGTCGTAATCGGCGGCGCATCTCATCGTACCCACGCCGGTAGGGATAATAATGCTGATAATAGAATGTATTGAGATCATCACGCTCGGCATCGGCAACGCCGCGACGATACATCTCCTCGGTGTCCACAGTGTACCTCGCGATCCAGCAAAATGCTCCGCAGGCTAATGAAGATTGATCAATGAATCGGGGATATGGCATGGCGCATCCATCCGCAGGCTGAAGCCTGCGGCAACGCGCAAACGAACCCCTCGCCGCAGGCTTCAGCCTGCGGATTTAGAGTGCTATGCAAGCACCAGATCATCGCGGCCCAATTCATGCAGCAGCCGCGGGTACATCTCATACATTGGCTCAACCGCTGGCAGCAGTTTCAGGATTTTCGGGATAGGCCCCTTGGCAATAATCTGTCGGCGGGCAAGCGCGGCCATCAGATTGACTTTCCCATGCCAGAATTGATGGGCGATATCAGCTTTCATGCTCATCTCGACATCTGGTTTCGAACTGATTTCGCCCCACACCACATCGAAATACGCACCTGGTTGGGTTGGTGGTGCAGCAGCCATGATTGTCACAATCGCGTGCGGATCATCATAGCGAAACTGGATCACGAGGTGCGAATCGCGGATTTTGGGTGCAATGCGCGCATCACTCTTCGATTGATCATAGAGCTTGCCCAAACAGACATAGAGGTCATCATAATCTTTGAAAACTGGCATGGGTAACTCCTTTATTTGTGGGATTGCTGCTGAATAGTATAGGATGGCGCGGCATGGCCGTCAAACGGGGTGAGGTGATCGGGTGAGGGCGTGTTGTTCGTTGTAGAGGGCGTTCGTTTACTGCGTGTCATTGAACTATCTGGTGAGCAGGTTGCACACATTAGGGTATCAGAGCAATGTGTCATTGCTTGTTGGAGCTTCGTTATTTATAGTGAACCTGGTGCCACTAGCGTTTGATCAGGAAGTTGTATGACTAACATCACCACTACCGCCCCGCTCGTGCGCCCAATTGGCCGTATCCTGCTCCTCCTGGCCATCCTCTTCCTGTTGCCTGGTATCTGGATTACGTGGCCTGAGGGGGCGGTGCAGGAGTGGCCACGGCCGCCCGGGCTGAAGACGATTGCCTTCGATCCGCACGGAGCTTTGGTGCAGCAGGAGGGCGCAACGCTGAAGTGGTATGATCCGACCAGCACCAGTCTCGTTGTCAACGAGGCGGGTATCATGGCCCGCCCATTCGTGATTGCTCCGCTCACGGCGTATGGCGAAATCACCAGATTCGCGATCAGCCCGGATGGCCAGTGGGTGGCGACGGGCACGACCAGTGGCACCCTGACCCTCTGGACGGGTTCGCCCACCTGGCGTGCCGTCGAGACGCTACAACTGACTCCACCGGGAGGGGGCGATGCGTCCGTTTCCACGCTCAGTTTCAGCGCGGATGGCCGTAGCCTGTGCTGGGTGGCCTCCTCCCGCACGGCAAATGGGGCAAAAACGATCAGCATTCGGGTCTGGGATCGGGTAACCCGCCAGGATCGTTTCATGTTCACCCAGACCATCAAAGATGAGACGGCCGCATATGACTATTGGGGTGCCCATCTCAGCCCTGATGGCCAGCAGATCATGCTGATTGGTCGGGCGATTGAGGTGCGCCGTGTCGATGATCAGCGTCTGATCTACCGGATTGTGCGCGATCCTGGGTCATCCGAGTCGTTTGCGCGTGTAGCCGTTAGCCCAGATCAGCAGTGGTTGGCCAGTGGCGGGCAAGGGCAGGTGACCATCCGCCGCTTCCGCGATGGGGCGGTGGTTCAGGTACTGAAGGGACCACCGAACGGTGACCACTTGGTCGCCTTCAGCCCGGACAGCCGCTACCTCGCGGTGGGGGCGAACACCACCAGTTCTGGCTTCCTTCCCATCTTTCGGGACTGGGAGCCAATCACGCTGTGGCGGGTGGCCGATTGGCGGGTGGTGCAGACCTTCCAAGGCCATATCGAAGGGGCTTTGGGCTGGCCTATAGTCCTACCGGCGACTACCTGGCTACCTATGGGGCGGCATCAGGTGATCGCACCCTTCGACTCTGGCGGGTCGCCCCGCACAACCCGTTCGAGCCACCCCTCCTCCTCGGCAGCGGGCTGGCGTTGCTGTTCGGAGCTGTTGGGCGCTCGATCTGGCAGCGGCGGAGACTTCGGGCATAGGGCGGGCGGTTTACAAACCGCCCCTACGTTCATGGCGAATCGATGGCATGATCCACCGTTGTGCAATGGACGATTCATGGCGGGCGAACACGCGCCGCGTGGCGAAGCGATGGCGGTGGCCGGATGGTGGCGTGGTGTCGCCCCTACGTTCGTTGGGTTGCGATGCTCCCATAGCCGTGGCATAACGGATGAGCGTAGAGACGCAAGATCTTGCATCTCTACGCCCTCGCGGCTGAGAGCTAACGGTTGTCTATGGTAGTGGGTTAACCACAAATTCGCTGACAACCGTTGGTATGCGGTTTGTTACTTCGGTTGGGTTGGCCAGAAGCTCTGCGCGGTCGTAATAATCGATTCCGTAGGTCGTCACACGCAATTGGCCACTGGTCGCATCAATGCTGAATTCTGTCCAGCCATAGACATGCGTTGCAATATAGCTTCCCTGAAGCAGTGTTGCCGGGATGGATGAATCCTGGAGGCCAAGTGGCGTATAGCCAAGTGGCGTCAGTTGCGCATCGACGATATTGCCAAGGAAGGCATCCTTGCCAGCGCGTGGCAGTGATTGATAGAACGCGACTTGGGCTGGGCTTAGAATGCCAAGTTGCGCTGCCAGGCCAATCACGGTTGGCCCGAATGGTGCATGATACCCAACTGAGCCAGTTGTGATCTCCCATACACCAGTTGCGATCTGTGGTCGGCCTGGGCCAGTTTGATATGTCAGGTTATTGACCAGCGTTCCATGAATATCGGCGGAGAGGAACACGACGTTCTTGATGCCCTGATCATTGACATACTTGAGGATTTCGGTGCGCTCGGCGGCATAACCCTCGAACCGATCCGACGCAGCCAGAATGCCAAGGTTCTGGATTGGCTCAGGCACAACCACGAACTTCCAGGTGATGTTACGCTGCTGTGCGTCCAACAGATCACGCTTTAGATCGGCAACCTGCTGGCGGCCAAGCATGGTTCGTGATGGATCGAATGATGCTGCTAGAAATGCACCAACTTGCGCTGGATCATTCGGGTTGGTCACATCCGGCAGCTCTGTGTCGCGGAAGGAGCGTGCATCCAATACGAACAGGGCCGCATCGCTGCCAAAGCTGCGATAGCGATACAATCGTTGCTCGCCAGATGTGCGTGGGTCGCCAGTGTTGCCATAGCTCTCATCGGCAAGCGGATTGTACTCTTGGAAGGCACGCACGCCGTTGTCATACAATTCGCTATCGTTGATCGAGGTTGTTGCGCTTGGGCAGGTGAAACGGGTGTCGCTTGAACACAGTGCGCCACCCGCAAAGTCGTTCGTCACCTCATGGTCGTCGATCGTCGCGAAGATTGCCGTGGATGCGCGCAGATCGGCCCAGGTATTCAGGCCATAGCGCGTGCCATACACCTCGGCATGCTTCCGGCGATACTCATCGAGGGTGCGTGCCTGGCTGGCTGGCACCGCCGGTGAGCCGACATCGGCGTAGATGGTGTCGCCCAATTCAACAAAGAAATCAAGATCGTGCTCAGCGGCATTGCTGATGGCTGGGTACGGGCTCAGTTCGCCGCGCCAATCGCCTGTCACACCAAAATGTAGGCCAGTTCGTGCGCCGAGGGCCGCAGCCGTGCGGAAGGTGCCGATCAACTGTGTGCCAGCAGCATCGGTTGTTCGATAGTAGTAGGTTGTGGCTGGCCAGAGTTCGGTGATCAGCGTTCGCACTGGTTGGAGTGAGTTGCTCACGATCTCGCTGGCCGATTTCTGCACACTTGCGAAGCTCGGGTCGCTCGATACATCAAAGCGTAATGCGCCAGTTACTGTGCTGCGTGCCCATAGCACAACCGAGTTCTGGGTGACATCGCCAGCAGCAATGCCATTCGGCAGAGTCGATGGTTGCGGATCGCGGGGATTATGGCCAAGTGGCTCAATGATCAGCGGTGGGTCGAACAACTGAGCGACCTCTTCCCAGCGTACATATTTGAAATTCGTGCTCACATTTTCGATCTCGCCATCGTCCTCAACCAGGTAGGCGGGATCATTTGCGCCATCGTGAACAACCAGCAAACCATTCGGGAATTCGCTGCTGAATGGCAGGTTCACAATCGTCGCACCATCGGAGTTCTGGACGCCATCACCACCCAGGCCGTTTCCGATGCGGAAGTTGCCAAGATACTGGTTGCTGCCTGCGCGTTCATACACGGCAAATGTGCTATCGCCCTGGCTTGATGCGAGCAAATAGCCCTTGCCATCGGCAGCATAGTAAAGCGTCAGCCCTTCGGCATCGGCTTTCAGATGCTTGCCAGTTGGATACACAGAATCGACCGACGTGCCCGTGCTGCTGCCATCCGGTTCGGCTGCGAATTTCCAGATCCCAACATCTTCCTGAGCAACATAGAACAACCCAAGTCCGTTATCCGCCACCATCCCCTCGACCTGCAAGTCGTCTGCGCCAGGTGTATTTAGCGTGCGAACCTGCCGGTAGCCAACCTTCCCAGCACCATTATCGAACAGTTCAAGCTGGGCAACTGTGTCGGTTGTGCGGCGGCTGACAAACACATAATATTTGTCGGTCACTGGGCTGCGGTACAGTGTGAGCCCGTATGCGGTTCGTGTGCCATCAGAAACGGGAGCAAACAGCAATGGGTTGGCTGGATCGCCAACGGAAACGAGCTTGCGGCTCACGGGATCAATCGAGAAGATTGCCAATCGGTCGTTCTTGCGATCCGATGCAACGGCAAGATCAATACGTTTGCCATCAAGTAAGAAGCCATACTGCACATCGACATTGTTATAGCGCACGCTGCCGGTGGTATTGATCGACTGGAGAATGTTTCCGTCTAGATCGTACACCTCAAGGCCGCCGTTTTTCAGCGCACCAATCACCAGGCTTTGTGCCGAATCGGATGGATTCACCCAGATCGCCGGATCATCGGCATCGCCAGGGCGCGCACCAGCTGGTAGATCCTTGATGCTCAGATCATACACTGGTGGCGTCTCACGCACTGGCGTCACGCTTGGCAGAACATCAACATCGACCCAAACGAGCCGATGATCGGAGCTGGGGAAACCGCCTGGCAGGCTTGGGGTGAACACGCCAACCAGCGGAAAGAACGGGCTGGTGTTCAACGGCCAGAAGACTCGTGCATCGGCGATCCGCAGATCGGCAGATGGCAGCACATAATCGGCGCGCAGGTTGCCTGGCGTGGTGTCGGCAAAGTCGGCAGTATCATATGCCGGATCGGATTCGTGGCTGGCGTTCGCGCCGCCCTGGAGTGCCGATTGCTGCGGCCCACCCTGGCTGGTTGGGGTGACAGTCGTGTTAATATAGGGATTATCGAGCAACTGTTGAATGGCTTTGTTGACGCTATCGCCATCATTTGGGTCGGCATTCTGATCGCCCATAATCACAAAGCGCGCATCGAGTGCCAGGCCACCACCACGGCCCTGATCATCGTAGAGGTAGGTACCAACACCTGGGGTGACATAATCGGCCCATAAGCGAATTTCATCGTGGTTGCGGGTGCCATTACGATCCTCTGGGCCATCGAATACCGGTGGAGTTGGGTGGCTCACAAGCGCGTGGACGATCTCGCCGTTGATCTGGATCGGCACATCCCAATGGCTCTTTGATGAGAGCCGGAAGATGTTCAGTTCCTCTGGCGAGTACCAATCGCTTGGTGCTGGTGTGGCTGGATTATCGGGCAGGAGTGCGCCGGGCATATCCTTCCACAGAAATTTCTGGAAGGTACGCACATTTGGTGAGTCAATCGGGTATTTTGAGAAGACAGCCATGCCGAACTGGCCCGGAAACAGGCCAAAGCCATAGGCATCATCTCCACCACCGATGAAACCGTTGTTGTTCAAATCGAAGCCAGATGGCTCGCCAGTGTTTGATGGGGCAACATACACATAGGGATACTCAACTGGGCTGGCACCATTCTGGCTGATCGAGAGGTAATTTTCCTGAAACAGGTTGGCAGCAACATTAAATCCATAGTAATCAAACTCATTGATCAACAGCACATCCGGGTTGGTGCGCTGAATGATCTCGGCAACGGTTTTTGCCTGGGTATCGTTTGGTGTCGAAAGATCCCTGATCAATTGGCCAGCGCTATTGCGGTTCAGCGATGCATTAAAAGTTGCAAAGCGTACGCCCGTTCCACTATGCGATGGCGTGTTCTGTGGAGCTGCATGTGGTTGGGCTGGCTGAGCGGCACGAACTGGATTTGCGATACTGCCTATGAGCAGGATCAGCACCAGGAACGGCAGGCGTCGGGTGAATGACATACTTCCTCCTCGTTTGGACAAGCCATCTGATCGCTGTGCAACAATAAACTCCGCTCAACCCTGAGCGGCAGAGATGTGTTGAATGGCTTTTCGATTGATATACGTAGGACTTTTCTAGCGTAGGTCCTCCGCCTTAATCAACAATTATCGAATGTCGTAGGTTGTGTGATGGCCTGATTAAGAATAGTTTCATCAGATGACAAACTTTTAAGATTACCTGCTCGCCGATGAGCCGATGATCGCCATGGAGGATAGAATGTCCAGCATCAACAGCACCGAACTGCTTGCTCAACTGGTCGCAATCGATAGCCGCAACCCTGCACTTGTGCCAGGTGCTCCTGGCGAGCCACAGGCTGCTGCATATGCTGCCGCATTTCTGCGTGCCAACCATTTTGAGGTGACAATCATCGAGCCAACGCCCAGCCGTCCAAGTGTGCTGGGGCGTTTGCCGGGCAGCGGCGGTGGCCAAGCACTCATGCTGAATGGTCATGTGGATACGGTCGGGTTTGGTGGCATGCCCGATCCACTCGATCCACGCATCGCGGATGGGCGCATGCACGGGCGGGGTTGCTATGATATGAAGGGTGGTGTCGCGGCCATTCTCACTGCCGCTGCCCAGATCGCAAGTGGCCCACAATTAGCGGGCGATCTGTATGTCGCTATGGTTGCCGATGAGGAGCACGCGAGTATTGGCACGGCGGCAGTTCTGGAGTATATGGCCGCTCACGGGCTTCACGCCGATTATGGGATCGTCGCCGAACCAACCGATTGTGGGCTGTGTGTGGCGCATAAAGGCTTTGTATGGGCAACCATCAGCACATATGGCCGAGCAGCGCATGGTAGTGCCTGGGAAGAAGGAATCGACGCCATTGTTCGTATGGGGCGCGTCCTGATCGCAATCGAGCAACTCGATCAGGATCTGCATCTGCGCCCTGCCCATGCGCTCCTGGGTGTGCCATCGCTGCATGCCTCGCTGATCGGCGGTGGTGTTGAACTATCGACCTACCCAGCCCATTGTGAGCTGCAGATCGAGCGTCGCACGATTCCTGGTGAAAGCATTGCGCAGGTATGGAGCGAATTCGATCATCTACTCAGCAATCTACGTGCCGCCGATCCACTCTTCCGCGCTGAGCTAGCACTTGGGTTGGCTCGCTCGCCGATGGAAGCCGGGTTTGAAACACCAATCGTTGCCGCACTTCGCAGCCATGGCGCACAGGCACTTGGCCATGAATTGGCCTTGTTTGGAATGAGTGGCTGGACGGATGCGGCGCTCATGGCCGATGCCGGGATCGCCAGTGTGCTGTTTGGCCCGTGTGGCCATGGTGCCCATGCCGATGAAGAATGGGTCGATCTCGCAAGCGTCGCCACCTGTGCAACAATCTATGCCAATGTCGCTCGCCAGATCTGTGGGTGATGCCGAAGTGGGGAGTCAGGAGTCAGAATATCTGGTTTATCAGCACGCCGCAGGCTGAAGCCACGCGGCTAGGGTTCATCGTCCTATGGCCGCAGGCTTCAGCCTGCGGGTTCTGAAGGAGATTCTGATGCGTGTTGGGCTAGCACAAACCAATTCCCAGGAAGATCGCGACAAGAATGTGCAAGCGGCGCTCAAACTGATCGAGCAGGCTGCTACACAGGGCGCGGAGTTCGTCGTCTTGCCAGAATTTGTCACATTCCTTGGACGTGGCGAATTGGTCTGGGAGAACGCCGAGGCTATCGATGGGCCATCAAGTCAGTCGTTTGCCGCTGCTGCACGCCGCCATGGCATCTGGCTGCTGGCTGGAAGTTTCCCGGAGCGTTCAAACAAGATCGGCATGTGTTTTAATACCAGTGTATTGTTCGATCCGCAGGGCCAGATCGCGGCCACCTACCGGAAGATTCATCTGTTTGATGTTGATATCGCTGCCGGATCATACCGTGAGTCCGATACGGTTCTGCCTGGTGAGACTCCAGTCGTCGCCCGAGTTGGCGATCACATGCTTGGCATGTCGATCTGCTATGATCTGCGTTTCCCGGAATTATATCGGCTGCTGGCATTGGCTGGCGCGGAGATATTGGTTGTTCCGGCTGCCTTTACTGCATATACGGGCAAGGATCATTGGGGAGTCTTGTTGCGTGCCCGTGCAATCGAAAACCAGTGCTATGTGTTGGCTGCTGGCCAGTGGGGCAGCCACCCGCCTGGCCGCAGTTGCTATGGCCGCAGTATGGTGATCAATCCATGGGGCACGATTATTGCTCAAGCCGCCGATGGTGAAGGCATCGTCATGGCCGATCTTGATTTTGCCTTGCTGCACAAGATCCGCGCCGAAGTTCCTTCGCTGGCAAACCGTCGGCCACAGACATACACAGAACCTACCCTGAGATCGTGACACGGTGAGACTGACGCGGTGACACGGTGAAGGGGTGACATGGTGATAGATGCTTAATCGAAGCTGTACCATTTCTACTTAGCACAGTCACCATGTCAGCATGTCACCGTGTCAGCATGTCAAGATAATCCTCTTGTCACCAGGTCATACAGTCATCCGGTCAAGGCAATCCTCTTATCATCTAGTCAGGCTATCTCCCGCTTCAGCCATTCCAATCCATCCTCAAGCGTCGCAAACTCGCCCTCAATCTGGGCAGTATAGGCTCGCCGCAGCACATTACCCATGTGTGGCCCTGATGAATAGCCAAGCGCTAATAGGTGTCGGCCATTGACAATTGGCACTGGCTTACCAGTGGCGGCTCCAAGCTGTGCTGCGAGTTGCTCAACGATTTCGCCGGGATCCGATGCGGGCAATGGTGGCCGCCCCGATGCATCCGCCGCGACGAGCCGCCGCCAATCAGCAATTGTCGCTGAGCCAAGGCGCACGGCAAGGCGGCGCACCGAGCGTTCATTGGGTACTGCGTGCAGCAGCGACATATGCTCGCGTACCAAGGGCAGCACGGGATCAGTCACCCGGCTCGGAGCGCCAATATGGGCCAGTAATGTTTTTGTTGGTGCGAGGCCAGCATCGGCATGGCCAGGGCTACGAATGCGCCCATCGGAATCGGTGTAGGTCGTTGCTGGCTTGCCGAGATCATGGCAGAGCGCGGCAAACAGCAGCGTTTCACGTTGCGAATCGTTCAGCCCATTGCGTACGGCGATTGCCGCTGCCATATCACAGACATGGCCTGTATGAACCCACACATCGCCCTCTGGGTGCCAGATTGAATCCTGTGGGCAACCAATCAGCGCTATAAGTTCTGGGTAGCATGCCAGCCAACCAGATTCCTGGAGTGCGCGCAGCCCAGCAGATGGACGCTGACCGCGTAAGGCCCATTTTAGCCATTCACCCCAGATCCGTTCGAGCGGCAGTGCTGCTGCTTCGGGCAGTAGAGAGCGGCAGCGGGCCGCTGTTTCGGGTGCTAGCTGAAAATCGAAGCGTGCCGCGAATTGCATCGCCCGCAGGACGCGCAATGGATCATCATCGAATGCATCGGAGGTGTGGCGAATAACTCGTGCGTTCAGATCCTGTTGCCCGCCGAAGAAATCTAGGATACTCCCATCGGCAGTCATCGCCATGGCATTCCATGTGAAATCACGCCGAGCGCAGGCATCACGCGGCGTCACATGTGGATCTGGTTCAGGAAGATACCCGCGCTCGCCAGTTGGGTTACGGCTACGCCGCTGGGGCAGGGCGACATCAATAGCGCGGCCATTGATCAGGCGCAGCTTGAGCACCCCAAACGAACGGCCAACTGCATCAATCCGGCCAACAGCACTGATGGCATTGGCGAGTTGATCCGGTGTCAGGCCAAAGGCTTCAATATCGATATCCTGGGCCTCAATGCCCAGCATCGCATCGCGAACGGCTCCGCCAACAATCAGCGGCATTCCGCCAGCGCGGGTGATCGCTTCCAGTATCGGCTGCACCGGCATAATGAGATTTTGCATCTATGTGTTGTACCACGATGGTGAAAGTTGGGCAAACACAAAGGGCAACACATCATGTGATGCATCGCCCTTTCAAACCAATCGTGCAATCAAACCCGCAGCACAGATGGGCGTCTCTACGCCCCGTTCGCACGGATTGCTGCTGGCCGTGGATTCGCAACTGGCGCTGCTTCCTCATCTGGTGCTGGTGCTTGCTGATCCTCACCGGCCACAATCTGGCGTGAGTTTGCCGTGGACCATGCAATAGTCTGGTCCATTTGGGCCTCAATCAATGCTGCCCATTCGCGCCGAATCCAGTGTGCCAGAACATATTCGCGTGTTACTGGGGTTGGGATGTGAGCCACAATCGGCGTGATCTCTTTTGTCTGTGCACTGCCACGCGATACCTCGGCTCCAGGGCCAAGCGGTATGCTGCATGCATAGAATGGTGGCTGAAGTGCTGGTTTGCCCTGCTGCTTCCGCAGTGCATCAACAGCATCAAGCACCTCGTACTGGCGCATCAACCCATTGAGGGCATCGCCCGTGAGCGTGCTCTTCACAGTCACTAATAGCGGCTCGTGAAACCCGACGTGCAGTAGTTCCTGCACATAGGCTCGGAAACGTAACACCGATTGGCCGCGCCCATCCTGCAACTGCCGCCAGCCAAAGGCGATTCCATAGCGATCAGGGGTGTGTTTCATCTCACTGATCGTCTGAACACCATCGGCAATCACAAACAGGTTGGCAACCTCAACCGCCCAATGCGTTACGAAGTTCCCGCCGCCGTGTTTGATCGTTACCTGTGCAAACCCAGCCTGCTCCATGGCCGCATCCAGGGTATCGATCCGGCCTACCTCCGCCAACCATCCAGCATAGATGCGGCGTTCCTTCGTCTGCAATCCCGTCGACCATTGCAACAGTGCATCGGCTACCCGAGGAACTGGCCGCCGTGCCGGGCCACGGGTGAAGGCTACATCTTCCATAATTGCTCGTGCCCTTTCATTATGTGCTCGTACCAGAGATCATGTCGCTGAACAATCACGATCAACTCCGATTGTAGCACAAAAGTTCTTTTTTGTAAAGGGGGAGACGCCAGGCGTC
>JBBQSD010000060.1:0-34500 GCA_038214135.1 Chloroflexales bacterium | reverse complement strand
CTTAGCTCCGCGTCCCGATCTGCCTGATCAGGCGCAGGGCGTGGCGGCGAATGGTATCGAGATCGGTGGCTTCGTTCGTCCCGCGAATATAGGTATCGAGATCCATGAGTGCCACATGGATGCGGCCAAGGCGCGATTGCAGCAGCCCGCGATCCCGGATTTCGTTGAGCGATTCTCCCTCAACCAGAATGATGCGCTCAATGGCTGCCAGCGCATGGGCAAAATCCTTGCGTTCGAGATAGGAACCCTTCAGATTACGCAGGATTCGTGCGATCACGGCCCGTGGCGATGGTGGTGCCAACATCCTATGCATGAGTTCGGGTGTCACCGTGTTATAGAACAGCCCGACATGTGCCTCACATTCGGCATAGCTCCAGATCCGCCCGCCACGAAATGGATCGATAAAAATATCCTGTGCTGGTGCCTGGTAGCGAACAATATAATGGCCTGGTAATGCGACGCCGAAGACGGGTAAATTCAGTCGACGAGCGATTTCCGTATACATAATCGCTAGGGTGATCGGCAGGCCATTGCGTGTTTCGAGGGTTTGATCAAGGAAACTATTGGCTGGTTCGCCATAGCTCCAGGTATTGCCACAGAAGCCGAGGTGCTCGAACAGGTAGCTGTTGAGCGCCGCAACAATACGTGGTGGGTGGCTGAGGCCAGCAATGTGGGCGCGTCCGTCGTTGGCAATTGCATCAAGTCGCGCAAGTGCGGCATCGGGGTCGCCACTATCGCGATCCTCCCAGGCAACACACAGCGCAGCATCAGCCAGATCGATCTGCTCGTCTGGGTGTGCAAGGCATGCGATCAGGCGGCGACGGGCTGGGTGGGTGGGCATGATAATGGCAGGTTTCTACACTGCGCCGACGCTTATGCTCTCAACACTGACACCATCACGGGTTCGGTCGAAGATCTGACCATCGCGCATGTGGTACACCTCATCGGCAAACTCATGGATCGTGCGGTCGTGGGTTGCCATCACAAGCGTGACCTTCTCGGCCTTTACGATGTCGCGTAGCAACGTCAGCAGATTGCGACCGGTGGTTGAATCCAATTCGCCGGTTGGCTCATCGGCGAGCATCAGTTGTGGTTTCGATGCCAGCGCTCGTGCAATTGCGACTCGTTGCTGCTGTCCACCAGACATCTCCGATGGGCGGTGGGTCGACCATTTCTCAAGCCCGACGAGCGCCAGCGCCTCTTCGGCACGCTTGCGCCGTTCCTTGCCCGAACGCATACCGCCGATACGGAGCGGCATTTCGACATTTTCCCAGGCAGAAAGAATTGGCAGCAGCGCAAACGATTGGAAGATAAACCCGATCTTCGTGCGCCGCAACATGGTTAATTGTTCCTGGTTCATCTTGCTGAGTGGTTGCCCATAGATTGCGACCTCGCCAGTGGTTGGCTGATCCAACCCGCCAATCATATTCAGCAGGGTTGTCTTGCCCGAACCAGAACGGCCCATCAGCGCGGTAAACCCACCAACGGCCACATCCAGGCTCACCCCCCGTAGCGCCAGCACATGTTCGCTGTTAATCGTATACGAGCGCGTCACATCAGTAACACGCACCGCAGTTTGTGGTGTCGTTGCTATCACGATGATTTCCCTCTGCGCAACCCGGCCAATAGCTTGCGAATCCCGGTTGGCTTGGCGGCTGGCGGCTCATCTGGTTCTGTAAGGCGCTTGACAGCAATGCTCGCACCCTCGACTGGCCGCAGCAGCAGCCCCTCGGGAGTCTCCTCCATGCGGATACGGTCGCCGATATTATAGCGCTCACGGATCTCTTTCGGCACCTGCAACCGCCCGGCAGAATCGAGCACAACTAATTCTTCGTAGCGCTGTTCACTCACCACGCCATCGGTTCGATCCCGTTCCTCAGCGGTTGGCTCGCTGCGCCGAATTTCGCTGCTTGTTTTGCCATCACGAATAGCCACGACCCGATCAACAAAACGGGCGATCTGTGGATCATGCGAGACGATCACGACTGTCAGGCCATAGATTCGGTTCAGGTTATGAAAGATTTCGAAGATAGACTCAGCTGTGTTCGAATCGAGCTCGCCTGTTGGTTCATCGCCCAACAGCAGCGCTGGCCGATTGGAGAGCGCAACCGCAATTGCAACGCGCTGCTGCTCGCCACCCGAAAGTTGTGCCAGGCGATGATAGCGTCGTTCCGAAAGCCCAACCGCATCGATCAGTTCGCCGGCCCATTCGCGCCGTTCACGCGAACCAACCCCACTCATGATCATCGGCAGTTCGACATTCTGCTCGGTATTCAGGTATGGGATGAGATTACGCGCCTTCTGCTGCCAGATGAAGCCAACATAGCGCCGCCGATACTGATCCTGCTGGCCGTCGGTGAGCTTCAGCAGATCATTGCCTGCAACAATCACCCGCCCCGCCGATGGCCGATCCAGGCCACCCAATACATTCAGCAGCGTTGTTTTGCCGGAACCAGATGAACCAACAATCGACATCACCTCGCCAGCCTCGACACGCATATCCAGGCCTTGGAGTGCAACAACCTCAATCTCATCGAGTTTATAGATCTTGACCAGGTTTTCGCACAGAATCAGTGGTTCTTGTGTCATGATGTTATATCGCCTCGCCCAGTTTGACGGCCTGGAACAGTTTCATGCGCCGCAGTAGCATCAGCATCACGATCACCGCAAGCAGGAGCATTGCACCAAAGACGGCATAGATCAGCCCGATCTGATCCCATGCGATCTGCACAACAAATGGTGGGAGCAATGGCTTGCCGCTGCGCCGCACCTGAAGAAATGGAATAAACAACTGGCTGGCTGTCACACCAATGAGCGTTCCGGCAAGCATACCAGCACCAATGATCAGTGCCGTTTCCCAACCAAGCAGAACGGCCAGTTGGCGTGATGAGAGCCCGATCGCCCGCAACATACCCAGTTCGACGAAGCGCCGTTGGAACGACAACACCGAATAGAACAGGAACCCTAGCACCGTCAGGAAGGCAGAAGCGACGAAGCCAACCGAGAGGAGGCCAAAGAACCCCTGGCGCTCTGGCCGATCTCGTTCTGTGAGGATCTGATTAGGCGAGAAGCCTTTATCGAAGACCTTCAGTCCCAGATCGACAGCATTCTGGTAGATTGCCTGTGGCTGGGTTCCCGGTGCAACCCGCATCCACACATCATAGGGATACTGCCCACCCTGGGCGTCGAAGACATAATCCAGATTGCCGACAATGAATGGCCCATCCTGTGGGTTGATCGTCGGAAACAGGTTAATATAGCCAACGACAGTGAATGTCACATCAACCGTCTTGTCCAGATCGGTCATCTTGACAACCAGCTGATCGCCGGCGCGAAGACCAGTGCGCGATGCAAAGCTGCCCTGGATCAGTACTGCACTGGGATCATCGGCCAGGCGGTTCATGAGCGCACCAAGTGACTCAGGGGCATAATCATCGCGCCAGTAGGCAACATCCGGCAGATCGGCGCGATCAACACCAATAAACTGGCCATCGAATGTTCGACCATTAATGACATAGCCGACTTTTGTGGTACTCACCCGTGTTGCTGCCTCAACGCCAGGGATACTCAGGTAATCGCTGACCGGCAGGAACATATAACGCGCTTCATCGAGCTTATCCTGCTGCTGCTGTGCTGTCGGGGCCAGTCGACCAGGTACTGCACTCGTCTGCGTGCTCTGTCCAAGATCATAGACGAGCATATCGCCGCCGGTATCGTAGCGCGCCTGTTCATACATATGCCGATCCAGGGTCAGTGCCATGGATGCCGTAAATGTAGCCAGGCTGAGCGTCAGGATCAGCAGCAGAACTGGCCCAGTATAGGCACTAGGTGTGCGCGCCAGATAGCGCATCGCAGTAACTGTTGCGACGCCAGGCATGTTGGCCGAGAGCCATGACAGGGCGGACATCAGCAAGGGGAACAGGCGGGTTGCGACCAGCGCTGTGGTGAAGATATACAAACTGGGAGCCAGGAGCAGCAGCGGGTTGCCGAATGGATCGCCAGCTGGCCCGCCAAACCCAAGGATCGCCAGCGTGCCCTGTTGGCTGAGCAGGCTATAGCCATAATAGACGGGAATCAGCAAGAGCAGATCGAGGTAGCTGCGCTGCCAGAACGGCTTGCGGGTGGCGCGTGCGCGTTCGCTTTTGAACGAAACAATCGTATAGCGTGCGGCACCAAAGGCTGGCAGAAGGCTGGCAAACACCAGCAGCCCTAGCGTCTGCCACGCCCGTGACCAGGCCTCCTGGGTGAGTGCAATTGGCAGTGGTTCGCCCTGTCGCAGATCCAGGAATGATCGTGTCCAGGTCATGATCATTCCAGCAAATTGACCGAGTAGAACCCCCAACCCCAGCGCAATCCCGCCCATGAGCGCCCATTCGAGCAGATAGATACCCAGAACCTGCCCGCGTGAGGCACCACGGCTGCGTAAGACAGCAATCTCATTGCCCTGGCGTTGGATGACGAGCCCAGCCACAAGAACGATAAAATAGGCGATTAGCCCGAGAATCGGAATGCTGAAAACTGTCAGAATAATGGTTAATCGCTGCACCTGGGCCTGATGATTAGCCAGCGCCGCTGTTGGCGAGACATCGAGTCGGACGCCCTGGAGTGCGCCTGAGGCCTCGTTCAGTGTGCGATTGATCCGCCCCAATACCGCTGGCACATCGGCGGAACGGATACCACTGCCATCGGCGAGCAGATACCAGAGTGCAACATAGACGGGCTTCTCCTGGCGTGGCACCAGCGCGTTGCGAAAACTCTGCTCGGGAACATACAGCGTCTCGGCCATCGTCTCTGGTTCATAGAACCAGTATGAATCATTGGCATCCTTCACCCGCCAGACGCCACTGATCCGCACGGGCAGGTGCATACGGTTGGGGCCTGCCTTGGCACCCAGCAGTAGATATTCCTCGCCGACCTGCAACCCAAGCTGCGATGCTAATGGTTCAGAAAGTAGCACCTCCAGCGGTTCCTTGCCATCGGTGACTTTGGGGAAGGTGCCATCAACAATCTCAATATGCGATTCGAGATCAGTTGCAAATGCCATATTCACCCAGATCAGTGGATCGCCGGAACCACTTGTGGGGAATAATGGCAGCCGATCACTGGCGGCATAGCGCACGGTTTGCGAGACCGGCAGGCCAAGCGAATTCACCAGCCGCTCGTTCATATACGTATTGAGCTTGGCATAGTCGGTCATGTCGATCGAACCGCTCAGCGAGCCGATATAGCGGTACATGAATGCAAATGGTGGGCGGGTAGCGCCCGTATCGGTTCGTGAAAGCTCATCGCGCAGAATGCGATAGCCAACCGCTTCTGCATACACGGGGATGCTGACAACCAGAGCGATTGCGACGACAAAGCCAGCAGCAATTGCTAGCATCAGCGCCATGTGGCTCCACAGCCGCCGAGCAACCACACGCACCAGGCCAATGATGATGCCCGGCGACCATACACGCAGTGTGCGTCGGCCAAATGCCGCTTTGGATGGGGATGGTTGTGGCCGGGTTGTTGGTTGAGAAGCCATATATTTGCTCAGTGGACAATCAATGACCGACGATTGACCGATAGCTGCTTACTTAGCAGGCTATGAGTGATCGTCGATCATTAATTGTCCGATTCTACTGCCCGACAATAACATCGTTTTCCTTGAGCCCCTCAAGAATTTCGACTCGTTCTTGGCTGGTGATACCGACGCGCACATCCTGACGGCGTTGGCGATCTCCATCCTTCAGAACCACGAAGCGCCGCCCCTCAAAGGCCCGAACTGCCTGTGGCGGCAGCCACAGCGCATTCTCCTTCTTGGAAAGCGTGATCGTCACCCGGCCAAGATCACCAACATCAAGGGCAACATCGACCTGATAATCAACATGGTAGTTTGGATCCTGCGTAATCGTTGCAGCGCTACTGGTTGCCGCAGTTGGTAGTTTGGTGATCGTACCAGCAAACGTTTTTCCAGGGTGGCGTGAGAAGACGATATCGACAGGAATGCCAACACCGATCTTATTCGCATCCTGGCTGGTGACACTATTAATCAGCAGCTCACGCTCGCTATCGTCCATCATTGTGACCACGGCTTTATAGGCATCGATCTGATCACCAGGGCGCTTGGAAACCTGGGCGATCTGGCCATCGAACGGGGCGATCAACTTCCCAGCGGTGATCTGGGCATCGACACGTTCTTTTTGCAGTGTGGCCGTTGCCACCGCTTGCTCAAGTTCATCATTGCCTTTGCCACGCTTGGCCTCTTCAATCGCCAGTTGCGCTCGTTCGACTTGCCTTCGTGCTGCTGCCAGATCGGCTGCTTTTGGCCCGGCCTTAAGTGCCTGGAGTTCGGCCTGTGCATCGGCCACGGATTGTTCGGCTTTGGCATTGGCCGTTATCTCAGCCTTCTGTGCCGTTTCCAGTGCCAGTTTGGCCTGCGCCAGCGAATTCTCAGCATTCTTTAATTCACTGTCGGCCCGCAGCAATGCTTCCTGAAGTGGCTTGTACTGCCAATCCTGGGGTTTACCATCGACATCACGGAACTTCTCAAGTGCCTGGACATAGGCGGCTTGCAGTGGTGGCAGGGTTAGTGCAATCTGATTCAGGCGTAGTTCCGCTGCGCTTCTGGCAGCCGAAGCGCTATCGCGGGTATCCTGCAATCCGATCTGGGCCTGGTTCAGCTTGGATTGCGCCTGGGCTTGGGCCAGTGCATCGGGCGGGGCTTGCAGTTTTGCCAGTGCTGCTTGGGCATCAATAAGATCCAGATCGGCCCGGCGTACTGCCAGATCTCGTTCTGAATTCACCCGATCAAGAGCTAGTTTGGATTGCGCCAGCGCCACTTCAGCCTGACGCAGTTGGTTTGGTAGCTCGCCAAGATCGAGTTCGGCCAACACATCGCCCTTTTTCACAGGAGCGTTACGGTCAAAATACAGCACTTTAAGGAAGCCGTTCTGGGTGAACGAGAGTTCCTGCTGTTTCTTGGCCGAAACAAAGCCACTCACCTCGATCTTGTCGATCACTTCACCGCGCTGCACGGTGTAGGTCGGCTTTTCGAGCGCAGGTTGAGCAGGGCGGGGTGTTGGTGTCGGAAGGCTGCTCTGGGTTGTTGGTTGATTTGAACAAGCACTGAGCAGGATGGCCAGCAGTGCAATTGCACGTAATTTCATAGGATCTCACCATTGCAATCGTATGTAATCGTATCCGCAGAACCAGCATCGTGATGAATTCTTTCAAAGTATAGCACAGATCAAACGATTCAATAGATAGATGGTATAATCACCATTCCAAAGATAGGCATATTTTCAGCTAGGCTGAATGCCATTTTACTGTTTCTTGGTGCAGCGCGGCAAAGCCGCGCCGCACCAAGAAATGATCTTTGCAGGGCCGCAGGCCCTGCACCCCCACTGTCATGTTGGGGTGAAATATACGAGAGTAATAACTCATTATGGCCAGGTACGAGATACGCCAGAGCCAGTTTGGAATCATCAGTTCTATTGCCCAGCCCACCAGTGATATGGCACTGGCCGCTGAGTCCTCTGGCCTGTTTGCGCCCGAAGCCCGTAAGGGGCAATTGTATATTATTGCCGAAGCAGAGCAGGAGGGCAGGCGCGGGCGCGATGCCTGCCACACGGTGATTCGTACGATTCATAAGGCCTTCTACGAGGATACCTCATTCAGCGTGACGGCATCGCTGCGCAAGGCGATTATTGCTGCAAACAAGGCGCTGTACCAGCAGAATTTTAGCGCATCACCCCAGAAGCGTGGGTTGGTTGGGGTGACATGCGCTGTGTTCAAGGATGGCGATCTGTATATTGCCCAGATCGCACCATGCCAGATGATTGTGCTGTGTGATGGGCGGCTGCGTGCTATTCCACCAAGCCCAAACTGGGATACAACGCCAAGCCCGCCGACGCCACTGCTGCGCATGAGCGCACTTGGCGCGAGCCTGACTGTTGAACCCGAGTTTGCGCGGGCGGTATTGCGGCCTGGCGATGCGGCGCTGGTATGTACAAGCAATCTCTCCAAGCGGCTTGAGCGAGATACTGCATTGCGGCTATTACGTGCTGGCGATCCACAGGGATCGGTGCAGAGCCTGGTGGAGCTGTGTAGCCAGCAGGGAATTACCGACGCGCATGGCATTCTGATTGGTGTGTTCGCACCATTGAGTCCGGCTGCACAAGCGGCTCCACTGAGTTCGGTTGGCATCAGTGAACGGGTTCGGATGGCATTCCGTGCGACGCAGGATGTATTGAATCGAGCAAGTGGCGAAATAGTGCTGATCGCCCGTGGCCCAATGGAGCGCTTACGCCTCAAGCGGGCGGGAGCGCGGGTGGATCGGAATGAGCAGGATCAACGCAACCTAACGGAGATGCCTGATCAGCCAACCCATTCGCCAAACCCGCCATCTCTGCCACGCCCAATTGATCTTGGGGAACCGATCAATCAGCAGATCGCCCAGGACCAAGATGCGCGCCAGGTTCGATTAGCTGGGCCAGCAGCTCGCCCGATTGAGCGGCAGCGCAGCCTGCCGCCATCGGCAATGCTTGGTGAATCTGGCTATGGCGGCGCAGTACCAACTGAGAAACGTATTAATCTTGGCGATCCAATCCCGCGTGCAAACAATCAGCGTGGCCTGCAATCAGTGGCGCCATCGTTCGATGAGCGCCCGAACGGGCCGCTCTCACGAATTAATAGCTACTTCACCCAGACCAGCCGTAAACGGCGTATGCGCGGGGTGCCGCAGCGCGTTACGCAACAGCCTCGCCGGACCCCCGGCCTTTCGTATCGACGTGAGGCACCAGCGTTTCCCTGGCTGTGGCTGCTGGCACTTGTCTCGTTGGTGATGATCCTGCTGCTGTATGGCGTGACGCTCTCAAACCAGAATCAGATCCGTGAGGCCGATAGCGGGCTCAGCCAGGCCGAACAGGCGGTAGCCCAGATCTATGCCGCTTCCGATGAGAGTACCGCTCAGGCACGCTTGCGCGAGGCTGCTCAGGCAATCGCCAATATTCAGGCAACTGGCACGATCACGGCAACGATCGATGGGCGGCAGCGCTTTGAAGCATTGCAGCGTGAGTATAATCGAGCGTTAACATCGATCCAGAAGGTGAGCTACTTCGATACCATTGATCTGTTTGCGCGTAACCCACAGCCTGGCGCATTCTTCGATAATGTGATTATTCCACCGCTGCCACGCGGTATTACCGACACAACCAGTTTTGCCTCGATCTATATGCTGGATACCAATACGGGTGTGCTGTACCGCCAGCCGAAAACTGGTGGTTCGATTGAACCAATTCTGCGCCCGCAGGATACCTTTGGGCCGCTGACGGTTGGGCGTGTGCTTGGGGCTACCTGGCGTTTCGATACGATTGTGGCCGTTACGCAGAATACGGCGGGCGGGCCATATAACTTCTACTTCCGTACCGATAATACCTGGAGCTATAGCATTCTGGCTGGCAGCGAGGAATGGGGCCGCCCTGGCGATCACTTCCGAATCGCCAACTACCAGGGCAATCTCTACGTCTGGGGCGCTGATCCAGCCAATGTGCTGCGCTACCGCAGTGGCGAATATGGCAGCTTCCCCGATCCATGGATCAAGAATGATGGCGGCAAGAAGTTCGATAGTTCGCTTGACCTGGCCGTCGATGGCAAATTATACCTGCTGCAACCAGATGGTCGGATTCTGGTGTTTGCCTCGACACCAGATGGTGATCGGGCCTTTGAGCGCGAGATTATTCCAAAAGGAATTGAGCCAGCGCTTCGAGCTGCCTCGCGCTTCTTTATCACTGGTGAGCCAGAAAGTGGTTCGATCTTCCTTGTCGAAGGCTACTATAATCGGGTCATCCAGATCGATAAGATCACCGGCCAGCTCATTCAACAGATCATGGTGCGCCCCGATTCGGCACGTCAGCTCGATAATCTGATCAATCTGGCTGTTGATACCAACGCCGGACGCCCCGTCCTGTACCTTGTGAATGGTTCGGATGTGCTGCGTGCGCCGCTGCCCGATCCACCACGGCCATTTCGTGAGAATACCCCCGCAACCACACCGACCGTAGTTGTGACGCCGACACCGTGACCAGTATTCAGGAGTCAGAAGAGAGCTCTTTCCTCCTAGCCTCGTGCCCAGGCTGCTGATGATCTTTTACATTTTAATCGGGTATTGGTATCTTTACCCACCGCGGGCTGAAGCCACGCGGCTAGGGATTCGTTTTCCCTTTGCCGCAGGCTTCAGCCTGCGGATGGATGCACAATGCCATCTCCCCGAATGATTGCTCAATGTTACATCCCACTCTCCGCCCTCCTCTTTCAGGTGCTATAATAATCGTTGTGACCCTATACAGGGAGGAATCATGACGGACGATACGACCAACCCGCTTCGGCTTGGCCTGCGGATGCACCGCACCCCCGAGCCATGCACAGTTGTGATATTTGGCGCGACGGGCGATTTGACCCACCGTAAGTTGGTTCCGGCGCTGTACAATCTGCAGCGCGAGCGGCTGCTGCCACCTGGCTTCAGTGTGATTGGGGCTGCACGGCGTGATTGGAGCGATGATTTCTTCCGCCAATCGCTCAAGGAGGATACACTGCAATTCTCGCGCAGTGGCCTTCAGGATGATCTCTGGGATACCTTTGCCGAAGGCATTTCCTATGTGCGTGTGCCATTCGATGATCCAGCTGGGTATCAGGCATTGGCCACTCGCCTGACAGAACTTGATGAACGCCGTGGCACATCGGGCAATCGGCTGTTCTACCTCGCAACCCCGCCCGAATCATACACCATGATCATCCAGCAACTTGGTGCGGCTGGCCTGGCCAAACCAACGCCAGGGAGTTGGGTGCGGATCATCGTTGAGAAGCCATTTGGCCACGATCTCAATAGCGCCCGCGCACTCGATGCAGAGGTTCACCTCGTCTTCGATGAGTCTCAGGTCTATCGCATCGATCATTATTTGGGTAAAGAGACAGTCCAGAACATATTGGTCTTCCGCTTTGCGAATGGGATTTTCGAGCCGCTATGGAACCGCCGATATGTTGATCATGTGCAGATCACGGTGGCCGAGAATGTTGGCGTCGAGGGCCGTGGTGGCTATTATGAGCATGCCGGTGCCATGCGCGACATGGTTCAGAACCACCTCATGCAGCTGCTTTCGCTGACGGCCATGGAGCCACCGGCCAGTTACCGTGCCGAATCCGTCCGTGATGAGAAGGTCAAGGTGCTGCGCGCTATTCATCCGGTGACGCCCGATCAGGTGACTGAGATTTCGGTTCGTGGGCAGTATGGCGCGGGAATCGCGAGTGGTAATCCGGTACCAGGCTACCGCGAGGAAACCGGCGTTGCGACCGATTCGAATACTGAAACCTATGTCGCACTGCGTTTCCAAGTCGAAAATTGGCGCTGGGCTGGTGTGCCGTTCTTCCTGCGAACCGGCAAACGGCTGCCAAAACGGGTCAGCGAGATTGCCATTCAGTTCCGCCAGGTGCCATTGATGCTGTTCGACAACGGCCCGCTGAGTGATATTGATCCGAATGTATTGGCCATGAAGATCCAACCAGATGAAGGCATCTCATTGCGCTTTAGTTCGAAGGCACCAGGCCAATCCAACCAGATCCGCCCGGTGACGATGGATTTTCGCTATAACAGCTCGTTTGGCGTTGAATCGCCAGAGGCCTATGAGCGCCTGCTGCTTGATGCGCTACTCGGCGATTCGACTCTGTTCACCCGTAGTGATGAGGTCGAGGCCTCCTGGTCGCTGATTACGCCAATCCACCAGGGCTGGGATGGCATACCACCAACCGATTTCGCCAATTATGAGGCTGGCTCGTGGGGCCCGAAAAGCGCCGATGAGTTGTTGGGGGCCGGGCGCAAATGGCGTAGATTATAACGAAGCCATCAGCCATCAGTTTTTTGGTATAGGTGGATACTCATACTACTATGGTGAACGCTGTTGCTAGTACACGCAGTGATCGATAGCGAGTAGTTAGCTGCAAGCTGTTAGCTCATATAAGCAAGCGAAAGCTGAAGGCTGGTCATTGGTACAAACACCTATCAGTAGAAAGCTGAAAGCTGAGCGCTGAAAGCTGACGGCTTATTCAATAAGGTATTTTGCATGACAAACACCAACGCGCCACCAACATTATTGGGTGGACAAACGCATATCGATATTCGGGCGATTGAGCGCGAGCTAACCGAGTTGTGGAAGAGTGCAGCCCAGAGCGAGGGCGATCAACGCGGCATGGTGACGCGGGCCTGCACCCTTAATCTGGTGGTGGTGACACGCTCTGGATCGGCGAGCCAGGCTGTCACCAATGCGGTGGATCGCCTGACTGGAACGCATCCAAATCGGGCAATTGTGGTCAGCTTGACATCAGAGAGCGATCCGGCCCAGGCTCCGCTTGAGGTGTGGGTTCAGGCGCATTGCCAGATCCCCGCTCCTGGCCGACCGCAGGTCTGCTGTGAGCAGATTACGATTGAGGCCCGCCGCGAGGGTGTGAGCCGTATCCCAGGGACTATTCTGCCATTGCTGGTGCCAGATCTGCCGGTGGTTGTCTGGTATCCGGAAGGTGAGCCATTCGGCGATTCGTTGTTCGAGCGGCTCAGCGAACTCGCTGATCGGGTGGTTGTCGATAGCGAGCGGTTTGTCAATCCAGAGGGTGGGCTGCGGCGGCTGGCTGGCCTGATCGGCGGCATGCCATTGGCTGGTGATCTGGCGTGGGGGCGGCTGACGATCTGGCGTGAGTTGGTGGCTCAATGCTTCGATACGCCTGCATTCATCACGCAACTGCACCAGATCGAGCGGGTGCGGATTGCATATGAACTGGGATGTAGCCGTGTTCCAGCGCTGATGTTGGTTGGCTGGCTGGCAGCCCGGCTGCACTGGCGTTTTGTTTCGCGATCCGGGCCGGCAGAGGCAACCGAATTGCGTATGGCTCGGCCGGGTGGCGAAGTATTGATCGAGATACAGCGTTCGACTGTGGCTGGTGAGGCATCCGCCCATCTTGCAGCAGTCGATCTGATCTGCCCAGAGTTACAGATCGCCATTGGGGCGGGTGAACATAGTGGCACACTCATGACCCGGATCGAACCAACAGGGCGGCCTGTGCTATTGCGGAGCGCTCGGTGGCAACGCCCCGATACTACGGAATTGCTAGCTGCCGATTTGCGCGTACTTGGGCGTGATCGGCCATATGAGGATGCCCTACGCATTGCAGCGGATTTGATATGAATCATAGCAGCGCAGCAACAATCACGCGCATGAATTGGATGCCAGCCAATAGACACAGCGTTGCCACCAGGATAATCGGTGCCCACAGCCCAAGGAATGTCAGGAAACGCGCGCCTGCACGCGGTTGATCGGGTGCAAAACCAGGCAGTAGCTGCCCGCGTGTTGCATCAGCACCGCCAAAGAGTACCAGCGCCCCAACCAGGAGAAATGCGATTGCGGCACCGCTGCCGATCAGCGCTCCTAGAATAACCATAGAAAACCTCCACGAACTGTATGTCTCAAAAGGATAGCCGCTGATTGATGATCAGTCAATATGAAGCGTTCAGGGTCGGAGCGGTTCGCGAACCGCCGATCATAACGGGATAAAGGCAGATCATGCCAAACGAACAGGAACTATCAATCGAGGAGGCCAGCCGCCTGATCGCCTATTTGCGTAGCGAATTAGAGCGGCAGCGTGCGGTGAATGCCGAACTACGCAGTGCCGTGGCCGAGATGGCGCGGGCGTTTCAGGAAACACTGGCGCGTGCCTATGATGCTGGTGAGAGCGGCGATATTGAGCGTGTTCGGCGGATCACGCTGGAGAATCGGACGGCCTGGCAACAATATCTGCAACAGATTGTTCGGGCTGCCAGTACCCCACAACCAAATCAGGCAAGCCCGGCAAGCCAGGGAGATACCCCATGATTCAGGCGGTGATCTTCGATATGGGCAATACCCTGCTGCGCTTCGTACGGCCTGGCAATGGCACATGGCGCGAACTTGAGGATCGTGGCATTCGTGGCCTGTATCGCTACCTGATTGAGCAAGGCCACCCAATAACCACCCGCGAGGATGCGTTTGTCGAGGCAATGTTCGCACGCCTGGCGGTGGGCTGGCAACAATCGACTGGCGGACATGTCAATCTGCGGGCTGTCGATTGGATCGCTGCTGGAACCGCCGATCACCAGTTGACCCTTGATGAACACATGCTGCTTGAGGCGGCGCATGCCTATGCTCGCCCGATGCAGGTTGGGGTCACTACTGTGCCAGGTGCGGCAGAGGCTCTGGCCCAGCTTCGTACCCATGGCTGCCGGATCGGCCTGATTTCAAACACGATCTGGCCTGGCCATTTACATCTTGATGATCTTGAGGCATTGGGCCTGCGCCAGTATCTTGAATATACTGTCTTTTCTGGCGATGCTGGCATGTGGAAGCCATCGCCAGCGATTTTTCAGCGCGTGTTAACTGCATTGAATGTTGCACCACAGGCAGCTGTGTTCGTTGGCGATAACCCACGCGAGGATATCCTTGGTGCCCAGGCCGTTGGTATGCGTGCCATCTGGGTGCGCAGCCAGGAATTCGAGCTTGGTACTGTGCAGCCAGATGCGATTATTACCGATCAGACGGAATTGCTGGCGGCGCTGGAGCAGATGGAGTAATTCTCCCCTTTTAGTCCAAGAATGCGCGCACAGCCTCCACAAACGCGTCGAACTGTTCACGATGAATGGCGTGCCCTGCACCAGGAATGTTGATGGCGCGACCATTCGGCGTGATCTGTGCAAATTCCTCGGCGAGTGCTGGAGTGACAATCCCGCCCAACTCGGGATCGCCGGTGATCAGCAACGCCGGGCACTCGATCTTCGCCGCAGTTGCCTGCCAGGGATAGGCCATCATCGCATCAAACCCACCAAAGATCTGTGGCCGAACCAGGCGCTTCGATTCGGCCCAGCGCTCGCAATCCTCATCATTCCAGGATGGATGTTCAGCCTGGCATTGTGCGATTCTTCCGGCATGATCCAATTGTTGCAGTGCTGCATTGCCAGCCTTCCAGCCTTCGGCATGGGCCATGCGTTGCTCGGTGGTTGCGGATTGCTGTATTGCGAGCGGGTACCAGGGTGGATCTTCGAGCACAATGCAGCGTAGGGCTGCCGAATTGTGGATGGCTGCCGCAAAGGTTGTGGCAGCACCAAGCGAATGGCCCACCACCGCAGGCCGATCCAGGCCAAGGGCTGCAATCAATCCAAGCAGATCACTGGCATAATCATCTGGGGTATACCCTGTTTCGGGTGCATCAGAATAGCCATGGCCGCGCATATCGTACAGGATGATGTCATAGGTTTCTTCCAGAGCGCGCACAACCCGCGACCAATACATACTATAGTCGGTCATTCCGTGAACTAAAACAACCACTGGTTTGTTGCCACCGGTACGCTGGTAGTTCAGTTGAAGCCCATTGACGGATACATAGCCAGATTGCCAGGGCATTGCCATCTCCTTGAGTATAAGCCTTCAGCAGTCAGCTGGCATGGTGCGTCATTCTGGCCATGTCGTCAAGCAAACGCTTGCACGTTCGCATGAACCCACCGATAATGGCTATGTTAGAATTATCACAGATGATCTGGTGGCGAATCTGCCACAGGAGCAATAGATGTTGATAGAAGCGCTGATCTTTGATTTTGATGGCCTGGTTGTCGATACGGAGACGCCTGAATATGAGGTACTCTCGCAACAGTATCGTGAACAGGGTGCTATATTGCTGCCCGAGCGCTGGGTGCTTGGATTGGGGACGGTTGGGGGCTACAATGCCTATGCCGAACTGGAGGCATTGATCGGCCACCCAGTTGATCGGGATGCGTTACACATCGAGCATCGCCAACGCTACCTCAAAGCGATTGCCGCCCAACCATTGCGCCCTGGTATCGCTATATTGTTGGAATATGGGCGCGAGCATGGCCTACGAATGGCGGTTGCCTCTAGCTCAAACCGCGATTGGGTCGAGGGTTGGCTGGCGAGCCATGCCATCCGTGAGTATTTTGGCTGTGTGCGAACCCGCAATGATGTTGCCAATGTCAAGCCTGCCCCGGATCTGTTTCTGAGCGCGGCAGAATGCCTGGGGGTTGTGCCACAGGCCTGTGTGGTGCTTGAGGATTCGCCGAATGGCATGCGGGCTGCGGCAAGTGCGGGCATGCGCTGTGTGGCCGTTCCACTCCCATTACTGAGCGGGCTGGATCTGCCACCACATACCATGCGCCTCACGACACTCGCTGATCTGAGGCCGCAGGAGTTGCTGGAGCGCCTAAATCACTCAGATGGCGTAAGCGTCACGACCTGAATGATTTTGCTGCCAACCGCCATTCCATCACAGCTTGGGATCTGTTTGGTATCCCAGGCTGCCTGCCAGAATTCCGGGTGGCGCCAGTTTGGCTCGGCGCGAATGCGTACAAGAATACGCGATGGGAAGCCAAGCACTTGATCGTAATTGGCCTGAATATAAATGACATCATCGCAGATGCAGCCTTTATAGATGCATGGATATGAAACACTGCCATCGCGGCGGATCATCGTAAAGAGATCGCTAATCGTTCGTGGTGGGGCATCGCAGCGGTTGGGGGCAACTTTCAGCACACGCTCGTTACGAATTTCGATCTGCTGCGGGCAGTTTTTATCGGTGACCTTCAGTTGGTAGTTGCCAAATGGTCGTAGCGCCCAGCGTTGCTCGGCCTCGTCCAACTCACGGGCACGAGCCCATACTGAGGTAGGCCAGATCATCCAGGCCAACACGATGGTTGCCAGGCAGATGATCAGGCTCGTGCCGATCAGGAGACGGCGGGCAATAGAGCGAGGCGTAGATCGCATAGCGGCCCCCAACATAGCCGATAGCCGATAGCCGATAGTACTTTTCATCTATCGTGTAAATTACTAACTAGGGCGTAAAGCCCACCAGCTTTAGACGCCCAAAGGGCACCCGGATAGAAGCCCTTCACTCGCTTTAGCCGCTTAGACAATACGCAACGTTAGCACAAGCGTTTGATTTTACGCTGAGATGTGGTATACATAAACGATGCGAAAAGCCTTCAAATATCGAATCTATCTGACGAACGGTCAGCGGCGTATCCTTGAGCAGCAGCTTGAGGAATGTCGCTTTGTCTATAATCAGACGCTTGCGCTTCGTCGGGATTCGCACGCCAACGGCGCGAAGTGTGGTTTGTATGATACCCAAGCCTTTCTGCCAATCTGGAAAGCAGATCGGCAATCCATGAAGTTGGTGCATTCCCAAGTGTTGCAGAATGTCCAGGTGCGAGTCGATCTGGCGTTCCAGGCGTTCTTTCGGCGGGTACGTGAAGGCGTTGCACCGGATGATGTTGGTTATCCGCGCTTCAAAGGGTTTGGGCGCTACGATAGCATCACCTACCCGCAATACGGCAATGGAGTACGACTCGATGGGGATCGGCTCATCCTCTCGAAAGTTGGCGCGGTACGTCTGGTACTGCATCGGCCAGTTGAAGGCACGCCCAAAACGGTCACACTCACTCGTACTCGGACGGGGAAGTGGTTTGCAGCTATCTCCTGTGAAACGGAGGCACAGCCACTTGAACCAACCGAATATGTCACGGGCGTTGATGTTGGGCTGGAGTCGTTTGCCACGCTCTCGAATGGCGAACAGATCGACAACCCGCGCTTCTACCGGAAGGATGAATCTGATCTGAAACGGGTTCAGAAGCGCAAGGATGCGGCCAAGAACGCGCAAAATTGGCCGGAGAACACAAAACAGCAGCGTATCCTTGCCAAGATCCATGAACGGATCGCGAACCGACGCAGTGACTTCGCCCATAAGCGCAGCCGCGAACTGGTGAATACGTATCAGATCATGGTATTTGAAGACCTGGAACCGCAACGGATGGGGAAGAGTCGCGGGATGCGCAAAAGCATTTTGGATGTAGCGTGGACGCAGTTCATCCGCATGACCATCGGCAAAGCGGCAGACGCTGGCCGAACCATTGTGTTGGTGAATCCCCGCAATACCTCTAAGCTGTGTTCCCAATGCGGTGAATTGGTGCAGAAGACCTTGCGTACCCGCATCCATACCTGCCCACACTGCGGGCTGGTGTTGGATCGGGATGAGAATGCGGCGATCAATATTCTGCAACGGGGACTCCAGACGTTTCAAACCTGATTCTGTGGGATGGGGCGGCATCCCCTTGAAGCCCAAGTCTTTAGGCTTGGGAGCCGTCACTGTACCACTAGCACGTCGGGCATGTCAATTGAATGAGAACAAGAGCAACAGGTTAAAATAAAATTCACTTGTTCACTTGTTCGTTTAGGGAGCGATCATGAAATCCATATTGCGTTTATATGTAGGGTTGCTAGTTCTGGCGGCCCTGGCAGCCTGTACACAAACCCCACAGCCAAACGCTGGAAATAGCGATGTCACGCCTGTGTTTGCCTTCAGCGAAGCGGTGGTTGGCCCAAATCGATTGGCAATTGGTCTGTTGCAGAATGGCAGCCCAATAAATAATCCAGAAGCAAATGTGAAGGTCAAGATCTTCGATCTGAGCACCAATAACCCGAAACCCCTGGCCGATGCAAAGGCTATCTACTATGGTCGCGGCTTACCGGCTGGCATCTGGGTTGTGTATATGAGCTTTGATCAGCCGGGCAATGTTGGTGTTGAGGTTCAGGCACAATTACCAGGCCAACCCCAGCCAAGTGTGCGCCGCTATAATCTCGAAGTTGTCAGCACATCGGCTGCGCCTCGGGTGGGCCAACCTGCAATCAGCGCCAAGACTCTCACCGTGCGTGATGTGCCAGAACTGAAGCAACTGACATCGGGGGCTGATCCAGATCCAGCACTGTATCAGATCAGCCTTGATGATGCGCTGAAGGGTGGCAAGCCAACGGCAGTACTGTTTGCGACGCCCAACTTCTGCCGAACTGCCACATGTGGGCCGAGTGTCACCGTTCTCAGCCAACTCCAGAAGAAATATGGCGACCGTATGCAGTTTATTCATACGGAGGTCTACCGCTTCCCATTTGGCGATTCTGCCAAACTACAGGCCGAGAGTATGGCCAAGGCGCAGAGTGAAAATCGCGCCCCGATGCCCGCTGAATTGCGGGCCGGCCTCTCGGATGCCATGGCCACCTGGAACTTGCCCTCCGAACCGTGGCTGTTTCTGATTGACGCCAAGGGCATCGTTGTGGCCCGCTATGAGGGTGGCATTACCAGCGAAGAACTCAGCCCGGCAATTGAGAACCTGTTGGCCGGTAAACCGATCCAGTGAGTGATGGATAGATCACCCTCCATCCGCAGGCTTCAGCCTGCGGCAAGGGGACGATGCACCCCTAGCCGCGTGGCTTCAGCGGGGCATGGTGCGGATGACAATACCCGATTAAAGAGTAAAAGATCATCAGCCCGCAGCGCGTTCAACGAACCCGGCAAACACCCGCGCCCAGCGTCTATCGGCCTGCTCCCATAATTCTTCGGGATGGCATTGCACACCGAGTACAAAACTCGTGCCAGTGCCCTCGACCACCTCGACAACGCCATCTGGTGCGTAGCCAACCACACGCAGGCCGGGCGCAACCGTACGCAACGCCTGATGGTGCAGGGTGTTGATCCGCAGATTGGTTGCGCCAAGGCGCTCGGCCAGCCACGAATCTGGTGTCAATTCGAGATCATGGGCAAGGTAGGCCATATCGCGCTGGTCGGTTGATTTGGAATGGTTCAGGCTGCCTGCGATTTCGGATGGGATATCCTGGTACAGCGAGCCGCCAAGCGCAACGTTCAGCAGTTGGTTGCCACGGCAGATTCCAAACACTGGTTTACCATCGGCGATAGCACGGCGGGCCAGCATGAGTTCGAGTTCATCCTGCTGTGGATCGGGCGCTTCCAGCTTGGGGTGGCGGGCTGCTGCATAACGAATTGGATCAATATCGGTTCCACCAGCAAAGATGATGCCATCACAGTGTTGATAGTGCGTATCCACAACATCTTGATCGGCGGTTTGATGAATGAGCGCTGGAATTCCGCCAGCAGCTTCGATAGCTCGCAGGTAGCTGATTGCGTTGCCATTGGCTGGTGTGTACCACGAATCGGCATAGCGCGCGCTTGGCACCCCGATGATCGGGCGGCGGGTGATGGGCGGCATGGGCGACTCCTACAACAATTTGTCTCTGTTCTGCAATCATGATACCACGCGCTTATCTAGGATCTTCTGGTGGATCAACGTATACTTGTATGAGCCGTCAGCTCTCAGCCATCAGCCGTCAGCTTTTTGGTGCAGGTGAAAGTTCTTGCTATTCCTCCAATGGCCGTTGTTTGTACAAACACCTATCGTTGAGAGCTGAGAGCTGAGAGCTGAGAGCTGAGAGCTGAGAGCTAAATGCTGAGAGCTGAGAGCTGAAAGCTACATGACACTTCGCAGAAAAACAGTACTGATTGTGAGCCTGGCATTGCTTGGGCTGATTGGCGTTCTGGAAGCCGCATCGGCATCGGTGCTGCTGAATGATTTCGCTGCGCTCGAGGCGAATAGCGCCCGCCGCAATGTGGATCGAGCCGTTAATGCGCTCAATGTCGATCTCGCTGGCCTCGATACGGCAACACGCGATTATGCCTTCTGGGATCTCATGTACGATTATGCCGAGAGCCATGATCAGGCATTCATCGAACAAAATTTGAGTGATGATGCTCTCCAATCGCTGAATATAAGCCTGGTTGTGATAGGTGATCAGCAGGGATCGGTTCTGTATAGCCGCCATTCTATAGCGGATCGTGCGATTCCAGATGTGATTCTTCGCCAGCTTGCCGCTAACGGAATATTGAATCGGTCGATCTCAATCTATGGGAGTGGGTTTACAGGGGTTGTGTCGACTCCCGATGGCCCGTTATTATTGGCAGCCGAGCCCATTCTGCCCAATAGCGGTGGTTCATCACCACGCGGAACCCTTGTTATGGCTCGTTATCTTGATGCTGCTCAGGTTGCTCGGCTTTCAAAAACCGCCCAACTAAATCTGGCGTTCTACAATTGGGATGATCCAGCTCGCCCTGCCGATGTGCGGGCTGCCCAAGCACAGCTCACCGCAGATTACCAGCCATTGACGCGCCCGATCAATGATCAGCTGATTGGTGGCTATGCACGCGTGGCTGGGTTACTTGGTGATCCTGTGCTGGTTCTTCAGGTGACGCTCGACAGGGAGATATACCAGCAAGGGCAGCGCAGTGTGCGGACGCAACTGCTTGGGTTGTTATTGGCTGGCCTTTCATCGGTTGGACTGACGCTACTGCTGCTGGAGCGTATGGTGCTGGCCCGCATTGCACGGCTTGGAATGGTTGTCGAACGGGTGCGATCACACGGCGATCTGAGCGCACGGGCACCAGAACAAGGGCACGATGAGTTATCGCGGTTGGGCAGCGAATTCAACCGTATGCTCGCAACCCTGGAACAGAGCCGCCACGAACTCGAATTTGCCCGTGATGAGGCGCAACAGGCCAACCAGGCCAAAAGCGCGTTTCTTTCCAACATGAGCCACGAATTGCGCACGCCACTCAACGCGATTATTGGCTATAGCGAAATGCTCCGCGAAGATGCCGAATCGGATGGGAATGCGGGCGCGGCATCCGATCTGCAACGTATTCACGCGGCTGGCCGACATCTGCTTGGGCTGATTAACGACATCCTCGATCTCTCGAAGATTGAGGCGGGCAAGATGGAACTGAGCCTGGAGTCGGTTGTTCTGGCCGATCTGATCAGTGAGGTGGTTGAACTCACCCGCCCATTGGTCGAGGCGAAGGCCAATACCTTTGAGATTGTGTTGCCCGAGCATCCAGGCACGATCTGGGCCGACCCAACGCGCCTTCGCCAGGTGCTGCTAAACCTGATTTCGAATGCGGCAAAGTTCACCGAACATGGAACTGTCCGCCTGCATATGCGCCGCGTGTATGGCAGCCCCGAGCCTGTGAATCGATCTGAGCCTGGCGATACTATGGTTGTTGGCCCGTCCATGATCATCTTTGATGTAACCGATACAGGCATTGGCATGACGCCAGAGCAACAGGGGCGTTTGTTTCAGCCATTTGTTCAGGCCGATTCATCGACAACCCGCCGCTATGGTGGAACGGGCCTGGGCCTAGCAATCACGCGGCGGTTGTGCCAGATGATGGGTGGTGATATTGATCTGGTGAGTCAATTGGGCGTTGGAACAACATTCACCGTGCGCCTACCAATTGGCCAACAACTGCTCCCAGAATTCCGTGCAGGTGTTGCACTAGCAACGCAATTGGATGGCGTGCCGCCACTGGTCTTGGTGATCGATGACGATCCGATTGTTCGTGATCAGGTTGAGCGCACGCTCACCCGCGATGGCCTGCGAGTTGCGATGGCGAGCGGTGGAGCGGAGGGCCTACGGCTGGCTCGTGAGCTACGTCCGCATGTGATCACCCTTGATGTGATGATGCCCGATATGGATGGATGGGCGGTGCTTTCTGCCCTGAAAGATGACCCAGTGCTGGCGACTATCCCTGTGGTAATGTTGACCATGCTCGATGATCAGGGGATTGGCTACGCGCTTGGTGCATCGGCCTATTTGAGTAAACCAATCGAGCGTGAGCAACTACTGGGCATTCTACGCCAGCTCGGCCCAGAGCAGAAGAGCGATATTCTGCTGGTTGAGGATGACCCAACCACGCGCCAGATGATGCGCCGTATGTTGGAGAAGGAAGGTTGGCCGGTTCGCGAGGCCGAAAATGGTGCCATTGGCCTGCAACAGGTGGCGGAAGCCCAACCAGCTCTGATCCTGCTAGACCTGATGATGCCGGAAATGGATGGATTCAGCTTTGCTGCAGAACTGCACCGCAATGATGCATGGCGCGACATCCCGGTGATTGTTGTAACAGCCAAAGATCTGACGCCAGAAGATCGCCTGCGCCTGAATGGTTATGTTGAGCGTTCCATTCAAAAAGGGCGCTACCGCCGTGAGGATCTGTTGGCCGATGTGCAGGCATTGGTGCGCGTACGGGCGATGGCAAGGTGAACCATGCGACACAGTAGGGGCGGTTCGCGAACGCGGCGCTATACACGATGCGCGCATTCAGCCCCCGGCGGTGAACCGTGCGACACAGTAGGGGCGGTTCGCAAACCGCCCACCATGATCAATGATGGACAGAGCGGGCGGTTCGCGAACCGCCCCTACCCTGGATAACACGGAATCAGGGTCGGCAACTATCCACAAACCGTTTGAATAGGGCCTGCCAGCGTGGATCGGCGGTACCCTGCAGCGCTTCGGGGTGGCACTGCACGCCAATCAGGAAATGGCCATTATTGCCCTCGATTGCTTCGACAACACCATCGGGTGCCCAGCCAACCGGATGCAATCCTGGCGCAATCGTTTTGAGCGATTGGTGGTGCAGCGAATTAGTGGCGAAGCGGGTGGTTCCAAACATTTCCGCGAGGTGCGAATCGGGGGCTAACTCCAAATCGTGGGCCATGTATGTCCAATCCTGGCGAGCATAGGAAAGATCGTGCTGGAGGTCGCTTTCGAGCTGAGCGGTAATGTCCTGATAGAGCGAGCCACCCAGCGCAACATTGATGATCTGGGCACCGCGGCAGATCCCAAGGACTGGTTTGCCATCTTCCATCGCCCATTGTGCTAATGGAATCTCAGCGTAATCACGGGTTGGATCAACATTACCAAGCATTGGATGGGGTTGTTCGCCATAATAATGGGGCTGAATATCGCCACCGCCGGAGAGGAGTAGGCCATCGATACGCTCATACAGCGCACGCAATGTTTCCAGATCATCGATTGGCGGGATGAGGAATGGTGCCCCGCCAGCGGCGACAACAGCGTCAATATAGGTTTTGCGGTGTCCGAGTGATGGAGGACACCAATCACGGTCGTAAAAGGTGCCACAGGTGATGCCGATGTATGGTCGCATGATACTCACAATGGTTCTATAATCGATTGATCAGCGGCGAGGTTGTTCGAATGAACCTGCCGATATTAAGTTAGAATTATACCATGCCGTGCTCTTGCAACAAGCTTCAATATCACCTCGTATCACGATCAGCACGCTATCAATAGTTTCCAAGGAGAACCACGTGTCCTTTTGCCCTCAATGTGGTGTTGATAACCCACCGGCTGCCCGCTACTGTGATCAGTGTGGTGCCATGCTCATTCCTGTTGCTGGATCTGCGGTAACGCCTGTTCAACCCGCTCCGGCCTTGGTCAGTAGTGCGCCGGTTTGCGCGCAATGCGGAACCCCGGCTACGCTTGGCGAGGCATTCTGCGATAACTGTGGCGCTCCATTAAGCGCTCCAGCACGCCCGATTGCGCCAGTGCCAACTTCGCCATCGAGTGCGGGTGTGCCACGCCAGCCAACCTACCCGCCGCCCCAGCCAGTGGCTCCACCGCCGCCAAGCTACACGCCACCAGCGCCGAGTTACACACCTCCGCCACCGAGTTATACGCCGCCTGTTATGGCACGGTCTGCACTGGCCCCGGCTCGATTGGTGGTTGTTGCGACGGGAGCGGTATTGGCGTTGCCAGCAGCCACTCAGGCAACCATCGGTCGGGCTGATCCAGTCAGCCAATTCTTTCCCGAAATCGATCTGAACCCGCACGGCGCGTTGGATAATGGGGTTGGGCGTAAACACGCACGCCTGTTTGTGCTCAGCGGCCAGGTAATGGTTGAGGATCTCGATAGCACCAATGGCACGCAGATCAATGGGCAACGGTTGCCTGCCCGCCAGCCGCGTACACTGACCAATGGCGATACCCTGGTTGTTGGGAAACTGGCACTCAGGCTTCAGGAATAAGGAATCGATGCGGATGAACACATGCCCATCCTGTGCTGCACCACTCGATAGCGATGGCATCTGTACCTCGTGTGGCTCGATGTCGCGTGGGTTTTTCCGCGGGTTGGATCTTGGGCCGCCGCAGGTGGCTGCTGCAGTTGCACGCGGGCTGGATTTCTATCGGCTGCTCGAACTAGAGCGTAGCACCGATATTCACACGATTGCGCGGCGCTATCGGCAACTACGGGCGATCTTTCCAGATGATCCGCGCCGCCTTGCGCCAGAACCAGCCCGCCGATTGGAGTTACTTGAATTGGCTGGGCGCGTATTGACCGACCCAACCCTACGGCAAACCTATGATCAGCTTCAGCAGGGTGCGGATCGGGCTACCCTTGGTGTTGTGCGTTGCACCGCCTGTGCTGCACCATTCGAAGCAGGAGCCGATGCTTGTATCTATTGTGGAACTGCGCGCCCGCCAGAGCCACATGCACCAACAACACTTCCCGATGCTGGCCCACCAGCGACCGACCCGATTGACTATTATGCATTGTTGGGCTTGACCGCCGAACATCTGCATCCACAAACCCCGCCTGCGCCGCAATGGGGGCGGATCGACCCACGCATGGGCCGCTATGATCCACAGCTTTATGCACCGCGTTCACCAACACCAGCGGAGATCGATGTTGCGGCGGGCAAACGGCAGCAAGCAATATTGACAGCAACCAATTTGCAGGCTGAAGAGCGTGATTCTCGCCTGCGTGAGGTTGAACTGGCCCAGCGTATTTTGCGCGATGAACGCTACCGTTCCCGCTACGACGCGATCCTGCAGGCATTTGGTCGTGGGCAGATCGACCGCAATCGGCTTGATGGGCTTCATCAATTGCAAGAAGCGGTGCTGGCCGAATATCGTGAGGATCAGGGCATCAATCCATCTGCTGATCAGTTGGCTGGAATGTTGCGTCAGGCGCTTGGCTACTTGGATGCTGGTATGCCACGCGATGCACTGCTGCTGCTGCGCAGAGCCATCGCCGCTGATCCTCGTTCCGCCGAGGCCCAGCGAGCCTTTGTTATCGCACTGCTCGCCAGCGATGACCCACTCTCATTGGGCAGCCATGTGCTGCAACAAGCGCTGAATGGTATGGAAGTAGCGCGGGCTGGCGGGCTGGCACTCGATCACGCCGATGCACTGGCTGCATTATGCCGAGGGTTGATTGCCCGTGAGCAACAACGCATAGCAGAAGCGGAGGCGCATCTGCAACAGGCAACTCGGCTTGCTGCACACATTGGGGTTGCCTGGCGGGCCTTAGCGGCGATTGCGCTTGATCGGGGTGCCAATGATGCAGCAATCATGTATGCACAACGGGCGGTTGCCGTTGATAGCGCTGATCAACGGGCACTGCTGCAGATTGTGGCAGCATGCCTGCGCAGCCGAAAACGTGACCAGGCTGGTGAGGCGGCGGCACAGATTGCCCAATTACGTGGCCCTGAATGGGATGCTGAACGTGTGCTACACGAGATCGCAGGGTGACATGAAACATGTTGGCGTGTTGTGCGATAGATTCTTGGCAATAGCGCACGATATCTGTCGCACTTGGTAACGAACTATGCTATACTCGCGCCATCCTACAGTGGCGTTTAGGCAACGCAGCGGCGCAATGAGATGTGCCCCTGCTTGTTCTCTTTGGGCATCATCCAGTGATAGAGCATTCGTTTCTGCGACAGAAGGAGGCAACCAGCTACATCGTTCACATACTCACCTGAGCGTCGGAGACCTTCATCACTTATAAGGGAGAACTCATCATGATGATCCAAGGTGTCTCAATCCCCGAGATGGTTAACCAGAGCGTGACGGTGCTCACCAAGCCGGGCGTAGCGACGTTTGAGCAGTTCGAGCGACGTGGCGGACAACGTGAGGGGTTTGTGTATGTTGGCACGGCAGCGGCGATTGGTGCAATCATTTCGTTGCTGGTTGGTGTTTTCACAATGGGTCCAGTCGGTGGCATTATCAGCGGTATTGCTGCATTTATCCTCCCGCTCGTCGGGTTCTTCCTCTCAGGGACGCTGATCCATTACATTGGTACGACTCAGGGTGGCACCGGCACCAAGGACGAAGTCTTCTATACGATTTCGTTATTCCTCGCACCAATTCTTGCAATCAATGGCACAATCGGTAACATTCCGTTGCTGGCCTGCCTTGTTGCACCGCTCACACTAGCGCTTGGCATCTATCAGATTTACCTTGGCTACCTTTCCATTCGCTCAAGCATGAACCTCGATCAGAACAAGGCGATCATCACCATGGTGGTTTCCTGGCTCGTTCAGGTCGTGGCACTTGCTATTCTTGGTGGCGTGATTGGTGCCCTGCTTGTGGCGACTGGCGCTGTTCCACCGGTTGTTCTTCCGCCGATCCCGACCAACTAATACGCAATAATCGATAACCAATTCCGAAGGCCATTGGTTTACGGCAATTCTGCTCAGCCAGTGGCCTTTGGCATTCCAAGCATTCGGCTTTCAGCTTGTTTCCATGAGCGCTCTGCTTTTTGCTAACGGTGCGCTATCGATCACTGCGTGTACCAGCAATAGCGTTTACCGTCGTTGTGTGAGTATCCATCCACACCAACAGGCTGATAGCTATTCTTTGCATTCAGCATGCAGCGCTCAGATTGCGAGCAATCTATGCTGGTGCTCACAACAGCGCTGATGCCTGACGGCTCGGTTGGCTGATGGCTCATTCCTGATTTTCGTGCTCGCATGCTATTGAGCATTGGATCTTCAGGCTTGCGAATAAAAGAAGCGTCGCGGCTGCATTGGCATTGTGGGAAGCACCATCGTTTGGCATGCCACCGAGATGCTTTCAGAAGCTATCAGCTATCAGCTTTCAGTACGCGAACAATACGTGTCTGTGCAAACAACAGACTTTGCAGGATAGACACCGAGATGTATCTGCCACAACAAGCTGACGGCTGATAGCTGATAGCTGAGCTTGCACGGCTGAACACGTACCACAATGCTATAATGGTACGTCATCTCCCATGAGGTTAGCCATGCAGATCATCAAGAAATACGCGAATCGGAAACTCTACCATACCAATCGCAAGCAGTACATCACACTGGATGGCATTGCGCTACTGATTCAGGGTGGTGATCGAGTCCAGGTGATCGATAACGAAACTGGTGAGGATATCACGGCGCAGATACTGGCACAGGTTGCCTTGCAATCGCGCAATGAGCGTGCGCGCCCATCGACAGGGACGTTGGCTGAACTGATACGTGCTGGTGGCAATACGATTGCTGGGGTGGGCCGGACGGTGATCGCTGGCATTGGTGGCATGTCGCTGATCGATGGCGAAATTGCCCGCCGGATCGATCATCTGCACGAACAAGGCACCATTACCGCCGAGGAAACCGAGCGCATGCGCCGCCTGCTGCTGCACAGCGCCGCCGCCGATCCAGGCGATCTGCCAAGCCGTGTTGATGTGGAACGGTTGCGTGGCCAGGTCGCAACCCTGACCGAATTAGTCGAGCAGTTGATCGAGCAGCGTGAGAGCAAGGTGTAGAGACGCACGATATTGCGTCTGTACCCTGAGCAAATAGGAGGGGCGGCGTAGGGGCGGTTCGCGAACCGCCCGTACAGACAGATCGCCCGTACAAGAGCCCGTACTACCCTGAGCGAATAGAAGGGCGGCGTAGGGGCGGTTCGCGAACCGCGCGTACAAGATCGCGCGTACAAGATCGCGCGTACCGATATATGGCGTACCTGTCACCTGTCACGAATGTATACGTTGGCGGCGTTCTGGTCGGCCAGAATCGATGGCGGAGAGTTTCTCGCCAAGTTGTTCCAGGCTGAGCAGATTATGTACTGGCAGGAAATCATCGACATGTGGCAATGCCGCCTGCATCCCCTGGGTCAATGGCTGGTAGTTCGCGCTGCCAAGGAGTGGGTTCAACCAGATCAGGCGATGACACGAGCGCTGCAATCGCTCCATCTCGCGGCCCAGGATTTTTGGATCGCCGCGATCCCAGCCATCGCTGATCACCAGGACGACCGGACCGCGACCAAGCACCCTGCGGCCCCACTGATAGTTGAACTGCTTGAGCGTCTCGCCAATGCGTGTGCCACCAGACCAATCGACGACCTGTTTGCTAACCAGTGCAACGGCATCATCGATATCGCGTTCGCGCAGTAGGCGTGTGACGCGGGTGAGCCGTGTGCCAAACACAAAGGCCTCAACATCGCGCAGGCCATTGGAGATGGTATAAACGAATTGCAGCAGAATACGACTGTAGCGATCCATCGATCCGCTAATATCACACAACACGACCAGTGGCCGTTGGCGGCTTCGCACAGCCTTACGCGGCAGGATGATCGGGTCGCCGCCATAGCGCATATTGCGGCGCAGCACGCGGCGCATGTCGATCCGGCGGCCACGCGGGGTTGGTTTGGTGCGGCGGGTTCGGCGCACTGGCACCCGCCATGTCAGATTCTTGAGTAATTCTTTACAGGCCTGGACTTCCTCCCACGAGAATGCCCCAAAATCCTTGGTGTGCAGCGAATCGCCAGGGCTATAGGCCATGGTCAGGCCGATTTTCTCTTCTTCCTCTTCGCCATCGCCACCGCCATCGTCCTCATCCTGGTTTGGTTTGGGCAAGCGCAGATTGCGCGGTGGCATCTTGATTACCGGCAGTGCCATCATCATCGGATCGAATGATGGTGTGCGCCAGAAGAAGGCAAATCCAGCCTCGAACTGTGGCAGATCCTCACGGCGGCAGATCAGCGTCGTGCGGGCGGCATCGCGGAAGTCCTCGCGGCTCACAATCGGCACATACTCAAGCGACCGAATCAGATCGAGTGTCTGTCCGGTACTGATCGTCACACCCATGATCCGTAGGAGGTGGGCAAACGCCAGAACGTGGGTCACGAGATGTCCAGTGGATGGGGATGTAGCAGTGCTCATAGTTAGACTCGATATGTTCAAATAACGAATTATGCATGTATAGTAGCGTGTGATCACCCTTATCCCCTGCCCCTTCTCCCACGTTGGGGA
This sequence comes from Chloroflexales bacterium, assembly GCA_038214135.1. Taxonomy (GTDB): domain Bacteria; phylum Chloroflexota; class Chloroflexia; order Chloroflexales; family Roseiflexaceae; genus JANLSE01. The sequence goes on along the minus strand of JBBQSD010000060.1, from coordinate 4,695 downwards.
GAAGGGGTTTGGGCATTGTGCTCTGCTATCGAGCCCCTCTCCTCGGAGTGGGAGAGGGGTTGGGTGAGGGAATGGCGGCAGCACGCTGCTTATCTGAAAGTTTTTGCGGCTAGACTTTAACTTTGTCGAGCAGGGATTTGAGCGCCCCACCCTTCACAACCTGGTTGATATCGTCCTGATATTTGAGAATAGCGCCGAGCGTATCTTCAACCGTAGAAGCCGAGAGTTCGCGTGCATCCAGCGCAACCAGCGCCTGCGTCCAATCCAGGGTTTCAGCAACGCCCGGCTGTTTGAATAGATCGAGCTTGCGCAGTTCCTGAACGAACGTGACGACCTGTTGGGTCAGCATGGCCGATGCTTCGGGAACTTTTGTCTGAACGATCTGCCGTTCTTTATCGAGTGTCGGGTAATCGACCCAATGGAACAGGCAGCGGCGCTTGAGCGCGTCGTGAACCTCACGGGTGCGATTACTTGTGATAATCACGGTTGGCGGTGTTGTAGCGCGGATGGTGCCAATTTCGGGGATACTGATCTGCCAATCGGAGAGCAGTTCGAGCAGAAACGCCTCGAATTCTTCATCGGCGCGATCAATCTCATCGATCAGCAGAATCGGTGGTTTATCCCAGGTTTCTTCGATAGCCTGGAGCAGCGGGCGTTTGATCAGGAATTCTGGGCCGAAAATCTCTTTGAGGGCAGCATGCGGATCGGCACCCTGGGCTTCGATCATACGAATCTGGAGCATCTGGCGAGTATAATTCCATTCGTAGATGGTTGTGTTAACATCCAGGCCTTCGTAGCATTGCAGCCGAATAAGATGGCGATCCATCAATGTGGCCAGGGTTTTGGCAATCTCGGTCTTGCCGACGCCAGCTTCGCCTTCGAGCAGGAGTGGTTTCTGGAGTTTGAGTGCCAGGAAGATCGCAGTCGTCAGCGGGCGCTCAGCAATATAATCCTGGGTCGCGAGCGCACGCTGGAGCTCATCGATCGTCGCAAAGTTCATAAAGGGCAGCACTTTCTTTCAACAGCGTTACCCTTTATTGTAACATATACCGTTTGGGGGCAATGTGTCGCTATCGATGAGGGCGACTGTCTGAATCCTCGATTCTCTTTCCACCAATAGCGACCAATCCATTGAGGCGATTGGCGCGTTCGTGGCACTTCTCGCACGGGCGAATGTCCATCGCTGCAGTGGTCATCGTCACTATATCGCCCAAACCGACCTGTCCTTCCATCCTATACGAGGTGTTGCCAGACGAAGTCCGCTCTTGAGTTTGCCCAGCATCTGAGAAACTGAGCCTGCTGGATGACGCCGCCGGTGGCGATGGTGGTGGCGGGCCACCCGAGTTCTCGGTAATACACCCAACGGCGACTGCGATCCGGTATGTAATGAACCCCAGCACTCCCCAAAGTCCAGAGTTGGCCGCTGCCTCGGCCCAACACGCGCCAACGGGAACCCCGAACTTCCCTAGTATCCAAAATACGATCGCCACTATGCCGAACACCGAAGAAACGCCAAGGTAGCTACGGGGCTTTAGCCCCTGTAGAGGAATTGGCGCACGGCGAAACGAACGGCGTCCACGTCCAATAGCGAGCCGTGTCGAACGAACGTTCTTGCAATTCGCTTTGTTGTATGTTATAATCCACTTATGCAAAGAACTATACGGGTACAATTGAACCCCTCTCCTGCTCAGGCAGCTTCGTTGGCGGAAACAAGCCGCTTGTTCACGGCTGCATTCAATCGGTTTGTGCGATTCGGATGGGAAGCGAATGTGAGCAATGCCACGAAGCTGCACTATCTGGCCTACTATCAGGTTCGTGCAGCATTGCCCGATCTGAATAGCAACCTGATCAATACGGCACGCGCCAAGGCTGCGGAAGCGGTCAAGCGTGCGTTCGTGTTGCGAAAGAAGCCCGACTCGACGGTCAGTATGCCGTACTCGGACGCCTGCCCGCCGCGCTATAACGTGCATACCTACCGTGTCGATTGGGAGAGTCAGACGGTACGCATATCGTTGGTGGGAGCGCGTCAAACGATTCGTTTCAGCATTCCTGACTACAGCGCACGCTGGGCGGGCTACCCCACCGATACCGCTGATCTGATTCATCGGGATGGCGGCTGGTGGTTGCATATCGTGGTGACGGTTCCGGCTCCTGACATCGCCCCAATCGATCAGGTGGTGGGAGTTGACCTGGGGATTGTCCGTCCCGCCGTGCTAAGTACCAATCAGTTCTTGGGCGAACGACGGTGGAAAGCTATCGAAGGTCGTTTGTTTCACTTGAAACGGGCGCTGCAACGGAAGGGTACGCAGGGATCGAAAAGCGCCAAACGGCATTTGAAACGGGTACGCCATCACCAAGCTCGATTCCGTCGGAATTGCGATCACATCCTGAGCAAGCAGATCGTTCGTTCGGTTGACCCAGGTGCTACGATTGTCGTAGAGAACCTGACCGACATCCGCAAGCGCGTCAAGGGCAAACGGCAGACCCACACCCAACGTCGTATTCACGCATGGTCGTTTGCCCAACTCAAAGGTTTTATTGCGTACAAGGCCGAAGAACGGGGTTGTATGGTGGTTGCGGTTGACCCGCGACATACCTCCCAGGCATGTAGCCGGTGTGGGCATACCGCCCGCAACAACCGCCGAACCAGAGGGCAGTTTCACTGTCGGACATGTGGGTTTGAACTGCATGCCGATCTGAATGCCTCCCGGAATATTGCGGCCAAGTACCATGCCGATGGGGGTACACCTTCTATCGGTGGGTTGTTATCAGTCAACCAATCGTATCCAGTTGAGAGTCTCGCTCTCGATTGAGGTACAAGCCGCCGGATTTTAATCCGTGCGGTAACTGACGACTGTGAGCGTTCCCAGGAAATAGATTGCGGTAATAATCACCGAACACGCCGTGGCGGTCAAACAAAAAACGCTTCTCTCTACCTTCTTTTGGGTAGGACTGTACCAGAGCGGTGACGCCCTCACGCACGGATATGCGGCAGCACCTGTTCTGCTACGACCAGCAAGCCGCCGTTGTTATCCCAGGTACGGTGAAGTGATCCGAGCAAAACAGCCCCGCAAATCCCGATGACTCAACCACTTCCACCAGGCGCTTCCATGTGGGCCAGGTCAACCCACCCAAGCTCTCAACCAAGACTGAGAGTTCGATCATGGCCACTCCTTGGTGCATCGGCGCAGGTGCAGACGATGAGATAACGATCGCACCTTCGAAACGCGACCATTGAGCGTCGTTCACACCCTCTCCCCGCGCGGGAGAGGGGCTGGGTGAGGGAAACAGCCGAACAACGCTCACGCTCATTCAGATCGCCTATGCTACCACTGCACCCACACCGATCTGCTCCATAAACGCCAGCATATCGGTCAGCATCCAGTGCTCGACGATCTTGTCATTGGCCAGTTTGTAGATGATGATCAGGGGGAAAGGCAACGGTCTTGCCGGTTGGCGGGGTGCTCATGAATGGCCCCTGATGGACGCCATGCACGGTTGCTCGTACGACCACCCGATCGCCCTCGGCGATCATGTCCTCGGGTTCCAGATAGTAGCCGGGCAGGACGCTATCGTACATCGCGATGTGCTGCTTTAATTCGTCTTCAACAATGTACTTGTCCAGTGTGACCGGGCTCCGGTCCGTGCGGAAATCCTCCAAATAGCGGCGAATAATGGCCTTGTTGTTCTCAGTTGACATGATCTATCCCCTTGTGTGTTGTGCGTACCAAGCGCTGATCGATGGTGCCACCTGGTTGCCTGGTTGACCCTATGACGAGCTTTGCGGATCAGCATGGAACAGCTTGCTGACGATCCACCAGCGCCCATCGACCTTGAGCAGTTGGAAGTAATCGGTAAAGTCATGCTCGTGATAGCCATCCATCGCCATCTCAACCGAGGCGGCATTGCCAACCACCGAAATGGATGTGATCGTGCAGGTATACGCCTTGCCGACCGCTCCCGCCTGCGCCGGTGGCGTTGTGCCGGCAATGTAATCGTACAACCCCTGAATTGGCGTGACGAACAGATCCTTGCCTTTGTAGCCAAACATCGAGGATTGCGGATGAAAGGCTTGACGCATGGCCTCAAGATTGCCATGCTGGACACCGTCGATATACAAATCGACGACCTTGCGGATGCGTGCTAGTTCTGGACAGCGTGTGCTCATGGTTGATCTCCTTCATGTGTCTCACAAAAGCCTATCGTCAGGGCAGCGAACTCATACTCGAATTGCTCCAGGCGTGTTCCGGGCTGCGCATGCTGGTAACATCGCGTGAGCAGCTACAGCTCAACAGTGAGACGCTGTTTGTGCTAGAGAGTATGGCACTCCCAGCAGTAGCGACGTTGCCTGACGTGCTGTCATACAGCGCGGTTCAGCTGTTTGTCGAGACGGCCCGCCGTGTCCGTCCGAAGTTTACCGCTACCACTATGAACGTACAGGCGATTGTGCGTATCTGTCAGCTTGTTGGCGGCATGCCACTGGGCATCATTCTGGCGGCTGCCTGGGTTGAAGTGCTTTCGCCCGACGAGATTGTGACGGAACTCAGTCAGGGTTTTGGGTTTTTGGAGTCAGAACTGCGTGATCTCCCCGAGCGCCAACGCAGTATGCGGGCCGTGCTGACCCAATCCTGGCAGCGACTCACGGAAGCCGAGCGCACGGTCTTTATGCGCCTGGCCGTCTTTCGGGGCGGCTTT